>JBJEPW010000032.1:0-120032 GCA_051881435.1 Candidatus Fimenecus sp. | reverse complement strand
TTCGGATTACTTGCAGTCGTTTTTTATTCGGGCTGTTTTTTTTACAGCTCCTTGTTTTTTAGTGATATTTAATTAAAACTCTGCTTCGAGTGCCGAATAAACTGCGTCCCCGTCATGACTGTAAACAAGAACGGATATATCAACCTCGGAGGTGGTAATCATTCTTATTTCAGCGTCGGTTTCCGCTATTGCGGTAAATACCTTTGCGGCAACTCCGGGGCAGTTTCTCATTTCTTCATCAAGAACAGAAATTTTTGTATTGCCGCTGCTTATGGCAAGCTTTAATTCAGGATGAAACTCACGAAGCTTTGAAGCCGTTTCAAAAACCTTAACCAAGTCCTCGTCCTTAACCGTGAAAGAAAGGTTTTGTGTTTTGCCCTGCGGCGGGTTTTGTGAAATCATATCAACATCAATTCCCGCTTTTGAGAGCATATCAAAAATTTGCGCTACAATCTTGAAATCGGCGGGGGAGTCGCTTAAAGAAATTAAAGTAACATTTTCTGTAACGGATATTTTTTCAACAGCATTCATATTTTTGTCCTCACTTTTCGTTAATCATATCTGTCATTGAGTACATGCCCGGTGCTTTGTTTTTAATATATTTTGCGGCGTTAACGGAGCCTGTTGCAAAAAGCTGTTTTGAACGGGCTGAATGAGATATTGTAATTACCTCATCATTGCCTGCAAATATAATTTCATGTTCACCAACGATTGTTCCGCCCCGTACTGCATGAATTCCGATTTCATTTTTTGTCCGCTTCATACGCTTTGAGTGACGGTCAAATTCATAAACAGGTTCATCATTGAGTACTTCCGAAATTGAGTCGGCAAGCATTAAAGCAGTTCCGCTGGGAGCATCGATTTTTTGGTTATGATGCATTTCAACAATCTCAATATCAAAATCACCTTGAAGTACCTTTGCCGCTTTTTTTGCAAGTTCTGAGATAAGATTTACACCGATTGACATATTGGCGGAAAAGAACATGGGAACCGATTTTGAGGCTTCCTGTATGTCCGCTTTTTGCGAATCGTTAAGGCCTGTTGTGCAAATAACGCAGGGAACCGTGTTTTCTGTTGCATACGATAACAAATCAGCCAAAACAGACGGATGAGAAAAATCAATTATAACATCACCTGCGTCCTGCGGTAAATCACAAAAGGATTTATAAACAGGGTATTCTGCTGAGGAATCAGAAATATCAACGCCTGCCGAAATTTCACAGTCGTTACTTGATGATACAATATTTTCAATAACACGGCCCATTTTGCCGAAACAGCCGCTTAATATTATCCTTGTCATTTTTTCACATCCTGTATGTTTCATTATATAAGATTATACTTTTTAAGTATTGCTTCAAGCTTTGCGGTGTGAGCGTCGTCCATATCGCAAAGGGGCATACGCAGAGGACCAACATCAAAGCCCATCATTCTCATTGCAACCTTAACGGGAATTGGGTTTACATCCATAAACATTGCGTTGCAAAGTTCAAGATATTCAAGCTGAAGCTTTGCACTTTCTTCGTATTTTCCTTCAAGATAAAGCGCGGAAATATCGTGTGCAACTTTCGGGCAGATATTTGAAAGTACGGAAATAACGCCTTTACCGCCCAAAGACATAATCGGCACAATCTGATCGTCGTTACCTGAATAAATATCAAGCTTGTCGCCGCAAAGTGCAATTGTCTGTGCAATCTGGGAAATATTTCCGCTGGCTTCCTTTGCCGCAACAATGTTCTTATGTTCGCAAAGAGCCGCATATGTTTCGGGGAGTACATTTACTCCCGTTCTGCTTGGAACATTATAGATTACAATAGGGGAGGAAACTCTGTCAGCAATGAAATTGTAATGCTGAATCAATCCTCGCTGTGAAGTCTTATTGTAATAAGGAGTAACAATCAAAAGTGCGTCAGCACCTGCTTTTTCTGCATCGTTTGATAGCTCAACGGCATATGCAGTTTCGTTACTGCCTGTTCCTGCAATAACGGGAATTCTGTGATTTACAGCATCAACGGTGAATTTTATAACTTCTGAATGTTCCTTGGGAGTAAGCGTTGCGCTTTCGCCCGTAGTACCGCAGATTACTATTGAATCGGTACCGTTTTCAATGTGAAATTCCAATAATTTTTCAAGTGCCGGATAATTTACGCTTCCGTCCTCATGAAAAGGTGTTACAATCGCAACACCTGCACCGGTGAAAATAGGATTACTCATAAAATCTCTCCTTAATAGTAACGATTAGTCCATATAGCCTTCTGCGCAAAGCAATTCAGCAAGCAAAACTCCGCCGCCTGCCGCACCGCGAAGAGTATTGTGAGAAAGACATACAAACTTGTAGTCATACTGTGTGTCCTCACGGAGTCTGCCGATAGAGATTGCCATTCCGCCCTCAAGGTCTCTTTGGAGTTTCGTTTGTGGCATATTGTCCTCTTCAAAATAGTTAAGGAACTGCTTGGGAGCGTGGGGAAGGTTAAGCTCTTGTGCTCTGCCGGAAAATTCTTTCCATATATTTAATATTTCTTCCTTTGAAGGTTTATTCTCAAATCTTACAAATACAGCGCCCATATGACCGTTGGAAACGGGAACACGAAGGCATTGCGCAGTAAAGTTGGGAGAATTTGCGGGGACAATTTCGTCGCCCTCAATTTTACCCCAAATTTTAAGCGGTTCTTTTTCACTCTTTTCCTCTTCGCCGCCGATATAGGGGATTACATTGTCAAGCATTTCAGGCCATGTATCAAAAGTCTTTCCTGCGCCTGAAATTGCCTGATAGGTGCACACAAGAACATCTTTAATTCCAAACTTTGAAAGGGGGAAAAGTGCAGGCACATAACTTTGAAGCGAGCAGTTTGATTTAACGGCAATAAAGCCTCTTTTTGTACCCAGTCTTTTTCTCTGCGCAGGAATAATCTTTGCGTGTCCTGCATTCAATTCGGGCACAATCATGGGAACATCGGGAGTGTGTCTGTTAGCGCTGTTGTTGGAAATAACGGGACATTCAGCCTTTGCATATGCCTCTTCCAAAGCTTTGATTTCGTCCTTTTTCATATCAACCGCACAGAAAACAAAGTCAACCTGTGAAGCAATTTTCTCGATATCGGCAGTTGCGTCCATAACAACTATATCTTTCATCTTTTCGGGAATGGCAACATCCATGCACCATTTTGCACCAACGGCGTCGGAATATTTCTTTCCTGCCGAACGGGGGCTTGCTGCCAGAACCTTAACATCAAACCAAGGGTGGTTGTCAAGAAGCGTCATAAAACGCTGACCTACCATACCCGTTGCGCCGATTACGCCAACATTATACTTTTTCACTTGAAATTACCTCCAAAAAATGATATTCTATCATATGTTATAAAAAATCAGTAATGATTAAAGCCATCATTACTGAATAAAAGCGGGGTATTATGACAGTGTCAGAATACGAAAGCACTCCATCAAAATGATGACAGTTGCATTACTGTTAATAATGCACCCAGAAACCGACCGCACGGACAACCGTTTTCTTCGGCAGTAAAGCCTTTCACATTTTATCATCGGCTGACCGTGAGCCTAAAAAATGATACTGATATTTACTGCGCCTCAATCGCTCTATTATAATACCATTATAGCGCCGTTGTGTCAAACATTTTTGAAAATTTTATCAACTTAGCGGAGTTTTGATATGAAAAAATCAGATTTTTATTACGATTTACCAAAAGAATTGATTGCTCAAACACCTATTGAGCCCCGTGACCATTCAAAAATGATGGTTTTGTCACGAAAAAATAAGTCAATTGAGCACAAGCATTTTTATGATTTTATAGATTTTCTTGAACCGGGAGATTGTTTGGTACTTAATAATACAAGAGTGCTTCCTGCAAGAATATACGGTGTAAAAAAAGATACGGGCGCCGTTGTGGAGTTTTTGCTTCTCAATAATCTTGGAAATGACAGATGGGAAACCATAACAGGTCCGGGAAAAAGAGCAAAACTTGATACGGAATTTACTTTCGGAAACGGAATTATGAGCTGTAAGATAGAGCAGGTTCTTGAAAACGGCAACAGAATTGCAAAATTCTCGTACGAAGCGTCGAATATATATGAAGTCCTCGATAAAATCGGGGAAATGCCTCTGCCGCATTATATTACGGAGGAATTAAAGGATAAAGAACGCTACCAAACCGTATATTCCAAGGAGTTAGGCTCTGCGGCGGCACCTACGGCGGGTCTTCACTTTACTGACGAAATTCTTTGTAAAATCAAAGAAAAAGGCGTAAAAATAGGATATGTTACCCTCCATGTTGGAATAGGTACTTTCAGACCTGTTAAAGCAGAAAATATTGAAGACCACAAAATGCACTCGGAGCATTATCATATACCGAAAGAAACTGCGGATATGATAAACGAAACGAAAAAGAACGGTAAGCGGGTTATTGCTGTGGGTACAACCTGTTGCAGAACATTGGAAAGTGTTATGACAAGTCAGGGCGAAATGAAAGAATTTGACGATTGGACAAGTATTTTTATTTATCCCGGTTACCAATTTAAGTGTATTGACGCATTACTCACAAATTTCCATTTGCCCGAAAGCACATTGATTATGCTTGTATCTGCATTTTATGACCGTGATGAGGTTTTAAAGGCTTATAAAACGGCTGTTGATGAAAAATACAGATTTTTCAGCTTCGGCGACGCCATGTTAATTGTATAAAATGCACAAAGATAGCAGATAAAATCAAACATTATATGTGGATGATTATCGATTGGTAAAGTAATTTTGCCGGTTGGTAATTTAATTTTAGTGGCAGTTAAGCCTAAAAAATTTACACTTTTTGCGAATAATAAATTGAAAATTTTATTGACAATATCACGATATCGTGATATAATATGATAGAGAAAAAATCGGAGGTGCTGATATGCCTGTTTTATCAAGATTTTACGGAATAATCATTCGTATGTACTTTTTACAGAAAGAACATAATCCGCCGCATATTCACGCAATATATAACGATGATGTAGCGGCAATCGATTTTATGTCTGGGAAAGTGCTAGAAGGCTATTTACCTCCCAAGGCGCTTGCAATGGTGCAGGAATGGATTGGATTGCATCAAGACGAATTGAAAGAGATTTGGGAAACGCAGAATTTCAAGAGCATTTCACCGCTTGAATAAGGAGGTATTTATCTATGTTTCACAAAATCAAAAATGTTGCAGCTATTCCGGATTATCGATTGAGTGTTCAATTTTGCGAGGGTGTTACAAAAATTTATGATGTGAAGCCATTATTTGAACAGTTACCTATTTTCATCGCTTTGAAAAGTGAAGAAGAATTTTTCGGCGTAACTGTTGATGTGGGCGGTTACGGTATCATTTGGAATGATGATTTGGACCTTTCCTGTGATGAACTTTGGGAAAATGGTATTCAGGTAGATACTCCATTTGACGGGCTTATAGCATTCAGCGATGCTACCGAGCTTTGGGGACTGAACGAAAGTACGCTCCGCAAAGCGGTTGCTTACGGTAAACTTGTCAACGGAATTGATGTATGTAAATTCGGTAAGCAATGGGTGGTTTCATCGGAAGCAATGAAGCGGGAGTACGGTGCTGCTGGCAAGCAAAACATTACCAACCGGTAATGTTTTGTGACCAATCTTATATCCCGTAAACATCGTTGATTGTATTTTTATCTATTGATAAAATAATTTGGAGGATTTAAAATGAATTGGCTTATACCTGATGATACAACAAGACCGATTATAACAGCCGAAGAACATATTAAAAGTTCTCACGGAAGCGGCAAAAGTGAATTATTGCCGTCAACCTGCGTTATATTTCAAATTGGAATGGCTTTAAAGTATATCGAAACTCATTATGAAACCGTAACGCTTTCCGAACGCCTGCCGTGCTTTTTGGATAATCCCAAGTGTATAGCAATTAAAGAATATCCCGATATTTGCTTCACCCGTGGCGGCTATGGGTCACCTGCTGCTGTTGATACTTTGGAAACGGTTAAATCCATGGGCGTCAAGCGTATAATTGTTGTAGGTATGTGCGGCGGATTTTCCGAAAACATAAATGTTGGTGATGTAGTCGTTCCGAGTAAAGTACTTTCAGAAGAAGGTACATCACGCCACTATTTCAAAGATATTGAATTTGCCGAGCCGAATTTTGAACTTTTAAATGAAGCCAAGTTATTCTTTGCAGATAAATTTACAACATTAATTGATGGCACTGTGACAAGTGATGCTGTATATCGACAGACCTTTGCCAAAGAAAGTTATTGGCGTGAAAATGGTTGTGTTGGCGTTGATATGGAAGCCTCTGCATTATTGGCAATTGCGAGATATTATCATATGCCTGCTGTTGCGGTTTTGCTTTGCTCAGACAAGCATCCAATGCGGGAGAATACTCTCAAATGGAATTGGGGAAATATAAACTTTAAAGAAACACGTGAAAAATTTGTAGAGCAGGCAGTGGCGTTTGCATTACAGTTAAAACAGAACGGAGTAAAATATGTATAAGCTTATAAAAAAATCGGGAAATGCCCGCCGAGGCGCGTTTACAACCGTGCACGGCACGGTGCAAACACCCGCTTTTATGAATGTTGCAACACAGGGGGCAATTAAAGGCGGCGTTTCCGCTTATGATTTAAAGGATATTAACTGTCAGGTTCAGCTTTGCAATACTTATCATCTCCATTTACGCCCCACGGACACATTGATTAAAGAATTAGGCGGACTGCACCGGTTTACCGGTTGGGATGGACCGATTCTTACAGACAGCGGCGGATTTCAGGTGTTTTCCCTTGCGTCATTGCGTAAAATAAAAGAAGAAGGCGTATATTTTTCATCCCATATTGATGGACGAAAGATATTTATGGGTCCTGAAGAAAGTATGCAAATTCAGTCAAATTTAGGCTCAACAATCGCAATGGCATTTGACGAATGCGTAGAAAATCCCGCAAAATACGAGTATTCTAAGGCGTCCTGCGAAAGAACAACACGCTGGCTTTACAGATGCAAAAGTGAAATTGAAAGGCTTAATGCCATACACGATACCATAAATAAAAATCAGCTTTTGTTCGGAATTAACCAGGGCTGTACTTTTGACGATTTAAGAATTAAACATATGCAGGATATTGCCGCACTCAATCTTGACGGATACGCCATCGGCGGTCTTGCTGTCGGAGAACCAAAAGAGGATATGTACAGGATTATTTCTGCCATTGAGCCGTATATGCCTGCCGATAAGCCTCGTTATTTAATGGGAGTGGGCACCCCCGGAAACATCCTTGAAGCCGTTAAGAGGGGAGTGGATTTATTCGATTGTGTTATGCCCAGCCGTAATGCGCGCCACGGGCATCTTTTCACCGATGACGGTATAATAAACATCAACAATAAAAAATATGAAAAGGATTTATCTCCGATAGATTCTAATTGTAATTGTCCGACCTGCCAAAAACATTCAAGGGCATATATCCGCCATCTGTTTAAAGCGCAGGAAATGCTGGCAATGCGCCTGTGCGTTATGCACAATTTGTATTTTTACAATAATTTATTGCAACGCATCAGAGATTCAATTGATAATGACACATTTGATGATTTTTATAATAAATATGTTGACAGGCTCGACACAAGAATTTAATTTTTTCAAAAACTATTGCAAATTGTCAAAGCGTTATGTATAATATTAGAGTTGTTGAATAAAAATTAACTTGGAGGATATTTTAATGACAGATTTTCTTACATTTGCTATGATGTCTAATTCAGGCAACACAAACACCAGCCCTGTTCCTATGATTATAATGATGGTTTTGCTTTTTGCGGCAATGTATTTCTTCACAATCAGACCGCAGAAAAAACAGCAAAAAAAAGAACAGGAAATTCGTGAAAGCACGCAGGTCGGCGATGAAATCACTACAATCGGCGGTATTTGCGGAAGAGTCGTAGCTGTTAAGGACGATACTGTTGTAATCGAGACAGGCTCTGACAGAACGAAGATTAAGTTCCAAAAATATGCGATTGCAACAAATCATACTGCAAACGAAAAAATTCAGGCTGAGCGTGAAGCCGCAAGAGCCGCTGTCCAGGAGAAAAAAGGTAAGAAGTCCAAGAAAGAAGATAAGGACAGCGACAGCAAGGATTCTGAATAATTAAATCATAATATGATTTTTCCCCTCATATTCTTTATTGAATGTGAGGGGATTTTTTATGCACAAAAGGAATAAAAGCAAGAGCAAAAGTGAAAGTATGATGCCGATACAAAAAATCATTATTACTGCCGTATCAGGCGCTGTCGGAACTGTTATCAGCGTCTTACTTACATTGATTTTTTCTGTTATCTTGTCAAAATCTCCGACATTATCCGATAATTTAGGAATATATTTTATAATTTCTGTTTTATTGGGCGGATTTATTTGCGGACTGATTTCTTCGAGAAAAAGCAGACTGAAAGGTATTGTTGCAGGTGCGCTGTCTTCACTGTTTTTCTGCCTTTTTATTTTTGCCTTAATGCTTATTTTTTCTCACGGACAATTAAGCCCGCAAACAGCATTTTTAGCCGCCGCAATAGTAATTTTATGTGTAATCGGCGGTATTTGCGGTGCAAATATGAAAAGAAGGAAATAATGTGAAAAGGATGATTGTTTATGACAAAGGTCATAAGACTGCACAGAAAAAGAACTACACACAAAAAAGTTAAATCTGCACCCGTAAAACGGGAGAAATCGGATTTTCTTTTGAAAATTAAATATGAGTGGTATAAGATTATCCTTTTAATTATTTCTGTTGCCGCGTTGCTTTGCGGCAGCTTGATGTACCACTATATGCCTAATGAAGAAATCAGCGCCTTAATTCGCGAAAAAATCGTTTTTATTCAAAACGGCGGATTCCTTTCTATAATGATGTTTTTGATTAAAATTGATTTTATGTTTTTGGCACTCAGTTTTTTTCTCGGCACAAGCTTTTTGAGTGCGTCTTTATTCGGAATTGCACCGATGTTAAAATGCATTCTAATCGGTTATATGAGTGGGTTAATATATAATGAATATGAATTAAAAGGCGTGCTGTTTTGCTTAATTTTAATTTATCCGTATCTTGTTGTAACAACATCTTCACTGATATTTGCTTCAAATGAAACGGTATATATGAGCAAATATATTTACTGTCTTATTACAAATAAAAATTCAGCCGATGATATAAGTGTCAGGCTGTATTTGTTAAGATATTTGATTTTGTTTGTCATAAATACCGTATGCGCCGTTGTCAATTCAGGATTGATAGTTTTTATTGCACCGCGAATAAATCTCATTTAGAGCCTTGCGGTTTAATTTTTGACAACGGATTGGCTTCGGAAGCTTCACGGAGCTGTTCGTCAACAATGTGCGTATATATTTCGGTTGTGCCAAGATTTTCATGGCCTAAAATATCCTTTAATACAAGCACATCAACATTCCCGTGCTGATACATAAGCGTTGCCGCAGTGTGGCGAAGCTTATGGACGGAGTATCCCTCCAAGCCGCATTTTTCAAGGCAGGAATACACGATGTGCTGTACTGTTTTAGGGCTGATTCTTTTATTTCTGCTGCTTAAAAAAAGCGCATTTCTGTCTGTTCCGGTAACTCCGTCAACAGGCCGTACCGCCATATACTGCGCAAAAGCCTCCATACAGGCGTCGTTAAGATAAATTGTCCGTTCTTTGTTGCCTTTTCCCGTAACACGCAGTGTATGGTCATCTCTGATATCATTATAGTTCAGGCTGACAAGCTCTGATAGGCGCAAACCACAATTGAGAAAGAATACGAGAATACAGTAGTCCCGTTCTTTATATTTTCCTTCAACCGAATTTAAAAGCTTAATGCTCTCTTCAAGTGTAAGATACTTGGGGAGAGATTTTTTTAGTTTCGGTGAATCAAGCACCTGCATTGGGTTTTCTTCAAGAATTTGCTTTTGCAGGGATAAATACTTGAAATAAGCCCTGATACTTGATACCTTTCGTGCTCTCGTGGCCTCATGGTTATCGCGCTCATTTTTACAATATGATAAAAAGGCATAAGCGTCATTCAAAGTAACACTTTTAACAAAATCTTCATCAATATCGGATATGTCGATTTCGTCAAACTCAGTAGAAGAGGGGACGAGACCGCGATAAAGCTTTAAAAACTTAAAAAAAAGTCTTAAATCAGATGAGTATTCTTCTATTGTAAGGACGGATTTGTTTTTAATTACATCCATATAAACAAGAAAATCTTTAATTATTGACGGCAAACCCGTATAATCAATTTTTTTCATATGCTTCCTCCGTGAAACTGTTTCACAAAAACTACATAAATATTATACACGATTTATTGAATTAAATCAAATAGAAAATAACCGGTACGGCTTGGCGTTGCTGAACCATAAAATCGGCGGCAATAAGGAGGGCGAAGACTTTGCGTTAAAATACAAAATTAGAGCAGCTTAATATCATCTATACGATTTCACGACATTTTGATACTAAAAAAACGTGTTATTAAAAAATAAAATCGAATAGAAATTTTTGAAACGATGAAATGTTCATTGAAAAAAACTGAGTCGAAAAATAATCCTATAAATTTTTCAAAAAAAGTTAAAAAAACACTAAAAGAAAATAATTAAGAAATAAATAGTTAATGAATGTAAATCCAATACAAAATTTTCAAGTAACAAATTTGTAAGTTGAATAAAAATATATAATCATTATTCTAATTTTCAAAAACGATTTCAGGCGTTTTGGATGTTTAAAACAGGTATATCCATAAAAACACACTCAAAAAGCAATATTTCCCGTATTTTGTATAATTTTTAATCCCCTTTTTGATACAAAATATTTATTTTGTATAATAGACTGTAAAATTTGACCAACTGAAATTTATTTTGTATCAAAAATATTATACTTTTGAACAATGTCAACAAAAAACATAAGTTTTAAACATACCCCCTTTTGTAACACATTTTTACAGCGCAGGCACCAGGTTCGCCGGGAAAAATTGTGTTACATTAAAATCCGTGAATAATTTTTTCCAAATTTCTTGAAAACTCTTGGAAAGCTTCATATCTGATTTGAGCCTTAAAAAGCTTTAAGAAATCGTATATGTCTGCCGATACACTACGAGTAACAGAATTTCTATATTTAATTACATCGTTATGTAGATATGTTTCGCAGTTATAAAGATAACGAAGTACAAGAATTATTTTTTCATTATCCGTCATATTCAACTTCCTTTAAACCGTCGCAGGAGTCTTTCCAATATCTTGACTTAATATACTCCTTAAGCACATATGTACCATTATCGCACAAACAGCTGAACCAGTCTTGACGATGAGTAGCGCAGTATTCGAGGAGTTCAGCATAAGAATATATACAATTATTAGCAACAAAATCCATAAGCTCACGAATAGCAGTATATTTATCAATCGCAAGACCTATGCAGGAAATATAGTCAGCGCCGCATAAGCTCCTCACCTCTTCTGTATTATATTGTGTCTTTTCGGGGTTGTCCAAATGACAAAGATAACGAGCATATCCACGAAGACTATTCACAATCTCACAACCAACACCACCGATTTTATTGAACATTTCTTCAGCTTGTTCTTTTGTTTTGACACCTTCAAACATCAGCATAACATGAAAATGTGGTTTCTTGTCCTCACCTGTCGGGTTTTTATCTTTATCATGATATGGACTAACAAAAGCAGGAACTTTAAGCTCAACAAGAATGTCATACCAATTTTCAGGAGCACTGTCTAAATAAATAACAGTTGCAAAATTACGAGTACGTCCCCTACCGGAAGTATTTTTTTCACTCATAAAAAAATCTCCTTTTTGAACAATGAACAATGAACACATGGGGGCGTGTCGTAGTGCGCCCCCATACCGACCGAAGTCGGTTTGTAACACATTTTTACTGCACCGGAGCCGGAAACTGCGAAAAAAATTGTGTTACATGAAAAAGTTTTGATATTGAAGACCGTATAAAATTGTCGCACCAACGAAGTAAAAGCATAAAATAAGTAAAAAATAGACAGTGTAGTTATAAATACAATACTTAGTTTACGAAATTGTGCTCGACAATTTTTCCGGGATAGTGCGGAAAGTTTTACCGTTATCCGACTAAGCTATTTATCCGCGCAAGCGCGGAGCGAATAAAGAAAGAAAGAGAAAATACAATTACTTAACATCAGGGTTAATAATCTCATCCCAACTTTCAAATTTAAAAGGTTTAAGATTTAAAGGTTGACAGTAGCTATCAAAATATTTATACCAAAAAGGCCTAAATACAAAACCTTTAAGCTTGCCGAAGCTCATAGTTATGGGTAATAATGAGAGAAGGCACTCCCAAAGATTAGCGAAACGGTAACCACAAACAAGCTCCTTTGTCATATCGTTAATTGAATAAACACGAAAAACCTGGCGGTACTTTGAAATAGGAAGAATATATGAGCGGCTCATGATATACAACCTTTGAGTAATATCACGTATTTTTTTATCAACAGCTTCATAATTTTGAGTAAGATAGATAATATCATTAAAATAATGACGGTGATACATCCAACCTTCAACAGATGACTTTTTGAAATTTTTAAAATCTCTATTATCAGCATCACAAGTAATTTCATCAAGAATAATTAAACATTGTTGTATATCATAAATACCAATATCAGAAAAATCTACTTTATAACAGCCTTTACACTCAAAATTAGTAAGTACATATTTATACTTACTGCGACCATGTCGAATACGACGAAGCTCTTTCTGTGCAAGCTTAGTACCGATAGTTGTTTTTCCTACACCCGGAACGCCAAAATAACAAGTAACCATTAAGATAACTCCTTTATTTGAATAGACAAAATTTCAGATTTATCATAAAAAATAAAATCATTAGAATTAGAAGAAAAATATAAAAAAATTCGATTACCATCAAAACAACAAGAAAATACATGAAGATACAAAACATAACGCTCAACAAAATTATTTTCAAGAGAATTAGGAAATCGAAGAAGAACACGAAACATATATATCACCACCTTTATTTTTGTCAGTGCTCCGGCAAGCCTCGGAGCACTGACAGAAAGATTAACCGATAAGACGCTTGCAAATACCGACAACGCCACCAACAGCAAATATACCCGTTGAAAGAAGAAGCAAGGGACTACCTGCAATTGTAGTAATAAGAGAACCTACCCAGGTCATCATCTGAGTGAAGACAGCACCAAGGCCGTCAAGGTTAGCAATTACTTCGGCGGGAACTACTACCCAGGTCATCATCCGAGTGAAGACAGCACCAAGGCCGTCAAGGTTAGCAATTACTTCGGCGGGAACTAAAAAAAATTCCATAGATAAACTCCTTTCCGATGGAAGTATATATTATAATCTGCTACCATTGCCGCCCATCAAACGAACAATAGGTGCAAAAAATAATCTAAAAAGTACATCAACAGATAAAAGAAAACAAATACAACATACTGAAATAATAATAAAACGCTCATCAGATGTCGGTGTGATTCCAAGTAAATCAATAATAAATTGATACATTAGATATGCTCCTTTCTTCTAAAAACAGAAAAAGTAAAAATAATAAAAAGTAAAACTAAAAGTAGATATAAACGATTAACCTGAGATGTGACAACATCAGTTAAATTCTCTATTGCTTTAATAAGCTCGTAATAATTGTACATTAGTCTTTATATCCTTTCTCAGAAATAATACGGTCAATATCAGCCTCGGTCTCACTACGTTTAGCTTCTGCTTCTCGTTCTTTGGCAGAAGCTTTTTTATTAGCTGCACGACGTTCACCAACACCTTCAGCCATATAACCAATAGAATTAGGAACAACATTTACAACGCCGGTGATAATAACACCAAGAATTAAAAAAGCGAGCTGAAAATCTAAAAGTGAAACATCAGGAAAACCAGGAATAGGAATAGTAGAAAGCCATTTAAAAACATTTTCAATAATCATAAAAATATAATCAATAACACTCATGAATTATTACTCCTTCCTGCAACAAGAAGTATAACAGCAATAGTAATAGAAGCGGTAGCAAAAGGAATTACAACAGGATGAAGATTAGAAATACAAGAAATAAACATTGTAACAGATTGAGGAACGAGCTTCATCAAATCAAACATACCAGTTGCTAAATTAACTGCAAAATCGATAATGTCACCAATGAAATCAATAATATCTTCAAGAGCTTCAATAATATCTTCTATTACTAACCACCTACCTTACGACCAATTAAATAAATACCAAGACCAAAAGTTAAGGAAAAAACAAGAACGACAGAAAGATTAGTTTTAGTAAGAAGCTTATCAAAAATAGAATTTATACAAGCAAAACCCTTACTAAAATTTGATAAATCAACATCAGATAAATCACCATCGGCAAGGGTAGGCATTTCAGCTTCTACTGAACTGAATTCGTCTTTGCTGTCTTCCCAAGAATTAGAAGTAGGGGGATCGTAAGTACCAGGGTTTAAATAAGGGTCATAAAGAGAATAAGTAAAATCGCCAAGAGCAATCCACTGATTAGAAGATGAACCAACGACATCATTAGATATATATTCTAAAACAAAAGCACAATAAAAACTTGAATTAAAAGTAGGTACAGTAAAAGTACCATTAACATCATGCCAAGAAGAACCGGAATCATTAAGTTCATAAAGAGAATAAATGAAAAGATTTTCACCTTCAACCCAATCAGAAGAAGAGTAAGGATTATTACCGGTGTAATAATAAACAGAAAGTTTTACCCAAGCCATAGAGTTAAATCTTTGAACATATCTGAAACTAAAAGAATAGCTTTTACCGGGATATAAATTAACATTAAAACCACTATCAAGTTTTAATGCCAAACCAGTAGCACCAACATCATCATACTTAGGAAAATTAAAAAGTGTATATTGACCGGAAGAATAATAAGTTTTAGTAACCTTATTAGTTATATCGATCTTATTAGAACCACTTAAACCATTAGCATAAGCTTTATATGATGTGTCGTAAAAACGAAGAGTAGTAGAAGCAGCCGAAGCAGAAAAAGAATTAAAAAAAACAAGAGAAAAACAAAGAGAAAAACAAAAAAGAAATTTGACTAACTTTTTAAATCTATTACGCAAATCAATTCCTCCCCATTAAAAGATAAATAATAATGAGGACAAGGCAATAAAGACAAGAAGCTACACCAACATATCGGATAAGCTCGACTGTTACAAGATATGTAATAGAATTAAAAAAGAAGTCAAATACAGATTGCATAAGATTACCTCAAAGGGGAGTTATACTCCCCTTAATCGTTGACAGCATTACAGTAAAGTACGCCTTTATAAAGCCTAGTTTCGCAGTTAATAGTACATTCATCCATACGGTCAAGAACTTTTAAAGAATCAAATTGAGGCTTTGTAAAATCGTCAAATCTGACACGAACAACTTCATCACCAGAAAGAACGCTAGCAGAATAAAAATAATTACCGTTACTGTCCTTACCTTCATGAAGATTTAAAAAATTACCAATTAACAAAACACGCATAAAATTACTCCCTTAATAGTATTTTCATATCCCTAATAACGGTGGTGTTGATATTAGGGATATGATTTTATATTTTAATTTTTAAACTTTTAAAAAGTATAAAAATTAAAAACAAAATAAATTAAGATTTTTTATTCTTCAAATCAGATATTAAAGATTTGATTTTATCAATAAGTTTATCAAGAAGTACATCAATAAAAGAAAAAAGAATAAAACCAAAAAGTATACCGTAAACTAGACAATATAAATTTATATAATCCATAGAAACACCTCAAAAAATATAAAAATAAAAAAGTTATATAAGAACAAAATGTTCTAACAAAAATAAGTATAGAACAAAATAATCTAAAAGTCAATAGTTTAATTTGTTCTATATATAATAAAAAAGGTGAAAAAAATGATTTGGAATGAAAGAATAAAAGAATTAAGAGAAGACCATGATTTAACTCAAAAACAAATGGCAAAAATAATTGATACTACACAAAGAGCAATATCTTACTACGAAAATAACCAAAGAATGCTGCCACCAGAAATAATAGTAAAATACTCAAAATTTTTTAAAGTATCAACAGATTACATACTAGGTATAAAAGAGAGGTGAAAAAATGAAATATATACCAGCAATAATAATGTTAATAGCAGGAATAATAAGTACAATAAGATTTGAAGAATTCAAATGGACAATAATTAAAATAACAGTAGGTATAATAATAACATACATAATTTTAGCAATGATAGGATACATAGTAAAAATGCACAAAATAAAACATCCAGAAAAATGGAAAGAAGAATAAATATAAGGATAAAAAAATCCCACCTTAACCGGTGGGACTTATTTTGCTTATATGTAAAACATTTAAAGATTCCAGCTCGAAGCAGGGTAAGCTCTGAATGTGTTACATTTTTTTTATTGAGTCAGAATAATAATCAATACTACGTTTTAAATTATTAAGAGATGAAATAATAGTTTCAAGATTTCGGATATCTTTAAGTAAACTATCACGCTTTGATAATAATTCTAGACATTGATTATTGATTTCATCACGCTTTTTTTCAGCTTCAGGTAAACGAAGAAAAGCTTCAACAACAAGAGAATCAAAGTCATTATTATACTTTTCAAGAATATTTTTAACTTCATCAGAATAACGGAAAGTCCGTGCATTTGGTTTTGGCATATACATTCTCCTTTGTGTAATAAATAGACAAACAATGAGAAACCGCTATTTATTTTGTATAATTAAGTTTAGGGTTTTCGACAGTATAAACAATTATAATGAGTTTTCGACACTACCCTATTTTTCAGAAAGGAGGATTAAAAATGACTGATAAAGAAAAAATAAACAATTTAATTTGTTGTATTTTATTTGCAAGTGCGGAATATGAAAATCAAGTCATTATGTACAAAAACAGTTTTGAAATACATAAGACTACCGACCCATATCTGATCTTGGATTTATACAAAGCACATGCAAGTATGAAGCGTATAAAGAGCTGTCAGTAAAAATCGAAAAAATACTGTTTGATTTTTAATCGACTCCCCCCTCTTTTTATACGCAAAAAACCTGCAAGCTTCATAACTTGCAGGTTTTTAATAAGGTGTTATTGTTGTTCCTTTCGGCTTCTTAAATATCACTTTATCAAAGTTTTCTTGCCTTGATAATAAAAGAAAGAGGAAAATGAATTGCTTTTATCGGCGAATAGTATTCCGAATGAAAAGCTCCGTCTTTTTTTACTGTGTTGTAATCAGTGGTTTCTATAACTTTTTCAATGCAAAAGCCAGAATCGGCAAGAGCGTTTATATATGTTGACATTTTTCTGTTAATGAGTGTTACCGGGTATCCGCCTTTTTCAAATGAAAACAAATCTTCCGTATTGTAATCGCCTGAAAAAATCAGTTTATCTCCCTCAATATCAGCACAATGCATGAACGGATGGTCCCAACTGAACACAAATTTTCCGCCTTTTTTGAGATGTGAATTTATATTTTGAAAAGTTCTTTGCAAATCCAAAGTCCAACCAATGGCATATATAGAATAAACAATATCAAAATAGTCAGTCGGAATTCCGTCGGATTGCTCCATAGGCGAATTTATAAGAGTAGCATTTAGGCTGTTTTCACGCAACAATTTTGAAGCAATTTTAAGCTGGGTTGACGATAAATCAACACCCCATAAGTCCGAGGCTCCGTTATTGGCACAGTACAGTAAGGAATGACCGCTTCCACAGCCGATATCAAGTATTTTCTTTCCTTTTAACTCACCTAATAAATGTAAGTCACTCTCCGTAGGAAGATAAATGCTGTATGTAGGCAAGGCTGTTGAACCAAACCAGTCATCAGCGATTGCATTCCAGCATGATTTATTTTGTTCGAGGATTTTTTAATTCATTTTTATTCACCGTTTATTGCAGGCTGAATGTTATATTTAAAAAGTCGGTTGAACGCTGTATTGCACTCAACAGCAAACTGTTTCGGGGTCGATATATTTTGTGAAAGACCGATTGTTTCATAGGTTGCATACCAAATCAAATAAGGATCTAAAGGCAAAGAATCCTTAACCTTTAAATGCTCACCGTCGCGAATCAATAATCCGTCTTTTGCAATTCTGTTCATATCAAAATAAAGCCTTGCTCCGGGATTGTAGTTCATATTTTCGTCCATAATTATGCTACTATTTTGCTTTGATAAAACCACAATTTCTCCTGCAACGGAGCCGTTGGAAAACATAATATAGTCGCTGAATTCTTTGGGGTCACCTAATTTTTGACCGATAGGATCATCAATAAGTGTATTCTCGAATTTAAGCTTATTCCAGCTTTTTAGACAGCCGCATTTTTTGATCTTAATCCAATTATCAAAGGTAGTACTGTGTACAAGAATTTTTGACTCATAATTTCTTAAAAAATCATCGTTGAAACAATGACCTTTATATGCTTTTTGTGCATCCTTCCAATCTATTGCATCAATTGAAATAATGATGTTTTTATTGTGAAATTCATAGAAGTTGACAAAATCACATATTGAGAATTTCCAATAAGGATATTTCTTGCTTATTTTCAGTACATAAACAGGACTGTTTTCACTGCCGCACATCATTTGATAGTTTTCCGAATCAGTTAAGCAACATATAATCCAAGAATCATCATATGGTTTTTTGGTAATTGGATTTATATTGGTTATTACAAAATCAGTTGGAACAAAATATGTCATATTATCCCTCTGCCTTTTGCTCATTCTTCTTTTTCATTATAAAATCAAATGCCTTCTCGGCAGTGGGAATAATTGCCTCAACAGAGATTTTCTTTTTTGCTTTAATCGGCTGTCCGTATTTTTTTGCTTTTCTTTCCGCGATAAATATTGATAAAAACAAAGTAAATGCGGCGCCGAGGTATGTTATAAAATATCCTTTTTTCATTTTATACACCGTCCTTTTCAATTATTGGCAAAATACTGCCGATATCGGTTAAAGGCTTATTCTTTATATCAAAATATTTTATATTGTTTTTATCTAAAAAAGATATAATTCTTGTATAATCCGAATGTGTTGACAAATTGCCGTTAAAAAACAGCTTTTTATTGCCTATAAGACCTGTGCAACCCCCGATAAATCCGTAATTGCAGTTTTTAAGCCTTACACTCCCCTTTTCAACGAAAAGAGCTTTGATTTCAGGGTATGAAGAAACCGATTTATATATTGAAGCATCATCGGTAATAATTGTATTTCTGTCTGCAATGCAAACCGAGCATTTTGCGTAACCCTGCTTAACATTTATTACCGTTTTTCCCGTTTCAACTGCATTTGCAATAATGGTTTTATCTGTGATGCTCTCATTGCAAATAAGGAAATCTCCTATATCGGCACAGTTAAGGGAGCAATCTTTCGGATAAGGAGAAGAAATGCCATTTACGGTTTTAACGGTGCAATTAAACTGTGTTAATTCATTAATAATTTTGGTTTGGTTTTGGTCTATCAAAAATTTATTGTTGCCCAAATGGTAACACAAAATATCCCCGTGAACCGCCACAGAATCGTCTAAAAACGGATTTGGAGCAGTGGCAATGATTTTTATTGATAAATCGGATAAAGCTTTTTCAAGGCTTTTGTCGCAATTTGCGGATATTACCGTTAAAACATCACTTTCAGGCAGATTAGGCTCTGCTATAAATCTTCCGTTCAACTCATAATCGCCTCAAATGCACTTCTGATATTTTTAGCAGGTACAACCTCAATTTCGTTAAGTAACGCTTTGGGGAGTTTTGAGTAGTTATGATATGGAATAATACATTTCTCAAATCCCAACTTTGCGGCTTCTCTAACTCTTTTCTCACAGCAAGTAACGGAACGTATCTCCCCTGCTAAACCTATTTCACCGAATGCAATCGTTTTTTCAGGCACAACCGCATCTTTAAGACTTGACACAATAGCAAGGGCTATGGATAAATCTGCGGCGGTTTCATCAATTCTTAATCCGCCGATTACATTTGCATAGCAGTCCATATTCCCCAAAAAGTATCCGCACCGTTTTTCAAGCACGGCGATAAGCATTGCCATACGGTTATAATCAATTCCCGTTGCCATTCTTCTTGGGTTACCGAAGCCGCTGGGAGTGACAAGACTTTGAATTTCCGCCAAAATGGGGCGTGAGCCTTCCATAAGGCATGCTACACATGTTCCCGAAACATTTCTCGGTTTACCTGAAATCAGCATCATAGAGGGATTTTCCACCTGTGTAAGTCCTGTATCCAGCATTTCAAAAACGCCTATTTCATTTGTTGAGCCGTATCTGTTCTTGACAGCTCTTAAAATACGGTATGAGGTGTTTCTGTCACCCTCGAAGTAGAGAACGCAGTCAACAATATGTTCCAAAACCTTGGGACCTGCAATATTACCGTCCTTATTTACATGCCCTACAAGGAAAATCGGAATATCAGAGGCTTTGGCTGTTCTTGTAAAGAGATTTGTACATTCTCTTACCTGTGTAACACTGCCGGGAGATGAGGTTAACTCCCCTATTTCCATAGTTTGAATGGAGTCAATGATTACAATATCGGGCTTTTCGGCAAAAATATACTCGCTGATGTACTGTGCATCTGTTTCACAAAGTATAGAAAGCTTGTCCGTGGATACATTAAGCCTTGATGCACGCATTTTAATCTGATGCGCAGATTCCTCGCCCGATACATAAAGAATTTTCAATCCGTTGCCGAGATATTCGCAGATTTGAAGCAGAATTGTAGATTTGCCTATGCCCGGGTCACCGCTTAAAAGTACAATCGAGCCCTTTACAAGTCCGCCGCCGAGAACTCGGTTAAGCTCCGAAAGTCCTGTATTGTATCTGTGGTTTGTATCTGAACTGATTTCGGATAAGGACAATGCTCTTGCACGGTTACTGCCCAAAATACTCTTTTTGGCAGGACTTTCTTTTATTACGGTTTTGATTTCTTCATTAAGAGTGTTCCATTCATTGCAGGACGGGCATTGACCGAGCCATCTCGGTGCCTCGTAACCGCATTCACTGCAAATATATACTGATTTAGACTTCTGCGCCATTGGTTCCCTCCGAGAATAAGTAATTTATAATTCCGTTTGATATGGCAAATGCCATTTTATTTTGATATTCTTCATCTTTAAGCTGTTCAAGCTCGTTGGCGTTTGAAACAAAGCCGCACTCTACCATTACGGCAGGCTTGGTGGCGTTATAAAGCACATAAATATTTGTCCCCGACTGTTTTATAACTCGTTTGTTATCAGGCTGAATATTATTGGCGATCGATGCCTGAATAAGCTGTGCAAGTTCTTTGCTTTCTTCATTATTGGGCGAATAAAAGGTTTGAGCTCCCCAAATGCTTGCACCGCTGTATTTGTTTTGATGAATACTAACATAAATACAGTTTTCATATTCATTCATTATTGCGGCACGGTTGTGAATATCGCTAACCTTACGCTCTCTCACGGTATCTGCGTCTGAATTGTGAATTGAAGTGTCGGTTGTGCGTATCATTCTTGTTTGATAGCCCATTGCAGACAAAATTTCGTTAAGCTTTAATGAGATTGATAAATTCAAGTCTTTTTCCGCAGTACCGTCAATACCCACTGCTCCTCCATCTTCTCCGCCGTGACCGGCGTCTATGATAATTACAGGTACATTTACAACATTGTAATTATCCGCAGAGGTAAGCTTTATTTGCTGAAAAGCAACTATTGAAAGAGATATTATAAATGCCGCAAGTAATATTGAAATTGATTTTTTCATAAAATCACCTCAATAATTATATGGGCAAATATTTTACAATATCATTTTACATTATAGTTAAATAATTTACAAGAAAAAAATAAAGCGCACAGAAAAATCTGTACGCTTTATAGGACTTATGACAAAATTAGATCATGCTTGCAATTTCAGCAGCAAAGTTATCTTCTTTCTTTTCAATGCCTTCGCCCTTTTCGAAACGGACAAAGCTTGTAACTTTAATTTCAGCACCTAATTCTTTTGCAACTGATTTAACATAACCGTCAACAGTACCGTCAAAAAGGTCTGAACGAACGAATGCCTGTTCCATAAGGCAAATTTCTTTAATCTGTTTAGAAACACGACCCTGAACAAGTCCGACAAAGATTTTGTTTTCAGAAATTTCAGCTTTATGAGAAATTGCAATTTCTGCAAGTGTAGCATAAGCTTCTTTTGACATGAAGTTTACAAAATTCTTTCTCTGTTTCTGGTCGAGACCCTCATAAATAGCAGTGTCTTCATCACTCCATTTACCTGATTTTGCCTCGTCAATAAGGCTGTTAAGAATCGGAACCGGAAGTGAATCGGGCTTATTCAATGCGCTGTCAATTGTGATTGATTTCATCTTAGCGAGCTCATCCGCAGAAATATCATCCTGAGACAAATATTCAGGGTTCATAGCAGCAATCTGCATTGCAACATTTTTACCCATAGCCTCAAACTCAGGCTTTGCGGCAGCAGCGTCATCAGTATCAAAGCTAACCATAACGCCGACCGTTCCGCCTGCATGGATATATGTTGCTACATGACCTTCTGAAAGGGCAAATCTACGAACTTTCATATTTTCACGGAGGGCAAGGAACACCTCCTGAACCTCTTCGTCAACGGTCTTATCAGAGCCCGACGCTTTTGTGCTCAAAAGAGCTTCAAGGTCAGCGGGCTTTGCTTCAACAACTGTTTTTGCAACTTTGTTTGCAAGGTTAACGAAAGGCTCGCCCTTTGCAACAAAGTCTGTTTCACAGTTAATCTCAACAAGAGAGCCTGCTTTGCCGTCGTTATATGCGGCAACAACGCCTTCTGCGGCAACTCTGCTTGCCTTTTTAGCGGCAGAAGCAAGTCCTTTTTCTCTCAAAATATCAATAGCTTTGTCCATATCGCCGTCAGACTCAACAAGAGCCTTCTTGCAGTCCATCATACCAACGCCGGTCTTTTCACGGAGCGCCTGAACATCCTTAGCTGTAAATGCCATTTTCTTTTCCTCCAATATCTGTTATTTAAAAAGTAAGCCCGCAACTTTAATCGCTACGGGCTTTAACGCAATAATTACTCAGCAGCCTCTTCAACTTCAACTGCTTCATCAGCAGCTTCGTCAGCCTCAGCGGCAACTGTCTGCTCGCCCTGTCTTCCTTCAATAACAGCGTCAGCCATAGCGCCCGCAATAAGCTTAACGGCACGGATAGCGTCATCGTTACCGGGGATTACATAGTCAACTTCATCGGGGTCACAGTTTGTGTCAACAATAGCAATTACGGGAATACCGAGTTTCTTTGCCTCAGCTACTGCAATCTTCTCCTTGCGTGGGTCCACAACAAACATTGCGGCAGGCTGTCTCTTCATTTCAGTGATACCGCCGATGTATTTTTCAAGCTTTTCAATCTCAAGCTCATACTTTGCAACTTCTTTTTTGGGAAGCATTTCAAAAGTGCCGTCCTCCTGCATTGCTTTGAGCTGAGCAAGTCTCTTAATTCTTTGTTTAATGGTTGTGAAGTTTGTAAGCATACCGCCGAGCCAGCGTGCGTTTACATAAGGCATACCGCAACGGATTGCTTCTTCTTTAACAGAGCTCTGAGCCTGCTTCTTTGTGCCGACAAAAAGGATTTCGTCGCCGTTTTCAGCAACTTCTCTAACGATTTTGTAAGCCTCTTCAAGTTTTTTTACTGTTTTCTGAAGATCAATGATATAAATACCATTTCTCTCTGTGAAGATGTACTCTGCCATTTTGGGGTTCCATCTTCTTGTCTGGTGTCCGAAATGAACACCTGCCTCGAGTAACTGTTTCATAGATACTACTGACATTGTTTTTTCCTCCTTATTTTATCCTCTGCACGGGTCGCTTTTTAACGGGACATTTGATAAATGCAATTCCGTTAAAATCACCGTACATGCGAATTGCTGAAAAATTATATCACAATAAAAAATCAATTGCAAGTAATTTTTAACAAAATTATCCGAAAATTTTGTTCTGAAGCTCTAAAAGTCTGTCCTTTCTCCGCTTTTCCTCTTCAAAGTCAAATATGAACTCATTATTTTGATTTTTTACAAGTATATTCCCCTCTTTTACACAGTCAGGTAAAAGAGAAATTTCCACCTCGCGAAATTCACCGTCAGGAAATTCAAGAACTGCAATGCCTTCCTCAATTCGGCTTACGGAATAATATCCTTCATTCATATACCTTTTCCTCTCCCCGCTCACTTTTAACGGTTATTTTACTTCCGTCACTTGTTACTGTAATACTTCCCGATAAAGAAGTTATATATGTATCAATATTCGCGCTTTCAAGCCTTTTAAGAACTTCGCCGTGAGGGTGGCCGTAACTGTTATCCGCCCCGCAGGAAATTACGGCGGCTTTTGGGTTAACCGCCTGCAAATATTTTGCCGTTGAAGAAGTATTGCTCCCGTGATGGCCTAATTTAATTACATCAGCTGATAAATCGTAATCGCTTTTGATTAAAGCATTTTCAACCTTTTTCTCGGCATCACCCTGGAATAAAAATGAAGTTTCGCCGTAAATGATTTTAGTGACTACCGACATATTGTTGAGATTATCGTCCTGCTTTAAAGGTGCAAATAATCCAACCTTGGCACTGCCCAAAGAAAAACTATATCCCGGTTCAGCGGCAATAGCGTTAACCTTTTTGTTGATAACAGCGTTCAAAAACTCCTCGTATGCATCGGTGGTGACCATATTCGATTCGTTAAGTTTCGGCATAATTATATTCAACACATTATAATCATTGATTATTGAAGCCGCACAACCCATATGGTCATCGTGAGGGTGCGTTATTATCATATAATCGATTGTATCAATATTCAAAGTCATCAATGAGCTTTTAATATCGTTTAATCTGTTTATCGTGCCGGTATCAATCATCATAACCTTATTGTCGCACACAATGATTGAACAGTCACTCTGCCCTACATCAAGATAATAAATGGCAAAATCCGAATCAGCGCTTTTAGTACCCTCAACTATGCCTAACTGTGTTTTAAGTTTGCTCCATGAATATACATTTGTTTTATCTAAAACAAACATTACGCATGAAATCAGTAAGATAAATACAGCCAGACAAAATGCAAAGAATGCTTTTCTGTTGCGAATCTTTTTATGATAACGGTTTGGATTACTTTTTCCGCTTTTGTATAGGTTTCGTTCGTTTCTGTCCACTAACATTCATCCTTTTAGAGTTTGCATGGTTTTTGGGAGAGATAAGGCACTTTGGCGATGTTCCGATTAAATCCCCCCTACCCGCTTTTTTTAAGGCTTCATAAACTAAATCATAGTTTTTGGGATTGAAATATTGCATAAGAGCCCTTTGCATAGCCTTTTCATGAGGAGTTTTTGCCACAAATACAGCCTCTAAGGTGTAAGGGTCCAATTCGGTATAGTACATAGCTGTTGAAATTGTGCCGGGAGTGGGATAAAAATCCTGCACCTGCTCTGGATGAAGTTTTTCGCTTTTGATAAATTCAGCCAATTCAACAGCGTCACGCAAAGTTGCACCGGGGTGTGAAGACATGAGATACGGTACGAGATACTGTTCCTTGCCTATTGATTTGGTATAGGTAAAATACTTTTTTGAGAATTCCTTGTATGCTTTAATATGAGGTTTTCCCATTTTATCAAGCACGGCGGCAGAACAATGTTCGGGCGCAACCTTTAATTGACCGCTCACATGGTATTTTACAAGCTCCTTGAAAAACTCATCATTTTTATCACAGAGAAGATAATCGTATCTTATACCTGAACGGATAAAAACCTTTTTAACTTTCGGCAAGTTCCTGATTTCGCGAAGGATATCAAGATATTCCTCATGATTTGAAACAAGTGCGGGACATGGTGTGGGAGCAAGGCATTTTTTGCCCCTGCACAAGCCTTTTGACTCCTGACCGTTACAGGACGGTCTCCTGAAATTTGCTGTCGGTCCTCCAACATCGTGAATATATCCCTTAAAGCTGTCAAGTTGAGTAAGAAGCTTTGCTTCGTTTATAATTGACTCTTTGCTTCGTGAAGTCACATATCTGCCCTGATGAAAGGCAATTGAGCAGAAATTACAGCCGCCGAAACAGCCACGGTTATGAGTAATGGAAAACTCAACCTCGGCAATACCGGGTACTCCGCCTGCCTTTTCATATGACGGATGATAAGTGCGTGCATAAGGTAGGGAATAAACCCTGTCAAGCTCTTCGGTTGTAAGAGGTTCCATAGGCATATTTTGAACAAGCATCATTTTCCCGTGACGCTGTTTAATAACCTTTCCTCTTATGTGGTCCTGCTCGTCCTGCTGTATTCGGCAGGATATGGCGTACTCTCGCTTTGAATTTAAAACGTTTTCGTAAGAGGGACACTCTACACCCGAATACGGCGTTTCGGTAACAGGCACAGCATAGCAGGTGCCTTTAATATCGTGCATTTCCTTTATACTTTCGCCGCTGTTAAGTCTTTGAGCAATTTGGGCAGTCTGTTTTTCCCCCATTCCGAAAGAGATTAAATCAGCTTTTGAATCGAATAAAATAGACGGTCTTATCTTATCATCCCAATAATCGTAATGGGCAAAACGGCGCAGTGAGGCTTCAAGACCTCCGATAATAATGGGTACATCACCATATATCTCACGGATTTTATTACAATATACTATTACTGCACGGTCAGGGCGCAATCCCATTTTACCGCCCGGTGAATATGCGTCGGTATTTCTTTTCTTTTTGGCAACGGTATAATGAGCTACCATTGAATCTATATTCCCCGAAGAAACAAAAAATCCCAGCAGAGGTTTGCCGAAAACAGTGAAATCTGCATCGCTGTTCCAGTCGGGTTGGGATATAAAGCCTACTTTAAAGCCTTCGGCTTCAAGGACACGGGTAATTATAGACGCACCGAAACTGGGATGGTCAACATACGCATCTCCCGATACATATATAAAGTCAACTGAATCCCAGCCTCTTGCAATCATATCTTCTTTTGAAATAGGTAAAAACTTATTATCAGTTTTGTTCATCTTCATCCTCATAGGGCTTGTCCGCACCGCTTTTGGCAAGTGCATTCATTTCGTACCACTGTTGTTTTGTTATTAAAACTTTACGGGGCTTTGCACCCTCATAAGGACCGATAATTCCTCTTTCTTCAAGCTCGTCAACTATTCTTGCCGCTCTTGCATATCCTAACTTTAATTTACGCTGGAGCAGAGTTGTTGAGGCGGACTGGGCTTCAATAACCGCTTCAATCGCTTTCGGCAACATTTCATCTGCGGGACCTTCCGCGCCGTCATCTCCGGAGGAAGAAGTATCCTTTTTCTTTGAACCGTTATTTGCCGCCTGACGCTCAATCTCCTGCATAACTTCGTCGTCATATTCAGACTGTTCCTGTTTCTTTATGAAGTTTACAACATTTTCAACCTCTTTATCGGAAAGATAGCAACCCTGAACACGGATCGGCTTGGGTATTCCTACGGGGTAATAAAGCATATCACCGTTACCCAAAAGCTTTTCTGCACCCACAGAGTCAATAATAGTTCTTGAATCCACCTGTGACGAAACTGAAAGAGCAATTCGGCTGGGTATATTTGCCTTGATAATACCTGTAATAACATCAACTGACGGTCTTTGGGTAGCAATTACAAGGTGCATACCTGCGGCTCGCGCCATCTGTGCAAGACGGCATATGGAATCTTCAACCTCGTTGGGCGCCGCCATCATAAGATCGGAAAGCTCGTCAATGAAAATAACGATTTGCGGCATCTTCTTTTTGCCTTCGCTTTCACAAATACTGTTGTATCCCGATATATCTCTTACGCTGTTTTCGGAGAAGGTTTTATATCTTGTTAGCATTTCGGTAACAGCCCATGCCAAAGCACCTGACGCCTTTCTCGGGTCTGAAACAACGGGGACGAGCAAATGAGGAATACCGTTATAAACAGTAAACTCAACCTGTTTCGGGTCAATCATTAAAAGCTTTACCTCATCGGGACTTGCATTATAAAGTATGCTTACAATCATTGAATTAAGGCAAACGGATTTACCGGAGCCTGTTGTACCTGCTATCAACAAATGGGGCATTTTAACAAGGTCGGAATAGACAAACTCTCCTGTAATGTCTTTTCCCAATGCAACGGTGAGTTTTGATTTTGCATCACGGTACTGGGGCTGGTCTATAACCTCGCGAAGAGTTACCGATTGACGGCTCTTGTTAGGTACCTCGATACCTACCGCGGCTTTGTTTGGTATGGGCGCTTCAATTCTTACGCCGGAAGCCGCAAGGTTGAGTGCAATATCATCGGAAAGATTTGTAATTTTACTGATTTTTACGCCTGCCGCAGGTTGAATTTCGTACCGAGTAACAGACGGACCTCGGGCTATATCGACAATTCTTGTTTCAACTCCGAAGCTGTTAAGAGTATCAATAAGCTTTTGAGCATTCTGTTTGAGTTCGTTTTCAAATCCGGCGGAATTATTGTTTTTAGGCAAATTGAGGCAATCAAGCGGCGGTAATACATAAGGCTTTTCTTCCGCGTCGTTTTCTTCACTATCGGTTACCTCATCCGCGGGAGCCTCTTTTTCGGCTTTAACATCTTCTTTGTTACTTGGTTTTGTGCTACGCATAATGATATCGTCAAGGTTAATTACTTTGTCGTCAGCGTTATGACTGCTTTCATCATCCGATTTTTGATCTTTAATTTCAGAAAGTGACATTAAATCATCCGAAGCGTCTTCGGCTTCGTGATTTTCATTAACAGGTTCGGGACCTAAATCTACATCGGGGTTGAATTTCTTCTTTTTCAAGGGATTCGGCGTTTCATCCTCCCCTTTTTCACCGTATTCCGAGATTTTTTCTCCCGTAATTTCTCCTATTTTCTTGACAGGCTTTGAAATACCCTTGAAAAGATTAACAAGAGTAAGACCTGTCGCAACCATTATTAACACAAAGAGAAGGATAAACTCGATTACGAGTGCGGCAACCTTGCTTCCGCCTGTTATAAGAAGTACGAGTCCACCGAATATTGCTCCCCAAACTCCGCTTCCTAACACACTTCCGTCAATTCTGTAAACATCATAGGCATCTTTAACGGCCGCAAAAAAAGTTTTGTCAGGCTCAAATGCAAAGATATGTACAATACTGCAAATTACAGTTATGATAAGCCCTGTTTCAATAAGCTTCACATAAATTTTTTTGTCTTTTTTATCAAGAGCAATCAAAACTGAAACTATTAAGAGTAAAAGAGGAAAAATAAAGGCGCAAAAGCCGAACAATCCGAAAATAAAGGTTCTTAATACGCCCCAAAGCCCCTCAGCAGGAATAACTGCAAGGCAAAATAGCAAAACGGAGCATGAAAAAGTTATCAAAGCGGTTAACTGACGGTTTGATGTTGTTTCTTTACCCTTTTTAGTTGGCCTTTTATTTTTGCTTTGATTAGTTTTTACACTTTTTTTAGCCATTTAAACATCTCCAAATTATAATCCGAAAATACTGCAACCTATTGTGAAAATACCTATTATAAGGCAATAAAAACCGAAATACTTCCACATATCTTTTTTCAAAATCCACTGTAACAGTTTTATACATGCAACGCCTGTGACTGCGGCAACAACTATTCCGATTATTGTGGGCAGTAATTCAAGGGGAGAGCCTGCCTCGATTGCATCTTTGAATTCGACAACACTTGCAACCATAATTGCAGGGATACCCAAAATAAAGGAATATTCAACCATATATTCCTTTGATACTCCGCAAATCATACCTGTTGAAATAGTAGAGCCGGAACGTGAAATTCCGGGGAATCCTGCCGCAAAAACCTGAGCAATACCGATTGCAAAAGCATCAAGGGTATTTACGCTTCTGTTAAGAGGGCGTTTCTTTGCAACATATGTAGAGGAGAGAAGTAAAAATCCCGTAAGCGTAAAGCACACGCCTTCAACCAGTATACTGTCGTCCTCCGAAAGTCCGCCGAGCAAATCCATAAGCTTCATATCGTTGCCCACAGGAATCAATAAAAGGAGAAGCGGTATGCAGGAGAAAACAAACATTACAAGCATTTTCTTCTTGCCCTTTAATTCCTTAAATTTGAACTTTCCCGTGAAAATATCATTTAACAGTGAAAAGAATTCCACCACAAGCTCAAAAATTGTTTTATAAAAAACTATGAACACCGCTATCAGCGTGCCGACATGCAGTAAAACCGAAAACATCAGGGAGCCTTCGCCGCTCACACCCATAAAATGCTGAAACAGGGAAAGGTGCCCACTGCTTGAAATAGGCAGAAATTCCGTAATACCCTGAACAATTCCTAAAATAATCGCTTTAATAATTGACATAAATTCATCTCCAAATTATTCTTCCATTTTTGAATATAAATAAGACATTGCGTCTTTCAAATTGCCTATACAATCAATTAAACCTTCTTTAACGGCATTTTCACCGTCCAGCACCGTTCCAACATCCATTACAAGCTCCCCTGTCGCGAGTAAAAGCTCACGAAATCGCTCGGGCTTTATATTGGAATTTTGCGAAACAAAACTTACTATGCGTTCCTGCATTTTATCAAAATACGATAGGGTTTGCGGCACTCCCAAAACCAAGCCGTTCATTCTAACAGGGTGAATTGTCATAGTCGCAGTAGGAACAATAAAAGAACGGTCGGCGGATACCGCCAATGGAACTCCTATGGAATGGCCTCCGCCCAAAACCAAAGATGCAGTCGGCTTTTTCATACCGGAAATAAGCTCTGCAATAGCAAGACCTGCTTCAATATCGCCGCCTACTGTATTTAAGATTATCAAAAGACCGTCAATCTGTTCGCTTTCTTCAACCGCAACAAGCTGTGGAATAACATGCTCATATTTTGTAGTTTTATTTGACGGCGGAAGAAGATAGTGTCCCTCCACCTGCCCTATAATTGTCAGACAATGCACATACTTACCGTTTCGTCCCACCGAAAATGCACCGTTATCCCGAATTTCGCACTGAATATCAGAATTATCAGAAACGTCGGTTTCATCCTGTTGCTCAGGTGATGTGGGATTCATAGGTGCAGTAAAATCGTTCAAATATACACACATATAATTTACCTCCGCAGAAAAATACAAATATATTTTTCCAAAACGAAAGATAAATATAACCTGATATTTCAAAATATTGTACCATATTTAGTTTTTAATATCAATATTTTGTAAAAAAATAGTTCAAAAGTAAAATATATATGAGTTATTTTTATTGACAAATTTATAACAATGTAATACAATTAAAAAAGATTGTTAAAAAAATGAAAAAGTCCAAGGAGTGATTTATAAATGGGTATGACAATCGGACAAAAATTGATAAAATCACATCTTGTCAGCGGAGATATGACTGTGGGAAGTGAAGTAGGTCTTAAAATTGACCAGACTTTGACGCAGGATGCAACCGGTACAATGGCATATCTTGAATTGGAAGCAATGGGCATTGACCAGGTTAAAACAGAGCTTTCCGTAGCTTATATCGACCACAATACATTGCAGACAGGCTTTGAAAATGCTGATGACCACAGATTTATTCAAAGCGTTGCAAAAAAGCGCGGAATTCGCTTTTCCCGCCCCGGTAACGGAATCTGTCATCAGGTGCACCTTGAAAGATTCGGAAAACCGGGTAAAACTCTTATAGGTTCGGACAGCCATACCCCCACAGGCGGCGGTATCGGTATGCTTGCAATGGGCGCAGGCGGACTTGATGTTGCTGTTGCGATGGGCGGCGGCACATACTACATAACAATGCCTAAAATGGTAAGGGTAAACCTTACGGGTAAATTGAGCCCTTGGGTTGCGGCAAAGGATGTTATTCTTGAAGTGCTCCGCATAATGACCGTTAAGGGTGGCGTTGGAAAAATCATCGAGTACGGCGGAGAGGGCGTTAAAACGCTTTCTGTTCCCGAAAGAGCAACTATCACCAATATGGGCGCTGAATTGGGCGCTACAACATCTGTATTTCCCTCTGATGAAATAACAAAGGCATTCCTTAAAGCACAGGGCAGAGAGGAAGATTGGATTGAATTAAAAGCAGACGATGATGCAGTTTATGACGAGGTAATTAACATTGACCTTTCTTCACTGGCTCCCATGGCAGCTATGCCTCATATGCCTGACCGAGTAAAATCAGTTACCGAAATCGGTGAGATTAAGGTTGACCAGGTTTGCATTGGCTCATGCACAAACTCATCACTTCTTGATATGATGAAGGTCGCGGCTATTCTTAAAGGAAAAACTGTTCATCCTTCTGTCAGCCTTTCAATTGCGCCCGGTTCAAAGCAGGTGCTCAATATGATTTCACAAAACGGAGCGCTTGCCGATATGATTGATGCAGGAGCAAGAATCCTTGAGAGTGCTTGCGGACCTTGTATTGGAATGGGTCAGTCACCTAATTCTACCGGAGTTTCCTTGAGAACATTTAACAGAAACTTTGAGGGCCGTTCAGGTACTGCCGATGCAGGAATATACCTTGTAAGCCCCGAAGTTGCCGCGGCATCTGCACTTACGGGAGTACTTACCGATCCCAGAACCCTCGGCGATTTTCCTGAAATCAAATTACCTGAGGAATTTATTATTAACGACAACATGGTTGCTTTACCTGCTTCTCCCGAGGAGGCAAAAAATGTTGAGGTTATGTACGGTCCTAACATAAAGCCCTTCCCTTCAAGTGAACCTATGGAGGACGATATTACGGCAAAGGCAGTACTGAAAGTCGGCGACGATATAACAACTGACCATATTATGCCTGCGGGAGCAAAAATACTCCCCTACCGTTCAAACATTCCCTATCTTTCACAGTTCTGCTTCGGCGTGTGTGATAAGGAATTCCCCGAAAGAATTAAAAAAGAGGGCAAGGGAATTATCATTGGCGGCGCTAACTACGGTCAAGGCTCATCAAGAGAGCATGCAGCTCTTGTCCCCCTTTATCTCGGTGTTAAAGCTGTTATAACCAAGTCGTTTGCAAGAATTCACTGTGCAAACCTTATAAATGCAGGTATTCTCCCCTTAAATTTCGCAAATCCCGACGATTATGACAAAATTGAGCAGGGCGACGAATTAAGTCTTATCGGTATTAAGAACGCTATTATATCAAATATGCCTGCCAAGCTTGTAAATATCACAAAAAATGAAGAATATACGCTGAAATATGACCTTTCTCAGCGTCAAAAGGATATTATCCTTGCAGGCGGACTTTTAAACTACACAAAACAATCATTTTAAGGAGTTAAAAATATGGAAGCACAAATAAAAGAGGCTGTCGGCAAGTTTGAAGCTCTTATCAGAGAACAGCTTGCAAGAAACGAAAAAATCAAGGCTGAAAAAGACTTTGTTGACTACGAAAAACTTGATAAAATCATTATCGGCGTATGCGGCGGAGACGGAATAGGTCCGATTATTACAAAGGAATCAGCAAGAGTACTTGAATATATGCTTGCCGATGAAGTGAAGAGCGGAAGAATTGAATTTAAGTATATTGACGGACTTACAATAGAAAACCGTGTAGCAGTTATGAAAGCTATTCCCGATGATGTACTCGCCCAGCTCAAAGAGTGTCATGTAATTCTTAAAGGTCCCACTACAACACCTCAGGCAGGCGACCCGTGGCCCAATATTGAGAGTGCAAATGTGGCAATGAGAAAAGAACTTGACCTTTTTGCCAATGTTCGTCCCGTGAAGGTTCCCGACCAGGGAATTGATTGGACTTTCTTCCGTGAAAACACAGAGGGCGCATACGCTGTCGGTTCAAAGGGCGTTAATGTCACAGAAGACCTTGCAATGGACTTTGTTGTTACAACGAGCGAAGGCTCTGAAAGAATTGCAAGAATTGCATACGATTATGCAAAGAGAAACGGTAAAGAAAGAGTTTCAATTATCAATAAGGCGAATGTTATCAAAACTACTGACGGTAAATTCCTTCGCATTTGTAAGAAGGTCGGCGAAGAATATCCCGAAATCATAACCGACGAGTGGTATGTTGATATTACAACAGCAAAGCTTATTGATGAAAAGAGAAGAAAAGATTTTAAAGTGTTCATTCTTCCCAATCTTTACGGCGACATAATCACTGACGAAGCCGCAGAATTCCAAGGCGGCGTAGGAACAGCGGGCAGTGCAAACCTTGGTAAACGCTATGCAATGTTTGAAGCGATTCACGGCTCTGCTCCCCGTATGATCAGAGAAGGCAGAGGTCAGTATGCAGACCCCTGTTCAATGCTTCGTGCAACTGTAATGCTTCTTTCTCACATCGGAAAGCAAAAAGAAGCAGATTTGCTTGAGCGTGCACTTGATATTTGTATGCTTGAAGAAAAGAAATTGGTTATCACCGGCCGTTCAGACGGTGCAACATGCAGTGAATTCGGTGACTATGTTATGGAAACCGTGAAGAAGCTTTCATAAGAGGTGAAAAAAATGGGTAGAAATGATGGAGTATCAATTTCTGTCATAAAACGCCTTCCCCGTTATTACAGATTTTTAGGCGAATTAAAAGAAAACGGAGTAGTTCGTATTTCTTCAAAGGACCTTTCTGAAAAAATGGGATTTACCGCGTCACAGATAAGACAGGATTTGAATTGCTTCGGCGGATTCGGCCAGCAGGGATATGGATATAATATTGAAAGCCTGTATGAAGAGATAGGGAAAATATTAGGTGTAAACAATAATAGAAAAGCAATACTTATAGGTGCAGGTAATTTGGGCAAGGCAGTAGCACTGCATATGTCCTTTGAAGCAAGAGGTTTTAATCTTATCGGTGTGTTTGACCGAAATCAAGCGCTTTCGGGCCAGATGCTGAGAGGACTGCCAATAAGGCATATTGACGGATTGTTTAATTTTTGCCGTGATAACTCCCCTACTGTTGCCGTGCTATGTATTCCAAGCTCTGCGGCGGAGGTATTGGCGCCTCAGTTAGTAGATTTAGGTATTAAAGGCTTTTGGAATTTCAGCCACTATGATATTGCCGCAAATTATCCCAATGTTGCGGTTGAAAATGTCCATTTAAGCGACAGCCTTATGACTTTAAGCTATCATGTGAGTAATTTAGAGTGAAAAAACTACATAAAAAAATCCGACCAATCGGTCGGATTTTTTATATGCTTTTTAGTTTACTAAGACATTCGGGGCAAATTTTGGCACCTTTAAAATCTATTAAATCTTCACGGTTATCACAAAAAACACAAGAGGGATGAAATCTCTTTAAAATAATAGAATCTTCGTTATAAAAAAATTCAAGTGTGAGTTTTTCATCGTCCTTCGCTTTAAAAATATCCGTAAGTAAGTTTTTGGGTATTACAATTCTTCCGTTGCTGTCAACAGGTCTGACAATCAGTGCAGATTTCATCAAAATCACCGCTTTCCGTGCATAATATACCATAAATTGACATTTTTGTCAACTAAGGACATACACAGAAAGCGATTTTTAGACATTTTTGTTATTTAAAATATTTTACTGCCGACTCGAACATCTTCATATCGTATTCGCCGAGAACATTTTTATAAAGTCCCCTGCCAATACGCTCAGAGTGTCCCATTTTTCCGAGGACTCTGCCATCGGGTGAAGTTATACCCTCGATTGCAAATGCGGAATTGTTGGGATTAAACTGAATATCATCAGTAGGCTCACCGTTCAAATCTACATACTGTGTAGCAATTTGACCGTTTCGTGCAAGCTCATTTACAAGCTCATCACCGCAAAGGAAGCGACCCTCACCGTGGGAAATAGGCACGGTGTAAACATCGCCGACCTGAGTAGCGGCAAGCCACGGAGATTTGTTAGACGCAATTCGTGTACGGACAAGTCTTGACTGGTGGCGTCCAATGGTATTAAAGGTAAGTGTGGGACAGTTTTCATCTGTATCAATAATCTTGCCATAGGGCACAAGACCAAGCTTAATAAGCGCTTGGAAGCCGTTGCAGATACCGCACATAAGTCCGTCTCTGTTTTCAAGCAAAGCAGTAACCTCTTCCTTAATTTCGGGATTTCTGAAGAAAGCTGTTATAAACTTGCCGGAACCGTCAGGCTCGTCACCGCCTGAAAATCCGCCGGGAATGAATATAATTTGAGCGTTTTTTGTTTTTCTTGCAAACTCCTCAACGGACTTTGAAATGCTGTCCGCCGAAAGGTTGTTTATAACAAAGATTTCTGCCTTTGCACATGCCAATTCAAGCACTTTTTTCGTATCGTATTCACAGTTTGTACCCGGGAATACGGGAATAAGAACTTTCGGAGATGCGCATTTGATTGCAGGTGCCTTTTTCTCGTCGGCATTATATGCAAACGACGGATATTTGTTGCCGTTTGTATTAATATTGCAGGAATATACACTTTCAAGCTTACCTTCGTAGATTGAAAGCGCCTCATCGAGTGCGAATGCGTTTCCACAGTATGAAATTTCATTTTTGTCTGTTGTGTATCCAACAAGTTCGCCTATCTCGGTATCATCTGCAAGCTCCAAAAGAAAAGCACCGTAGTTATAACCGAAAATATCATTCATTGAAAGACTGTCGTTGTAAGCAAAACCTATGTCATTGCCGAAGCACATTTTCATAACAGCCTCTGCAATTCCGCCGTATGTAGGTGTATATGCAGATATAACCTTTTTCTCGTCAACAAGTGCTTTGACTTGATTGAATACGGAAATAAGTGACTCTGCAACAGGTAAACCGTTTTCGTTATACTGAGGTTTAACAATAACAACTTTATGACCTGCCGATTTAAACTCAGGCGAAATAACCTCGTCTGTTTTACCGGTTGTAACTGCAAATGAAACAAGTGTGGGCGGAACATCAATATCTTCAAAAGAACCGCTCATTGAGTCCTTACCGCCGATTGCGCCGATACCCAAATCAAGCTGTGCCGCATATGCACCTAAAAGAGCGGCAAGGGGCTTGCCCCAACGTTTACTGTCTTTCATGGGTTTTTCAAAATACTCTTGGAAAGTCAAATAAACATCTTCAAAAGATGCGCCTGTTGCAATAAGCTTGGAAACAGACTCAACAACGGCAAGATATGCACCGTTATACTGATTTTTCTCTGTTATAAAGGGATTGTAACCCCACGCCATATAAGAACATGTATCAGTTACGGCGTTTTCCACTGAAATCTTATGTACCATTGCCTGAATGGGTGTAAGCTGATTTTTACCGCCAAAAGGCATAAGAACTGTTCCTGCACCGATTGTGGAGTCAAAGCGTTCTGAAAGTCCTCTTTTTGAGCAAACATTCAAATCACCTGCAAGCTTTTTATATTCAGCTGCAAAATCGTTTCCGATATTCTTTTCATATGTTTCTGCGGACTTTGTTTCAATATCAATATGCTTTTCAGCACCGTTAGAATTTAAAAACTCTCTTGAAATATCAACAATGCAGTTGTTGTTCCAATACATTCTCAAACGAGGCTCAGCCGTTACCTTTGCAACCACTGTTGCTTCAAGATTTTCACTGTTGGCAAGAGTAAGGAACTTTTCAACATCCTTGGGCTCAACTACAACAGCCATTCTCTCCTGAGATTCGCTGATTGCAAGCTCTGTACCGTCAAGTCCGTCATACTTTTTGGGAACAGAGTTGAGGTCGATTTCAAGACCGTCAGCTAACTCGCCGATGGCAACTGAAACGCCGCCGGCGCCAAAGTCATTACAACGCTTAATAAGTATTGAAGCCTCTTTGTTTCTGAAAAGACGCTGAAGCTTTCTTTCCTCAGGGGCATTACCCTTTTGAACCTCTGCACCACAGCTTTCAAGGGACTTTAATGTATGTGATTTTGAAGAACCTGTTGCTCCGCCGCAACCGTCACGGCCTGTTCTGCCACCTAAAAGGATTACAACATCACCGGGATCGGGAACTTCACGGCGTACATTTTCTTTGGGAGCGGCGGCGATAACTGCGCCGATTTCCATTCTTTTTGCCAAATATCCGTCATGGAAAATTTCGTCAACCTGACCTGTTGCAAGTCCGATTTGGTTACCGTATGAGGAGTAACCTGCCGCAGCAGTTGTAACAATTTTGCGCTGAGGAAGCTTGCCCTCAATCGTTTCGCTTACAGGCTTTAAGGGATCTGCCGCACCTGTAACACGCATAGCCGCATATACATATGACCTGCCTGAAAGGGGGTCACGGATAGCGCCGCCTATGCAGGTTGCCGCACCGCCGAAAGGCTCAATTTCAGTAGGATGGTTATGAGTTTCATTTTTAAACAGGAGTAGCCATTCCTCGTCCTTGCCGTTTACATTAACCGTCATTTTTACGGTGCATGCGTTGATTTCTTCGGATTCGTCAAGCTTATCAAGCATACCGTTTTTCTTTAAAACTCTTTGCGCCATAGTGGCAATATCCATAAGATTAACGGGCTTTGTTCTGTTGAGAGCCTTACGGTCTGCAATATATCTGTTCCAGGCGTCTTCGATATATTTATCATTGAATTTAACAGAATCAATAGTGGTTAAGAAAGTAGTATGACGGCAATGGTCCGACCAATATGTGTCAATCATTCTGATTTCGGTTATTGTGGGTTCTCTGCCCTCGGTCTTGAAGTAGTCCTGACAGAATTTTATATCGTCTTTATCCATTGCAAGACCGTACTGATTAACAAACTCTGAAAGCTCGTTGTCATCAAGGGCCAAAAAGCCTTCAAGCGTTTTTACCGTTGTGGGAATTTCATAATCAACAGCAAGAGTTTCGTATTTTTCCAATAAAGCCTCACGAGCCTCAACTGCGTTTATAACATAATTCTTGATTGCAGATAATTCGCTGTCGGATATATCACCGTAAAGAGCATAGACCTTTGCGGTTTTTACAAGAGGTCTCTCCCCTTTTGAAATTATCTGAATACACTGTGCCGCAGAATCTGCTCTTTGGTCAAACTGACCGGGTAAATATTCAACAGCAAATACGGTCGCAGAATCATCGTAGAATTCATCTGTAACAATATCGAGCTGAGGTTCTGAAAAAACCGTGTTTTTTGCATAGTCAAAAAGCTCTTTTTCGATATTCTCCACATCATATCTGTTGAGTATTCTTAAATCTTTTACCGAATCAATGAGCAATAAGGAGTTAATATCGGAAAGAAGTGATTTTGCCTCGAACGCAAGGTCTTTTTTCTTTTCAACAAATATACGAAAAACCATATTTATTTCTCCTCCTTAATAACTGACATAGCCTTTGCGCCAATGTCTTTGCGATAAAAAGCATTGGCAAAGTGCACCTTATTTACTGACGAATAAGCCTTTTCAATGGCTTTTTCAAGAGAATCGCCCACAGCTGTTACGCCGAGGACTCTGCCGCCTGCTGTAAGCAATTTATCACCGCTTAATTTTGCGCCTGCAACATAAAGATTATCGTCAAAATCACCGTCAACGGTAATTTCAAAGCCGCTGTCATATTTAACGGGATATCCATCGGATGCCATTACAACACAGCATGCTGATTTATTTGAAAATTTAACCATATCCTCAGTAAGTTTTTCATCGGCAACTGCAATCATTATATCAAGCAAATCCGATTCAAGCAAAGGCAGTACAACCTGTGTTTCAGGATCACCGAAACGGCAGTTATACTCAATAACCTTTGGACCTTTCGGCGTTAACATAAGTCCGAAATAAAGACAACCTTTAAATGTTCTGTTTTCAGACTTCATTGCATTGATTGTAGGAATAAAGATTTTATCCATACACTCTTTTGCAATATCTGCCGTATAGTAAGGATTTGGGGCGATTGTACCCATACCGCCTGTATTAAGGCCTTTATCGTTATCAAGAGCACGCTTATGGTCCATTGAAGAAATCATGGGAACAACGATGTTTCCGTCAGTAAAGGAAAGTACGGAAACCTCAGGGCCTGTCAAAAACTCTTCAATTACGATATTGTTACCGCTTTCACCGAAAATCTTGTCCTCCATAATCGACTTTACGGCATCTTTTGCATCTTCTCTTGTTTCCGCAATAATAACGCCTTTACCCAAGGCAAGACCGTCTGCCTTAACAACAGTGGGAATGGGGGCGGTGTCGAGATAAGCAAGAGCGGCTTCGGCGTTATCGAATATTTCAAATTCAGCAGTGGGTATATTGTACTTTTTCATCAAATTCTTTGAAAAAGCCTTGCTTCCCTCAATGATTGCCGCCGCTTTATTGGGACCGAAGCATTTGATTCCCACCTCGTTTAAAGCGTCAACAGCGCCGAGTACAAGGGGGTCATCGGGGGCCACAATTGCAAAATCAATGCTGTTATCAACAGCGAATTTTACAATTGCGTCAATATCCTTGGCACCAATATTAACAAGCTCTGCGTCAGCGTTCATTCCGCCGTTGCCGGGCAAAGCATATATTTTTTCAACACTTGGATTTTCCTTAATTTTTTTAATTATGGCGTGCTCTCTTCCGCCGCCGCCGACTACCATTATTTTCATTTAAAGCACCTCAAATCAATGGTGGAATAAACGCATACCTGTAAATGCCATTGCAATGCCGTATTTGTTACAGCAATCAATAACGACATCGTCTCTTATAGAGCCGCCGGGCTCTGCAATGTATGAAACACCGCTCTTTCTTGCACGTTCAATATTGTCGCTGAACGGGAAAAATGCGTCACTGCCAACAGATACGCCTGTTAGTGTATCAAGATAAGCTCTTGCCTCTTCATCTGTAAGGGGTTCGGGCTGAACCTTAAAGTATTTCTGCCAGATACCGTCAGCACAAACATCTTCTTCGTTTTTGTTTATATATCCGTCAATAACATTGTCACGGTCGGGACGGCGAATTTCGTCCTTAAAAGGAAGCGCCAAAACTTTGGGATGCTGACGAAGATGCCATGTGTCAGCCTTAGTACCTGCAAGTCTTGTGCAGTGAATTCTTGACTGCTGACCTGCACCAACGCCGATAGCCTGACCGTCATATGCATAGCAAACGGAGTTTGACTGCGTGTATTTTAAAGTAATCAAAGCTATGATAAGATCTCTTTTTGCTTCTGCGGGGAGTTCTTTATTATCCGTAACTATGTTTGAAAGCAATTCCTCATCAATTCTGAAATTATTTCTTCCCTGTTGGAATGTTATACCGAAAACCTGTTTCTTTTCTATTTCGGCAGGAACATAATCTGGGTCAATTTTAACTATATTATAGACGCCTTTTCTCTTTGACTTGAGAATTTCAAGAGCCTCGGGTGAATAACCGGGAGCAATGATACCGTCGGATACCTCACGGGCGATAAGTTTTGCTGTGACTGCGTCACACTCATCACTTAAAGCAATCCAGTCGCCGAAAGAGGACATTCTGTCTGTACCTCTTGCTCTTGCGTAAGCACAGGCTAACGGTGACTCGTCAAGCCCTTCAATATCGTCAACAAAGCAAGCCTTTTTAAGGGAATCGGAAAGCTTTACTCCGACAGCCGCAGAAGTAGGGCTGACATGCTTAAAGGAGGTTGCGGCAGGCATACCTAAAATATCTTTGATTTCCTTAACAAGCTGCCAGGAGTTAAATGCGTCAAGAAAATTTATGTATCCCGGCTTACCGTTAAGTATTTCAATGGGGAGGTCAGAACCGTCCTCCATAAAGATTTTCGACGGTTTTTGGTTAGGATTACAGCCGTATTTAAGTTCAAACTCTTTCACAATAAATCTCTCCTATTATTTATTCTTGTTAACTATTCTTGTGTCGTATTTTCCTGTTTCAATATCAATGTATCTAACAAACAAGGAAACCTTGTTATCAGCGTTAAGGTTATTCCAAATTAAATCCGTAAGAGCATCAATATCCATATCGGGCAATACGAGTGTTTTAGGCTCTCCCTCAAAGCTTGGCAGCGGATTACCGTCGCACTTGTAAGTATGTATAAATTTAGCTTGTCCTGCAATGGGATTTGAATAAGCATATGTATATCTTTGGCAGGAGTCGCTGTTACCGTTAGCTGATTTGAGAATTGACATAGCAAAATTCATATCATTATTTTCAAGGTGAATGATTCCCGAAATACGAGGGGTAAAGTTTGGTGCATCGTCTTCAAACTCTCTTGTACGAAGAGCCTGCTCAAAGGTCATCTGCTTGTCCATTAAATCATAAATTGTGTCGGTCTGGTCACCGTTTGTAACAATTGTTTTATTTCCGAGAACGCGAACAGGAGCATATATAATCAGGTGTGGGTCAACCATTTTTGACTCGTCAAAAGCCTGTGTGCGGATTCCTTCACCGTCTTCAACAAATACACGGTTACGGCTATTTTCGCTTCTGCCCATAATAAAATAAGCAGTAACGGCTTTTTTGCCGTCAGCACTTTTGCCGATAATAATTCCCCTGCCGTGATAGAGAAGAGAATTAAGCTCGTTTTCAATAGATTTAATTTCCATAATACAAATATGTCCTTTCAAAAATATTATTAAAATGAACCGAGATAACAAGTAGATAAACTATTTTTAAATGAATTTATCCTCATTCATTGATAATTGTCCTTCCGTCAACAACAGTAATTTTATCATCACAGAAAAGCTGTACTGCCTTGGGGAGTATTTTCCACTCTGCCTGCTCCATAATTCGTTTTTGGAGTGTTTCGGGAGTATCGTTTTCCATGACCTCAACTGCTTTTTGAAGAATAATAGGACCTGCGTCACACTCCGAAGTAACAAAATGTACGGTTGCGCCCGAAACCTTTACTCCTTTTTTTAATGCCGCTTCGTGAACGTGAAGTCCGTAAAAACCTTTGCCGCAGAAAGACGGAATAAGCGCCGGATGAACATTTATCATTTTATTTGGAAATTCGTCGCAAACCTTTTCGTCCAGAATGGTCATAAATCCGGCATATACCACCAAATCGGCTTTTTCTTCAACAAGCATATCCCGCATTGCTATACTGTAAGACGAGACATCAGGATATTCCTTACGGATAAGTGTGCGGCACTTAATCCCGTTATTTTTCGCACGCTCCAGCGCATACGCATCGGCTTTTGAGGCAATAACACAAGTAATTTTACCGTTGCCCAATTCGATTCTGTTCTGCGCATCTATAAGAGCTTGAAGATTAGTTCCGCCGCCGGAAACAAGAACAACAATATTTTTCATATCACTCTATGATTACTCCCTGCTCGCCTTTAACAACAGTACCTATAATATAAGCGTCCTCACCGTTTGCTTTTAAGATTTCAAGAGCTTTGTCGGCATCGGTTACACTTACGACAACACTCATACCAACGCCCATATTAAATGTATTGAACATATCTCTTTCGGGAATGGTTCCTACTTTTTTGATAAGGTCAAAAATGGGAAGAATACGAAGAGAAGATTTATTGATTTTTGCCGAATATCCTTTCGGAAGGCTTCTCGGGATATTTTCATAAAATCCGCCGCCCGTTATGTGAGAAACAGCCTTAACCGTTACTTCATCAAACAGGGCAAGCATAGGCTTAACATAAATTTTTGTAGGTGTTAAAAGTGTTTCGCCGATTGATTTCCCATTGAGCTCCGCTACGGGAGCCTTAATATCTACATTCTCAACATCAAATACTTTTCTTACAAGAGAAAAACCGTTTGAATGTACGCCGCTTGAAGGAAGAGCAATAATTACATCACCTTCTGCGACTTTTGAATTGTCAAGTATTTTATCTTTATCGACAATACCTACTGAAAAACCTGCAAGGTCATATTCATCAACGGGATAAAATCCGGGCATTTCGGCAGTTTCACCGCCTATAAGTGCGGCACCTGACTGAACACAGCCCTCAGCAATACCCGAAACGATATCTGCTATTTTTTCAGGATAGTTTTTGCCGCATGCGATATAGTCAAGGAAAAACAGAGGCTTAGCGCCGCAGCAAATTATATCGTTTACGCACATTGCAACGCAGTCGATGCCTACTGTATCATGCTTATCCATAAGAAAAGCCATTTTAAGCTTTGTTCCGACGCCGTCTGTTCCGCTTACAAGAATTGGCTTCTGGTAACCCTCAGGCAGTTCAAAAAGTCCGCCGAAGCCACCTACATCAGAACACACGCCGTCAGTCATTGTGCGCGCAATATGCTTTTTCATAAGCTCAACCGCTTTGTAACCTGCCGTTATATCTACTCCGGCTGCTGCATAGCTTTCTGATCTTGAATTATTCATTACTTTATCCTCCGTTTATTTTTCAGAGATTTTTTTCTCAAATCTGTTTTTTCTTGTTTCCTGAGGTATTCCGCCGGGATATTTTCCGTCAAAGCAGGCAGTACAATATCCTGTACCCTCGTCGCCGTGGGCAAGTTTTTTTGCGCTTTCAACGCTCAAATATCCGAGAGAATCCGCACCTATTATTTTTGCAGTTTCCTCCACAGAGTGTTCACAGGCAATGAGATTTTCTTTTGAATCAATATCGGTACCGTAATAGCAAGGATTAAGAAAAGGCGGCGCAGATACTCTCATATGGATTTCAGTTGCTCCCGCATCACGCAAAAGCTTTACTATTCTCGCGCTTGTAGTACCTCTTACTATTGAATCGTCAATAAGAACAACGCGTTTGCCCTTTACAACATCTGAAATTGGGTTAAGTTTAATTTTGACCTTGTTTTCGCGGCTCTTTTGACCGGGAGCTATAAAGGTTCTGCCAATATATTTATTCTTTATAAACCCAATTTCATAAGGAATGCCCGATTGCTTTGAATATCCCACTGCGGCGTCCAATCCTGAATCGGGAACTCCGATTACCACATCTGCCTGAACAGGATGTTCCAATGCCAAAAATGCACCTGCTCTCGTTCTTGCAGTATGCACCGAACAGCCGTCAATTACAGAGTCGGGACGCGCAAAATAGATATACTCGAAAACACATAAAGAGGGTTGAACCTTCCCGCAATGGTCGGTAATACTGCGAACGCCGTTTTTATCGAAAACAACGATTTCACCCGGTTTAATATCTCTTATAAATTCAGCACCCACCGCATCTAACGCGCATGTTTCAGATGCAACAATATATGTACCGTCATCGGTTTTTCCGAAGCATAATGGTCTGAAACCGTTTTCATCGCGGGCGGCAATGAGTTTTGACGGTGACATAATTACGAGTGAATACGCACCTTTTATTTCGTTCATTGCTCTGTTAACCGCTTCTTCTATGGACGGCGAAGTTATGCGTTCTTTTGTAATGATATATGAGATTACTTCGGTATCGCTTGTTGTGTGGAAAATTGAGCCTTGTAATTCTAATTCAGAACGAAGTTCAAAAGAGTTAACAAGATTTCCGTTATGGGCAAGCGCCATACTTCCTTTTATGTGATTTACAACAATTGGCTGTGCATTTGCACGGTCATTGTTGCCTGTTGTACCGTACCGCACATGACCTACTGAGGCTGTTCCCTTTCCCAACTTTTCCAACTGTTCGGGGGAAAACACATCGTTTACAAGCCCTATATCTTTATAACTTGCAAATACTCCGTCGTCATTAACAACGATGCCGCAAGCCTCCTGCCCTCTGTGCTGCAATGCATATAAACCGTAATATGTCAATTGTGCCGCAATACCCGCATCGTTTCCGTAAACACCGAAAACTCCGCATTCTTCATGAATATTGTTCAAGTTAATCCTTCTTTCAGCCTTTACCGTTCCAACAATATGTGCATACATCCTCAGGCGGGAGCCCTATGGCTTTGATAATCCCCTCCAAGGATTGGAAATCCAAAGAAGCGAAGTGAAGCTTTTCGCATATTGCCTGACGCATCTTTGCACCGCGCTCTGTCGAGGCGTCGCTGTATTCGTCAAGATGTTTAAAGCCCTCCTCACCTTCAAGCTCCATTATTGTACTTCTTGAAATAAGCTCTAAATCTGAAGTCGCTCTTGAAAAATTAAGGTATTTACAACCATACATTATTGGCGGGCATGCAGAGCGCATATGAACCTCTTTTGCGCCGTTTTCATATAAAAATTCAACGGTTTCACGAAGCTGAGTACCTCTAACTATACTGTCATCAACAAACAACAGTTTTTTGCCCTGAATCAACTCATGTATGGGGATTTGTTTCATTTTTGCAACACGGTTTCTCTCCTGCTGATTTGCAGGCATAAAGCTTCTCGGCCATGTAGGAGTATATTTAATAAAAGGCCTTGCAAACGGAACACCGCTTTCGTTTGCATATCCTATTGCGTGAGGAGTACCTGAATCAGGAACACCGCTTACATAGTCAATATCCTGTGCTACGCCTGCGGCTTTATCTGTTTGTGCCATGATTTTTCCGTTTTCATAGCGCATTGCCTCAACATTTCTGCCCTCGTAGCAAGATGTTGGGTAGCCGTAATATGACCAAAGAAAAGCACATATCTTTTTCTTCTTACCCGCAGGCTTTAAAACTTCAAAACCGTCTGCGGATATTTCAACGATTTCTCCCGGGCCTAACTCTTTGCAATCTTCAAAGCCGAGTTTTTTATAGGCAAAATCTTCAAACGAAATGCAATATCCGTCTTCACGCTTACCGATAAGCACGGGAAGTCTGCCGAGTTTGTCTCTCGCGGCAATTATATTTCCGTCGTCTTTCAGTATCAGTATTGAAGATGTTCCTTCAATTACATCCTGTGCAAATGCAATTCCTTCGGCAAATGTGCTTTTTTGGTCAATCATCGCGGCGACAAGCTCTGTTGAGTTAATTCCCGTACTTGTCATCGCACCGAAATGACCGCCGCTGAAAGAAAGATACTGCTTAACAAGGGCGTCGCTGTTATTTATAATGCCTATGGTACAAATAGCGTATGTACCGAGATTTGACCGCATAAGCAGGGGCTGTGCGTCAGTATCACTGATACATCCGATTGCGGAATTACCCTCCATTTGGTTCAGAATATTCTCAAATTTTGTTCTGAAAGGTGAATTTTCAATTTTGTGGATTTTACGCTGCAAACCGATTTTTTTGTCAAATGCTGCCATACCCGCGCGGCGAGTGCCTAAATGCGAATGGTAATCTACGCCGAAAAAAGTATCAAGTACAGCATCATTTTTCGATGCAACGCCGAAAAAACCGCCCATAGTTGGTTACCTCCGAAAATCAGCCGAATATTCTTTTCATCATCTCGTTATAAGCGTCCTCAACTCCGCCCAAGTCGCGGCGGAAACGGTCCTTATCAAGCTTTTCATGGGTTGTTGCGTCCCAAAAACGGCAAGTGTCTGGTGAAATTTCATCAGCGAGAATAATTTTGCCGTCAGAAGTTTTACCGAATTCAATCTTAAAGTCGATAAGATCAATATTTATCTTCTTAAAGAAAGCTTTGAGAAACTCATTTATTCTGAATGTGTAATCTGCAATAGTATCAAGCTCTTCTTTGGTTGCATATCCCATTGCGAGAATATGATAATCGTTTACCATGGGATCGCCGAGAGCGTCATCTTTGTAACAATATTCCAAAACAGTAGTTTTCAATGGTGTACCCTCTTCAACGCCAAGTCTTTTTGAGAAAGACCCTGCCGCAACATTTCTTACAATTACTTCAAGGGGAACGATTGATACTTTTCTTACAACCGTTTCTCTGTCGTTAATTTCTTCAACAAAATGTGTGGGAATGCCTGCTTTTTCAAGTTCGGACATAAGATAGTTTGACATTTTGTTATTAACAACGCCCTTACCGCTGATTGTACCCTTTTTCAGACCGTTAAAAGCGGTGGCGTCGTCCTTATAGGATACGATGCAATAGTTTTCATCGTCCGTTGCAAATACTTTCTTTGCTTTTCCTTCGTACATTTGAGCGAGCTTTTCCATAATTTTTGCCTCCAATTATTTATTATATTTTTCTTCAATTGATTTATTTTTTTCAAGTACGGCGTTTTTACCCTCTGCTCTCTTTTTGGAAAGCTTTTCAGCAAGTTCATTATCACTAACAGCTAAAATCTGAATTGCGAGGAAAGCGGCGTTTGCGGCACCGTTTATTGCAACCGTTGCTACGGGAATACCGCTTGGCATCTGAACTGTTGAAAGCAAAGCGTCCATACCGTCAAGAGCGGAGCCTTTTACGGGAATACCGATTACGGGCAATGTTGTATTAGCGGCAACGGCTCCCGCGAGATGCGCTGCCATACCTGCTGCGGCAATAATCGCTCCGAAACCGTTTTTTTTGGCATTTGCGGAGAAATTCTTTGCCTCCTCGGGAGTTCTGTGTGCAGAGAAAACATGAACCTCAAAAGGCACACCGAAATCATTTAAAGTATTTATCGCTTTTTCAACTACGGGAAGGTCGCTATCGCTCCCCATAATAATTCCGACTTTTTTCATAATAACCTCCTGAAAAAATATATAAGGGCAGTCCTACCCTATAAAAATATCGGACTGCCCAGACGGTCGGCTGAAACTCTCACCGCGCTCCTCTGTGGTAATCCCCACTTAATTCCGTCAGTCACACGGCGAGTAAAATTGTAAGATAATTATAATATATTTTGTCATAATATGTCAATCGAGATTACCCCTTTTTACGCATTTTTCAATGACAAAAAAACTACATAAACTGCTTTGATTTTTGGTTATTTTTATTTTGCCTTGCTCTCGCAGTAAAGACAGCGATATATGCGGTTTTCTCTGTCCTTTAACACAAAAATGTGCGGAAGCTCCTGCTCAACCGTAGTAATGCATCTGGGGTTCTTGCATTTAATAACATTTTCAATTCGTTCGGGAATGTCAATATTGTGGCGTTTTGCAAGCTTGCCGTCCTTAATTATATTGACGGTTACACCGGGGTCAAGATAACCCAAAGCGTTAAGGTTAATATCAATCACCTTGTCAATCTTTATGATGTCTTTTCTGCCCATTTTAACGCTTTCTGCGTTTTTTATAAGAGCAACCTGACAGTCAAGCTTATCAAGACCGAGAAAATTATAAAGAGTCATACCCTTACCGGCTGTAATATGGTCTAAAACAATACCGTCTTTTATTTGACCGATAATCATATTATTCCACCCCCAAAAGCATCATAATTAAAGCCATTCTTATAAACTTTCCGTTTTTTACCTGTTTAAAATAACAGGCGCGATTATCTTTATCGACTGCAACAGAAATTTCATTGACTCTGGGCAGTGGGTGCATTATTGATAAATCGTCTTTGGCTTTTATAAGTTTTTCGGGTGTCAGCACATAACTGTCTTTAAGTCTTATATAATCCTGTTCATTGAAAAATCTTTCACGCTGAACACGGGTCATATATAAAATATCAAGGTCGGACATAACGCTTTCAAGAGAATTTGTTTCGTAATACTCAATGTTATTTTTTTCGAGAACGGTTTGCTTAATATAATCGGGTACTTTTAACTCATCGGGTGAAATCAAAATCATTTTAACATTTTTGTATCTTGACATAGCGCCTATGAGCGAGTGAACCGTTCTTCCGAATTTCAAGTCACCGCAAAAGCCGATTGTGAGATTATCAAATCTCCCCTTTTCGCGCTTAATGGTCAGTAAATCCGTCAAGGTCTGCGTAGGATGATTATGACCGCCGTCACCTGCGTTGATTATGGGTATATCCGTACTCATTGAAGCAACCATGGGAGCGCCCTCTTTTGGATGACGCATTGCGATAATATCGGCATAGTAGCCAACGGTACGAACAGTATCTGCTACGCTCTCACCTTTTGCTGATGAAGAACTTTGAGCCTCTGAGAAACCCAGCACATTACCGCCTAAATCATACATTGCGGCTTCAAAACTGAGTCTTGTGCGGGTTGACGGCTCAAAAAACAGCGTCGCAAGCTTTTTACCTTTGCACTTTTGAGAGTATTTTTCCGGATTGTCAATAATATCGTTGGCAGTGTCTATAAGAGCGTCAATTTCGGCTACCGATAATTCTTGAATATCAATAAGACTTCTCATATATTATCATCCTTATTATTTAGCACCGTTTATTTCAAGGTACTTTTTAATTCTTTCAACGTTCTCACGGTTTTTCTCATCTTCTTCAAGGTATTCAATTATGTCATAAACATCGACAACAGAATACACAGGGAAGCCGAATTCTTCACCGACTTCAGCCATAGCCGATTTTTCAGTCCGGCCCTTTTCTTTACGGTCAACCATAACAAAAACCGCGGCAACTTTTGTACCCTCAAGCCCTGAAAGAATTGACATACTTTCACGAATTGCCGTACCCGCTGTAATAACATCTTCTACAATTACAATTTCTTCGTCTTTTTGTGGCTTATAACCTACAAAAACACCGCCTTCGCCGTGGTCTTTTTCTTCTTTACGGTTAAAGAAGAACGGTACATCAAGACCGTTTTTCGCAAGAGCGACCGCAACTGAAACTGCAATGGGTATGCCTTTATATGCGGGACCGTAAAGTACTGTCCGTTTATTTCCGATTTTTTCAAAGTAAGCCTTTGCGTAGAATTCACCTAATTTGCAAATTTGCTCGCCTGTTTTAATATCACCGGCATTGATGAAATAAGGAATTTTCCTGCCGCTTTTGGCAGTAAAATCACCAAATTTAAGAACACCTGCACTCTCTAAGAACTGTATAAATTCTCTCTTATAACTTTCCATTTTAAACTCCTCAATCAGTCACAAAATTCAGCAACGCAACGTTTATATGCGGCAACAGGGTCATCAGCGGCGGTAATAGGTCTGCCTACAACAATGTAATCAGAACCGTTCTCTTTTGCCTTTTCAGGCGTCATAACACGAACCTGGTCGCCAATGTCACCGTCAGCAAAACGTATTCCCGGTGTAACCGTCAGGAAATTATCACCGCATTTTCCGTGAACCTTATCCGCCTCTCTGGGTGAACATACAACGCCGTCAAGACCTGCAAGCTTTGCGTTGTGAGCATAATGCATTACAACATCGTCGATATTTTCTTTTATCAGCAAATCACGCTCCATAATCTCTTGGCTTGTTGATGTAAGCTGTGTTACGGCGATAAGCAGAGGCCTTGTACCGTCTGGCCGTGTTAAGCCTTCAAGAGCCGCCTCCATCATGGGGATTGCGCCGCCTGCGTGAAGGTTTGTCATATCTACATCGAGATTTGAAAGTACAGCCATTGATTTTTTTACGGTGTTGGGAATATCGTGGAGCTTTAAGTCAAGAAAGATTTTATGACCTCTTTCTTTGATTTCTTTTACAATTGACGGACCTTCTGCATAATAAAGCTCCATTCCGATTTTTACAAAGGGCTTTACATCTGTGAATTTGTCAAGAAACGCCATCACATCAGCCTTGCTTGAAAAATCACATGCAATAATAACATCCTTACCCATTAGTGTGCTCCTCCTATAATTTCATTTATATCTTTAATATTTAATTTTTCCATTTCTTCGGGTAATGTTTCGATAATTTCCTTGCAGGCAAAGGGATTTATTAGATTTGCGGCACCCACCTGCACAGCGGTTGCGCCCGCCATCACCATTTCAATAACATCCTTTGCACTTGAAATTCCGCCCATACCGATAATGGGAATTTTTACGGCTTCATATACCTGATACACCATTCTTACTGCAACCGGGAAAATGGCGTCACCTGAAAATCCGCCCATTTTATTGGCGATTACAGGCTTTCTGCGTTTAATATCAATTCGCATACCAAGCAGAGTGTTTATGAGGCTTATTCCGTCAGCACCAGCATCTTCACATGCTTTTGCAATTGATACAATATCGGTAACATTGGGCGAAAGCTTAATTATAACAGGCTTGGTTGTAACCTTTTTTACGGCTTTTACAACCTTACTGACAGCATCGGGAGATGTGCCGAAGCTCATTCCTCCGTTATGAACATTTGGACAGGAAACATTAACCTCTATCCAACCAACCTGTTCACATTCATTCAGTTTTTCGCATGTATAAGCATATTCCTCAACGGAAAATCCGCTTACATTAGCCATTACAGGCTTTGAAAAAACCTTTTTTAGCTTTGGAAGCTCTTCACATATAACCTTTTCAACTCCCGGATTTTGAAGCCCTACGGAGTTTATCATTCCCGCAGTACATTCTGCAATGCGAGGTGTGGGATTGCCGAAACGGGGTTCTTTTGTTGTGCCCTTAAATGAAAATGTGCCTAATAAATTTATATCATACAGCTCTGCAAACTCATATCCGAATCCAAATGTTCCGCTTGCGGGGATTACGGGATTGTCGATTTCAATACCGAGGAGATTTATTTTAGTATTTACCATATTATTTCCTCCCTTTCAAGCACGGGACCGTCTTTACATATACGCTTGTTACCGTATTTTGTTTTGCAGGAGCAACCCATGCATGCGCCGAATCCGCAACCCATTCTTTCCTCAAAGCTGTACTGACCGCCGGTCTTTGCTGTACTTTCGATTGCTTTGAACATAGGCATAGGACCGCAGGTGTAAAAATAAGTGTAGTCTATTTCTTTTAAGGCGTCTGTTACATACCCCTTAATTCCGTATGAGCCGTCCACCGTTGTGACCTTTACATCTGCTCCGAGAGCTTTGAAATTATCTTCGTAAAATATTTCATCCGCTTTGTTAAAACCGAGAATTACCGTAACTTTTTTACCCTCGGCAATAAGCTTTTTACAAAGATTATACATGGGAGGCACGCCAACACCGCCGCCGATAAGTACAGGGTTATCTCCGCTTTTCGTTGTATCAAAGCCGTTACCCAATCCGCAAAGGATATCGAGTTTTTCCGAGCTCTGCATTTTGCTCATAAGCACTGTGCCCTCGCCAACGACCTTATATATAATCGTAATTGAATTATCATCATAATCACATACTGAAATGGGTCGTCTTAAAAACAGACCGTCAATTTTTATGTTTATAAACTGACCGGATGATGTGAGCGAGGAAGTGTCACCCAAAAGCACCATTTCATAGATACTTTCGGTAAGCTGTTTATTGGATTTTATTTCGTAAATGCCTTGATACATTAAGCTTCCTCCTGCCAAACAATTTTTCCGTTGCATACCGTCATTTTGCATACGCCGTAAACATTCATTCCCTCGAAAGGCGTGCTTTTACCCATTGAAAGAAAATCAGACGGATTTACGGTATATTCTTTTTCCAAATCGAACACAGTTAAATTGGCGGGACTGCCCACGGTTATTTCACTGTTGATATTAAACCTTTTATTTGGATTTATGCTCATTAACTCAACAAGTTTCTGGAGAGTTATAACGCCTTTTTTTACGAGGTGCGTATATAACACAGCAAATGCGGTTTCAAGACCGACAACGCCCATATTGCTGCCTTTAAGACCTTTTGATTTTTCCTCTTTACTATGCGGCGCATGGTCGGTTGCAATAATATCAATTGTGCCGTCGCAAATCCCTTCAATAAGTGCCAAACGGTCGCTTTCATCACGCAGGGGCGGATTCATTTTAAATCTGCCGTCCTCTTGCAGGTCTTTGTCCGAAAGAACAAGGTAATGGGGCCCTGTTTCACAGGTGATATCCACGCCGTCCCGTTTTGCTTTTCTTATTAAATCCACACTTTCCTTTGTAGAAATATGGCATACATGGTATGAACATCCCGTTTCTTCGGAAAGGTGAATATCTCTTTCTATTTGTTTCCATTCGCTTTCGGAACAGATACCTTTGTGATTATGCAAAGCGGCATATTTTCCTTTATGGATATATCCACCGTCAAGCAAATCATTTACCTCACAATGTGCGGCAACAATTTTTGAAAGGGATTTTGCCGTAGTCATTGCAGTACGCATTAAATCTTTGCTCTGAACTCCCCTGCCGTCATCTGAAAAAGCTATGCACTTTTCGGCAAGTGCACTCATATCGGATAATTCTTCGCCTTTCTCACCGATAGTTATCGACGCGTATGGATATACATTTATCAATGCGTCCTTTTCAATAATATCCTGTTGTATTTTAATATTTTCAACGCAGTCAGGAACAGGATTCAGGTTCGGCATTGAGCAAACGGCAGTATATCCGCCTCGTGCGGCTGCCATAGTGCCGCTTTTAACAGTTTCTTTATAAGAAAAACCCGGCTCACGAAGGTGCACATGCACATCCGTAAATCCGGGAAAGATATAACAATCATTAAAATTATAAACAGTATCAGCGCAACCTGGACTTATAAAATCAGAAATTTCGGCAATTATTCCGCTGTAAATCAAAATGTCTTTACGCAGAAATTTTGAACCGCAATAAACTTTTGCACCTTTTAACAACAGCTTCATTTTATCACCTTGAAATCAAAATTACGACTACATATATAGTACCAAAATAAATGTTGTATGTCAATAAAATCAAAATACAATATATGTAAAAAAAGCGGAGTAAAATTACTCCGCTTTTTGTCAATTTTAATAGTTATCGGCCTTGACCATGAAATATGCCTGAGGATGAGCGCAAACGGGGCAAACATCGGGCGCTTTTTTACCGATGTGAACATGACCGCAGTTGGAGCAAATCCAAATGGTATCGTTATCCTTTGAGAACACTATTCCGCCCTCAATGTTTTCAAGTAGCTTTTTGTAGCGCTCTTCATGCTCTTTTTCGATTTTGCCAACCATTTCAAAGAGTGCGGCAATATTATCAAAGCCTTCTTCTTTGGCTTCTTTTGCGAACTGAGCGTACATTTCGGTCCATTCGTAGTTCTCGCCTGCTGCCGCATCTTTAAGGTTTTCAACGGTGGAGGGTACTGCACCGTCATGAAGAAGCTTAAACCATATTTTTGCGTGCTCTTTTTCGTTATTTGCGGTTTCTTCAAATATCTGCGCTATCTGTACATAACCGTCTTTTTTAGCCTTAGATGCGTAATATGAATATTTGTTTCTTGCCTGTGATTCGCCTGCAAATGCAGTCATAAGATTCGCTTCTGTTTTTGAACCTTTAAGTTCCATAAATATCAACTCCTAACAATTTTGTATAAATATATTTTACCACAAAATGTTAAAAATTCAAACACAAATTTTAAATTTTCTTTTAAAATCAAATATGTTGTGTTAAAATCTTAATACTGAGCACAGGAGATAGTTTTATGGATAAGAAGCAAAATATTTTTGCCATAGGGCACATTTATAACGATTACAAGGAAAAATTCGGTATTCCGCGGCAGAGCGGACTTGCAAAAAGTGTAATATCAAAAATTGTTTTCGAGAAAGAATACTCATCGTCTGATTATTTCAAGGGGTTGGAACAATTTTCACATATCTGGATACTGTGGCAGTTTTCAGAAACACTTGGCGCTGATATTTCGCCAACGGTTAGACCGCCTAAATTAGGCGGAAATACACGAATGGGTGTTTTTGCAACACGCTCCCCTTTCCGGCCTAACTCAATCGGCTTGTCCTCAGTAAAGCTTGAAAAAATCGAAAATAATGAAAAACTCGGCACTGTTTTGTATGTAAGCGGAGCGGATTTAATGAACGGTACGCCTATTCTTGACATAAAGCCGTATTTACCGTATTCCGACTGTCATGCTGATGCATCCGGAGGTTTTGCCTTGGAAAATACAGAGGGAACATTAAAAATCGTTTGTCCCGAAAGTATTTTAACAAAAATTCCGCAAAATATAAGAAATGGACTGTTTGAAACGCTTTCTCACGACCCAAGACCTGCATATCAAAACGACCCACAGCGAATTTACGGTATGAGTTTCGGCGATAAACAAGTAAAATTCAAGGTTGACGGCAATGAACTTATAATAACCGAAATATCATGATAAAAAGTACGCAAAAAGCAATATCTTTTGCGTACTTTTCATTTTTAAGGATTTATTTTTCTGTCTTTATAATAATAAGTCTTATCATGCTCGCCTATTGGTCGTAACACCTTGCAGGGGTTACCAACAGCCACAACATTTGCGGGTATATCCTTTGTGACAACACTGCCCGCACCGATTACCGAGTTGTCGCCAATTGTGATACCGGGCAGGACTATTACTCCTGCGCCCAACCAACAGTTTTTACCTATGTGAATCGGAAGGTTGTATTGATAATATTTTTCACGTAGCTCGGGAAGAATAGGGTGACCTGCCGTTGCAAGAGTAACATTCGGACCAATCATAGTGTGTTCACCCACATAAATATGGGTGTCATCTACAAAGGTTGCATTGAAGTTGATATACACATTTTTCCCTAAATGAACATGCTTTCCACCCCAATTTGCGTGAAAAGGCGGCTCAATGTAGCAACCCTCGCCTATCTCGGCAAACATTTTCTTTAAAATTTCTTCCCGTTTTTCCATTTCGGAAGGTCGGGTACTGTTGTAATCATACATATATTCAAGATATGTAAGCTGTACCTTCACAAGCTCCTCATCACCTGAATTATACAGTTCTCCGCTGTGAATAATGTCGTAAGTTGTCATTTTGTCTCCTTTTATTTTATAACGGCGTTATTGCAATCGATTATTTTTTTAAATTTTCTGCGCGTTTTTGCTCGTGGAACCGTCTTAAAGTTCTTGAGAAAAATATTGTCTGCATGCCGTATGAAAACTCCGTATGCATTTATATTTCTGAATCTGTTGGATTCGGGATATTCTTTTTCCTGTTCGGGAATTTTAAATCGGTAATCATAATAATCTTTTCCGGGCCTGTATTCTGCGCAAAAATCGGTTATAGTTACATTTTCAATTTTTTGACCCGGTATTCCCATAATCATAACGGGTATTTCCGTGTTTTTGGCTTTAATATTTTTTATTGATACATTTTCAATTTGACCTCTTGCTTCAAACTCAGGTTTGTTATCTCTGTTGCGATTATTAAGCCTGATAAAAAAAGGACAAGCCATGGAATCAATTTCGATGTTTGAAATGTTTATATTATTAACTTTTGCACCGTCACAGGATTCAACAGAGATTCCCGATGCGCCGCACGGATAAATATCAGGCAAATAAAAGCGACAATTTTCAACGGTTACATCGGAAATATCGAGTGATGATTCGGTACCGATTTTAAATGAATTTGTGCAGGAAACAACTTCGCAATCGTGAATGTAAATGTTACTCATAGGCTTTGACGAACCGATATCAAGACTGTTTTTTATAACAATTCCGTCATCGGCTGTTGAAATAAAGCAATCTTTTATGACAACATTTGAAGAGCCTGAAATATCAATTCCGTCCGTGTTTGCAATGTGTCTGTTATTATTTATTACGGTATTGGTAACCTGAATGCTGTTTGAAGAGTTTAAATTAAGCGTCCAAAACGCAGAATTTTCGAGAATGATGTTATGTATTCTCACCTGACTGCATTTTCTTATATTAACAAGAAAACCGTATTTACTTTTGTGAGCAAATCTAATTCGTTTTCTGTATTCCTGCCTCAAATCCCAAACATCAAGCGTTTTGGAAAACGGTTCTGTTTTTGGAGGAAGCAACGGAGCGAGAGAAAAATAATTTCCTTCACCACAAATTTTACCGGGACCTGTAATTGCTATATTTTCGCAGTTTTCCGCAAAAATCAGGCTATTGGGAATAAAATCCTCGCGCTTTGAGTCTGAAAGGAAATCAGAACAAAAATCATCAGGATTGTGTGATGCAACGAGGGCAGAGTTTTTATCAATATAAAGCATAACATTGCTTTTTAAAAATACGGTACCAGTTGTAAAACATCCACCGTCCACCATAACGGTTCCTCCGCCGTTTTCTGAGCAAAAAGAAACGGCTTCATTTATGCAATTTGCATTGTTGACATCGTCAGTATTGGGAATTGCACCGAAATCTCTTATATAATAAACATTTTCCTGAGGAACTCGCGCGTTAAACTTTATATATTTATCAAACGGAAGGTCTTTATAAAAATCACCGTCATATATTTCCGTAAAAACTTCGCCGCCGTAGATTTTGAAATCTTTTTGCAGTTTTGGAAAGAAAGAACCTACCGTGTTAATTAACCGTGACATATTATCACCCCGAAAGATATAATATCACACAAATTGATAAAATAAAAGTGATTTTGGTATTTTATTCAGAGTTTCTCATATCATATTATGAGATAATTTTCAGGGGTGATTTTATGTGCGGTATAGCAGGAGAAGTTTCATATTCACATTCAGTGTTAAAAAATAAAGAATCTTTTTTGCGTATGCAAAAGGTGCTCTCACCCAGAGGACCTGACCAAAAAGGGCTTTTTTTATGCGATAATGTTGCGTTGATACATTCAAGACTGTGCGTTATTGATATTGAAAACGGGATACAGCCTATGACCGCTGTTTACGGTCAAAAAAATTATACAATAGTTTATAACGGTGAGTTATACAACACAGATGAAATAAGAACTGAATTAAAGAAATACGGACATTTCTTTTCAACACATTCAGATACTGAGGTTGTGCTAAAAGCGTATGTAGAATGGAAAGACGAATGCGTTGAAAGATTTAACGGAATTTTTGCTTTTGCGATTTGGGATGAAAATGAGCAGCGGTTGTTCTTTGCGCGGGACAGAATCGGAGTAAAACCGCTGTTTTACTCAATTTATAACGATTCCTTTATATTCGGTTCCGAAATTAAAGCATTGCTTGCTCATGAACAAATCAACCCGATAATTGATGAAAATTCCATTGCAGAAATAATGTATTTAGGTCCGGGAAGAACACCGGGCTGCGGTGTGTTTAAGGGAATTTATGAGGTTAAACCTGCTTGTTGCGGATATTTTTCCAAAAGCGGGATAAGAATAAAAAAGTATTGGACTCTCAAAGACCGTGAACATACCGATTCCTTTGAGCAAACTGTCGAAAAGGTGCGGTTTCTCGTTAACGACGCCGTTACACGCCAATTAGTATCGGATGTTCCCATCGGTACTTTCCTTTCAGGCGGCTTGGATTCAAGCATTATATCTTCGATAGCCAACACATTTTTGAAAGAAAAAGGGCAAATACTGAAAACATTCTCAGTAACATATGAGGATAACGATAAGTTCTTTAAAAAAAGCAAATTTCAACCTAACAGCGACACGGACTATATTAAAAAAATGTCCGAATATCTCAACTGTGAGCATCATTTAATTACGCTTAAAAACAGTGATCTTGCCGCCGCGCTTTTAAACGCAGTAGATGCAAGGGATTTACCGGGTATGGCAGATGTAGATTCATCTCTCTTGCTGTTTTGTAAGGAAATTAAAAAATATTGCACGGTTGCACTTTCAGGTGAATGTGCAGACGAGATTTTCGGAGGTTATCCATGGTACAGAGATAAAGATATAAGGATGATTAACGGCTTCCCGTGGGCACAGTCAACAGCGTACAGAAAAACTTTTTTGAAAGACGATATTTTATTGCCTGACGCCGAAAACTATGTATATTCACGATACAAGGACGCCTTAATCAACACATCAAAAACTGACAACATCTCCCCCACCGAGTCGCGTATGAAAGAAATGATGCGCCTGAACCTTGATTGGTTTATGCAAACACTTTTAGACCGAAAAGACAGAATGAGTATGTACAGCGGGCTTGAAGTCAGAGTGCCGTTCTGCGATTACAGAATAGCGGAATATTTATATTCCGTTCCGTGGGAGTTTAAGGATTATAAATCCTATGAAAAAGGTCTTTTGCGCGAAGCGGTTAAGGATATTTTGCCTGACGAAGTGCTCTGGCGGAAAAAAAGCCCGTACCCGAAAACACACAATCCGCAGTATTTTAAGCTTGTTTCGCTAATGCTCAGCGAAATACTTGAAAATCACGATTCACCTCTTTTTACATTCATAAAAAGAGAAGAACTGCAAAAACTACTTAACACGGATAAAAGTGAGCCGTGGTACGGTCAGTTGATGACAACGCCGCAGACTATTGCATATTTTGTTCAGATTAACTATTGGTTGGAAAAATACAATATTAGTATAATTTAGGTGACAGGGATATGAAAAAAACGGATTTTATAAAAAAGGTTGCACTTGTGGGAACAGGGTTTGTCGGAATGAGCTTTGCGTATGCACTTCTTAACAGCGGAGAGTGTGACCGGCTTGTGCTGATAGACGTTAACAAGGAAAAGGCACGCGGGGAGGCTATGGATTTAAACCATGGCTTGCCCTTTGCAAAACGAAATATGCTGATTTACGACGGAGAATACAGCGATTGTCACGATGCGGATATAGTTGTTATAGCGGCGGGTGTCAATCAAAAACCGGGAGAAGACAGAATTTCGCTTTTAAACAGAAATCTGGCTGTTTTTAAGTCAATTATTGAACCGATTGTAAAGAGCGGATTTGAAGGTATATTTCTTGTTGCCACCAATCCTGTGGATATAATGACGAAAATAACGCTCAGCCTTTCCGGATTTGACAGCAGAAAAGTTATCGGAAGCGGCACAACTCTTGATACGGCACGTCTTCGGTTCCTTTTAGGAAATTATTTTTCTATTGACCCGAGAAATGTTCATGCATATGTAATCGGTGAGCACGGAGACAGCGAAATAGTTCCTTGGTCACAGGCATATATAACAACGAAAAGTATTTTTGATGTAATTGAACACTCAAACGGCAGATTCAATAATGAAGATTTACAAAGAATTTCAAAAGAGGTAACAAGCGCCGCACAGGAGATAATCAAGGCTAAATCCGCCACATATTACGGTATCGGAATGGCTCTTGTGAGAATTGTGAGAGCAATATTCGGTGATGAAAAAAGCGCCCTCACAGCATCTGTTATGCTGAAGGGTCAATACGGAATAAACGGTGTTTATGCGGGACTCCCTGCGGTAATCGGACGAAACGGCGTAGAAGATATAGTTGTTCTTGATTTAAGAGACAATGAGGAGAAAGCCTTCATAAAATCATGTAACTTTTTAAAGGATACAGCAGACAAGGTAATAGTATAAAAAATAACCGTTGCAAATGCAACGGTTAAAATTTATCAACTTTTCGTAATCGGTCGCGTATATCATCTTTAAAAATAAAACGGTATCCGTTAGTTTCAAATAAATCGTCGTTTTTCATCATAAAAGACATACCGCGCGCCTTGGCGAGTGTAGGTTCTATGGCCGTTTCACACCGAATGCCCAAATCCTTTGACAGTCTTTCTGCAATATCAAAGATTAAAGCACCGCCGCCGCAAACGGTAATTCCGTGGTCAGCGGCATCTGCGAGTAATTCGGGCGGTATTTTTGCCATTTCTGAATGAATAGATTTTGTAATAATTGTGAGTTGTTCATCAACATAAGGATATATTTCGCTTGATGTAACCTCAAAGGAAATGGGCATCATATCGAGGTTGCTTTTTCCTGAAACCATAAGGGCGGTTTCGGAATCGCGCTTTACGGCAGATACGATTTTATGCTTTATTTCGCAGGCCGTATGGGGACCTATAATAATATCACGGTCGCGTTTTAAATGCTTAATTATAGCTTTATCAATCATATCGCTTCCGTTTCTTATTGCCCCGCTTGAAGCAATACTGCCCGATGATACAACGGCAAATTCCGTGAGTTGATGACCAAAATCCAAGGTCATTCTGCCACCTATTTTATCTTTCTCAACATCACAACCGAAGGACGATGCCAGAATTCCTTCAATCATACATACACGCCCCGCGCCTGCCAGCGTTACGGCGTCAAGAAGAGTTTTCTTTTCAAGGCTTGAAATATCAGTAGAAACGGAAATTATCACATTCGGTTTATAAATTCTGTTGCCGCATACGCGCTGTAAATAATAGCGAAGCATACGCTCTGCTATCACAAAATCGGAAATGACACCGTTATGAATTACTTTTATTATCTCAATATCGTCAACCGTTCTGCCGTTTATTTCATCGGCGGCGGCTCCAAAAGCTATCGGCGCTCCCGTTTCCTTGTCAATCGCCGCGATTGACGGCTCATTAACAACAATTCCCTTGCTGTCGGTTACAATTTTTAATGAGGATGAACCGAAGTCGATTCCTATTTTCATTCCTTTCACGGTATCACCTCCTCTGTTAATTATTTTTTCCTGAATTGCTGTTTCAGTCTTAAATCCTTTGAAAGAATAGTTTTGCGCAGACGAATACTTGTCGGGGTAACCTCCATAAGTTCATCATCCTTGATAAATTCCATTGATTGTTCAAGGCTTAATTCCGTGTGAGGAACGAGGCGCAAGGCATCGTCTGAGCCGGATGCACGCGTATTTGTCAAATGCTTTGATTTACAAACATTACATACAATATCTTCGTTTTTAGCGCACTCGCCTACTATCATTCCCTCATATACGGGAACACCGGGGCCTATAAAGAGTCTTCCTCTGTCCTGCGTATTGAAAAGACCGTATGCTGTGCTTTCTCCTGTTTCATGAGCAACGATAGAACCTCTCTCTCTCGTTTCAATTTCACCTTTATACGGCTCATATCCTGCAAAAAGATTGTTCATAATGCCATTGCCGTTAGTATCTGTCATAAACTCCGAACGGTAGCCGATAAGCCCTCTTGCGGGGATTTTAAATTCAAGATGTGTAGTGCCGCCGTCACGGGTGCCCATATTTTCAAGCTCGCCTTTTCTTGAACCTATCTTCATCATAACAGAGCCTACATATTCCTCGGGAACCTCTACAATCAACAGCTCCATAGGCTCCATAAGAACGCCGTTTTCGGTTTTTGTGATTACTTTCGGACGCGATACCTGAAATTCATATCCCTGACGGCGCATGGTTTCAATGAGAATTGAAAGATGAAGCTCACCTCTGCCTGAAACCTTAAATGTATCCGTGCTCTCTGTTTCCTCAACACGCATACTTACATTTGTTTCAACCTCCTTGAATAATCTGTCACGAACATTTCTTGAAGTAACAAATTTGCCCTCTTTACCTGCAAAAGGACTGTCATTAACCATAAAATTCATTGAAATTGTAGGCTCGTCAATTTTCACAAAAGGAAGAGGCTCAACACAATCGGGTGAGCAAATAGTTTCACCGATATTAAGGTCGGAAATTCCCGAAACGCATATAATATCGCCTATTGCGGCGCTCTCGACTTCAACACGCTTTAAACCCTCAAACTGATAAAGGCGGGAAATTTTAACATTTTCGGTACTGCCGTCAGTCTTACAGAGAACTACATTGTCATTTCTGTTTATATGTCCTCTTTCAACTCTGCCTACACCGATTCTGCCGATGTAATCGTCGTAATCAAGGCTGGAAAACAAAACCTGTAAGGGTGTGTCAATATCACCTGACGGCGCCTCAATATTCTCTATAATCGCGTCAAATAAAGGTCTCATATCGCCTTCTCTGACGCTTGAATCGGCTGATGCGTATCCGTCCTTTGCAGAGGCATATATAACGGGAAATTCAAGCTGGTCATCATTGGCGCCTAACTCAATGAACAAATCAAGCACTTCGTCAATTACTTCGTCAGGACGTGCTCCTGGACGGTCAATTTTATTAACAACAACGAGGACTTTTTTGTTAAGTCCCAAGGCTTTTTTCAATACAAACCTTGTTTGCGGCATACAACCCTCAAAAGCATCTACAAGAAGTAATACGCCATCCACCATTGTGAGGATTCGTTCAACCTCACCGCCGAAATCAGCGTGACCGGGAGTATCAACAATATTTATCTTAATTCCGTTATAATGCACGGAGGTATTCTTTGAAAGAATTGTAATTCCTCTTTCTCTTTCAAGGTCGTTTGAGTCCATTACGCGCTCCTGCACAACCTCATTTTGCCTGAAAATTCCGCTTTGCTTTAAAAGCTCGTCAACAAGCGTTGTCTTACCGTGGTCAACATGGGCAATAATTGCGATATTTCTTACATCTTCTCTTTTTTTCAAAATGTTCACCTTCATTTGCAATATCAACTAAATATTTTACCACTATATATTCTTTTCTGCAATGATAAAATAACACTAAATTCGGCATATATATCTTTACAAATCAGTTAATTTAGGATAAAATTTGTTATATGGAAAGGATAAGGTGATATTTTGGAAAGGAAAATTAAACTTACTTTGCTTTCTTCCCTTGAAAAGCTCTACAACGGCGACAGTGTTCCGGACTGTGATTACAGTTCTTTATCAATACTTAAAAATGAGAAGAAGTCTTTTCAGCTCGCAGTGGAAACAAGTGAGGACTTTGAAGGTACGGTTTCTGTAAATTCTGATTTAGACAACATTCGTGTATATTCGGTTGAAATGATAAAATCGGATTTTCCGATGGTCAAAAGCGGCGGTGACGATTATTTCAGAATAAGTGATGACGGTTTTTATCCTGACTTGCTTTTACCTGTAAACGGAAATATCTCCTTTAAAAAAGGCACAAATGTAATTTGGATTGAAATTGATGCAAACGGGAATTGCGCAGGTCAGCATAAAATTGATATTGCTGTATCTTACGGTGAAAACAGTTTCAATAAAGAATTCAATGTTGAAATAATCAACGCAGAACTTGATTTTAAAGATTTCCTTTATACCTGCTGGTTTCATACGGATTGCCTTATGTCTTATTACAACATCGAGGCTTTTTCGGAAGAATATTGGCGTATTACCGAAAACTTTTTAAGGACAGCCCGTGAATACGGTATGAACTGCGTTTTGACTCCCCTTTTCACGCCTCCGCTTGATACTGCAATCGGCGGTGAGCGACCTACTGTTCAGCTTGTTGATGTAACGGTTACGGATAATAGGTATTCATTCAATTTTGATAAACTTACCCGCTGGATTGAAATGGCACATAGATGTGGTGTTGAGCATTTTGAACTGTCCCATTTCTTTACTCAATGGGGTGCAAGGTGCGCACCGAAAATAATGGCAAGTGTTAACGGCGAATATAAAATGATTTTCGGCTGGCATACAAAAGCAACTTCTAAAGAATATACTGAATTTTTAAAGGTATTTTCAGTTGAATTGAAAAAATATCTTGAAGCAATGCAGTTAAAGGATAAGGTTCTCATCCATGTAAGCGATGAACCCAATTTCTCTATGATTTTGCCTTATTCCAAAGCGTCAAAGCTAATACATAAGCTTTTTAAGGGATATAAGATTGTTGACGCTCTATCGGATTACCATTTTTACAAATGGAAAATTGTAACAAATCCGATTCCCGCAAACGATGCAATAGATAAGTTTATCGGAAAAACCGATAATTTGTGGACATATTATTGTAGTTCACAGCATAAAAAATATGTTTCAAACAGATTTTTCTGCAACAGCGGATTGAGAACACGGGTGCTTGGGTATCAGATGTTCAAATATGATGTAAAAGGCTTTTTGCACTGGGGTTATAACTTCTATTATACCCAGTATTCAAAAGCTCTTATTGACCCTTATAAGGTGAGCGCCGCAGGCGGAAAATTCCCCTCGGGCGACAGTTATGTTGTATATCCCGCAAAAGACGGAACGCCTTATCATTCAACAAGACTTAAAGTGTTCTTTGACGCCTTACAGGATATGGCGGCACTAAACACCCTCTCATCGCTTATCGGAAAAGATAAAGCACTCGGCATTATTGAGGAAGACGGTGCGCACAGCATCACTTTCAGCAATTATCCCCATAATGATGAATGGCTTTTAACTACAAGAGAAAAGGTTAACGCCGAAATTAAAAAGAATTTATAAATCCAACGGAGTATTCAAATGAAAACAATTGTCAGGAGTATTAAAAATTTCATAAAAGAAACAGATAAAATACTTCTGTTGCTATGTGTTATGGCGTCTGCATACGGCTGTGTATGCGTATTGAGTGCAACGCAGAACACCGCCGCTCCGGGTGAAAGAATTACCCGTGACTTTATAGTTATGGCGGCGGCGGTTACGGTAGGTATTATAATTGCTCTAATTATTTCAATGATTGATTACGAGTTTATAATGAGGCTTTGGCCTGTAATTGCAATTTTTTGTATAGGTATTATGCTGATAACTTTAAAATTCGGCGTTGGTCCCCCTGAACGCCCCGATGCTAAAACATGGCTTAAAATCGGCAATACGGGAATATTCTTTCAGCCCTCCGAACTTATAAAAATCGGCTTTATTATAACCTTCGGCGTGCATCTTGAAAAGCTGAAAAACAATATAAATCACCCATTATCAATATTGCAGTTGGGAATTCATGCACTGATTCCCATTGCACTTGTTATAAAATCGGGTGATATGGGCTCTGCACTGGTGTTTATGATCATTACCGTTTGTATGCTCTTTGTTGCAGGACTGCATTGGGGATACTTTTTAGGCGGAATTTTATTGGTAATTGCCGCTTTACCGCTTGCGTGGATGTTCTTGCTCGGCAATATTCAAAAGGAACGGTTTTTAGCGCTCGTTTACCCTGAACTATATCCTGATGTTATATATCAGCAAGAACGCGGCCTTGCCGCAATAGGCGGCGGCGGAATTACAGGTCAGGGCTTGTTTAACGGTACATTGACGCAACAGAATAACGGCATACCCGAAAGCGAAAATGATATGATTTTTGCCGTTATCGGTGAGGAATTAGGGCTTGTAGGCTGTATTCTTGCCCTTGTTATATTAACTTTAATTGTTGTAAGAATAGCAAGAACGGGCAGGCACGATAAAATCGGCAATACAAAGGTTATGTGCTACGGTGTTGCTTCTATGATAGCAGGACAAGTTATCATAAATGTGGGTATGTGCTTAATGCTTCTGCCTGTTATCGGAATTACGCTCCCCTTTTTCAGCGCGGGCGGCTCATCAAACCTTTGCATTTATTTTTCAATCGGTTTGATTTTAAGCTTTTATAGGTACAATCAACAGCGTGACTTAATTGATGTAAGCCAGTCAAATATAGAAAATCCGTTTTTGGATATATAGTTTTCATACACAGTAAAAGAGGTATCGGATAACCGACACCTCTTTTTTTTACGCTTTCTTTACAACACCCATATTTGCCATAATTTTCTTTGTACCCACTTTGTCAAAAGCAATTTCCATAAGCACATCGTTACCCATAGGTTTCAACGAAACAATCATACCCTTGCCGAATACACGGTGCACAACCGTCTCGCCTATCATAAAGCTTTCGGAAGATTTAGGCGCTCTGTTACCTATGCCAAAACCTCTTGATACAGGTTTTGGAGGCTGATTATTGTTAAAACTCGGTTTCTGAACAGGCTTCTTAATTTTTACAAGGGACTCACAGCATTCAGAGGGAAGCTCATCCAAAAATCTTGAAGGTCTGTTAAATTTTGTTGAACCGAAAATCATTCTTGAATGTGTATTGAGCAAATATAGTTTTTCCTTTGCGCGGGTAATTCCCACATAAGCAAGGCGGCGTTCCTCTTCAATTTCGGAAGGCTCGTATATGGCCTGCATACCGGGAAATACGCCTTCTTCCATACCGGGAATAAATACAACGGGAAATTCAAGTCCTTTTGATGAATGTAATGTCATTAAAACAACTGTATCTGCATCGGCATTGTAGTTATCAATATCAGTCATCAAGGCAACTTCTTCAAGGAAATCGGAAAGCTCGCCTTCGGGATTTTCATCTTTAAAACGAATAAGGTTTGAATTAAGCTCATCAAGGTTTTGAAGCCTGTCTTCAAGATGATCCTTATCTGCGCTGAGTGACGCTTTATATCCCGTTTCTTCAAGCATCGTAATGAAAACCGATGACGGAGATTCGCGGTTGAGCATATCGGCTAAATTTTCGATAAGCACGGTAAACTCAATAAGCTTTTGAGAACTTCTTTTGAGCTTGTCATATTCGTCAGCAGTTTTAAACACTTTAAAAAGACTGATACCCAAAGCATCTGCAATTTCCTTTGCAGCGCCGATGGTGGTGGCTCCTATGCCTCTTTTAGGAACATTTATAATTCTTTCAAGACGAACATTGTCATCGTGGTTGGAAATAACCGAAAGATATGCCAAAGCGTCCTTAATTTCCATACGGTCATAGAATTTATGACCGCCTATGATTCTGTATGGTATTCCGCTGCGAACCAAGGCGCGCTCAACGGAGTTTGACATTGAGTTCATACGGTAAAGCACGGCAAAGTCACTGAACTTTCCCCTCTCACCCATTAACCTCATTATCTCGTCGCAAATAAATTTGCCCTCATCATATTCATTATCAAGTGTGTTAAGCTTAATCTTTTCACCCTCACCGTTTGAGGTCCAAAGATTCTTTCCTTTTCTCTGTTCGTTATGAGCAATAACGGCATTTGCGCCGTCCAATATATTTTGTGTTGAACGGTAATTCTGTTCAAGTCGTATTACCTGCGCATTCTTGAAATTGTTTTCAAAGCTTAAAATATTTTCAATCGTTGCACCGCGGAATTTGTATATACTCTGGTCGTCATCACCTACAACGCAAATATTGTTGTAGCCCGATGACAGTATTTGTGTAAGAACAAACTGTGCGTGGTTTGTATCCTGATACTCATCAACAAGCACATAGCGAAATTTTTGCTGATAGTATTCTCTCACATCGGGATTTTCCTGCAAAAGCTTAACCGTATAGAAAATTATGTCATCAAAATCCATTGCGTCCGCATTTTTTAAAAGCTTTTGATATTTTGCGTAACATTCGCCGATTTGTCTTTCTCGGTAATTTCCACTGCCGAGATTCAAAAACTCCTCAGGAGGGACGAGCATATCCTTTGCGCGGCTTATTTCAGAAAGTATGGACTTATGCGGCAGAAATTTATCGTCAATATTTAAAAGTCTCTGGCAGTCCTTCATAACTCTTTTACTGTCGTCTGTATCATAAATAGTAAAATGACTTGTAAAGCCTAAACGCTCCGCATTTCGGCGCAGAATTCTTACGCAAACCGAGTGAAAAGTTCCTGCCCATATATCATTTGCACTTTCACCTATTCTTAAAGAGAGGCGCTCTTTAAACTCATTTGCCGCCTTATTGGTAAAAGTAAAAGCGAGAATTTCCCATGGCTTTGGTGCGTCAACGGCAAGAACATTTTTTATCTGCTCATAAACCGACGAATCGCCGTTATAATATGCAGAAAGTAAATCCAATGTATCGTCATTTACTCTCGCTTCGATAACATCAGAACCGTATGCTTTCCCGTACTTCATAATATTGGCAATACGGTTAACAAGTACAGTCGTTTTTCCGCTTCCGGCCCCTGCAAGAATTAAAAGCGGTCCGTCAACTGATAAGACCGCTTTTAACTGCATATCGTTCATTCGTTCAAATTCTTTTTTTATAATTTTGTCTCTTAACTCACAAATTTGAGATTGCATTATTATTCTCCTGCTTCAAATAAATTTCCACCCTTGCAATCAATCGCAACGATGAGTGGGAAATTTTTAAATTCAAGTTTTTTTACTGACTCACAGCCCAAATCTTCAAAAGCTGTTACTTCGCAATTTACAATACATTTGGAAGCTAATGCGCCGGCACCGCCGACAGCGCAAAAATATACCGCCTTATTTCTGACAATAGCATCACAAACCTCTTTGGTGCGAGGACCTTTTCCTATCATAGCCGAAAGTCCCAAATCAAGAAATTCAGGTGCAAATTTATCCATTCTGCCCGAAGTGGTTGGACCGCAGCTCCCGATAGCAAGTCCTTCGGGAGTGGGCGTTGGCCCGGCATAGTAAATTGCGGTACCGTTTAAATCATATGGTAATTCTTTTCCGCTGTCAATTAAAGACTTGATTCTTTTGTGCGCCGCATCACGGGAGGTATATACGGTGCCTGAAAGCAACACGCGGTCCCCCGCTCTTAATTTTTCGGCAAAATCTTTAATTTCCGATGTATTCAAGGTATATTCAGCCATATTTATCCTTCTTTTTTGCCGAAATCAAATGTTGAGTCGGGTTGTATGTTCAAATCTTCATTAAAATCTGTGTTGGGAGCATAGGAAATAATTGTAAGCCCGCTGTCATCATCCGCTTTTTCTACACGAACTGCATCTTCGGGTATATCTGAATCGAATTCAACTGAATGGGACTCAATACCCGTAAGGTCGGTATGAAGATTAAGAAGTGATGATGCAGAGGTATTAAGCTTTGTACCGAGAGCATACACATCCTTATGCAATTGTTCAAGGGATGAATTAAATTTCTTTGAAATAGCGTCAACATCTTTTAAAAGCTGTTCTATTTCATTTGCTTCGCGCTTTACATCCTGAGATGCTATTGCTCCAATATCCTTGGCTTTTGATTTAGCATTGTCAACAAGCTCATCGGAATAGCGGCGTGCGTCAATATATGCGGCGCCGATTTGTTTTTCTGCTCTTTTAAGTTTTTCTGATTTTTCCTCATATTCGCTGATTCTTGCGGCGTATTGCTTGTTTTCTTTCATCGCAACTTCCAATTGCACGGAAAGATTGTGCGCTTCAAGCTCTTTTTCTGCAAGCTTATCGTTTACTTTTGAAAGACTGTCCAAACGAAGTTCAAGCTCGTCAATTTTCCTTTTAAGTTCCAACGATTCATTTCTTTTTTGGTCCAACTGTTCCTTAACTTCGGCGGTTTCGGCTTGCAGACTTTCAACATATGTAATAACATCGGCTTTTTTAAATCCGCCGAACAGAGCAGTTTTCATAACAGTAAAATCACGACTCATAACCTTTACCTCTGACAATACATAAAATTCATACCTATTTTAACAGATTTTTTGTCATATGACAACTACTTGTTTTGATTTTTCATATTTATCGCAAAAAAAGATAGACATTTGGCAAATCCCGTTGTAAAATATTAGAAAAAGAGGTGTTATTCTATGAAAAAAGGTACTAAAAAGGCGCTGAAAGCCGCAGGCATTGTGGGAGCAACAGCAACAGCAACATATCTTTTGCTCGGTAATGCGTTTTATTACATTACGCTTACAAAAAGCGGCTTAAACAGTCCGATTTCTAAAAAACTTTCAAGCCCTAACGATAAGGATGACGATTACACGGTTTATTTAAACAATGTGCTTGAAGACGGAGCAAAGTGGTTTGACTCTGCTGAAAAAGAAAAGATTGCCATTCGTTCATCACAGGCTAAAAAGAATATTCACGCGGATTATATTTTCGGAAATGAAGATTCTGATGTGTGCGTGGTACTTATACACGGATATACATCTTCACCGCGAAATATGGGCATTTATGCGCAAAAATATAATGAATTGGGATATAATGTACTTCTACCCAGCCTTAACGGTCACGCTGACAGCGAAAAAAATGAAATCACTATGGGCTGGAAAGACAGACTTGATGTTATTGATTGGATAAATTATCTTGTTGAGGACAATCCGAATATTAAAATCATACTCCACGGAGTGTCGATGGGTGCCGCAACAACCATGATGACTACCGGTGAAGAACTTCCCGACAATGTTAAAGCCGCCGTTGCAGACTGCGGTTACACATCGGTTTGGGATATATTCAGCGAAAAATTGAAGAATTCAATGCATATGCACGAATTCCCAATGCTTTACAGCGCCAACACGGTTAACAAAGCTTTATCGGGATACGATTTTAAAAAGGCGTCCTCTGTTGAGCAGGTAAAGAAGTCGAAAACTCCTACAATATTTATTCACGGTGATAAAGACGATTTCGTTCCGTATTCAATGCTTGATACGGTTTATGATGCGGCCGCCTGCGAAAAGGAAAAGGTTACAATCGAAAACGCTCCTCATGCAAGAAACGCCTGTGCAGACCCGGAACTCTATTGGGATTCGATAATCACATTTATAAATAAGTACATATGATGAGCGCATAAAACAGCCGACCGAAGCAATACACTCGGTCGGCTGTTATTTTATAACGTTGAAATTTCGCCGCTCTTATATTTAAAAATTCTTAGCGCATCTGCTAATTCTACTGCGCCGTTTTTATCTGTATCTGCGGCGGCAAGTGCTGAGGCGGAAAGTGTTATTTCACCTGTTTTATATTTAAAAATCATCAAGGCGTCCGCAATGGTTATGTCGCCGTCAGCGTCAATATCGCCTAATTTACATTCATCGGTTACCGTTACCTTGCAGGTTGCCGTAAAACTGCCGACTTTTGCAGTTATTGTAGCCTCTCCCTTACCTACTGCTGTTACTTTGCCGTTGGAAACGGTGGCGACAGAAGTATTTGAAGATGACCAGCTTACTGTTTTATCATCGGTTGTATTAGACGGATTATAGCTAACCGAAAGTTGTTTTGCATCACCCTTAAAGAGAGACAATGATGTAGCACTTAATGAAATTCCCTTTAATGGGATTTTTTCTTGTGTACTGCGTGTTACATTGATTGTATAAACCCTTTTATCTCCGTTTTGAGCAGTTACAGTAACGGACACGGTATTATTCCCGTCTTTTAGAGATACGGTACCGGTACCTGAGATTTTTGCATTTGAGTTTACCGCTGTTGCATTGACTTTTACCGAGGACACAGATGCAGGAACTGTGATTGAATAACCGCTTGTCTGCGCCGCGTCAAAACTAATTGAATATCCGTCAACACTTAAAGTTTTAAGCCAGTTATTAGGGCTGTAATTGTTTGAGACAGGAAGTGCACAGGCAGTGCTGGGCATATTTTTATAATACGGAATTATAAAAGTAAAGCTGTTATCAATAATCCCCAGAGAAATGTATGATTTTCTTATACTCGGCGCTTCATTTGCAGGAGCCATAATATTGCCCATATACTGGTGGTAGAAATAGGAACTTGACGGATTTGAGGTGTTAAACTTTTGGAAATAGAGGGTATTTTGCTTATGACTGCTGTTTATATAGCTCATTCCAATCCAATAGCCGCCGCCGACTATTGATTTGTATGGAGTATTCCATGGAATAAGGCACTTCTGCTTGTTTGCATCACTCATGGAACCGCCTGTTTTTGCAAAATTCAAGCCGTTGGCAATAGGCGAAGTTCCTTGCGTTGCACCTATATTGTAATAGTTATAATATCCTTCATAACCTGAATATGTACCGCTTGTGGAGCCGCTTCCTCCCTTACCAACCTCCTGAATTGTTCGGGAAGCAAGATGATATGGGCTGACTTTTGAATAAACTGCGGCATCAATATATGCTTGCGGGTATGTAACGGTGGTGCCACTCGTACTTGTTATGGATTTTCCCTCCATAAACGAGCCCTTTAAAATACTTGTAACACCTTCAATTTTTTGAGTTGTACTGTCATAAGACAGACTCTCAAACATAAAGACGGAATTCTCATTTAAGAAATTGCGGGGGTCCATATAATATGCAATGGTCTGAGTATTAGCCTGATACCATTGATTGCTGTCATGAGCAATCCATTTATCATTACGCCAGTCATAGTTACCCGATTCGGTTGAACGGTAAGAAAGAGGATAATTGTATGATATTAAGCTTCTGCCGGGATAACCTTGTCCGTTACTGCCCGTTGAAAACAGACTGTTCCAATCATAGCCTGTGTCATAAATAACAAATTTCCAATTAGGATGGGATTTCAGCAGTTGCTCGATGTACGGCTTGTATATCTCCGGAATATCGTCAGGCACGGTAACATCGGTGTCCTGATTTATATGCACATATGCCGCGGAAACATAACCTTCAAGCTCTGCACCCGAATATTGGAATTTTATATGAGCCCATGTAGGGTTTTTGCTGTCATCTGTGCTTGAAACAACTTCGAGAACTGTAACTGAATGTCCTGTATTTAACATAACATAGCTTCCGCTATGTGTAAGGCGGTTAGAATCACCCGGGGTTGTTGTGGGACTTGTACGGACTCGGATACTGTCTGCGGTAATGTATCCTGACTGTGTCTGAGCGCTTACGGCAAAACAAAAAGCAAGTGAGAAAAGAATTGAAACAGCCAGAACAACCGAAACAGCACTCTTAGTTATTCTTGATTTCATATTCTCACTTCCTTTGACCGAATATACTGTTATTTTACCAAATTACAGTATGATTGTCAAATTCTATATTTTGGTTATATCCTCATTCGACAGAATGTTGCGGTTTTCACTGTTGCTTATATCATTGTATAAATATGAAGCGGAAAAATAAACATATCCGGCCATTTTTTCATTTTCTTGTATGCACCGTATTTGCCGTGAGATGATATCGCTGTTGTTTTGCCATTCCTGCGCACCTGCACCTGCATAAGCATCTTCTTTTCCCGATTTATATAGAGGCAATCCTATAATCAGCCTTACCTTGCTTTCATCAGCAAGATTTTCCCACTGCTCCAAAACTTTTAAGAAAGGCATTTTTTCGTGCTCAAAGCCGAAATATATTTGCGGAATTATCCAGTCTGTATAACCGGGTGATTGCATCCAAAGTGCAACATCTGCATATGAACTGTTATAATTGCTTTCAATATTTGCCGCAGGACTTATTGAAAAAATCAAGTCATCATCATAGCTTTTTATCAGAGAATAAACAGATGAAATCATTGTATTAACACATTGCCGCCTGTAATCCTGTAAAGATAACTTTCCTCCTTGTTCCGTGTATTCATTATATAAAAGATTATCAATATCATTTGAAGTGGAGGGATAAAAATAGTCGTCAAAATGAATACCGGCCACTTTATAATTTTCTAAAATCTCTCTTATCCCCTCCAAAATCCTTTTTTGTGCAGAACCTGACGCAGGATTGTAATATATTGCATTGTCACATAAAATCAGTTCCTGCGATAAGTTACCGTTATTTATTATTTCATATGCAGGAGAATGCGGACTGACCTTTTCTTTAATGCCGTCCTTTCTTATTCTGTATGGATTTATCCAAGCGTGGATTTGAATATTGTATTTTTGCGAGATACGAATAAATGTTTCCAATACATCGAATTTTAACTCTCCTTCTTCGTTTGAAGCGTATTCGCTGACAGGAAATATATCGGATTTATAAAAACAGTCATCAAAAGCGCGGCAATGGAGAAAAACAGTATTCACATCATATGTATTAAGAATTCTCAGTTTGCTTTCAACGATTGTATCAAATTCGCCTTGATTACTTGCAGAATCAAAAAGTTCGCGAATTTCATTGTAATTTATCCAAGCACCGATTATATAGCTGTTTTGGTTTTCAGGCACATCCGTGTTATCACCTGAAGATTTTTCGCACGAAGAAAACATTAGAGCTACTATCAATATAATTAAAAGAAATTTCTTTATCAATTCATCACCTTTTTTATAAAAAACTATTGATTTTATCAAAAATTATGATATAATAACAGTAATCATTACTGTTAGTGAGGACTTTGTATGCCGATAGAAAGGAAAAGCAGGCAAAGAGATGCCATTCTTGCCGATTTAAAATCAAGATATGACCATCCAACTGCCAAAGAGCTGTATTACTCTGTTCGTGAAAGCATTCCGAATCTAAGCTTGGGTACTCTTTACAGAAATTTGTCGCAGTTGGAGGAAAACGGCCAAATAATCAGAATCCCTGACGGAGCTAATGACCGTTTTGACGGCAATATTGCCCCTCACGCGCATTTTAAATGCTTATCCTGCGGTAAATTGTATGACATTATGTCCATAAAAAATGACAGTTATGATTTTTCTGATGAAAATATAGGTCAAATTTACGGTTACAGCTTGATGCTTTACGGTAATTGTAAAATCTGCTGCGAAAACCGTGGAAATAAAAACTAATGGAGGAATTTATTATGAAAAAGTATGTTTGCCCCGTTTGCGGTTATGTTCATGAGGGAGATACTCCCCCCGAAAAATGCCCTCAGTGCGGCGTTCCCGGTGCAAGATTCACAGTAGTCGAAGAAAGCGCAAGAACATGGGCTGCTGAGCATGTTGTAGGTGTTGCTAAGGATGTTCCCGAGGATATTCTTGAAGGTCTTCGCGCAAACTTCAACGGCGAGTGCACAGAGGTTGGTATGTACCTTGCAATGGCAAGAGTTGCACACAGAGAGGGTTACCCCGAAATCGGACTTTATTGGGAAAAGGCTGCCTACGAAGAGGCAGAGCACGCTGCAAAGTTTGCAGAACTTCTCGGTGAGGTTGTAACCGACAGCACTAAAAAGAACCTTGAAATGCGCGTTGAGGCTGAAAACGGCGCAACAATGGGTAAGTTTGAGCTCGCTAAACGCGCAAAGGCTGAAAATCTTGACGCTATTCACGATACCGTTCACGAAATGGCAAGAGATGAAGCCCGTCACGGTAAGGCTTTTGAGGGACTTCTTAACAGATATTTCGGCAAATAATCGTATAAAATTTTTCCCGGCACTTTGTGCCGGGATTTTTTTCTGTTATTTACTCCGTTGTGTCTTTTTTAATGCCGAAAATCATTCTTAAAATACCGCTTACAAGCTTTGGACTTTTTACCAATACTACTTTCATGAAAATGCCCTCCCTAATTTTTGCAAAGGGATATTCCGCTGAATACAAGCGCAACAGCGAGAAAAATTATTATAAACTTTGCGGGAAGGATTAAAGAGATTAAGAGCCCCAAACCGAGTGCGATAAATATAATCCCTTTTGAACCGGTTCTTCTTCCCATAAAAAAACCCCCTGCAAATGTATGTTGTAATACATTATACGCAAGGGATATTTTTGTGTTACATTTTAGTTTCAATAACAATCAATGTTCCGTCTTTAACGGAGATTTCACCGAATTCGTCTTTTATATCGTTGCTGATACCAAGAGGCTCAAAAGGGTCCAAATTGTAGTTATCAAGGGTATAGTGAAATCCTCGCTCACAAACGCCGTATGCTTTGTTTCCGAAAGCAAAAACAGATATTTGAGTATTTTCAGAGTATTTAAGCCTAAGAGATGAATTGTGAATAGCTCTGAAAATGTGCTTTTCATCAATTATAACACATTCGAATCCGTTTTTTACGGTTTTAGCCATAAGAGATATATTGGCAAATGTATGTTCAAATCTGCCGCCTGTACCGCCGAGAATAATAAAAGAAGAACAACCGTTGTTAATTCCTTCGTTAATTGCCGCTTCACAGTCTGTAATATCTTTTTCAACAGGTAGCTTTACAACGGAAATATTTTTCGGAATCGGAACTGAAACAGAATCAAAATCACCGATAACAAGGGACGGAATATATGAAGTTCTTGAAAGTATATCATAGCCGCTGTCAGCACAGATAATATAGTCGTTGCAATTAATATTCTCTTTTATTAAATCAACGGAGCATTCCCCGCCTCCGACTATTATACAACGTTTACTCATAATTCCCACTCTTTTATTTTTTTTGCCTGCTCATACATTGAAATATAGCTGTTGTGTCTTGATTTGCTTATAATGCCGTTATTAACGGCATCGCAAATGGCACAGCCTTTATCGCTTGTATGGGTACAGGAGGTAAATTTACAATCACCTAAATATTCACGGAATTCCCGAAAACAGTATGCCAGATCTTCTTTTTTTATATAATCGTTCTTTTCAAATTCAAACGAGGAAAAACCCGGTGTGTCAATAACATATCCGCCGCAGACTTTGAAAAGCTCTGCCTGACGGGTAGTGTGCCGTCCCCTGCCTAATTTTTCGCTTATTTCACCTGTTGAACGGTTAATAGCAGTATCAAGGCTGTTTAAAAGAGTTGTTTTGCCAACGCCCGAATTCCCCGTAAAAGCATTGATTTTCCCTGTCATTAAATCTTTTAGACACGAAAGGTAATCAGAATCGCTTTTTGATATTACTTTTATTCCGCTTTGCTTATATATATTGACAATTTCGCTGTCGCTTTCCAAATCGGTTTTTGTAACGATGATAATCGGTTCTATATTCTTGTGTTCTGCGACAGCAATGAGTTTATCAATTAAGAGAAAATTAGGCCTTGGCTGAACAGTGGAAACTACAATAATCAAATTGTCAATGTTAGCGACAGGCGGACGAATTAAACTGTTCTTTCTTTCAAGGATTTCGTCTATCGTGTTTTCAGCTTTGTCATTCACTGAAATTTTTACATAATCGCCTGCACAAGGAGTAATTTTTTCTTTTCTGAAAACTCCGCGGGCTTTACATTCATATATCGCATCGGCGACTTCAACATAATAGAAGCCGCCGATACCTTTTAAAATAATTCCTTTATTATTTTCCATAATTATTCTGCCGCCGGACCGATGCTTATTTCGAGCGTAATCTTTGAGTCGGTAGAAATACGGGTGATGCCGTCACTTACGGGACTCTGGCTGATAACATATCCTGCCGTAACTGAATTGCTTGATGTATTTATAATTTCAACATTTGTAAAGCCTGCCGCATTCAGCATACTTATTGCTTCATCTTTTGTCTTACCGGTTACATCAATCAATACTGCATAATCCTTCTTCTCGGTAACAACCGCCGGATTTTTAGTAAAATCGACCTTACCTTCCTGTATTATGGAATCGTTTACCATAATTTTATAAGTGCTGTCAGCAGTTTTACCTTTAAGAGTGTATGTCTTTTTAGCGCCATCAAGCAATACTTCGTTGGCTTTTGATTCATAGAAGAGGTCATTATTTATATAAATCTTTACCTGTCCTGATTTTTGCAGATTGGGAAGCGTAACGGTAACATCTACGGTTGACTCACCGGCTGTTCCCGTACTTACGGTAAAATCAATTTTTGAACCTGCGGGTACAGATTCGCCTTCTTTAACGCTTTGTGACACGACAACATCCTTTGCTAATTCGCTGTCAACTTCGGTAATCACGCCGGCCGCCAAACCTGCTGAGTCAAGCAATTGCAATGCAAGTGCCTTGTCGCAGCCTTCAATTTTCGGAACAATTTTTGTTTCTTTCTCATCGGTGGCAACAAATATTGTTACTCTTGTGCCTTCAACAATCGAAGTTCCAACCTCGGGTGAAACTTTAATAACAGTACCCGGTTCAGCCGTTTCGGAATATTCAAGTACAACAGAAATATCGCTTTTATCTATTCCGAGACTATGAAGCTTATTCAATGCTTGGTCCTGAGTCATGCCGATAACGGAAGCATCAATAACGATTGTCTTGCCCTTTGAGCCGGCAACGGTTAAAGTAATTTTAGTTCCTTTTTTTACTCTGCTGCTCTCCTCGGGATCCTGAGCAATTACAAGGCCTTCATCAGCAGCAGGAGCGTCTTCATCGTATATAATCTCAAAATTAAAGTCTTTATATTTTTCGTTATTTGCAATTTGATTAAGATAATCAAGCCTTTTAAAATTAGGTACTTCGACCTTTTGATTATTTAAAGCAAATACGACAGCACATATAATTGCAATAAGTACAACTACGCCTGCAATTGCGCCCATCATAACGGCAGTTGTTTTGTTTATGCTCTTTTTTCTTTCGCCTTCATCTATTTCTGCAGAATCAGCAGGTTTAAACCCAACATTTGAAACATCTGCGCCGTTCCTTACATACTTTGTAGGCTCTCTGTCCACGAAATAGGTGTAATTAAACTTAACGGCAGGATTGCGCTTAAACTCGTTAATATCCATGAGCATTTCTGCCGCAGAGCCGTATCTGTCATTAGGATTTTTCTGCATGGCGCGCAGTGTGATTTGTTCAAGTCCCAAAGGCAAAGTAGGAACAATTTCGCGGGGACGTCGCGGGTCTTGTTGGAGCTGCATAATTGCAACGGAAACAGCGCTGTCCGACTGGAACGGAAGCTGACCGGTGAGCATTTCATACATTACAACGCCTACGGAATAAATATCGGCTTTGTCGTCGGTCATTTCACCTCTTGCCTGCTCGGGGCTTATATAGTGAACCGAACCGATAGCGTTTTCCGATGTAACATTTGAATCGGTTCTGCTGAATCTTGCAATGCCGAAATCGGTAACTTTAATTGTACCGTCCTGTAAAAGCATTATATTCTGCGGCTTAATATCCTGATGTACTATTCCTTTATCATGGGCATGTTGCAGTGCCGCCAAAATCTGACCGACAAAGTGCACGGCTTCTTTCCAATTAACTACGCCCTGTTGTTCAATATATTCTTTAAGTGTGATACCGTCAACATATTCCATAACGATATACTGAATTCTGTCGCCGAAGCTGACATTATACACACGGACAATATTGGGATGGGACAAAACAGCGATCGCTTTTGACTCATTCTTGAATCGGCGCTTAAATTCCTCATTTGTTAAATACTCATCTTTGAGAATTTTAATTGCAACTATACGGTCATCAATATTATCATAAGCTTTATATACAACAGCCATACCGCCTACGCCGATTATCTCTCTTATTTCATATCTGCCGTCAAGGCGCTTGCCGCAAAAATTATCCATAGTATTTACTCCTTTCAGTATCAATAAGAAACTGTGACAACGGTTATGTTATCTCCGCCGCCGTTTTCATTTGCACGGTTTACAAGTCTTTCGGCATATTCATAGAATTTTCCGTCCGAGGTTAATTCACAAATTTCCTCAGGTTCAATATAATTTGTAAGACCGTCGGTGCAAATTAAAAGTACATCTTCATTTTTAATGTATTCTTCGCAAAAATCTATACGCAATTCCTCGTCAACGCCGAGAGCGCGTGTAATCAGATTTTTTCGTGGGTCATCCTTTGCTTCGTCGGGTGTGAGCCTGCCTCTGTCAACCATTTCCTGAACAACGGAATGGTCCTTTGTAAGCTGACGCAACTCACCGTTTGAAAGTAAATATGCCCTTGAATCGCCTGCATGAGCAATACAAACAGAGTTATCGGAAACTATGGCAACAACAACGGTTGTGCCCATTCCGCTAAGCTCCGGGTTTGCTTTGCTTATATCATATACGCTCACATTTGCCGCAGATATTGCCGATGTGAGCATATTTCTAATGGAATTTGAACTCATACCGGCTCTGTAAGAGGCGGAAATGCGCTCCGAAATAAGTTTTACCGCGGTTGAACTCGCAAAATTACCGCCGGCGGCACCGCCCATTCCGTCACATACAACGGCCCAAGCAACGGAACCCGGAAGCTCCCCTGCCGCATATGAATCCTGATTATTGCTTCTTTTCAAACCTACATCGGTTTTTGCAACAATTCGCAAAGCTATCACCTACTTTTTTTTAGATGCTCTTAACTGACCGCATGAAGCGTTTATATCGCTGCCGAGAGTACGCCTCACAGTAGTCGGAATACCGTTTGACTGCAATATATCCGAAAACCTTTTCTGACGGTCTGTTGTGCTTTTTTGATAATTTCTCTCACGAACATTATTAACAGGTATTAAATTCACATGACACAGCATACCTTTGAGCCTTGAAGCAAGCTCACGGGCGCACTCGTCACTGTCGTTAACGCCTTTAATCATGGCGTATTCAAAGGATATTCTTCTGCTTGTGGCTGAAGCGTAATATCTGCAAGCCTTTAACAACTCTTCTATATCGTATTTACCGTTAATAGGCATTGATTTTGAACGAATACTGTTATTAGGAGCGTGTAATGATACAGAAAGGGTCAATCCAAGTCGCATTTCGGCAAGTTCATATATTTTAGGAACAATTCCGCAGGTTGAAAGTGAAATATGCCTCATACTGATATTTTGACCTTTTTCATCACTAATAAGCTTAATAAGCCTCATTACATTATCAAAATTATCAAGGGGTTCGCCTGTTCCCATCAGCACAAGATGGTTAATTTTTATATTCAAGTCACGCTGTGCGGAATAAATCTCTGATAGCATTTCTCCTGCACTTAAATTTCTTACAAAACCGCCGATTGCGGAAGCGCAAAATGTGCATCCCATCTTACAGCCGACCTGTGTTGAAATACAAATAGAATATCCGTATTTATATTTCATTACAACGCTTTCAACATATTCGCCGTCGTCAAGAGAAAAAAGGTATTTTACTGTACCGTCTTTCAGTGACACAAGCTTTGTATTTATACGGCAGTTCGGCAAAAAATATACCTCTGCGAGTTTTTCACGCACACTTTTGGGAATATTGGTCATTTCATCAAAGGAAAGGACGCACTTTTCATGGAGCCATGAAAAAATCTGCTTTCCTCTGAACTGCGGAAATCCGAGTTTTACCATATCGCCGGTTAGTTCTTCTAATGTTAAAGCACGAATATCCTTCAGCATACTGTTAATCCTTTATAAATTTGGCAATGAAAAAACCGTCGGTACCGTTTTTATGCGGCATTAAAGTTAAGTATCCGTTTTCACCGCTTAATTCAACTTTTTTGAATGAGGGATTTTCACTCAAAAATCTATCACATATTTCACTGTTTTCTTTTTTATTGAGGGAACAGGTTGAATATACTAATGTACCGCCGCTCTTCAAGTAATTTGCAGAACAACTTATGATATTATATTGCAAATCGCATAATTTGTCAATAAATGCGAAATCCTTATACCTTATCTCGGGTTTTCTGCGTATAACGCCTGTTCCGCTGCACGGGACATCGCAGAGAATCCTGTCTGCCGACGGAAGGCTTGAATTAGACTCGGCAGAATCCTGAACTACCCCTTTTATGTTTGTGATTCCGAGTCGCCCTGCACCATCGGAAATCAGCTTAACGCGGTGTTCGTATAAATCAAAGGAATAAACCGTTCCGCTGTTTTTCATATACTGTGCAATAGTAAAGCTTTTTCCTCCCGGTGAGGCGCACATATCAAATACTGTTTCACCGGGTTGCGGATTTAACTCTTTAACACATATTTGCGACGCTGTATCCTGAACATGGAAAAGACCGTCTGAATAGCATCTTGTTTTTGAAACTGCGCCTCCGTTTTTTAATATCAATGCGTTTTCAATCTCGTTTTTTTCTGCAACAATACCCTCATCGGCAAGCAATTTTATAATACTATCGCTGTCGGTTTTTAAAGTGTTTACTCTGAGTATTACAGGCGGAGCACCCAAGGAAGCTTTTAAAAATTCTTCCGTATCCTGAACGCCGTAATCGTCTATGTATGACTGTACAAGTTTTTCGGGACATGAATACCTGACGCTTAAATCAGCGTAGATATTATCCGTTTGAGGAAAAACGACATCATTTGCGCTCACCTTTCTCAAAACCGAATTAACAAGTCCCGAAGCAAAGGAGCATTTTACTTTTCGGACAAGCTTAACACTCTCATTTACCGCCGCAGAATCGGGCACCTTTTCCATGTATTTTATCTGATATACGCCCATACGCAAAACGGTTAAAACCTGTGGATTCAGTTTTCGCAAAGGCTGCGTAAGGTATTGGGACAAAATATAATCAAGTGTGATTTTTCGTTCAATAACACCATATACGATTGCACATACAAAAGGCGCAGACGCGGCTTCGTTACTGTTCAAAACTGCATCTACGGCTATATTGGAATATGCCTTGTCATATTCGATTTTTGAAAGTATTTTATATGCTAAATATCTGTCATCCATAATCAATCTTTTCGTCTGTTAACCATTAAAATAAGTCTTAAAAGGTTTGCCAAGCTCACTGCAAGTGAAGCGATATATGTCATTGCGGCGGCTTTAAGCACTTTGGCGGCTCCCTTTTTCTCACTATCGCTCAAAATATCGGCGGAATCTATTACCGACAAAGCCCGTCTGCTCGCATTAAACTCAACAGGAAGAGTTACGAGCTGAAACAAAACGGCAAAGGAAAAGAAAACTACGCCTATTATTGCAAGAACCTGAAAGTTTAAGAAAAAGCCTAAAATTGCAAGGGGTATTCCCGCGCGCGAACCCAAAGAAGCGACGGGAAAAACAGCATTTCGTATCTTTATAGGCAAATACCCTTGTGCATATTGCGCGGCATGACCTGCCTCATGGCATGCAACACCGATTGCCGCAACAGATGCGGAGTTGTAAACATTTTCGGATAACCTGATTACATTGGTTTTAGGGTCATAATGGTCGGTAAGATTACCTGAAACACGCTCAATTCTTACATCGGTAATACCGTAATGCCGTAAAATCTCAAAAGCCGCCTGCGCTCCCGTAAGTCCTCTTGACGAAACAACCTTAGAATACTTTGCAAAGGAAGCATTAACCTTAGCAGACGCGATAAGTGAGAAAATCACCATTGGCAAAACGAGAATTATATAATAGTAATTTGATAAATAGTAATATGAAAAATACGGCAAAACCTTCAGCCTCCCAATACTGTTCCCAATTCTATTTTGTTTCCTCTTAAATAGCTTGCCGTATCCGTTTTCTTTTTGCCTTCTGCCTGCAATTCAAGAATTTCAACGGCATTTCCGTCACCGCAAACTACTACAAGTCTGTTATTATTATCTGCAATTTCACCCGGTTTTCCGTTGAACTTTTCATTCAAAATTTTGGATTTGTGAAGTTTTACTCTTTTACCGTAAATTTCTGTTACGGCGACCGGCCAAGGCGAAAGTCCTCTTATATGATTATGAACTTCAAGAGCGCTTTTTGAAAAATCCGTAGGACAAAGCTCTTTTGAGAGCATGGGGGCATAATTTGAAATACTGTCGTCCTGCTTGATAGGTGTTAAAGCATTATTCCTGACAGCCTCAACGGTTTCAAGCAATACCTCGGCACCGAGCTGTGAAAGAATATCGTGAAGCTCGCCCGCGTTCATATTTTCAGTAATTTTAACGGACTTTTTTATAAGCATATCGCCTGTATCCAAGCCCTCGTTCATCTGCATTGAGGTTACGCCTGTTTCTGTTTCGCCGTTCAAAATACTCCATTGAATTGGGGCGGCACCGCGTAATTTCGGCAATAATGATGCGTGGATGTTTATACAGCCGTATTTAACGCTGTTTAAAACATCTGCGGGTAGAATTTTGCCGAATGCCACCACAATAATCAAATCAGCATTGAGCGTTTTAATAATTTCAAGCGCAGTTCCGTCCCTCATAGACGCAGGCTGAAATACAGGAATACCGTTCCTTTCAGCACACACCTTAACAGGAGGCGGAGTTAACTCATACCCTCTCCCCTTTGGTTTATCAGGTTGAGTAAAAACGCCTACAACATCATCATTTCCGTTTATTAACGCTTCTAAACAGGGTACGGAAAAATCAGGTGTACCCATAAAAATTATTCGCATATTATCACTCTTTCGCATTTCTAAAGCTGTCAATTTCTTCCTGACTTGCAAGCTTATCGGTATAAAGTATTCCGTCAAGGTGGTCAATTTCATGGCAAAATGCCTTTGCCTTTAAATCCGAGCCCTTATACACACACCAATTACCCTCACGGTTTTGTGCTTTTACCTTAACTGTTTTAGGGCGAATTGTATAGCCTTGCTTACCCGGCAGAGAAAGACAGCCCTCTATATCGCACTGAGCGCCCTCTTCATCGGTTATTTCGGGGTTTATAAGCTCAATAAGACCGTCGCCAACATTAATTACAACAATTCGGCGTAAAACGCCCACCTGAACAGCGGCAAGTCCCACGCCCTCAGCGTTATACATTGTATCAGCCATATCGTCAAGTAATTCAAAAAGCCTTTCATCAAAGTTTTCCACACGGCGGCTTTTCTTTCTTAAAATTGCGTCTTCCTCAGTTCTTATATTTCTTATAGCCATATTATTACCTCACATTATGTTTTCTGGATTTATATCAGCATATATGCTGATATCCTTATATTTACTGTCTTTTTCAAATTGTTTCAGCAGAGTGCTTATCATTTTTCTGAAATTCTTGTTATTTTTGCACTTAATAATTATTCTGCTTCTGTATTTTCCCCCTGCTTTTGCAATTCTCGGTACTACGGGGCCGAGAACAATGATTTTTTCGCCGTTATACTCCGATGAATGAAGAATTTTCAGTTTTTCAAGAAAATCGCTTGCGGAAAAGGCAACTGCTGATTCCTTTTCACCTGAAAAGCCTATAACACAAATATCGCAAAACGGCGGATAAATCATTTCTTTTCTTATGGGAATTTCAAGGTCATAAAATGATTTATAATCATGGGCTTTTGCAAGAGTAACAATTTCACTGTCGGGAAAAGAGGTTTGTATAAAAGCCTTTCCCGGGAAATCTCCTCTTCCGCTTCTGCCCACAACCTGAGTGATTAGGTCAAATGCTCTCTCTCCGCTTTTATAATCGTCATTAAAAAGCATCAAATCAACGCTTAACACGCCCACAAGCGTAACATTGGGAAAGTCGAGCCCCTTCGCCACCATTTGTGTACCTACAAGAATGTCGTATTCGCCGTTTCCGAAGCTTTTGAATTTTTCGTCATAGGAATATCTGGAAACTGTTGTATCTGTGTCCATTCGCAAAATTTTTGCCTCGGGCACGATTTCCGCTAATTCTTCTTCAAGGCGCTGAGTGCCGCTGCCGGAAAATCTTACTGTTTCATTTTCGCAATTCGGGCATTTTTTAGAAAAAGGAGCGGAATAACCGCAATAGTGGCACATCAATCTGCCGTTTTTTATGTGATATGTTAACGAAATACTGCAATTCGGGCAGGTCATTACAGAGCCACACTCAGTACACGCGGCAAAAGTATTGTATCCGCGCCTGTTAAGTAAAAGAATTGACTGCTGTTTTTTATTAAAATTATCTTTCAATTCGCCTGCAAGCTGTTTACTGATGTTTTCAACAACCATATCACTGCGATATGTTGTATCAATTATTTCAACAGTAGGCAGTACTGCATTGCCGTATCGGTTATTTAACTGAAACAGAGAATACACGCCGCTTTGAGCCTTGGTATATGTTTCAATGGACGGCGTTGCGGACGCCAATAGCAATAATCCGTTATGCTGACCGACGCGGTATGCCGCAACATCCTTTGCGTGATACCGCGGAGTCATTTCGGATTTATAGGTATGCTCCTGCTCCTCATCCATAATAATCAGTCCGATTTTATCAAATGGAGCAAACACAGCCGAACGGGTACCGACGGCAATTTTAGCCTCGCCGCGTTTTACTCTTTTCCATTCGTCAAGGCGCTGTCCTAATGAAAGCGCGCTGTGAAAAACGGCAACGCGGTCGCCGTATCGGTTGTAAAACACATTTAACAACTGCGGCGTTAACGATATTTCGGGTATCATTACAATGATTCCCTTATCATCTTTTAAAGCTTCGTCAATAAGCTTTAAATAAACCTGCGTTTTACCCGAACCTGTAACGCCATACAGTAACGCGCCTTCGGGTGAAGGTGATTTATATAAATTCAGTATGCCCTTAAAGGCACAGTTTTGCTCCGATGAGAGAGTTATTTTTGATAATACCGTTTCTTCTGAAAAAACGTCGTACGGTCTTCTGTATACCTCATCGTCATATGTTTCAACGATGCCTTTATCTTCAAGAGCGCTCACAACTGCGGCTGTAAATCCTGTAAAATAACAAATCTCACGGATTGACGCTGAACCGACATCATTAAGAATTTTCACAATTTCACGCTGTTTTTTTGTAAGCTTTGCGATTTTTTCGGAATCTTCTTCAGTGTCAACTGCAAGCCGTACCATTTTTACGGTGGCATCGCCTGTTCGCCTTTGAGCGTCAATGCTTTGAAGAACGGCGCCTTTTGAAACCAATTTATCAAAAATATCGCTGATTTTTTTGATTTTACAAGCCTCTGCCACATCTTCGGCGGAAACATATTTTGAATTTTCCGAAAGAAATTCATATACCTTCAGCTCATCGCCCTGCAAGTCACCGCTGAAATCACTGTTCGCCGCATAAAGTATATTGACATTCATGGACATACCTAAGGGTAAAAACAGCTTACAAGCCTCGAAATAAGTACAAAATGTTCTTTCGTGAACGAAATTTGCGGTCAAAAGCATTTCTCTTGTGAAAATCGGTGTTTCATCAAGGATACTTTGAATTCTTTTCAGCCTTTTTTCGGTATTTGTTTCAACCGACACAGAAAAAACAATGCCTACTCTTTTTTTTGAAGAATTACCGAAAGGCACTAAAACACGCATTCCGGGCAAAAGATTTTTCAATAAATCAGGGGGAACAGAATAATCGAATAACATATCAAAGGAATACGCTGTATTTTCAACAGCAACCTTAGCAACAGTTACAAGTCCCATATTCTGCCCCCCTAAACAATTATTTATTAAATTTTCAGATATTTCTGATCTCTTCCGGCTCAACAACCTCGTATTTACCGCTTATGATTTCATCAAGAGCGATGCTTACGGGCTTTTCATCGAGAATTTCGCCCTTTTCCTCTGCTTCGGCGGCAACTTCCCTTGCACGCTTTGCAACTGCTGTTACAAGAGAATAACGGCTTGTGCGGTTTTTCAATACATTTCTTAAATCTGGATTAAACATTTTCAATTACCTCGCTTATATAATTATTCATTCTTTTGTATGTAAAATCAAGTGATTTTATAATCGTAAGCACATTATCGGAAGCGGAATCAAGATTGTCGTTTACAACAACATAATCATAATCCACGCTCTTTTTAACCTCGTCGCAAGCAATTTCAAGCCTTCGGCGGATATCCTCTTCGTCCTCTGTTCCTCTAAACCTCAAACGGCTTTCCAGCTCTTTCATAGAAGGCGGCATAAGGAAAATCGCAACGGCGTCGGGATATTTTTTCTTAATTTTTGCGGCACCCTTGACCTCGATTTTCAATATCACGGTTTTGCCCTCGGCAAGCCATTTGTCAACAGGTGCTTTGGGCGTTCCGTAAAGATTTCTCCCGTAGCGCGCAAACTCCAAAACCTCGCCGTTATTTATCATATGCTCAAATTTAGGTATAGAAATGAAGTAATAGTCCTTACCGTCAACCTCATTTTCTCTCCTGTTTCTTGTGGTCAGAGAAACGGATTTTTGAAGTGATTTATCTTTATTCAAAACCACATCAAGTACTGTATCCTTGCCCACTCCGGACGGTCCTGAGAAAAGTATAAGCATTCCCTCTTTATTCGCCATATACACCCTCCTCTGCACAGTCGGTTTCTGTACGGTTAAGTATTGTTTCTGCTTTAAGATAAGTAGAAATTACATGGTCACTGTCCATAATCAATACAGCGTGAGTTTTTCTGCCCTGCGTTGCGTCAATCAGCATATTGCTTTCCTTTGCCTTTGCAATAATTCTTTTGACTGGGGCGGAGTCTGTTGAAACAACTGCGATTACTCTGTCTGCATTAACGGAATTTCCGAATCCGATATTGATAAGCTTCATAAATTTACCTCATTCAATATTTTGAATTTGCTCACGGATTTTTTCAATTTCCGCTTTAATATCTATAACGCAACGGGCAATGGTAACATCCTGCGCTTTGGAGCCTATAGTATTTGCCTCACGGTTCATTTCCTGAACCAGAAAGTCCGTTTTTCTGCCTATTGCTTCATCGCTTGACAAAAACTGCCTTAATTGGTCAATATGACTGCGAAGCCTTACTGTTTCTTCGGCAACGGCTACTTTATCGGCAAAAATTGCACATTCAGCCATTAAACGCTGTTCATCAACCTGAACATTGGAGAGGAATTCGTTTATACGGGCAAGAAGCTTATCGTTATACTCTTTTACTGTTTCAGGTGAACGCTTTTCAATCGTTTCAACATTGGTAAGTATTGTCTCTGCACGGGATAAAACATCGTTTTTAAGCTTTTCGCCCTCAACCTCACGCATAGCAATAAAATTATTTAATGCGATTTCTGTAACAGTTTTAACAGCATTCCAAATTCTTTCTTCGTCAGCTTCGTTTTTGTGAACCGTAAATATATCATTACAGCGAATAAGCGACGACAACGCAAGGTCATCGCGAAGCGTTAAATCATTTTTATCCGCTAATTCTCTGAAAGCCTTTAAATATGAATCGGCAAGGGACTGATTAACTAAAATTTCCGCGTCTCCCTCTTCAAGATTTTCAATAGATACATAACACTCTGTTTTACCTCTTGAAACGAGGGTATTTATATAACTTTTCAGCTTTTCATCAAGAAATCCGTAATTACGCGGGACTCTTGAACTGAACTCAAAATACCTGTGATTCACGCTTTTAATCTCAACGGTGATGTTCATTGAATCAACCGTTGCCTGGGCTCTGCCGTAGCCTGTCATACTTCTTATCATTTTCTACACTCCCGATTTTTTACAGCAACTTCCCTTTAAAAGCGTGGGAATATCGCCTTCATAAATGCCGTTATTTTTTTCAAAGCCTAATAAAGTTAAAACATCTTTTATCTCTTCAAGACTGCAATAAGCCATATAGGCGTTTCTGTTTGCACCGAAATTCAGAGCGGCTCGCAAAAATCCCTCTGTTAAAAGCTTGTCCGAATAATCACAGTCAAGCTCTGCAACAACGCAGTTATATCCCGTAATCTTCACAAGACATTTTCCAACTTCATTATTGCTTTCATCATAGCCGATATAGCCGCCGAAAACTGCTTCTTCCGTATTAAAATCCGATTTAAAAAGCTGTTCAAGCTCAACTTTATCCGTAATTGGTTTGTAGTATATCATTTATTTCATATTCTTTCTGTCAAGTGATGCTGCTGTCATTAGCTTGTGTACTTCGTCATCAGTAAGATTACGCCAATCGCCCTGTTTTAACATTCCAAGCTTTACAGAACCGATTTGCGTTCGCTTTAAGCGGGCTACTTCAAGCCCAAGCGCCTCGCACATTTTTCTTATCTGCCTATTTCTTCCCTCGTATATAATTATTTCAAGAACAACTCTGCCCTCTTGCTTTTGAATAACTCTGACTTCCGAAGGCATGGTCATTCTGCCGTCGATCTCAATTCCCGTAGAAAGAGCCGTTAACTGGTCATCGGTAATTGACGGTCTGACTGTAACACGGTAAGTTTTCGGAACATGGCGTGTTGGGTGCGTTAAAGCATTGGCAAATTCACCGTCATCCGTAAACAAAAGTAAGCCTTCGGAATCCCTGTCGAGCCTACCGACGGGATAAACCCTTTTCCCAACATCTTCAATAAGCTGAGCAACACACTTTCTGCCCATTTCATCGCTTAAAGTTGTAATAAAGCCTCTCGGCTTATGGAGCATAATATATGTGTTTGTTTTACTCTTTGTTACCTTCTTGCCGGAAACGGCAACGGTATCCTTTTTCGGGTCAACCTTGTCGCCTATTGAGGCAAATTTCCCGTTAACCTTAACCTTACCGGCTGAAATCAAATCCTCCGCTTTACGCCTTGAAGCAATGCCGCATTCAGAAAGGTACTTTTGAAGTCTGATTTTGTTATCTGCCATAAATTCACCTGAAAAAATTTAAAATTCTGTCTTTAAATGTAATTTTACTTTCCGCTTTGCTTTTTACATTATCGGTAATTGCAATTTGTACCGATTCGGCGGCGCACAAGGGTATTTCAAATATGATTTTTCCCGTCTTATCAAAGTATTGAACACTTCCCAATACATCGCCTTTACTTACGGGAGCATACTCAAACTGCTTTAAATATACTTTACATCTTAATTCAAAATTATCCGAAACCGATGTATAATTCGGGACGTATGATTGCTCTATTCCGATGCTTTCTTCACTGCCGCCTACAATTTTCAAACGCACATTCGACAAATCCTCATAAACCGTATGAGAATTTGTTTTCGCAAAAGAATAATCGAGCAGATTAACGTGGTCATCCCAATCATCGGGCGCACTTAATGTGACGCAAATCAACGTTTTACCCTCTTTTTCGGCGGCAGACACAAGACACCTGCCGCTTTTTTTAGTAAAACCCGTCTTTACGCCGAATGCACCGTCATAGATTTTTAAAAGTTTATTATGATTTGTAAGAATTCGTCTGTAAGGCGGTGAACCGTAATACACAGCCATACTTTCAGCAGAACAAATACTTATAAACTCGGGATTTTTGATGGCATATGATGCCAAAAGAGCCATATCGTATGCAGTAGAATAATGATTATCTCCATCAAGCCCCGATGGAGTTTCAAACGAGGTTGAGTTCATTCCAAGCATTTTTGCTTTGTCGTTCATCATTTTGACGAAATTAGGTATATTTCCGCCCACAATGTACGCAGTTGCATTTGCGGCATCGTTGCCTGATTCAAGCAACATACCTTTGACAAGAGTTTTTAAAGAAACGCTGTCCCCCGCTTTAAGCCCCATAGAAGTGCCTTCAACGGCAACCATTTCTTCCGTAACGGTAATCAATGTATCGTCAGCACCGTATTCAAGAGCTAAAAGCGCCGTCATTATCTTTGTTGTGCTCGCCATTGATAACTGCATATTCATATTTTCAGAAAATACAATTTCGCCCGATTCGGCGCACATAACAACAGCCGCCTTTGCGGAAATCTGCGGTTTCTCTGCAAAAGCAGGCAAAGCACACAAAGATATTACAACCAACGACAAAAACAGGGAAATAATCTTTTTCAAAACAATCACCGCAAAATTATATGCTTTTGCAGGATTGTTTAAGAATAGAATTATTCTGTAACTGTTTCCTCTGCTTCTGCAACGGCTTTATTGTAGATTTTGTCCATCTTGTTCTTATTGATAGCGCCCGAAACCTTATCAAACATCTCAGGAACAAGGCTTACAACGCGTTCAGCCGCATTATCAAACGCTGTGATGTGCTTAATATCAACATTACCGTAAGCGTCGATTACAAGGAAAGCAACAGGAGTAATTGTAACGCCTGCTCCTCCTCCGCCGCCGAAAATATCCTGATTACTTTTTGAGGGGAAATCAGAACCGCCGGAAGCAAATCCGTATGTAACCTTTGACACGGGAATTATTGTAACACCGTTGTCAACCTTAATAGGCTCACCGATAATTGTACTCACATTTACAAGGTCCTTCACCTTTTCAATCGTACTTTCGAGAATTCCTGCTGCTGATGATTTTTCTTTCATCATATAGCACCACCTTCTTTTATATTTTTATCTTTTGTTTTATCGCTAATTCCCAATAGGAATTTAATAACAACCTTAAATATCAAGCGGAATACGAGGATTATCAGCGCGTTTAGAATAAATATAGGTCTTACCGAAACCGAAAAAACAAACTGTGCCGTATTTTTATTTCCCAGGAAATCAGGCTCAATTTCAACATCGTATTTTTTAACGGTCAAGGTTGAGCAGATAAATGAAAGCGCGGGGAAAACCTTTTGACACATTCTGCCGTATTCCAAAGCTGTTTCACCCGCGTCATTAGCGGAAGAAACAGTCATCCAAAGGTACAGTTCACGCAAAATTATATGCTTTTTAAAAGAATTCATCATTCTTGCCAAAGAATACGCGGCGTTATTTATCAGCTTTACAACACCGTCAACACCTTGATTTTTATAAAACTTTACAAAGATGTTTTCCTTCTTTTCACCCTCCGGCTTCGGTTCTTCTTTCGGCGGCGCTTCTTCCTTCTTTTCTTTGGGAGCTTTTTCTTTTTTCGGCTTACCCTTCTTCTTCAGAGGAAAAATATTGAATTTCAAAAAGAGCCATGAAACATCAAGCTTAAATTCATCAAAATACTCGCCGTGCAATGTAATACGAACAGACAAAATCAAGATAAAAAAAGCAATAATACCGAGAATTATGTATAACGCCGTCAAAAGAGCACCCCCTTACAAAAGAATTTTATAAAAATTTATGCTTCACCGGCAACCGTGTCACCATCGGAAGATTCATCAACAATGTCGTTTTGAGGAACCGCGGGTAATTCATCAAGTGATGAGATTGAAAAACACCGCAGAAAATCAGGAGTTGTACCGTACACAAGCGGTCTGCCGGGTAAGTCAAGGCGGCCTTTTTCCTCAATCAGCTTTTTTTGACAAAGAGTTGATATAACGCCGGAACAGTCAACTCCCCTGACCTGCTCAACAAAAGATTTTGTTACAGGCTGGTTGTATGCAATTACGGCAAGTACCTCAAAAGCCGCTTGCGACAGAGGGGTATTCTTCCTTAATTCAAGAACAGTTCTTATCACTTCGGCAAACTCCGTTCTTGAAGAAAGCTGATACCTTGTTCCAAGCTTTAAAAGGCAAATTCCGCTTTTTTGCTCATCAAGCTTTGCCGATAAATTATAAAGCACCTGTTCGCATATTTCATTTTCAATTTCAAGAGCCTGTGCAATTCTTTCAAGCTCCACAGGCTCACCTGCGGCAAACAATATAGCTTCTGCCGCCGCTTCAAGTTTACTTGCTTTCATCAATTCCATTCCTCGCTGATTTCAGAATAGCTTTCGTCCAATAATTCTATCTGTGTTTCGTCACCGTCGCCTAATACTTTAAGTTTTTTGGATTTTGTCAGTTCAAGCAAGGCTAAAAAGGTTGCAACAATTTCCGAACGGGACTGCGCATCATCAAAAAGAGTGTTGAATTTGGTTTTTGTACCTCTTTTTGAGAATTTAGAAAATATTTTTGAAATTCTTGAACCTACGGACACAACTTTTTTAACAACGATTTCGCGAAATGCTTCTATCGGGGGCGGCATCTGTCGCATTTTTCTGCCTGCTGCGGAAACATAAGCCGCGAACAATTCCTGGGGATCGTGAAGTCTTTTATAAGTCTGGTCAATATCGATTTTTTCCTGCTCACGTACGAAAGAATTAAAACCATCGGTATTTTCGGAAAGCTTTTCAGCCATAAGCTTCATATCGCGGTACTCAATCAGCTCGCCTTGAAGCTCCTCTTTCAGTTCCTGCGCCTCTGTGTAAACCGGTAAAAGTGAAACCGATTTTAAATATACAAGTCGTGCCGCCATTTCAAGAAAATCGGAGGCAACATACAAATCTTCTTCCTGCATGCGCCTGACATAATCAATATATTGCTCAACCAGCGTTACAATCGGTATATCGTAAATATTCAGTTTATGTTTTGAAATTAGGTGCAAGAGCAAATCCATAGGCCCCTCAAACACCTCTAACTTATAAGATATTTTTTCCATATCATCACTCAAAATTTTTCAAAAAACATAAATAAATCTAAAATCAAATCAGAAATAAAGGAAATGGGATAGGAGAGAATCCCCGTGAACAGTAAAAAGAAAACTGCTAATATAATATATCTTTCATACTGCATTACACGGTAATAGTATTTTGCAGGTATGAGTAACTGCAAAATACGCGAACCGTCCAAAGGCGGAATCGGAAGAAGATTGAACACGGCAAGGTTAATATTAACAACCCCTGCATAATACAAAAACATACAAACAGCAAAAGGTATATTTAAACTTTGAGGAGCAAAAATTACGCCGTCTCTTTGGAAGAAAACTGTTTGACCGTTTGATATCAAATCCACAATCTGCGCAAGCAAAAGGAAAATAAATGCCATAATCAAATTTGATATAGGACCTGCTATGGCAGTTAAAGCCATTCCTTTTTTCGGGTCTTTAAAATTTCTTGGATTTACACTTACAGGCTTCGCATAACCAAATCCGACCAAAAATATCATAGCGGCGCCCAAGGGCGAAATATGAGCCATTGGGTTCAAAGTAAGCCTGCCTGAAAGGCGCGGCGTTTGGTCACCCAGCTTTGTTGCAATAAGAGCATGAGCATATTCGTGGACAGGCATTGTGCAGAAAACAACAAATGCCATTGCAAACAAATCAATTATAAGTTCCAGCGGGTCAAATCCGCTTCTTAATAAATTTAAGAGCATAATCTAGTCCTTTCGTATCTGAATATTATATTCTAAAAGTAACTATTCTGTCAATATTATTGAAATCAAAAATAATTTTTTGATTTACTGTTTTCGGCTTAAAAATATTACATATTTCCTGTCCTTGACCGTCGCCGCATTCAAATGCCAAAAATCCGCCCGAAACAACCGATTTCAGCCATTTTTCATATATGCATCTGTAAAAATCAAGGCCGTCAATGCCGCCGTCAAGCGCTGAAACAGGCTCATTCAATACCTCGCGTTGAAGACTTTTAATTTCCTCTGTTTTTATATACGGCGGATTAGAAAGCAAAATATCTGCGTGAGGTAACGCACTGCAATCGTAGCTGAAAATATCACATTTTACGGAGATTGCATTCTTCAAAGAATATTTTTCTATATTTTTGTTAAGGTATTCGAAAGCTTTATCTTCTTTTTCAAAAAGATATACTTTTGAATCCGGTCGGTGCTCCGCAACGGTTAATCCAACGCATCCGCTTCCTGCGCAAAGGTCAAAGATAATCGGATTTTGTATGTTTTTAATGCCGGCAAGCGCTAAATCAACAAGCATTTCCGTTTCGGGACGAGGTATCAATACCCCATCGCCTACAAAGAACGACATATCATAAAAATCCCATTTACCGAGAATATATTGAAGCGGTCTGCCGTTCTTTCTTTGAGAAATTACGGATTTTACCAAATCAACTTGATTTTCTGTTACTTGAATATTTTTAGTAAATAAATCATTTTTAGATATATTGAGAATATCCTCAAAAATGCAGCTTGCTTCAAAGTCGCCGCAATCAGTAAAGGAAAGCTCTCTTGAACAAAAGCGGTATAATTCATTTGCCGTCATTTAATTCTGTCGTCCTCCGGATTATCGGTAATTACCGCTTTTATGGATTCAATCGCAACCTCAATGACATCGTCCTCGGGTTCATTAGTTGTTATGTGCTGCATAAGAAGCCCCGGATAAGAAAGTATTTTGACTAAAATATTGTCGTGCTTACCGGCAAATTTGATGAATTCGTATCCGAGCCCCATAACAAGCGGCAAAATACAGAGCTTTATAAGCATCCAAAGGATTCTGTTAATCTGTGCAAGATTGGGAAAAATCAACACGAGCACAGAAGAAATAAATACGCTGATTATTATCATTACAAACATAAAGCTTGTACCGCAACGAGGGTGAAAGCGGGACATCTTTCTCACATTATCAACTGTTAAATCAAGCCCGTTTTCATAGCAAAAAATCGTTTTATGCTCCGCTCCGTGATACATAAACACACGCTTAATCATTGACATTTTTGAAACAATGAACATATATAAAACAAAAATAATTATTCTCAAAATACCTTCAAAAAGAGGATGAAACTTTTGCGCATCAAATCCTGATAATAAGTATTTATCGAACATATCCACGCCGAGAGTAGGCAGATACATAAATATAACAAATGCCAGACATACTCCGAGAACAGCAGAAACAGCGCCCACTGCCGCCATCATTTTTTCACCGAAATGCTCGTTTATCCACTTATCAAGCTTTGACATATCCTCTTCTTTTTCTTCATCGGTCAGGGCTTTATCGGCTGATTTCATAAGGTATTTGTAGCCTGTAACCATTGATTCAATGAAAGCGGCTATTCCTCTGATTAAAGGAATACCAAGAATTTTATATTTTTCTTTAAGAGGATGATATTCTTCCAGTTCAGTTTCTATTGAACCGTCGGGAAGTCGAACCGACATTGCGTTACCTTTCGGACCGCGCATCATAATGCCTTCAATAAGAGCCTGTCCTCCGATTGATGTTTTGTGCTTTGTATCTTTACTCAATTTATTTCCTCCTTGCTTTGCTGTTTCGCGGCAAAATCAAAACGGTTTGCGTGCCTTGTCCTATTTTGCTCTCAATCAGCATTTCACCGCCGTGAAGCTTAATAATCTCATCGGTGACAGCAAGACCTATTCCGCTTCCTCTTACGCTGTTATTGGCTTTATAGAATTTTTCTCTGATTCGGGGCAAATCGTTTTTTGAAATACCGCACCCGTTATCGGAAATTATTATTTTAACCGCTTTGTCCGTACTTTCAAGCCCAACCTTAACAAATCCGCCCTTTTTATTATATTTAAAGCTGTTATCAATAATATTAACAAATGCTTGTTTAAGCCTGTTTCTGTCGCCGTCTATTTTAATTGAATTGCTTTCTATATCAACAATAAGTTCAATTCCTTCGCGCTCCGAACGCTCGCTGAATGCCTTTAAAACCTCGTTTAATTCCTTCGTAATATCCATCGGCGCAATTTTTAAAGACATTTTACCGCTTTCCATACGGGAAAAATCCAGTAGGTCTTCAACAAGCTCAGTTAAGCGCTCCGATTCGTTAACAATAACATCGATTCCTTTTTCAATCATTTCGGAATCACTGTCCTTTACGCTTCTTATGGTTTCTCCCCAGCCTTTTATTGCCGTGAGAGGAGTTCGCAATTCATGAGAAACGGTGGAAATGAACTCGTTTTTCATACGCTCCGCTTCACTGATTTCGTGAGCCATATTATTTACCGTTTCGCAGAGCTGACCTATTTCGTCATTATATTTATGCTTTTCGATAGAAACATTAAAATCACCTTTTGCAATCTTTGATGCCGTTTCATTAAGTTTTCTTACAGGATTTATGATAGACCTTATAAAAAACGCACCGGAAGTTATTACAAAACATATAAAGACAAGAACAAGCAACAAAATAAACAGCCACACATATAATATCTGACGATCAATATCCTCAAGGGAGATAATATACCGCACAGCTCCGCCGACACCGTTTTCATTCTGCGGCAAAAGATATGTTAAAGCCATAATTTTTTCGCCGTTCTGCATTTTACCTATCCATTCGCCTTTACCGTTTTCATCTGTCTTTGCATAATCATAGTCCGGATATATCTCACCGTCCACCGAAAATCCGGTTGATGAAACGACAACATTTCCGTTTCGGTCTATAACCCAAACCTCCATGAGGTTTTTATCGGAAAAGTTATTAACAAAACGCCTTGCAGTGCGGTTAAAATTCTCATCATTCAGATAAAGAGATGAATTGAAGGAAGAAATCACCATTGAATTTGCCCGTGAATTTAAAGCAAGGCGAACGGAATTATAATATTGAGATTTAAATAAATACCCTATCAGCACTCCTATTAAAACAATCAGTATGATAATGCCGGAAAGGACTGTAAAAGCCCATCTTTTAACAATACTGTTTTTTATCATACCGTTGTCACCGCCTTATTTATGGAATTATACCGTCCATTTATAGCCCATACCCCATACAGTAGTTAAATGCTTTGGCTGTGAGGGCTCGTCCTCAATCTTATTACGCAATCTGTGGATATTAACATCAACTACTTTTTCATCGCCGTAATAGGCCTCGCCCCAAACAAAATGAAGAATATCGGATCTGTCAAGCGCAACATTCGGGTTGGAGAAAAAGTATTCCATTATTTGAAATTCAACCTGCGTCAGCTCAACAGGTTCGCCTCTTTTTGTCAGGCTGTGACTTCGCAAATCAAGAACAAACTCGCTTAACTCAATAGCATTTTCAGCAGACTTTTCCTGAACGGTGTCAAAAGTCATCGAAACGCGTCTGTAAACAGCGTCAATACGCGCCATAAGTTCGGACGGTGAAAAAGGCTTTGTAACATAATCATCGGCGCCCACCATAAGCCCCGTAACCTTATCCATCTCCTGTGTTCTTGCCGTAAGCATAATTATACCGGTTTTTTTACTCTTACTGCGTATGTATTTGCAAACTTCAAGGCCGTCGATAACGGGCATCATAATATCAAGAATTGCAACATCTATTTCTGATGAGTGTTCATCAAATTTTTGAATAGCCTCCTCACCGTTAGACGCCTCGATTACTTCGTAACCGCTTCTGTGAAGATTGATAACGACAAAATCTCTTATGGAAGCTTCATCTTCTGCAATTAAAACACATTTCATAACGATTCACCTAATTCAAAATCACAAAATTTTCAGTTATATCATTAACGGTAATACCATCTTCATTTTCAGAAATTGTATATCCGAAAATAATAGCTCCTGAAGAATTAAACTTTATATAATCATAGCTGTTTTCTTTCCATTTTAATTCAGAAAAGGTTCGTATTGAAAAAACTTCATCACCAAATATTCCGCCATCAACTACTTTGTAAAATCTCAATGTTGAAGAAACATTGTTATAAACAGCAGTAATACTATTTATCCATTCTTCGGGGAATATGAACATATAACCGTTCGAACTGTTCATTAAGCATTTAATTTCAGTATTGAGATTATCTTTATCCAGCTTTGACCATACTGTCAAGTTCAAAGAAAGAGTGTTGTCATTATTGATTACATAACTGTACGGAAGACTTTCAAGTGTAGGAATTTCTATTTCACCATCACTGTCAATATCAGTAGAGAAGGTTCTGACATCTCTGATTGTCAATGGTTCAGCAGAAATATTTGTGGAATAAAGAGGCAGTGAAATATCAAAATTGCTATGCCTCACATCAACAACTTCAGTTATAACCGCAGTTTCGCTGATTCCTCCGTCAATAAAAATTCTCGTATGCTTTTCACCGTCAACTGTAACAGTATCTTTATCTATGTTCAATACATCTATCATACTTGTGAGTATAAGGTCATAGCTACGAACAATAGCATAGTCGGAATTAAAGCCTAAAATTCTTCCGCTTGTTCTTTTTGATTTTTCTGATAAGTCCACAGAAACAAGCATTATTTCATCGCTCTTATCTCCGTTAAAATCACCGACGAGCATCTTTGAAAACGGTTGCGTTGTTATAAGAGTGGTAGAATTCCCATTATAGCTGTAAACCGACATAATTCGCTCACCGGAGTTTGTAAATGACGCAGTATTATCTGATTCAGCGGTTTTTAAGTATGTCCAACAAATGACAAGCTCCAAACATCCGTCACCGTTAATATCGGCAAAATCCACTTCAAATATATCTTCACCACTGCCTTTAATGTTTGAAACGAATTGCCAATCGTTGTTAACAAATTTAAAAACGGCCACACAGGCATTTTCGTCAACGGAAATGTCCGAATAAAATGCAAGTGCTTCTTTAACGCCGTTATTATCAAGATCATAATACAAAAATGATGAACGGTTTTCTCCGCTTACAGGCGTTTTCATTATTATATTTTTACTTGAGTTCAAATATTTTTCAAAAGCGTCCTGAAGCAGGCTGTTTTCGCCGCTCAGCTTAGGCGGACGCATTAAACCCTCAACAGACAAAACATCAATACTGCAACCGGAAAGACACAGGCAGATAATAATTGTAATTACTGCTAAAAACACTTTTTTTATCATCTGCCGCACTCCTTTCGCTAAATTGAAGATACAGAAACTTTTACATCATATTTGCCGTACGCCCAACAAGCGCTGTTATCTGAAATTACTACTTTTCCCTGAAGGGATTTTGTATCGTTGGAAATAGTTTTATCAGCAGTATCAACCTCTATTGATACTTTTTCTGCTGTTAAGCTTTCGATTTCTTGAACAGTACCGATAATTGTTACCGCAATATCACGATCCTGTGATGATACAACTGAATAATTATCACGGCTGTTAATTATTTTGATTTGCGATGTAGGTACAAGTATGGTTTTTATCGCTAAATCAGAAGCATTTATCCGAACGCGGAAACGATTGACAGACTCGTCCATAATTTTGTACGAATTAATCGATGAAGCATCGACATTGAAAGTATTTATACTATTTGATATATCTGCAAAATCAATAGTATCAACTACAAAATACTTTGTCGTTTCTACAGCATCAACAGGAACGGCAACATCCACATATGAAGGCGAAACGGAATAGCTTAACGGATTAACTATATAGTATGACGGTGCGTTTTTAAACTCAATACGGGTAGGCAGTGTAACTATTTTTAGAACAGGAACAGTCATAGAAATTTCTCCGCCGTCTGTATCAATTTTTGAATACTGAAGAGTTGAACCGTCATTGGTTATAAGGCTTATTTTCGGTGTGAATGTAGTTGTTTTATCAAGCACGGAATCAACGGTAACAGAGGCGTGCACCTCTATAATCCTGTTGATTTCTGAGGCAGGTCCCGAAATTTTTACTGTAGGTTTTGAAAAAACTATATCGCCGGTTAAGCAACCATCCGGTACAATGGTTTCAAGGCTTGAAACGACATCGCCTTTTAACGGCAACTCAATTTCTTTATAATTATCAAAATATACCTCAATATAATTTGATGATGAGGATGTAATAATAAAATCATCAGATTCATTTTTTGCAGTAATTTTTAATTGAAGCGTTTTAATGCCGGTGCTGTCAACATTATTTAGTTTTGCTTCAACAACTATGTCATCCTTATTTAATGCCGACAAAATGTACTTTTTCCCGGTTACCGTAACATCAACAGTAAATTGAGATTCGCCGAAAATCTGTAATCCGAGCTGCTTGGCGATAGTGTTCTCCATATTTATGTTTACGGGGACCCCTGAAATAACCTTTTGAACCTCCGGACTTTTTTCAATAGCCACCCAAATCCAAATGCCAAAAGCTATAAAAAGAGAAATTGCCATAAGAATTCTATTGTTGCTCAAAAGAACAGATAAGGAAAATTTATTTTTGTTCTTGCTTTTATTCTTCATCTTTGTTACCTCTGAATAATCCCTTGAATTTTGTAATATTCGGTTTATCATAGTCGCGGACAAAATTCTTCATAAGTATTTCTCTTAAATCACCATCGGAAATATTTCTTTTTAGTTTTCCTTTTTCTGCAACGGAAATTGCACCTGTTTCTTCTGATACAACTGCAACAATAGCGTCGCTGTTTTCACTCATACCGATTGCGGCGCGGTGTCTTGTACCTAAATCACTGCTTATATCATTATGGCCTGTAAGCGGAAGGATACAGCCTGCCGCAACAACTCTTCCGTCTTTGATTATTGCGGCACCGTCATGCATGGGCGCCTTCGGGAAGAAAATATTACCAATTATTTCAGAAGTTACCTTTGCGTCAACAAGCGTTCCGGTTTTAATTATTTCGCCAAGCTTTGTATCTTTTTCAAAAACTATTAACGCACCTATTCTCTTGTCACTCATATCAGCACAGGCTTTACAAACACAGTTAATTGAATTTGCAACGGATTCGCGCAATAAGCCTTCATCACGGTTTTTAAAATTAAGAAAACTGATATTAGATACAGAGCTTCTTCCTACGCTCTCCAGAGCATGTCTGATTTCAGGTGAGAAAATAACAACAAGTATTAAGAATAAGTTTCCAAAAATAAAACTCATAATGTATTGGCTGGCTTGCATATCCAAAAGCGTAACGCAAAGATATAAAAGGGCAAGCAAAACAACGCCTTTCGCAAGCTGAATGGCTTTTGTTTCACGAATCAACTTGATTGCACTGTAAATTACAAATGCAACTAAAAGAACATCGAGTAAGTCACTAAATCTGTCAAAAGAAAAAAGAGCTTTCTTAAACTGCTCAAAATTCTCGCTTAAGGACAATAAAATCATCATCTCACGCTTTCCTAAAAAAAAATACAATATATTGCAAAAAATCCGTAATAACGCCAAAATTTGTTACGGATATATATAATCACAATATATTGTATCACAACTTATTCTATTTTGCAATTTTATTAACAGAATTTATAAAAAAATCTATTTCACTTTTTCCTGTGAAATATGACGGGGAAACTCGAACAGTTCCCGTATCCTCCGTGTGCATTTTCCTGTGTGCAAGAGGCGCGCAATGCATCCCCGCTCTGACTGCTATACCGTTTTCCGATAAAACCGAGGCTGTTTCTTCACTGTGCATACCGCTGATATTAAAGGAAAGAATAGGCGAAAATTTCATTTTGCTGTCGTTTAAGTCAGTATATAAAACAATGTTCGGGTTCTCGGAAAATCTATTTTGAATATACCGTACGATTGCAAGTTCATGCTCGTATATATTATCCGTGCCGACTTTGTTTAAAAAATCTATACCTGCGGAAAGTCCGAGAATACCTGAAATATTCGGTGTTCCGCTTTCAAACTTATCTGGCAAAACCTCCGGCTGATTTCCGCTTGCCGAGTTACTGCCCGTACCGCCCTCAATTATAGTTTTAAGCTTAACATCATTTTCCAAAATCATCAATCCTGTTCCTGAAGGACCGTATAACCCCTTATGACCCGCACAGCACAGAATATCAATACCGTCGTTTTGCATATCGACACTCATAACACCTGCACTCTGTGCGCAATCAACGATAAACACAAGATTATATTTGTGTGCAAGGGCAGAAATTTCTTTAATCGGCGGAACAATTCCGAAAACATTGGAAGCGCCGGTACATATAATTGCGACCGTATTTTTTCTTATGGAATTTTGAAAATTTTTAACGGTCAGTCCGGCATCTGTTTCAACCTTTGCAACAGAATAATCACAAAAACCGTCCTTTTTTAACTTTTCCAAGGGACGCAGAACCGCATTGTGCTCTAAATCGGAAATAATAAAATGACCGCCTTTGCGGGCAATTCCTTTTATAGCCATATTTAACGCTGCTGTGCAGTTATAAGTGAATATGACATTTTCAGCCGACGGAGCAGAGAAAAAAGCGGCAAGTTTTTTTCTGCAATTATATATTTGCTCCGATGTTTCCATTGCCATACCGTAGGAACTGCGACCTGAATTTGCACCGTATTTAAAATAAGCTTCTTCGGCAGCTTTCATAACCGATCGCGGCTTAGGAAAAGTTGTTGCGCTGTTATCAAGATATATCATTTTACATCAGCTCGTAACTTAGATATTTAACTCTGTTTAAGTCAAATGCCGTAATAATTCTGTCAATATTACCGTTTACTGTCAGGCTGTAACCGCAGCCTTCTTTTTTTGAGGGATGCGGGTTTTTTCTGACCACTGCTTTACCTCCGAGACTTTCAATAATTTCTTTTCCTTTTAAGGCATATGTCACGGAGGAAAACTTGAATATAATTCTATTCATTGTAACCACCACCCGATATATAATATGCCGGCAAGAGTTTTTTGACATAAGCAAAGCCGCCTTTAAAAGGCGGCCGTAAAAACAGATTATATAAACTTGATTTTTTTTGTTTCCTCAACCAGGCAAACACTGTGAGCGGCAATGCCCTCGCCTGTTCCCGTAAATCCGAGTTTTTCCTCAGTAGTAGCTTTAACACTCACTTGGTCCATGCGGATTTTAAGAGCATTTGCAATGTTATTCCTCATTTCATCAATAAATGGAGAAAGCTTTGGAGACTGTGCAATGACAGTTGCATCAACATTGTTTACTTGATATCCGCCGTCCGCGATGATTTCCCCGACTTTTTTTAAAAGTTCCATACTGTCGGCATCTTTAAAGGCTTCATCGGTATCAGGGAAATGCTTACCGATATCGCCGAGAGCACATGCGCCTAAAAGCGAATCTGAAATCGCGTGGAGCAGAACATCTGCATCGGAATGACCTAAAAGACCTATTTCTCCGTTTTCTATTTCCACTCCGCCTAATATCAGTTTTCTGCCCTCAGTAAGCCTGTGCACATCGTAGCCGTGACCGATTCTAATCATGGTTTTTCCTCCTGTCAAGAAACCCTTTTGCAAAGAAAATATCCTCGGGAGTAGTTATTTTAATGTTTTCATAATCGCCTTCGGTCAGAAAGACCTTTTTCCCGAAAGCCTCGATGAGCATACAGTCATCAGTAAATCCGCTGCTGTCAGCAACAGAACTTACAGCATTAAGATAAAGCTTTTTCTCAAATACCTGCGGTGTTTGCACAAAACGCATAAAAATACGGTCAGGCGTTGAAGTAATAAACCCGTCGGCATCAACCGTTTTAACGGTATCCTTAACCCGAACAGCCGTTGCGGCGGCAAGGTGCTTAAAAGCGTCACATACTGTATCAGAGATTACTTCCTGTGTAACAAGCGGTCTTGCACCGTCATGAACGGCCACAAAATCACAGTTGGCAGAGCAGGCGCTTATTCCGTTTAAAACGCTCTCCTGCCGCGTTGAGCCACCAACAACGATTTGGGATACCTTTGTATAAGAATTCTGTTTGACTAAACAAGAAATCTTTTCAATATCACATTCACGGGTAACTATAACGATTTCGTCAATCAAAGAGTTTACTTGAAACGCTGAAATTGAGTGGGCAATAACAGGCAATCCGTTTAAATCAAGAAATTGCTTGTTAATTCCGCCCATACGGGAAGAACTCCCCGCAGAAACGATTACGGCGGAAACAAAGGGTTTATTTAATTGACTTTTTTCAATACAGCTACTCATTTTAACTCCGTTATATAAGGGCTTCCAAAGCCGCTATTTTTGCACAAAGGCAGAAAATTTCCATAGCCTTTTCAAGGTCTTTTAATGAAGGATAAGTTGGAGCAATTCTGATATTTTTATCCTGCGGGTCAATGCCGTAAGGATAAGTTGCACCCACGGTAGTAAGCACAAGCCCGGCATCTTTGCAAAGCTCGCCTATTCTTTTCGCACTTCCCACAGTGGTATTGTAGCTTATGAAGTAACCGCCCTTTGCCTTAACCCACTCGCCAATTCCGCAAGGAGCAATTTCCTTTTCAAGCATTTCAAGCACAAGGTTAAATTTCGGTGCTATTATCTCTGCGTGGCGGCTCATATGCTTGCGGATACCGTCGACATCTTTAAAATATTTAACATGACGAAGCTGATTGAGCTTATCATAACTGATTGTTTGAAAGTTTAAGCGCTTTTTAATATCGGCAATATTATTTTTGGAAGCCGCAATTGCAGAAACACCTGCACCGGGAAAGGAAATCTTTGAGGTGGAAGTAAACTCCACAAAATAGTCCTCAGTGCCGTACTCTTTGCAAGCGTCAAAAATGTTCAAAAGCTCGTCGGGAGTATCGGTCAGCTCGTGAATGATATACGCATTGTCCCAAATAACCCTGAAATCCTTTGCAGCAGGCTTTAAAGCCGCGAGTTCTTTTACCTTCTCATCGCTGTATGTTACGCCATTGGGATTAGAATATTTAGGTACGCAAAACATACCCTTAACCATAGGGTCACGAACAAGCTCGGCAATTTTTTCAACATCGGGGCCGTCATTTTTCATTTCAACGGAAATCATTTCAATTCCGAAAAACTCCGTAATTGCAAAATGTCTGTCATAACCGGGAACATTGCATATAAATTTTACTTTACCCTGACGGCTCCACGGCTCACAGCCCGCAACACCCAAAAACATACACTGATTAAGATAATCATACATCAAATTAAGACTTGAAGAGCCACCTACAATTATATTCTCAGGCTCAACGCTTAAAAGCTCGGCAAACATTTTTTTACATTCAGGTATTCCGTCAAGAACTCCGTAATTTCTGCAATCAAATCCGTTTTCAGCTTTACAGTCCTCAGATGAAGATATTATATTGAGCATATCGGCGGAGAGTGAAAGCTGGTCAGCACCCGGCTTGCCTCTCGACATATCTAACGATAAGCCCATCCCTTTAAATTCATCATAAGTTTTTAAAAGCTCATTTTTAAGCGAATTAAGCTCTTCTTTACTCATTTCTTTATACTGCAATTAAATAACCTCCAAGTTTATTCTCGTTACATTTTATATCATTAAACAAAAATTTGCAAGTGGATAATAAAAAAACTGCATTTTGATGAAAAAGCAAAGAAAAAACAAGCTAAATTTGCATAAAAGCACGAACATTCAACCAATTTATTTCTTTTTAACAGAAATACAGGGGAGAATTTTAGGCCGCTTACCCTCAATTTTTTCGATTTGTTCAAGTAACAGATTTTTCATTTCTGTTTTTACGCCGTTATACTCTCCGGATTTAATCAGATTATTTTTTTGTGCAGGGTCTTTTTCATTATCGTAAAGAAAATCCTCAAAATAAATGTTTGAATGGGAAGAAAAAAGTTTCTTACTTGTAACGGAATATGTGTAGCGTTTTGTTCTGATTGCTCTGCCGCACTGACTTTCGCTAATCTGTATAAATACGCAATCCCGCTCGCTGTTATCCTGAACGGCGACTCCCTGATAATAATCGGGTACTTCTATTCCCGCCGAACTCAATATAGTTGCAGGTAAATCGGCAAGGCTTACCAACCGGTCATCGTGAACGCCTTTTTGAAATCCCGCGCCTTTGATAATCAATGGAGTATGGATAGACGCATCGTGACAGCTTCGTTTATATTCCGAATTTCTCGTTTTAAAATGGCAACCGTGGTCGGAGGTATAGATAATCGTTGTGTTATCATAAATCCCCTTATCTTTAAGGCACGCAATCAACCTGCCGAAATTGTCGTCAAGGCTTTCGATTGCGGCAAGGTAGTCGGGATACATCTCTTTATAATTTCCTTTAAGAAAGGACAAATCGTCTGGGATTGGATAATCTTTATATTTTTCAACCTTTTCTTTCGGACCTTCAAAACGGTGTCTGTCATTCTGGTGGTGTGGTTCAAGCTGAGAGACAAACATAAAAAACGGTTTATCACCGCTGTGATTGTTTATGTATTCCAATGCAAAATCGTTAATTCTGTCGGCGCGGTAACCTTTAAAATCAATCTTATTACCATTTTCATCAAAGATATAGCCGTCATAACCGTGAGAAGTAAATTCAAGTACATCGGCTCCCCTGAAATAATTATATCCCCATAAGCGGTTTTTAGGTATAGCCGTTGTTTCACACTTTATGTTTTCACCGCCGTTTTTGCCGCTGGACAAATGGAGTTTTCCGATGTAAGCGGTATCATAGCCGTTTTCATTGAAGTAATCAGCCAAAGATTTTGTATTATCGGGAAGTGGTATTCCGTTGATGTGGCAACCGCATTCAGTAGGATAAACTCCGGACTGTAAGCAGGCTCGTGCAGGACCGCATACGGGCTGACAAGTATAACAGTTTTCAAAAAAAGTTCCGTCTTCTGCGAACTCTGTCAAATTAGGCATAATGTCCTTTGTAACCGTATCATATCTTTGCTGATCGGGAAAATAGAATATCACATTGTTTTTCATAACCGCATCTCCCCTTTTGCTGTAATTTTAGCATAAAATAAAGCAATAAACAATAGAAAAAATCCGTATTAAGTTGAAAAGAAATTAAATCCGTGGTATCATTACTTTAATTTGATTTTTAGGAGTAATACTATGGAAATTTTGAAGCTTCAACCTGTATTTAAAGATTATATATGGGGCGGCACAAGGCTCCGTGATGAATACGGCTTTGAGTCCCCGCTTGAAAAACTTGCCGAGGGGTGGATGCTCTCCTGCCATAAGGACGGTGAAAATACCGTATTAAACGGTGAATACGAGGGTAAGACTTTAAGTGAAGTAATAAAAGCTAACCCCGAATTTTTAGGCGAAAACGGGAAAAAATTTGAATACTTTCCCATACTCATAAAGCTTATTGACGCAAAAAATGATTTGTCCGTTCAGGTGCACCCGGATAATGAATACGCTTTAAGAGTTGAAAAGGAATACGGTAAAACGGAATGTTGGTACATTCTTGACTGTGATGAGGGCGCAGAGCTTATTTACGGTTTCAATAAAGAAATTTCAAGCGAGGAATTCAAAAAGAGAATTGCCGATAACACATTTCTTGAAACCGTAAATAAAGTTAAAGTTAAAAAAGGCGATTTATTCTTTATTGAGGCGGGAACTCTCCACGCAATCGGCAAGGGAATACTTTTAGCCGAAATCCAGCAAAACTCCAATACTACCTACCGCGTTTATGATTACGGCAGGTTGGGAGCCGACGGAAAGCCGAGAGAACTTCATATTGACAAAGCGATTGATGTGACAAAATGCGCTCCTCCCGAACGTGGAACCGAGCCTGAGGGAAAGCTTTGCAGTTTTGACGGTTATTCGGAGCAACTGCTCACAAAATGCGAACTTTTCAGCGTTGAAAAGCTTTGCGTATCAAAGGAGTATATAGGTTCAGCAGATGATGAATCCTTTGTATCACTCCTTGTTACCGACGGAAACGGAAAAATTGACGGAACAGATATTAAAAAAGGCGACAGTCTTTTTATTCCCGCAAATTACGGGAAATATAAAATCACAGGAGAAATCGAAATCATAGTAACGAGAGTGTAATGAAACAAAGAACTTATCAAAGTACAAAATATGCCTGCTACACAGGATATGTTGTTCAGGCGGTAATAAATAATTTAGCACCGCTGCTTTTTGTAATTTTCAGCAAAAGATTTGAAATTACGCTTGAAAGGCTTTCGGTGCTGATAACAATAAATTTCATAACGCAAACAATTATAGATGTGGCGTCCGTAAAATTTGTTGATAAAATCGGATACCGTATTTTGTCCGTATTGTCACAGGCTGTAACATTTTTAGGTCTCGCAAGTATGGCTGTTTTGCCGATTGTATTGCCTAATCCTTACACGGGTATTGTAATTTCAATTATGCTGTGTGCCATCGGCAGCGGATTAACGGAAGTTATAATAAGCCCTATTGTTGAATCGATTCCCGGTGAAAAGAAAACATCGGAAATGAGCCTGCTCCATTCCTTTTACTGTTGGGGACAGGTGCTTACCGTAATTGTAACTACACTTCTGATTAAAGTTTTCGGGGAAAAATATTGGTTCATAGCCCCTGCTTTTTGGGCATTTATTCCACTATTTAACTCAATAAATTTCTCCACCGTTCCCCTTGAAAAAACTCTGTCAAAAGAAGAAAAAACGCCTCTCGGAAAGCTTCTTTTATCCTACAATTTCATTTTTGCGGTTATTATTATGCTTTGTGCAGGCGCTTCCGAGCTTGCTATGTCACAATGGTCGTCATATTTTGCCGAAACGGGACTTAAAGTTTCAAAAGTGACAGGCGATTTATTGGGACCCTGTCTGTTTGCGGTATTTATGGGAATAGGTAGAACAATATTCGGTTTTAACGGTGAAAAACTTAAAATTAAAAGTGCTCTTACCGCCTGCGCCGTACTTTGCGCAGTTTGCTATATCGGAACATCTCTTGCAAATATACCGTTAATTTCACTTTTCTTCTGTGCACTCACAGGACTGGGCGTCAGCATAATGTGGCCTGCAACTTTCAGCCTTGCCGCAAGAATGTTCCCGAAAGGCGGCGGTTCGATGTACGGCATACTAGCCCTTGCAGGTGATTTAGGCTGTGCCTTTGGTCCGTGGCTTGTAAGCTATATTTCCATTGCGGTTTCAAGCGGTTCCGCCGACGGTGAGGCTTTAAAACACGGTTTGGGCTACGGTGCAGTTTTCCCCATAATTATGATTTTTGCCGTTATAATGCTTGGTATTAAAGAAAAAAGTATTGACAAAAAATAAAGCCATGATATAATCAAAATACAAATTAACATTAGTTGTCTTCAGGGCGGAGTGAAATTCTCCACCGGTGGTAAAGTCCACGAGCCGCTTATGGCTGAACGGGTGCAATTCCCGTACCGACGGTATAGTCCGGATGAAAGAAGATGCAACACATTTTTGCGTTACACCTGCCCTGCATTTTTATGCGGGGCTTTTTTCTGTTTGGCAACTAATCAACACGAAAGGAAGATTTTTATGTCAAACAAAAGAAACAAAAAGATTTTCGGCTTAACCTTTACAGCGGTTATGGCGGCAATCGCAACTGTGGTGTATATGGTTTTTCCCGAGCTTCAAATTGTTCCGGGAGTAAGCTATATGAAGATTGATTTTTCCGATTTTCCCGCAATTATAACGGGTATCACATTAGGACCTATCTACGGTGTGCTTGTCGAGGTGGTGAAAAATATTATTCACCTCGCAAAAACCACCACTTTCGGTATAGGCGAAATTATGAATGTGATTATAGGCGGCGGGATTGTGCTTTCAATGACGCTTTTTACAAAACTTTTTGCAAAAGTTTTTAAAGAGAATAGGTTTTCCGCAAAAACATATATAATATCATCTGTAATTACCGTTGCTGTTTCAATTGTTCTCGGCTGGCTGGCAAATATTGTGTTTACGCCGATTTTCTTTAAACTTATGGGGATACCGCTTGTCAGTGAAGCTTATTGGGCAGGCGTTTGGGGCTCAACTGCGCTGAATACAGTTAAAGCGGCGTTTAATGTTTTACCTTTCTATCCGGTATATTTTGCTGTCGAAAAAGCAGTAAAAAAATACGGTATGTAGTTGACAATATATAAATATGTGGTAAAATAGTAAAGAATTAAATATATCCTTATGCAGAGTGGTGGAGGGACCGGCCCTTTGAAGCCCGGCAACCTGCTTTATAAGCAAGGTGCTAATTCCTGCGGATTTTCCGAAAGATAAGGTTTTCTAAAAGCGTCCTTATCGGGCGCTTATTTTTTTGGAGGCGAAGATACTATGGCAAAATTTCTTTTTACATCAGAATCGGTAACAGAGGGGCATCCCGATAAAATTTGTGACCGTATTTCTGATTCAATTCTTGACGCAATGATAGCGCAGGACTGTCAGTCACGCGTTGCCTGCGAAACAACCTGCACAACAGGTCAGGTTATGGTAATGGGCGAAATTACGTCAAAAGCAAATGTAAACATCCCCGAAATTGTACGCTCAACTATTTGCGAAATCGGTTATGACAGCAGTGAAAAAGGCTTTGACGGCAACACCTGCGCTGTTCTTGTGGCTCTGGACAAGCAGTCCTCCGATATTGCTTTGGGTGTTGATAAATCACTTGAAATTAAAGACGGCGATAACGACGCATATAACCTTAACGGTGCAGGTGACCAGGGTATGATGTTCGGCTTTGCATGTGATGAAACGCCTGAACTTATGCCCATGCCCATTTCAATGGCAAATAAGCTCTCGGTTCAGCTCACAAAGGTTAGAAAAGACGGCACTCTTCCCTATCTTCGTCCCGACGGTAAAACACAAGTAACTGTTGAATATGACGACGAGAGAAAGCCTGTAAGGATTGACGCCATCGTTGTATCCTCACAGCACAGTGCAGATGTTTCCCTTGAAAAAATTCGTGACGATATTAAAAAATATGTTATAAATCCCATAATTCCTGCAAATCTTATTGATGAAAACACAAAAATATTCATTAACCCCACAGGGCGTTTTGTAATCGGCGGCCCTGCCGGTGACAGCGGTCTTACAGGCAGAAAAATTATAGTTGATACATACGGCGGATACTCACGCCACGGTGGCGGTGCTTTTTCGGGCAAGGATCCCACAAAGGTTGACCGTTCTGCCGCATATGCCGCAAGATATGTTGCCAAAAACATTGTTGCAGCGGGACTTGCAAAGAAATGTGAAATACAGTTAGCATACGCAATCGGCGTTGCAAAACCTGTTTCCGTTATGGTGGATACTTTCGGTACGGGAAAAATCAAGGATAGCTTGCTTGCAGACATTGTCAATGAAGTTTTTGATTTGCGTCCTGCCGCAATAATTGATACGCTTGAACTTCGTAAACCCATTTATAAACAGCTTTCAGCTTACGGTCACGTCGGCAGAACCGATATTGATGTTAAATGGGAGAAAACAGACAAAGTCGAAATTTTAAAAGAAAAAGCAAATTTAAAATAATTTGAATTTTTCCAATTTGAAATTCGTATAATTGTCAGCAAAATTACTCATAATAATCGTGCAGATAAGATGAGGCCGGAAAGAAAGATGCCGGCTTTACCTTGAAAAAATGCTGTTATTAAGGAGTGAAAATGATGCTTGACAGAATTTCTTTAATTCTTGTTATAATCGGTGCAATCAACTGGGGCTCAATCGGTCTTTTTCAGTTTGACATCGTTGCCTGGATATTCGGCGGACAAGGTGCAATTATCAGCCGGATTATCTATACAGTTATTGCTCTTGCAGGAATTTGGTGCTTGTCACTGTTTTTCCGCGAAAATGAAGTGCTTTCAACTAATGAAGACAACTGAACAAAGGAAATCGGGAAGCATCCACGCTTCCCGATTTTTATTTTATTTGCAGTTTTTCGACAGTTTCTCTTGTGGGCGTTACATATACGGTGTTATAAGTATTATAAATAACCTTTCCCGGCTTTGCACCGTTTGGCTTTTTTACATTTTTCGCAAGAGTGTAATCAACCGCTACGGAAGAAGAATCGGCAGATTTACTGTGATATGCGGCAAGGCAGGCGGCCTCATAAATTGCCGTTTCGCTGATTTCTTTTTTATCCGAAATAATTATTGTATGTGAGCCTGATTGCTTTTGAACATGCAGCCACATATCATAGTTTTTTGCGGTTTTTAATGTGAGAGCATCGTTTTGAATATTGTTTCTGCCAACGAGTATTTGAAACCCATCACTTGACAAAAACTTCAAAGGCGGCAAGGGCTTTTCTTTTTTGCCTTTTATTCCGTGCTTTGACTTTATATATCCGCCCTTTTCAAGTTCTTCGCGAATTTCAGATATTTCCTTATCTGTGTATGCTCGCGACAGATTATCAATAACAGAATCGAGATAAACAAGCTCCTGCTCCCCTTCTGTAATTAAATCATGGAGCATTTTTTCGGCGTTTGCCGCTTTTTTATATTCTTTATAATACTTTTGTGCATTTTGCTGTGCAGTTAAAGCGGGATTTGCAGGGATTGTAATTGAATTGTTATTGTCATAATAGTTATCAACAACATATTCAGAAGATTTTTCTGTAAGTTTATATTGATTAGCAGTAATCAACTCGGCATAAATGCGCAAAATTTCACGGTTTTCGCTTTTTTCAAGCTCTGCTCGCCTGTTGTTAATCTTTCTTGAAGTTCGCTCTACTGCGTTGTTAAGAATTTTAAACAAATCGGCGGCACGGTGCTTTACTCTTAATTGCCTGTCACGCTCAAAACTGAAATCATCAAGCAATTCGGAATAAGTATCATAGTTTTTCTTTATTAAAGAGTTGCCGTACTGCCTTATATCGGTAAAAGAAAAATCAAAGGGCGTATTATCCTCACGCAAAAGCATTTGAGGTGAGTTGTTACCCATAATTTCATTTTTTATAATTTGTAATTCATTAAACAGCCTTTCACTTTCAAGTGTTGAAAGATTATCACATTGCTTATCGCCGAAAACTGTTCTGTACGCGATTTCACGGGCAACTATGGGCGAAATTCCCTCGACACAGTCAAGAATTGCTTTTGAGAGCATTTTACCGCTTGAATTGCATATTTTCTTTGAAATCTCCGCGAGATTATCATTCAAGAGGTCTGCTTTTTCCTGAAAAGGCGGTTGTTCATATTTAAGCCCCGGTAAAATTTCCCTGACAGAAGATTTCGTTTCGTCAACTCTCTTAACGGCATCAAGAATTACATAATCCTTATCGCAAAGAATTATATTACTTTTTTGAGACATTATTTCACATATTAAGTGATACTCGGTTTTATCGCCGATTTCGGTTGAGCCGTCAAAGTCAAAAATCAGTATTCTGTCATTGCGCACCTGACGGATTGATTTTAAAACTGCTCCAACAAGCCGTTTTCTGAAAAGCATACAAAGCATGGGCGGAACTTTCGGATTTTCAGGTGAATACCTTGTCAAATGAACTCGGGGACTTTGACCGTCACAAGAAAAAAACAGCCTGTAAGCGCCGTTTCGGGTACGGAAAATAAACACCAGCTCGTTTTTTAAGGGCTGATGTATTTTTTCCACCTTTGCACCGATAATATAGCTTTCAAGCTCTTTTTTTATAAGTCCTAATGTAATTCCGTCAAGTGCCATTTTATTATCCTTTTTCTTTAAATATGATAAATCGGAGAGGTTTGCTCAGACAAAATAAATGTAATTTCGGGAAACTGCTTTTGAAGTCTTTCTGTAAGCACACGCATTGAGGGTGCTTCGGTTTCAAAATGCCCTGAACAAACTACTGCAATATCCAAATCACAGGCGTCCAAAATTTCGTGATGCTTAACCTCACCCGTTAAAAACACATCTGCGCCCTCATTTTTTGCCGCTTCTATATACTCTGCGGCAGAGCCACCGCAAACTGCTACAGTTTTAATTTCCTTTTCGGGCAAAGAGCAGAAAACATCTGCATTTAAAGTATTTTTTACGGTTTGTGCAAAATCTCGTACTGTTTTACTATCGGTTCTACCGATACGGAAAAGCTTATTTTCGGAAAGCTTCGTGTTATATACTCCAACCAGCTCTGCAAGAACATCATTTACTCCACCGACAGCGCAATCAAAGGAAGTATGAGCCGAAATAACGGAAATATTATACTTTGCCGCAAGAAATGCAGGAGAAGGCTCAACAAAGCTTTTAACGGCATTAAAAATAAACGGATGGTGAGAAATAATTAAATCACATTGTTTCAACTTTGCTTCTTCTACCAACTCCGCGGTTGCATCTAACCCTACAAGAACTTTTTTGACATCTTGGTCTCGGGAACCAACCTGCAAGCCACTGTTGTCCCACTCCTCCTGCGCAGAGAAAGGAGCAATACTATCTATGTAATCATAAATTTTTCCTACATTCATTTTCGATTTCCTCAATAATTGTGAACAATTTATTTGACTCTTGATTATCCGATTTTTTTATTGCATCTGCGCGCTTTTGCAAGCGTGTAATAACCTTTTTTAAAAACAAAATATCAGTTTCACCGCTTCCGCGAGGTAACTCCCCTGCATAATAATACCAATCGGGATAAACGCACTTTTTATCGGCAAAACGGGCAGATATTACGAGATACAAGCGCTCGCCCTCTGCGGTTGTCTGTTCGGATTCGATAAAAAATCCGTTTTCGCAGAGAGCACGGCGCACATCTTCAAAATGCGTCATTGGCTGGAGAACAAGATGTTTATTCTCATCACGAAGCCACGGGGTTCCAATAATCATATCGGCAATTTGATTACCGCCCATTCCTGCGACGACAATCTCCTGCACCTCGTCAGGTGAAATATTTTTCAGCCCATCGGATAAACGAAGTGTGATTTTGTCATTAAGCTCGTATTCCTCAACGGTTTTTTTAGCGTTTGACAATGGTTTTGGGTTTATATCGGCGGCTACGGCTGACTTTGCTTTACCGTTTTGTAAGCACCAAACAGGCAAATACGCGTGGTCTGTTCCTATATCCGCCATACAAACGCACGGTTTTACACAATCAGCAACAAGCTGTAAACGATTTGTAAGTTTTAACATAAAGCACCGTAGAAAAACGGGGGCGTAACACAAAATTTATGTTACGCCCTCAAAATTCTTATTCCTTATTATTTTTGAGAAATTCGTTGATTTCTTTCACAAACTCGTCAGGGTCAACACCGTGAACCATACAAGCCTGCTCAACTGTTTCGCCTCTTGCTGATGGGCAACCGAGGCAGTGCATTCCCAAATTAAGGAAGAACGGGACTGTTTCTCTTGCATTATCGAGAATTTCGCCGATATTCATATCTTTAGTAACCTGAAACATTTTTACTCTCCTTTAACTACTGATACAACAATCTTTTTATCGTTTACAGAAAACTCCTTGGTAAGGTCTGCGCTGATTTCGCTGTTAATAACCAAAGAGTCTGCAAGAAGCTCACTTGCAATGTAATCTTTTTTATCATTGAGAGCGCTTAAAATAAACTCATCTTCAACAGAAATGGCTGCTTTAATGCGCTGCTCAACCTGATAGCCTGCCTCTTTTCTGATAAGCTGGCACTGACGGATTACATCACGGACAACACCCTCACGGAGAAGCTCATCGGTAAGAACGACATCAAGTGCAACAACTGCATCCTGTGCAAACTCTGCCGAAACAATACCCTTTTTAGTCTTTGACTGAACCGTGAAAATTGAACCGTCAAATTTTTCTTCCCAACCGGGAACCGAAACCTCACCGCCTGCGATAACAGCATCGGTAAGAGCTTTCATTTCATCATCGGAAAGAGATTCAAGAGTCTGCTTCATCTTATTGACATTTTGCTTCAAAACTGCGCCTGCAACCTTAAAGTTGACAGTTAAGAACTCATCTTCAAGCAAACTTGCATCATCAATATACTCAATAGATTTAATATTAAGCTCATCAAGAATATTTTTCTCAAATGTTTTGATTTTATCCGCCTTATCGCTGTCACAGCAAACAAATATCTTTGACAAGGGCTGACGAACCTTAATCTGCTGTTCGTTACGAAGACGCATAGCAACGGCAATAACCTCACGGGCAAGGTCGGTCTTTTCAATAATACCGTCGTCCTCAAAGCCTTCAACTACCTGCGGCCAGTCGCTCAAATGAACTGACTCGGGGCAATTCGGTGTAACCTTTCTGATAAGGTTTTGCCAAATATACTCCGTCATAAAGGGAATTACAGGAGCCATAACCTGTGTGCAGGCTTTAAGAGCGGTGAACAAAGTCCAATACGCAACCATTTTATCCTGCTCGTCGTCTGTTTTCCAGAAACGGCGGCGGTTTGTTCTGATATACCAATTGGAAATATCGTCAACAAACTGCTCGAAGTCTTTTACAAGAACATAAACCTTGTAATCGTCCATATTGGCAGTTGCTTTCTTTATAAACTCGTTTGTTCTTACAATCAGCCACTTGTCAATAGGCGTCATAAGAGATGTATCGGGCTTATAATTTGTAAAGTCGGGCTTATCAATCTGTGCGTAAGTATCAAAGAAAGTATAGATGTTCCAATATGAAAGCATCTTTCTTCTTGCCTCGTCGCCCAAATTATAACCGAAACGAACATCATTGGAGTTGGGAGCACCTGCGTAAAGGTAACGGACGGTATCTGCGCCGATTTTTTCAGCCGCTTCGTCAAACTTAATCATAAAGCCTGTTTTTGAGAACTTTGTGCCGTCCTCAGAAACAACAGTGCTGTTTGTAAGTACACGCTCATAAGGCGCTCTGTCCTCTAAAACAACGCTCATAAACAGCATTGAATAGAACCAAAGACGAACCTGCTCGTGCATTTCTGTAACCCACTCTGCGGGGAAATTCTTCTTCCACTGCTCTTTATCGGAGAAATATCCGAAGGTTGAGAAAGGTACGATACCTGCATCAAGCCAAACATCACCGATTTCGGAAACACGGGAAACGGGCTTTCCGCACTTGGGACATTTAATTTGAATTTCATCAACCCAAGGTCTGTGAAGCTCAGGCAATGCGTCCACCTTTTCAGGGTCAACAGCCAAATCATGGAGTTCCTGACGGGAGCCCACAACGGTTACATGACCGCAATCGCAGGGATAGAATGGCAAGGGCATACCGTAATAACGCTTTCTTGAAATATTCCAGTCACCCATATTGGTGAGCCAGTCATTCATACGCTTTCCGTTTGAAGCCGGCTCCCATTTAACTGAATTTGCCGCTTTCATAAGTCTGGGCTTTAACTCTTCGGTTCTGATATACCATGCAGGTACAAGACGGAATACAACCTCGGACTTACAGCGCCAGCAAACAGGATAGCTGTGCTCATGGGGTTCAACTTTGTAAAGCTTATTATCAGCTTTGAGGTGTTCAAATACCTCGTCGGCAATGGTGTGGCTGTCTTTACCTGTCATCCAGCCGAAGCCGTCAAGATAAATTCCCATATCGTCAATGGGCATAACCTTAGGAAGGCCAAGTCTTTCGCCAAGCTCAAAGTCCTCAACACCGCAGCCGGGGGCAATATGAACAACGCCGGTACCTTCATCTGCGGCAACATCCTCCCAAGCAACGATTTTATGCTCAATACCAGCCTGTGCAGGGATATCGGGGAAGCATGTATCATAATAAAGTCCTACAAGCTCCTCACCCTTTAAGGCTCTTATAACCTCAACCTTATCATCACCCAAATACTTAATAGCATTTTTGGCAAGAATTAAGGTTTGTTCATCACTTTTTACCTTTACTTCAACATAGTCAATATCGGGATTAACTGCCAATGCGACGTTTGAAGAAAGAGTCCAGGGAGTGGTTGTCCAAACAAGGATTTTGGAATCTGTTTCTTCTATGGGGAGCTTAAAGAAAACGGAATTATGAGTCATAAGCTTGTAAGAGCCTGTCATTTCATGCTCTGAAAGAGATGTTCCGCATCTCGGACACCAGGGCATGGGCTTATACTCACGCTGAATCCATCCGTTTTCGTCACACTTTTTAAGGAAATACCAAATTCCGCCGATATTTTCATCGGTATTTGTATAGTATGAATTGTCCCAATCCATCCATTGACCGAGACGCTTTGACTGCTCTGTTATTATACCTGAAAAATGCTTTACACGGTCTTTACAAGCCTTTGTAAACTTGTCCATTCCGTATTCTTCAATGTCCTTTTTGGTCTCAAAGCCGAGTTCTTTCTCAACCTCAACCTCTACCCAAAGTCCTTGAGAGTCAAAACCGTTTTGCCTGCGGCAATCGTAACCCTGCATTGACTTATAGCGGATAAAAATATCCTTTATACTTCTGCCCCATGCATGGTGAATACCCATAGGGTTATTTGCGGTAATGGGTCCGTCAAGGAAACGGAACATTTTATTACCCTTATTTTTTGCGACAAGCTTGTCATAATACTTCTCTTTTTCCCAAAGCTCCATTACCTGATGCTCAAGGTCAACAAAGAGATTTTTCTCATCAGCCACTTATTTGTCCACCTTTCAAGTGATATATACCTAAAATTCAACAGATAATATTATACACTAACGGTGTAAAAATTCAAGTGATTTATTAAAAATATATGTGTAATAAAGCGATATTCATTTTTTGCCTAAGTATTTTTCTTTTGTTGCCATACCTCCCCTTATGTGACGCTGTGCTTTGTTTAATTCAAGCACCTTACGAACCTGTCCGTAAAGACACGGGTCAACACGCTGAAGCCTTTGGGAAACATCCATATGTACGGTACTTTTACTTATACCGAATACTTTTGCGGCGGCGCGTACGGTTGAACCGTTTTCCACAATATATTCACCCAGCATTGAAGCTCTTTCCTCAACTAAATCTTTCAAAATAAACCCTCCTTATCAGTACTTAATTCTATGTGCCTGCAAGGAGAAATATTCATAATAAACATCCACCCGCCAAGCGGGTGGTTTTTCATATGCGGGCATAGCCCTATG
>JBJEPW010000031.1:0-8260 GCA_051881435.1 Candidatus Fimenecus sp. | reverse complement strand
CAAGCATATCCTTTTCGGATTACTTGCAGTCGTTTTTTATTCGGGCTGTTTTTTTACAGCTCCATTTTTTATTTAACTATAATTTTTTCCAATTCATCAACATCTTTTTTGATAGTTCTCTGTGCATAAAGTCCTGAATATCCTTGAAAGTCAAACTCCCCTACGCTGACATTTGGGAAAATGAGGAACTTAATCCAAGCTTCAATATGCACGGTATCTTTTCTAAACTCTACCATTATATACTGAGGGGCTTTAATTTTCCCACCCTTGCAATACACGGCTTCACCCGTGGAGGAGGAAAATCTGTATTTTCTCGAAAGCAGGAATTTATCAACCGATGCCATAAGCTCGTCTATTTTCAGCGGATTTATGGGTATATCGTTTTTATATCTGCCGTTCATATTAAAAATCCTTTCTGAAATTCTTTTGGATTTTCTTTTCGCAGTATCCTAAATGTTTATAAAAACTGTGTGCCTCTTTGCGTTCTGCTCCGGAGCAAAGTCTTATACCGCAGGCACCGTTGTCTTGCGCCCATTTTTCAGCCGATTTAATCAACGCCGTGCCTACTCCATGCCTTTTAAAATCACAATCCACGGCAAGTCCCATAACATTTTTATAATTATCCGCATATATCACATCATAATTTACAAGATGAATATATCCGATTACCTTTTCCTTTGTGCAGGCGACAAAAATCACCTGTGAACGGTCATTCAGAACAGCTTCGATTTTCTTTTTCTGCTTTTCAAAATCATATTCGTAGCCCAAGCTTGACTTATTTATGTTGTATATATCAAACGAATCGGAAATTACAGCTTCTCTGATAATGAAATCAAGCATTTTTCATCGTCTCCGTTAAAAAACTATTTCCTCAAAAGCATACATTTCCCTTGTGTTTTCGGCTCCTGTGTGAATTGTAATTTTCACACAGCCCGGATTTTTGGTTACATTATAGCCTGAGGGGCGCACCACATGGTAATAAGTTCCGTTTTGAAAACTGCAATAATTTGTATCGGGGTGAATATGACCTATTGAAACAAGTCCCACGCTTTGAGAATCCGTTAGCACCTTATCAAGAGACGCATTACCGTCAATTCCCTCGTAAAAATCCGCGGGAACAGGGCTGTAATTATTGGCGTAAGGCTCGCCGTCTTTTCCTGAAACAGCAAAATTCGGAGTGTTCATATGGAAGAAAAAGCTGAATTTTGTTTCGGGATTGTCCGCTTTCTTCTCATCAATCACCTTTTTTGCCCATGCCACCTGGTCGTCCTTCATGTAATCGTACTTGTTACTTACATCACGGGCAAGAGAGTCCATAAACACAAGGCTGTGAACGATTTTGCCGTCTGTGTTTTTCAAATCAATCACATACTGGGTTGCGCCTGTCAGATTTTCCTCATCGGCCAGAATACAATGGCTGTACTGCGACAAAAACGCTGCCACATCCTCCGATGTACCCATCATTTCGCCGTCGTTATTGCCCGGGACATACGCCCAATACTGCTCTGAATCCTCAAAAAGCTTTCCGATTGTTTCCAGGGCAGTTTTCTTATTGTACTTTGAGTTTTTGTTGTTGCCCTCAATCATATCGCCTGAAATAACAACAAGGTCGGGTTTTACAGTTTCGAACTGTGACCTTACGGCATCAAGAGTTTTTATATCTTTTTTCGTACTGCCGCTTATAAAGTGGGTGTCGCTGAATTGGAGCACGGTAAAATCGCCGTCACTGTCAACGGTAAATGACGGAACAGCCCTGCCGACAACCGTGTTATTTTGTGAATAACCTGTGATGTCACCTGCGCTGTCAGGCGATACTGCACAGGAAGAAAATAATAAAGCCAACATTAAAAACACCGAAATAATTGAAACAGTTTTTTTCATAGTATTAGCTCCTTTCAGTATTATAAACGGTAAAATAATTTAATCTGTTTTATCAAATTTCATAATATCACAACGGCTGAATTTGTGCAATTCTTTTTTATAAATTAAAATTTTTGTTGACAAAGGTATTTTTGTGTGATATACTTTGGAAAATTTACAAAGGAGATGAACACAATGTTTAATCGTTTTTCAGCGATGAATATGATGCCTGCGGCCGAACTTTCTAAATCGGTCTTAATTTGCTGTGTTCATCGTGGGGAAAGTAAATTTTAGTTTTTGTAAAGCTAAAAAACAACCGTCGGTGCACACAGCATCGGCGGTTTTTTTACTTCGCACGAAATGGATTTGTGCAGGTAGGGCGGGTGGCTTGAATTACTCGCCTGCCGTCTCAGACAGCGCTTCTGCGCATTTCATTCGCAGAGGTGTCCACCGGACACCCGCGCCCCCCGCCGTCAATTCACTTCGAACCCCGCGGCGGGGGCAAGCCCCCGCCCTACCCTGTAAAATATAATTTCGCGCGTAGGGAACGGTCATACCGTTCCGCAAAACACATCCATATCCACGTGCGAACACAGTTTGCCCCCACCGCATCCATAAAATACACATAAGGAGTGATACAAATGCAAACACCGATTTTAGAAACAGAAAGACTGATTTTGCGTCCCCTCACCGTTGAGGATGCACCCGCCGTATTCGGGTGGGCAAGTGACGAACGGGTGACAAAATATATGACTTACCCGAATCACGAGAGTATAGAAACAACCGTTGCATGGCTCGAAAGCATCGACCACAACTCTGACAACGAATATGATTTCGGCTTTGTGGAAAAGGAAAGCGGCGTGCTGATCGGCTCGGGGGGAATATATTGGAACAGCGATTACAAGCAATGGCGTGTGGGGTATAATCTTCGTTTTGACCGCTGGCACCAAGGCTACGCCACCGAGGCGGCACGGGAAATCGTCCGCTTTGCCAAAGATGATTTAAAAGCCGAACGCATCGGCTCGTGCCATGCGGTGGAAAATCCCAACAGCGGTCGAGTGCTTCGCAACTGCGGGCTTGTATTCACAAAATACGGCGAATATCAAAAAATCGACGGTAGCGTGACCTTTCACTGTAAAGAATATCTTTGGACGAAGAACGGCGAGGAATTAACCCACCATAAAGGCACGGTTACGCTCCAAACAGAACGGCTGGTCTTGCGAAAATTCAAAAAATCCGATTACAAAGATATTTTTAGGTGGGCAAGCAATCCGAAAGTCAATCGATACGTCAGTTATCAGCCCCACAAAACCCTCGCCGACTCGAAAGAAATTGCTAAACAGTGGGCGGACGATGCAAAGCAAATCGATAACTACAACTGGGCGATTGAGTACGAGGGAAAGGTTATCGGAAATATAGCCGTTGTGCACCACGATACGCTTTGGGAAGCCGTTATGGGGTGGCAGATTGATGCTCCATATTGGAACAAGGGTATTATGACCGAGGCGGCAACCGCGGTATTTGATTTTTTGTTCTGTGAGGTCGGTTTCCACAGAATATCCGCCGGTCACGATACAAAAAATCCTGCCTCGGGCAAGGTTATGGAAAAATTAGGTATGAAAAAAGAGGGATTTTTCCCGCAGTTCTATTACAAAAAAGGCGGACGCGGCACAGGCGATGCACAAAGATATGGCATTTTAAAAGAGGATTGGGTTCGGTAAACAAAATGATGCATATACAGAAAAACGGCGGGGTTAATCCCCCGCCGTACCGTATGATTTAGTTTTGCGTAATGGGTGACACATAATTGTAGGGAGGTATCCGTGCACTCATTTTTTGCTTCATCGAACGAGTGGTGAACACTAACAGTTATCATTGTTCTCCGTATGTTCGTCAATAGTTCGACAATTACACTTTGTGAGCATTTTGCTGTACGGACAATTATAATTACTACAAATATAATAACCGCTTGGAATTGCTCTAACAATAGTTGTTCCTAAAGTTTGAACATTATGAGGCGGCGCAATATTTATCAGTACATCTTGTTCACACTCTTTACAATAAACTCTACCAATTTCCTTTAAATACATATTTCCCAGCCTTAATATCTTTATTATGGATTTTATTTTTTATCATTTGTATTCATTTTTTCCGTAAGTTCAATCAACTTCATAAAGCTATCTGGATTTTGCATAAATCCATTCATCAACTGCATTTGCAGAGCAGTATCGGGCGACATTTGCGGCTGAACTGGTTGCATACTCCTAACAACAGTTCCTATAGTTTCGGTAGAAAACTTCTTTACTTCTAACTTTAACTCACCCATAGTATCAAGTATTTGATATAACACGGGCATCATAGTTGTAGAAAAACTTTCTGTCTTTTCTTCTTCCACTGGAGTTTCATCGAGATCGGAATAACTGAATGATTCTATTGTTTTTTTCAATCGATCTTTAATTTCTTCTACACTATCCAAATCCGTCAAATCATATTCCAATGTGCGTATAGTTGTGACATCAAACGGTAAAATCTCGCCTTTTTTCTTTAAATGAATCATTGGCTTTTTAGTTCTCGCTCTGTATCCCATCTCGTAAAATACATTCGGATTATGCCCCGATATATCTGCAATAACTAATTCTGAATTTTCCAAAGATTCAATTATCGCCTGGTTAATTGAATTCACATCATTTTGCATATCAACACGAACAGGGTCAAAATCGCAGACTTCACAAACCGGCGTAATAATATACTTAAAGAGTTTGTCTGCATTAATACGAGTGTCGCTTCCTTCTTCCCCTATCGGACAAATAATAAAACATTTTTTCATATCTTCTTTTCTTTTTTTCATTGAATATACTCCTCTATCGATTTTTCGAATAGTTCCATTTCTCTGTAAAGTGGTTATTGAGCCTGCGAACTGTCCCTCTGTGTAGTCTTCAATACCACATATCGACAAATAGGCCTTAATTTCTTGAACGCTGTGATTATCTTGATCCGAAAGGAATTCAATAATCTTTTCTTGTATTTTTGAACTTGATGGCATATTTCTCGTCCTCCTTTTTTCTTAATTATACCATATACATTGTAATTGTCAATAAATAATTACAAATTTACAAGAAATTCTTGCATTTCTTGTACCATTTTCCGCTTTTATTGAATTAATTTTGCAATAATTTGTTTTAGTAAGGCGTATTTTAATGTTCTATTTGGAAATTTTGAAAAAAACTGTTGTTATTAGTATTCTAATACCATTAACAACAGTTTTGCGTTTAACATAAAAAATATTTACTTCATTAACTTTTGATACATTTTCATCAGTTCTGCTACACATTCGCTTTCGGTCATTGTTTTATAGTCAAAGCCGTACGCCTGCATAACCGCTTTATCGTTTGCCTGATGTGCTTTGCGAAGTTCAACAGGCATTGTTAGTTCATCATACAAGTCAGCAAGGGAGCAATCGGGATATAACGCCCTTGCATCAAGTATCGCCTGCGCCGTTTGTTCAATTTTTGCTTTTTGTTCGTCAGTTGGATTGCACCACGGGAAGTTGTTGTATAGTGCTGGAGAATACCTATAATCGCTTTTTAATCTTCCACATAAAGTTCTAACCCATGCCATATGAACATTTGATTGAAGCACACCAAACATATAAAGTGTGGCATTTTCTGCCGTCATAACAGAATTACTTACAATAATGTCGGGTTGCATAAATCCCATTGGAATATATCTTCTCGATGCACTAGATGTTTCTGGAATCATAATATATTCACTTGAAGGCTGTCTAATTTGAGAAAATATAGCAGGAGTAAAGGCTTGCTTCTGAACAGCAACTGTTGGTGATTTACTTCGAATATCAGCAACAACTTGCAAACGCTCTCTAAGTTCTGGTATGTTTCTGTATTCATTTGGACTTGCACCGACAAACCAAAAACAATATCGTTTGTTATTGTTTATAAAATCACGCGAGCCCATATACACTTTTATGTAAGGTCCCAAGAAAGAGTATTTTTTAATAAAGTAATCCTTTTCTTCTGGTGTAAGAATTAGGCCTCCATCATCCCAAGGCTTGTTTCCTTGTGTAAGTTTAGGCATATTTTCTGGAGATTTACCTCTAGAGTTAATGTAAAAATTAGGTGCATTTACAATATAGCCATTAATATTAGTTGCTGGCTTTCTTACATCATTCTCTACAATAAATTTATTTTTTTCGTTAATTTTGCTAAATCCAATGATTACACAATGAACATGCGCTTTAATATTTGCTTCACTGTCCCATTGAAATGTTCTGTATGCAAAATTTATATATGTGTCTGTAAGCAACTCTTCCCAAAGAGGTCGAACTTGTTCGCCTTGTGTGATAGAATTTGTTGATACAAACGCTACTTTGATCCGAGTGTCATAAATATAATCGTTTGCCTTTTTGTGCCAACAAGCAACATAATCTAATTTGCCCACTTTAACATTACCAAATACTTTTTCTTTATCTTTATTTTGTTGTTCGACTTTACTTTTTATTGAACTACCTACAAACGGTGGGTTACCCATAATATAATCAAGTTCGTTTTTCGGTACGACTGTTTCCCAATCAATTTGCAAGGCGTTGCCTTCTACAATATAAGCATTTGTTGTAAGGGGTAGAAAATCAATCGTTGTGTGAACAATATCTTCCGTCTCTTTCATCATTTGACTTTCAGCTATCCAAAGAGCAGTTTTTGCAACGGTTACGGCAAAATCGTTTATCTCAATTCCGTAAAACTGGCTGATTTTAACCTTTATAATATCGCCTGTATCAAATATGATTTGATCCTGATTGATTATTGATATTGCTTCATTTTCAAGCTTACGCAGAGAGATATATGTTTCAGTTAAGAAATTACCTGAACCGCAGGCAGGATCAAGAAATTTGAGTTGTGACAGCTTTTCACAGAATTTATTAAGCCTATCATTTTTTACATTTGGTTGCTTGAGCTGTTTTATATCTTCAAGTTCACTCTTTAAATCGTCAAGGAAAAGAGGGTCAATCACCTTATGTATATTTTCAATAGAGGTGTAGTGCATACCGCCGCTTCTGCGTGTTTCGGGATTTAATGTGCTTTCAAAAAGAGCGCCGAAAATTGTGGGGCTAATTTCCGACCAGTCAAAATCTTCGCTGGCATTTTGCAGCATCAGCTCTTTAATTTCCTCTGTAAACTGGGGAATTTCTATATTTTCTTCTGCAAAAAGACCGCCGTTGACATAAGGAAATGCGGCAAGTTCTTCATCAATATATGGGTCTCTGTCATTAACTTTTGTATTCAATATCTTAAACAAGTCAATAAGGGCATTACGCAAATGCCTTGCATCAAAGCCCTTTAAATAATCATGGAACATCAGGTGCTTGCCGAAAACACCTGCATCTTCTGCATAAAAGCAGAAAACAAGGCGCACACAGAGCATATTAAGACTTTTAAGTGAATTTTCATCATCGGGATTTACATACTGTTTGCGAAGCGCATCATAGAGTTTGCCGACAATCTCGCCAGCTTTAATGGAAATTTCCATTTCTCTTTTGACATTCTCATTGCCCGTATCAACAATGAAAGCAAGGCGATAGTATTCTTTATCAAGGTTTTTGAGCAAAATCTGCTCCGGTTCGGAGTTGGGATTTTCCATATCGTAAACGAGAAACTCGCTAAAATTACAGGTTATTATCCACCTCGGTCTTTGTGAAAAAGGAAGCTCCACAGAATAACGCTTTGCTTGCTGAAAAGGAGTAAGCAAAGAACCGTCCGACTGCTTAATAGGCTTGCGCAAGTTTTTGCCGAGACCTTTTTGCTCAATAAGCACCTTCGTTTCGGGAATATATCCATCAATAAAGCTTGTGTGGTCAAGGTGTACTTGGTCTTCAAAGGTAATATACTTTTCAGGTGACTCTACACCCAAAACGTCATGAAGCAAGGACAACCAAAAGGGCTGGCTTTCCCCTTTTTCGTATCCTTTATCTTTCCAATATTCCGCAAATTCTTTTGCCGCAGTACGCACAGCTGAATCTTTCATCAAAATTCCCCCGAAAGTATAAAAGTTTACAAAATTATTATAGCAATTTGAATTCCAAACTGCAAGTTGATTTGAAAATATACAAAAAAAGACCTTCAAAACTGAAGGTCTTGATGTTTAATGAGATATACACCCTGAAAACTGAACAAAGGTGAAGTGACAGAGGAAGAAATTGTGTACACATAAGAGACCAAGAAAATGGTCAAGCCCTCGACCTATTAGTATTGCCAAGCTGAACGTGTCACCACGCTTACACACGCAACCTATCAACCATATAGTCCATATGGGGTCTTACTAGCTTATGCTATGGGATATCTTATCTTGGAGATGGCTTCACGCTTAGATGCTTTCAGCGTTTATCCAA
>JBJEPW010000030.1:0-33417 GCA_051881435.1 Candidatus Fimenecus sp. | reverse complement strand
GAAAGGTGTCAGCATATATAAGTATGAACCGAACAGTCCTGCGGCGAAGGCTTACAAGGAGGATATTGATATGACTAAGAAAGAAAAAGAGCAGCTTGTTCCTATTTGGGAACGCAGGAACTTAACGGTTGACGAAGCATCCGTTTATACCGGAATCGGAGCTGATAAACTCAGAGAGATTTCAAACTCAGAGGATTGCAATTTCGTTTTATGGGTAGGTACAAAGCGGTTGCTGAAGCGGAAACAGTTGGAGGAATACTTGGACAAGTGTTACTCAATCTAATAAGGAGGTACTTATGGCAAAGAAAAAACAAGTCGGTGTAAGATACGACAGTAACAGAACCAGATTAAAGACGGGAGAAAGTCAGCGTCCCAACGGTACTTATGTGTACCGTTGGACAACGCCGGACGGAAAGCGACACGCAACCTATGCTCCAACTTTGGAGCAGTTAAGGGAGCAGGAAGAACAAATCATCGTTGACAAACACGATGGGATTAGGTCGGATAAGAAAAATCTGACCGTGAATGATATGTTCAATTTATGGTGTCAACTTAAGCGGGGCATTAAGGATAGCACTTTCAAAAACTATATCTATATGTATGAGTTGTTTGTTATGCCCGCTTTCGGAAAAAACAGAATCACGCTCGTAAAGAAGTCTGATGTGCGTAAATTCTATAACAGTCTTGCAGACGGTAAGGTGCTCAAAATTGCTACCATTGATAATGTGCATAATGTTCTGCATCAAGTTTTTCAGGTGGCGGTTGATGATGGCATTATAAGAGCAAACCCAACCGACAATATGCTCAAGGAACTGAAAATGTCGCACGGCTTTGAACGGGAAAAGAAAAATGCGCTGACTGTAGAACAACAAAAACTGTTCTTCGATTATATGCTTAGCCACCCGAAAGACCGTCACTGGTATCCCGTCTTTTATATTATGGCAAACACAGGTATGCGTGTAGGTGAAATTACGGGGCTGAGATGGCAAGATATTGATTTGGAGGAGGGCATCATACGAATAAATCATACGCTCGTCTATTATAACCACCGTGATGAAAAAGGCTGCTATTTCTCTATAAACACTCCAAAGACTAAAGCCGGAGAAAGAGAAATCCCGATGACTGAGGGCGTAAAGCAAGCGTTTATTATGGAACGAGAATATCAGGAAGAAGCTGAAATCAAGTGCAAAGGTCGAGTCGATGGCTACGATAATTTCATATTTGTTAATCGGAATGGAGATGTGCAAAATCAAGGAAATCTTAATAAGGCTATTCAGCGAATGATGCGAGACTGTAATGATGAGATACTTGAAAAATACGGAGCCGATTCCGAACCTGTCTTGTTGCCGCACTTTTCCTGCCACATACTTAGACACACATTTGCAACAAGGCTTTGCGAGTCAGGTATCAATCTCAAAGTGATACAAAGCGTTTTGGGACACGCCGATGTTTCTACTACAATGAATATTTATGTTGATGTAACAAGTTCGCTGAAAAAGAAGGAAATCGCTGCCTTCGGAGATTACTTAGCGAGCAGTTCAATTTAATAAAGATAATGAGCGCACTCTGCAAGGCATTTTCGCAGAGTGCGCTTCTTTATTCGCATATTTCTCAAAATCAGCAAAAAGAACTATACTAAAGCAAACAAATGAGAAGGAGCTTTGGTATGGATAATAGTTTATATAAAATGCGACCGCACCTTGTTTCGGAATGGTCGGACAAAAATCTTCCATTAACCCCTGATGATATTTCATACGGTTCAAACAAGGTCGTATGGTGGAGAGGAAAATGCGGTCACGAATGGCAGACGAGCGTAAAAGCTCGTTCACACGGTGAGAACTGCCCTATATGCTCCGGTTCAAGAGTAATCGAGGGTATAAATGATCTTGCAACAAAGTACCCGGAGATAGCGGCTGAATGGTCAACGAAGAACTTGCCGTTAAAACCTACAATGGTAAGCGTAGGTTCGCATAAGAAGGTAATAAACAAATTTTCGTAATCCAAATACATTTTATCGCTCTCCCATAACAATATTATATGAGTTTTACACTGCTAAAACACAAGATTAAAAAATGTAATTTAATTGACATAAAAGATATAATATGTTATTATCGTAAATAAAGTATTATTATATATTGTTTTGATTTACCGATAGCGTTTTTTATTCAAAAATATTGCTTTATAAATAACCACCCGTTTTTTACAAAAAATGGGTTAGTTTTGTATTATTTACCAAATTGCATATTCCAAAGAGTATATTTCACGGTGAGAAAAGCCGATTGTTAGGGTGATTTTGTGTTGATTGATTTTGCAGTTTTGTCCGACAGGGGAGAAAGACCCGTAAATGAAGACTGCGTCTGTACGGCGTCACTGGAAAATAAGCATATATTTGTTTTAGCGGACGGCTTGGGCGGGCACAGTAACGGCGAAGTTGCATCACGGTTGGTAACGGAAAGAATTACTGAATTTCTTACAGTTGAAAATACAGAAAAGGATACATTTTTAGAGGACGCTTTTTTACTTGCACAAAATGCATTGCTTGAAGAACAAAAAAAACACGGTGCAGACTGCGGAATGAAAACAACAGCAGTTGTTTTATACATTGACGGCAGTAAAGTGAGCTTCGGCCATATCGGAGATTCGCGCCTTTATTTAATAAAAAAAGGAAAAATTGTTTCCCGCACGCTTGACCACAGTGTTCCTCAAATGCTTGCAATATCGGGTGAAATAAGAGAAAAGGACATTCGTCATCATGAGGACCGCAACAGACTTTTGAGGGCAATGGGAAATGATTGGAATCCGGAAAGACCCGAATACCGTATCGACGAAAAAAATCTTGCTGTTGACGGAAATAACAGCTTCTTACTGTGCAGTGACGGCTTTTGGGAATGGATTACTGAAAAGCAAATGCAAAGGGTATTGAAGAAAAATCTTTCAGCTGAAAATCAGCTGCGGAAAATGACCGATATTGTTTTGAAAAACGGTAAAGGAAAAAATATGGACAATTATTCCGCAATACTTGTAAAAATTAAGGAGCCTGATTGAATTGGGGAAATTTAAAGAAGCTTTCGACAGGCAGGGATTTATCGCTTTTTTCAGCGAATATTGGTATTTGTTTTTAATTGCGGTTCTTGTAATTCTTGTTCTTTGTCTTATGGTTTTTATCATCAAAAAAAGCATGAGTAAAAAGGAAAAAATTTTTGTAAATATCTTGCATAACGGTAATAACAAATTAGAAAAGCATAAAAAAAGCAAGGTTATCCGTTTTGAAGTAAACAGTGACTCATCGGGAATAAAATTTTTCGATTATACCGTTAAAGAAAAGGTATTATTCGGCAGAGCTGATTTCTGCGATGTGGTTTTTGATGATGCGAAAATGTCGCGTTATCATTTTTACATTCAAAGGCAGAAGAAAAATTATATAATTACCGACCTGAATTCCGCAAACGGTACCTATATAAACGGATTCAGATTGAAGAATACACAGATATTAAAAAATAAAGACCGAATTTTCGCCGGTGTAACAACAATAACGGTGAGTTTTCAGGAGTAGATATATGTTCGGTAATATGAAAACGAAAAGACGAATAAAAAAAGAAACGGCTCGTCTTAACGCGCTTCGTGAAGAATTTGCAATTACGGAGCGTATAACCGACTGCAAAGTTGCAAGCTTTACCCATATCGGTACTCGCAAATATCAGCAGGATTCCGCGGCTGTTCCGTCGGAAACATTGTGGAACGAAAGTGAAAGAAATATCTGTGTACTGTCAGACGGTATGGGCGGTTTGGACGGAGGAGAAAGGGCAAGCCGAATTTGTACCGAGACGGTCATGCGCGATTTCTATACCGGAGAAATCGGTTCGCCTGCGGAGTTTTTGCACAGAGAAATTTATAAAATAGACAGTATGGTTGCTGATTTGCGTGATAACAGCGGAAATCTGATAGATTCGGGCGCAACTTTTATTGCAACGGTTTTTGAAGATGAAAAGCTCTACTGGGCGAGCGTTGGCGACAGCCGCATTTATCTGATACGCGGCAGTCAGATTACTGCGTTTAACGAAGACCATAATTATTATAAAACGTTAAAAGAAAAGGTGAAAACAGGGGAGATAACCCAGGCTATTGCCGATGCCGACAGCACAAAAGAAGCCCTGATAAGCTATATCGGTATGGACGGCGTCGAGCTTATTGACAGTAACGACGAACCGTTCATTTTGCAAGACGGTGATGTGATTTTGATGTGCAGCGACGGCTTGTTTAAAAGTCTCAGCGAAGCGGCGATATCCCGAATAGTAAGGGATTTCATCGATAATATACCTATGGCTGCCCAAATACTGACATATGCTGCGGTTGATAATCGGCCGAGAGGTCAGGATAATACTACGGTTATACTTGTTAAATATAACAATAAAAAATAAAGGAGAAATTAAAATGAAGTTAACAAGATGTGACAGAGGACATTATTACGATGTGGAAAAATTTGCAAAATGTCCGGAGTGCGGATTAAAGGACGATTCGATTACCGTTCCTGCAACAGACCCCAATGGCCATAAAAACCGTGACGACCAAGAAACTATATATCATGGAGTAGGACCCAAAGGCAAGGAACCTGTTGTGGGCTGGCTCGTATGCGTAAAAGGAACTCAGAAAGGTACGGATTTCAGAATAAAGCCCAACAAAAATACCGTAGGACGTAATCCGGAATACGATGTACATTTAACCGATAACAGCGTTTCGAGAGATGTTCAGCTCAAGGTTGTATACGATGACAAGGCATGTAAGTTTATGGTAACTCCCGGCGACAGTAAATCCCTTGCATATCTCAATGATGAAGTTGTGCTTGAACCTCGTGAGCTTAAAGCGTACGACATTATGGCTCTTGGCGATACGGAGCTTATGTTTGTGCCCTTGTGCGGTGAAAAATTCACATGGTAATAAAAACGATAAGAATTGTTTTGTGAGGGATTAGATATGGATTATAGTAAACGCGTAAAAACGGCAAGACTGATTACCGCCTTGTCTTCCGTAGCAGCTTTAATATCTTATGTTGTAGGCATACTCTATTTTAAAATTGAAACCTTATTTTCAGAGGTGTCGGGAAACTTTTTCCAAATAATGTCCAAGGCGGGCGATGTAGCCGACTTTTTCGGCGTAAAGAGCGGCAACATTATTGAAATGCTTTTGGATACTATGGACGATGAAGAAAAAGTTGTTGTATTCACGGTATTTACCGCAATTTATACAATTCCGCTTATTCTCTGGATAATATCGGCAATCAGCGGAATTACGGCATGCGTAAAGAAAAGCAATTCAAAGGGACCGGCGATTATTACGCTGATTACTTCCGTTTACACAGCATTGGCGGTAGCGCTTTTTGCTTTTGGAGTTGCCTATGCTCAAAGTGAAATGGTTTACGATGTAATCAATTTGGGCGCAGGCTGGTATATTCAGGTTATTGCTCTGATAGTTGGCTTTGGTTCATCAATTGCATTGCTTGTTGCTTTGAAAGCCCAAAAGAAAAACGGCAGAATCGGTGCAACGGATGTAGGACTTGTCGGTGTTTGCGGAATGTGGACAAATGCAGAGTTCTTCAACAATTCCGGAAATCCAATCGTAATAGGCAGAGATCCGTCGCAGTGCGATGTGGTAATTTCGCAAAACTCGGAAAAGGTCAGCCGCAAGCATTGTACGGTGGGTTACGACTATAAAAACAATATGTATATTATAACCGACCATTCATCAAACGGTACATATCTTGACGACGGCAGAAAGCTTGTACAGGGTATGCCTACGCCTGTTGAATGCGGCCGTGTTGTAATAATCGGTAACGAAAAAAATGCTTTCAGGCTGAATTGACGGCGATATTTTTGTTCTTAATACAGATAACGGCAGTACAGAGCTTACAAAAGTATCATAATACATTGCACACTGTGACTCTCAGCTTTTGAGAGTCACAGTAATGGATTTTAGGGGAATGAAAAATGAATGGACACGATTTTTGCATATCTTGCTTCAACCCGTTGAATAACAGTGAAAGATGTCCGCATTGCGGAAGGTATCAGGAAGAAAACAGGGTCAGTTACGGGCTTAATGTGGGAACACTTCTCGGCGGAAGATATTTAGTGGGCGAAATATTAGGCTCCGGCGGATTCGGAATTACATATAAGGTGTTCGATACAAAATTGAAGCAGATACTTGCGATAAAGGAGTATTTCCCCAGCGCAATTTCAACGCGAGTACCGGGTACAAAGGAAATAATAGTTTATAAAAAAGAAGAATTTGAAGCCGGTAAAAATAAATTTATTACAGAAGCTAAAAATACAGGGAAATTTTTCAACAGCAATAATATTGTAAAAGTATTTGAATATTTTGAAGAAAACGGTACCGTTTATTATGTAATGGAATATCTCAACGGTATTACACTGAAAAAACTCATAAAGCAAAACGGCGGAAAGCTTGATTTGAATCTCGCCGTTGAAATAACAAACGGTATTCTTGACGGCTTGCAGGAAATTCACGACGCAGGTTTTGCACATTGCGATATGGCGCCGGATAATGTGATGCTTACCGTTGATAATCGGGTGGTTATTATTGATTTGGGCGCGGCAAAGTATTCCGATGTTAAGGACGCACTTGCCGATATTGTTGTAAAAATGGGGTATTCGCCTCCCGAACAGTACCGAAGCACGGAAAAACCGGGTGCGCATACCGATATGTATGCCGTGGGAGCAATGCTTTATCAAATGCTGACGGGTATCATGCCAGATGAGTCGCTCGACAGGCAGGAAAAGGATAATCTTCAAAAACCGTCAAAAATAAACGAAGATATTCCGAAAAATCTTGACGGCTTGTGTATGCGCGCTATGGCATTGGAAAGCGGATTGCGCATACAAAATGTAAAAGCGTTTAAGGCGGGGCTTAACGGTAAAATATACCGTACCCCCGAGGAAGAAAGAAAAATCAGAAGAATAAAAGGGATTACATCTTTCGCAGTTGTTGCCGCGATAATGATATTGTGTGTAGGACTCGGTATCGCTTTCAGAGGGGCGAACAGCGGAGTAAACCTTAATAAATATATAAAAGAAGATACTACGGTGGAAATATGGATACCCTATTCTCTTGATGAAGAAGGTACAAGGCAAAAATATGACGCCGTGTTTGATGCTTTTGAAAAAGAACTTTCAAAGGACGAAAGCAGAAAAAAACTGAAATCCGAAATCCGTATTAAAAAGGTGTATGTTTCAGAATATGAATATGCCGAGCGCTTGCAGGAGGCTTATGAAAACGGAGAAATGCCCGATGTTTACAGAACCGATTTAGCAGATTCCGAATATGACGCGGCTGACCTGAGTTGGGTAAAACGCGAAATAATAAAGGATAACTGTGCTTTGGGAAAAGAATTGGATAATTATAAGTACAGCTTACCTGTTTCCGCCGATTGTGATGTTCTTTATGTAAACAGAAAATTTGATAAGGAAAACGAGCTTTCAGGGGCGAAAACTCCGTACGATTTAAAAAGTATTGCTCAAAGACTTGTCAGCGGTAAAAATATGGCTGATATTTCTGTGAGCAATCATTGTATGGCAGAAGAAAGAGCTGGGTTAGCAGGAACATTCAGTGACCCGGTTAAAGTTTTCACAGGTGAAAAGGCTCCGGCTTATGTAGGTAAATTATCCGATCTCAAATATATAAAAGACGGTGTGAAATGGTTTACCATGATGCCTTATCCGGACGGAATGTATAATTTTACTCCTGCCGAAACCTGGAGCGTCGAAGACAGTTCGGATAAAAGCCACCAATATGCGGCAATGTATGTGCTTTCATATCTTTTGTCAGATACTGCACAGGAAATTATGTATATTGAAAATGAGAGCTATATGCCGTTGAATAAAAATGTTCTTGATATATATATCAATGAAACGCACTCAAACGACAACTTGGATTATTTGACCGGTGTAACCTTTGAAGATTAAAGGAGAGATAAAAATGGATTTTAATCGCTGTATGGGGTGTATGGAGGAGCTTCCCTCAAATTCGGAGGTGTGTCCCAATTGCGGATTCAAAAAAGGCACTCCGCCTGAAAACGCCTTGCATCTGGTACCGGAGACAATTCTTGCCGGCAGATATATAATCGGAAAGGTTCTCGGCGCAGGCGGATTTGGCGTTACATATCTTGCATGGGACCTGGAAATGGAAAGAAAGGTTGCCATAAAGGAGTATTTGCCGAAGGATTTTTCCACAAGATTTCCGGGGCAAACCGTTGTATCTGTTTTCGGCGGGGAACAAACGCAGTTTTTTGAAACAGGATTAAACAGCTTTGTTGATGAGGCAAAGCGTCTTGCAAAGTTTAATTCGTTAAACGGTATTGTAAATATTTACGATAGCTTTTTGGAAAACGAAACCGCCTATATAGTTATGGAATATCTTGACGGCGAAACGCTGAAAAACTTGGCAAAACGGGAGAAAAAAATTCCGTATCAGCAGGCAGTGGCGTATATTATTCCGGTCTTGCGTGAGCTCGAAAAGGTGCATGCGGAGGGAATAATTCACAGAGATATTGCTCCGGATAATATTTTCCTTACAAAAGACGGTAAGGTTAAGCTTATTGATTTCGGCGCCTCAAAATACGCAACATATCTTCATTCCAAGAGTCTTTCCACAGTTGTAAAATCGGGCTACTCTCCCGAGGAACAGTACAGAAGCCACGGTAATCAGGGACCGTGGACAGATGTTTATGCAATAAGTGCTACGCTTTACCGTTTGATAACGGGGGAAGTGCCTGTTGATGCACAGGACCGTAAAAACATCAATGAGCCTGAAAATATATTAAAAAAGCCGTCGGAATTAGGCATAGAAATTCCCGAAAATGTTGAAACCGCTATTATGAACGGCTTGAATGTGTATGCGAAAAACCGCTATCAAACGGCGAAAGAATTTGCCGATGACCTTGTGAGCTTAGTACCTGTTCCGAGAAAGAAAGAAGAAATTAAACGGGAACGGGACGGTCGGCTTTCCAAAAAGGCAATTATCGGAATGGTAAGCGGAATAGGTGCGGCGGTGGCAATTCTGATTGTACTGCTTTCAACAGGCACTTTGCAAAGACTTTCCGCCGAAAGGCTGCCTAATGTAATCGAAATGTCTGTTGAACAGGCCGCCGAAGCCTTGAAGCCTTACGGATATATTTATTCAACCGACGAAACAGAGGCAGAAAATAAAATAAGAATTGAAGATACCGTTTATGATTCTTCAATTCCCGAAAATATGATTTTGTCGCAGTCGCCCAATGCCGGCTCTAAAATCGATACCGACAAATACCCCGATGTTTATCTGGTGCTTTCGGCGGGTGCAAGAGAGGTGTATTTGCCCGGAACAAGCTATGTGGGTATGTTAAAAGAAGACGTTGTTTCTCAAATTGAAGGATTAGGGCTTGTTGTTAATATCCAAGAAGCAAAAAGCGATGAATTTGCGGCAGGGTATGTTTGTGCTCAGCAGTTTGAGCCCGGAACAAAGCTCAGAGAGGGCGACGAAATCACAATAACCGTTTCAACAGGAAGCGACGATACGGAGAAAAAGGCAACCGTTGTGCCGGAAGTTGTGGGTAAAACCCAGGAAGAGGCAACGGATATTCTGAATAACGCAAAGCTTTACATAGCTGTAGAAACTGAATACAGCGATAAAGTTCCGAAAAATTATGTCATTTCCCAAACTCCGCCTGCGGGCAGTGAAGCCGTCACAAATGAAACTATTGTTACGGTTGTTGTTTCAAAAGGTTCAAAAGCCGATGAAACTACCCGTGTTCCCAATGTTACAAACAGAAAGCTGGCTAATGCTCAGAATATGTTAAAATCGGCAGGTCTTAACTATAAGGTGGAGTATGCTTACAGTAACAATATCGCTCAGGGTACGGTAATTTCTCAAAGTATAAAGGCGGAAACAGAAGTAAAACTCGGCACAACCGTTACAATTACCGTTTCAAAAGGTGCAAAAAATGACTCCAACGCACAGAAGGAGCAGGCAACCGAGCGAACCACCGCGGCTACAACTAAAACTACAACCACAACAGCAACTACTACCGACGGCAGAATTACCCTTCAGAATGTAACAGGCTTATCGGAATCAGCCGCCAAATCAAAGCTCAGCGGTTGTAATGTGTCTGTAACTTACGGTTACAGCAACAGCGTTGCAAAAGGCAATGTAATACAGCAGTCGCCCGCAGCAGGCACTAAGGTAAATAAAGGCTCCAATGTTTCGATTGTTGTAAGCGCAGGTACAAAGGAGAGCAATTTCAGCGCCTGGTCAACCTCAAAGCCGACAGGCGATGTGATTGTTGAGCAAAAAACACAGTACCATTCAAGAACAATAGGACAGGAAAAGGTGTACGGAAGCTGGAGCGGAGCAAAAACATCTACAAACACCAAGCCGTCTTCAACATCATCAACAGAAGTACAGATTACAAATACAACATATCACTATTATCATGTGATTAGTTATTATTATTTATCCGGTCAGGGTTATGGCTCGTGGGTGGATTCAGCCGCCCCGTCAGGAGCTACAGGCGCTGTAACTCACAGAACAACATCAACAACTCTTTACCCGATTACCGGCATCGACGGTGACGCAGGAGGTAGAGCAAATGAGGCGAGAAGAATTGACGGAGAGAGTAACAAGTGTCATTCCTCCGGAGGTCGTTACTGCAGTCACTGCGGCAAAAACATTTGCGGATATAGGCATTGGTGGCTTGAAAAAACGGTATATACATACAAGACCCGTTCCGTGTCAACACAAACCGTTTACGGTGATTGGTCAACGTGGTCAGATACAAAAGTGTCATCTTCAAGCACAATGCAGGTTGAAACCCGCTTAGTTTACCGTTCCTGCCCAAACTATAAATCGTATTAAGCTTTCATAAGAGGTAAACCATGAAAATTTTAAGCTACGCCTTAAAAAACAAGGTGCTGATGCTCGTAGCTTTATTTGCTGTAACAGGCGTGGGTATGCTGGGCCTGTCGGCGGCGGAAATCTTGAAGCCGTCGGAGGAAAACGGCAAAGAGGTTAAGGAAAAATATTCCGCCGAAAGCTCTACCGTTCCTGCAACAACCGAAAAAGTGCCCGTTCCGAAGATTACTTCATCAAATGTGAAAAAAATATTTATTCCGCTCATCAGCAACTATACAAGCCTTGAACAGATGACTCATTATGCGGCGGGCATGGATTACTCCAAGGATTATACCTATATTCTCCCGGATAGCTGGTATGAAGAGCAAGGAATGTATCCCTACGCCGTTATGGGCGTTTACAGGTTTAAAAATATAAAAACGGTAGATGAACTTGTATCGCATTATAAAAAATATCTCTCTGCAAGCATTGTGGATGAAGCCGATCTGGAAAACAACGGCTTTCTCTATTGCGATGATAACCGTCTTTATGCTGTTCAGGGAGCAAAAGGCACATATGATTATGACGCAAATTCCATAACTCTTGTGGGTGAACAGGATGGAGGATATTTAATATCCGTCGATTCTTTTATCGCAGAAGGTACATATATTCATACCGAAACCTATTTTGTAAAGTATGTTGACGGCAGATTTATAATTGATAAGCTTATGTGCAAAAGCGAGTTGAGCGATAAACCGACTTATCTGACAGATTTTGACGCCGTGTCAAGTTATTATTGATACTTTTTCAGGGATTTATCCGTAACGGATAGGTCCCTTTTTTTGCCTGTTTACGGTAAAATGCAAAAAACAGATAAAAAATGTAATAATACGGCTGTTTTTTTGTAATAAAATGTTGTAAAATGTATTTTAGTCAAATCCGAACATTATGAGAGAAGTGATATTTTGATAAATATAGCGGTATGTGATGACAATCCTGTTTTCCTTAAAGAAATTATAAGCACCATTGATAAAGTGTATCCCGATAAGCACTCGATATTCGCATTTTCAAACGCTCAGGCGCTTATAAGTCATATTGAAGATTACAGCGAGGACTGTATTGATATAATCGTAACGGATATTGAAATGCCCGGAATAAACGGAGTGAATATGGCAAAAGCGTTAAGACCGTTATATCCCCGTTTGCAGTTTATATTTATAACGAATTATACCGAATATATACAGGATGTTTTTACCGTTGACCCCATTTATTACATATTAAAGCCCGTGGACCCTAAAAAGCTTGTTGAAGCATTGGATAAAGCAGTTGCCGCGATAGACGCGGGCAACCGTAACGCCGTTAACATTACAAGCAAGAAAAAGGTGCTCAGAATTCGCCATGATGAAATAAAGTATGTTGAAAGCTATATGCGGACAATCCTTGTTCACGAGCTGCGGCGAAATACAGAGGTGCTGATGAAGCTTGACGATTTTCAAAAAATGCTTCCGCCCCATTTTATACGCACCCATAAAAGCTATCTTGTTAATATGAATATGATTCGCAGTATCTCAAATAACCGCATCGAGCTTTTCACAGGCGAAATTATACCCGTGGCAAAAGTAAAATTCCCGGAAACCAAAAAGGCAATATTACATTATTTAGGAGAAAAAATATGATAATCCTTGATATCTTTTTTATGCTTTTCAGTTCTTCCATAATAGGTTATGCCTTTTCCAAGCCGTTAAATTCAAAGGTAAACGGAATACTTACCGTACTTCTTTATTCTGTTCCCCTTGTAATGTTAAATCTGCTTTTTAACTTTTCGGGCGCCGTTGAAGCATTGATTCCCGATTACGGCGTAAGAATGAACATAAAAATGATTTCGGTAACCGTATGCTGGTTTTCATATTTTTTATTCTTATTCAAAGATTCCGTAAAAAGAAAGCTGTTTGTATTTTTCGTAATGGCAGTATGCAATTTTTTAACCGAAGCCATGTTCGGATTTATTATTTCAAAGCTGTTAAATGTTAATTCAGCAGAGGCTCGCAGTCTTGAAGGCAGTTCAAAAATGGTTTATTATCTTGTTGCAACAATAGGGTATTCCGTATTTTCATATTTGGGATATTTAATTTGCTCAAAAAAGAAACTCAATATTTCAATGCCTGTTTTAATAAATTTCGGCGCAATTATAATGGCTAATATTATTATGGCACTGACAGCCATAAATGTTTTTGCTTATACAAATAATCGGTTCTCCCAAATAACCTTGCTCCTGCTGCCTGCTTTGATATTGGTTTTAAGCTTTTCGCTCTACGGAATAATGAAAAAGCTTTCCGAGCAGGAAGTCCTTAAAGAAAAGCTTTATTGGACAGAAAATGTTAAATCACTTGAACTTGAATACTACAATAATTTGCAGCAAAAGTCCAACGAGGTCCGCAGAATACGCCACGATTTCAAGGACCATATTGATACAGTCAAGCTTCTCATAAATGAGAATACAGAGGAGAGTATAAGTCTTACAAAGGAAATACTTTCAAGTCTTGACAACAGCATAAAATCCGCAAAAATTCCGGTATATACGGAAAACCTTGTGGTAAACACCGTTGTGGGCGCAAAGGCGGAGGAAGCCAATAAAGCGGGCATTATCTTTAACGCGGCTATTGATATTCCTCACGAGCTGGGTTTTGAAAGCATTGATTTGAACTGCGTATTTTTAAATCTTTTAAACAATGCCATTGAAAGCTGTAAAAAGCTTCCCGACGCAGAGAAAAAGGAGATAGCCCTGAAAGCCGCCGTAAAAGCAGGGTATCTCATAATAAAAACAGAAAATCCCTACATTTCGCTTGATACGGATAAAAGCGGTAAAATCAAAACAAGCAAAACAGATAAAGAAAACCACGGCTTTGGTATGACCTTAATAAACGATATTGCGCAAAAGTATGACGGCGCTTTTGAAACAAAAACAGAAAACGGCATTTTCACCGCAGTTCTAAGCTTGAAAATATAGGAGGAAAACATATGCTTGCAAATTTATTGGATGTTTTGTTTACATATCTGAGCGTGACGACTCTGAGCGTAGGTATAAATAAGGCGATGACCCGCAAAATGAAATTCATTCCCTCTGTGCTTCTGTTAAGCACCGTGTTTGTATTGATATTTTCTGTTGCGGAATTTTCTTCTCTTTATAAACGGCTTCTGCCGGATTTCGATATACAGCAGAATGTAAAAACATTTACCATTACGGCTTTTTTGCTTTTCTATATATTTGTGGCATTTCGTGATAAAGCACTGCAAAAATTTAAAACGTTTGCCGTTACCCTTGTATGCCTTGTTGGATATGAAGCCCTGTTTACAGCCTTGATCGTTACCACTTTCGAAATTTCCGCCTATGAAGTTCACAGCCTGAGCGCTTCCAAACGCATACTGATAGGACTTAGCGAGTGGCTTATGTATTTTCTGATGTCTTATTCGGTTTACTTTTTCTCAAAGAAAAGGGCGATAAAGGTTTCTGTTCCCGTTTTTTTGAACTTTTTAGCGATAATTCTGATGAACTCCGTTATGGTTGCCGTTGTTTTTACGAGTAACGCCTATAATAAAGACACTTTTACAAAAGCGGTCCTTTTAATCGCCTCGTTTTTTATGCTTTTCCTGTGTTATACGCTTTACCGCCTGCTTATAAAAGTAAGTGACAGAGAGGCGTTAAAGGAAAAGCTTTATTGGATGGAAAATGTTAAGTCTCTGGAATTGGAATACTATAATAACTTACAGCAAAAAACAAATGAGGTTCGTAAAATTCGCCATGATTTCAAGGATAATATCGATACCGTAAAGTTGCTTGTGGATGAAAACACCGAGGAAAGCATACGCCTTGCAAAGGAAATTCTTTCAAGTCTTGACAACAGCATAAAATCCGCAAAAATTCCGGTATATACGGAAAACCTTGTGGTAAACACCGTTGTGGGCGCAAAGGCGGAGGAAGCCAATAAAGCGGGCATTATCTTTAACGCGGCTATTGATATTCCTCACGAGCTGGGTTTTGAAAGCATTGATTTGAACTGCGTATTTTTAAATCTTTTAAACAATGCCATTGAAAGCTGTAAAAAGCTTCCCGACGCAGAGAAAAAGGAGATAGCCCTGAAAGCCGCCGTAAAAGCAGGGTATCTCATAATAAAAACAGAAAATCCCTACATTTCGCTTGATACGGATAAAAGCGGTAAAATCAAAACAAGCAAAACAGATAAAGAAAACCACGGCTTTGGTATGACCTTAATAAACGATATTGCGCAAAAGTATGACGGCGCTTTTGAAACAAAAACAGAAAACGGCATTTTCACCGCAGTTCTAAGCTTGAAAATATAGGAGAACATAATATCTGATGTGCCTAAAACCTCCCTCAATTCTTGGAAAATAAGAATGGGGGAGTATTTTTTTGTGGCTTTCGCATTTAAAATAAAACCCAATTGATTTGTCATAAAATATACAAAAAAACCGTGTCAAAAAAATTTTTAAAAAACTTTGATAAAATATTGACAAACTTATTTTTGAGGTTTATAATAAAACACAGTTGCAAAACATTGTTGCATAACAGCGTTTTGCATACATAAATTCGAACAGAAAAAGGGAAGGAAGCGAAAAATATGCCGCCGAAACCGAAGTTCACAAAAGAAGAAATCGCCGAAACGGCGTTGCGAATTATCAAAGAAGAAGGGGTTGCCGCTTTAACGGCGCGAAGTTTGGGCGCCGCTTTGGGCACCTCCGCACGGCCGATTTTTACCGCTTACCAAAATATGGACGAGGTAAAGCAGGCAGCGCGTGCCATTGCCATGCGGGAGTTTGAGGCGTACGCAAGCGACTATGAAGAGTACACCCCCGCCTTTAAACGCATCGGTATGCTGATGGTGTCTTACGCTATAAGCGAGCCCGAAATGTTCAAACTGCTGTTTATGCAGGAGCATAAGGAGAACCGCAGTTTTGACAATACCATGCAGGATTTGGGCAGTATGGTGGATATTTGTATCCACCTGATTGAAAGAGACTACGAGCTCACGCCCGACGAAGCCAAAACGCTGTTTCAGCAGATGTGGGTGCATACTTACGGCTTGGGTGTTATGAGTGCCATGCGCGTGTGCGATTTTTCTGAGGACCAGATTGCCGAAATGCTCGGGCAGGTGTTCGCAGGCTTTTTGATGATGCTGAAATCCGGCAAGAAGGACAGTTGTGCGGTACAGCCGTCAAAAGATTTTGCAGGTACGGTAAACGATATACCGTATCTGAAATAAGCAGAAAAGAGGAAACTTTATGAGTTCTGTTGCAACGATGATTTTATACGGCATCGGGTTTTTGTTTGTCGCCGCAGTTGCCTATTTTGTGGTGAAAGAGGCAGTCAAGGACGCGCTGACAGAATGGCAAAGCGAAAAAAATACGGTTTCAAAGGAGAATTATCATGCTGAACATTGAACATTTAACAAAAACCTACGGGGAGAAAAAAGCGGTGGACGATTTGAGTTTGCACATCGCCCCCGGTGAGATTTACGGCTTTATCGGCCATAACGGCGCGGGCAAAACCACAACCATTAAGGCGTGTTGCGGCATTTTGCAACCCGACAGCGGCGAGGTGTATATTGACGGCGTTTCCGTCAAAGAAAACCCCCTTGCCGCCAAAGCAAAGCTTGCGTATATTCCCGATAATCCTGATTTGTACGAGTTTATGACGGGCATTCAGTTTTTGAATTTCATCGGCGATGTGTTCGGCGTCAGCGCCGAAGACAGACAGGCGCGTATCCGCAAATATGCCGATTTATTTGAATTGACCAATGATTTGGCACAGCCCGTTTCCGCGTATTCCCACGGTATGAAGCAAAAATTGGCGGTTGTTTCTGCGCTTTTACACGAGCCGAAACTGCTGATTATGGACGAACCTTTTGTGGGGCTTGACCCGAAGGCTTCGCATATTTTAAAGGAACTGATGCGCGAGCTTTGTCAAAACGGCGGGGCGATTTTCTTCTCCACCCATGTTTTGGAGGTGGCGGAAAAGCTTTGCGACAAGGTTGCCATTATCAAAGGCGGCAAACTGATTAAATCCGGCACAATGGAGGAAGTCAAGGGCGACGCGTCGCTTGAAAATGTCTTTTTGGAATTGGAGGGAGAGCAATGACCAAAGCGCTGTTTAAGAAACAGTTGATGGAGGTGTTCGCATGGCTGTATAAAGACAAAAGCAGCGGCAAAAACCGCACCAAAGGCGGTGTAATCGGTTTTGCAATTCTGTATTTGGTGCTGTTCGGCTGTCTCGGCAGTATTTTCTACACTATGGCAAATATGCTTTGCGCGCCGCTTTACGAAATCGGCTTCGGCTGGCTGTATTTTGCCTTAATGGGGCTTATCGCCGTGGCTCTCGGTGTGTTCGGCAGTGTGTTTAACACCTATTCCACGCTCTATCAGGCAAAGGATAACGATTTGTTGTTGTCCATGCCCATACCGCCTGCAAAAATACTGTTATCAAGGCTTTCAGGCGTGTTTGTGATCGGACTGATGTACGAACTGATTGTGATGATTCCCGCCTTGATTGTATTCTTTTTGAAAGCAAAGGTGACTTTGGCAGGCGGTGTGTTCGCATTGCTTTCGCCGTTTATACTGTCGGTGTTCGTTTTGGTGCTTTCGTGCATTTTGGGCTTTGCGGTGGCGTTGGTAAGCAGTAAATTAAAGCGGAAAAACATCATCACCGTGATTATATCCCTTATCTTTTTGGCGGCTTACTATTATGTGTATTCACAGGCATACAGAATGCTGGAAATTATCCTTGCCAATCCCCAAAAAGTGGCGGACAGCGTAAAAAGCGCCTTGTATCCGTTTTACTGTATGGGCAGAGGCACCGACGGCGATTTTCTTTCCATGCTGATTTTCACGGGGATTATGGCGGCAATGTTTGTGCTCGTATATCTTGTACTTGCCCGCAGTTTTCTGCATTTGGCAACCGTGAACCGCGGTACGGCAAAGAAAAAATACAAAGAGAAAACGGTAAAACGGGGCACGGCAGACAGCGCGTTACTGCGAAAAGAATTTCGGCGATTCCTCAGCAGTTCTATCTATATGCTCAACTGCGGGCTGGGGATTGTGTTTATGCTGATTGCCGCAGTCGCTCTTTTGATAAAGGGCACGGCACTTCACGAAATGATTTACGGAATGTTTGAAGGGTATCTTCACCTGATTCCCTTGTTATGTGCGGCGGCAGTTTGTACCATATCCACTATGTGCGATATGACTTCACCGTCCGTTTCCTTGGAAGGCAAAAATCTTTGGCTTGTGCAGGTGTTACCCATTCACCCCTTTCAGCCCTTAAAAGCAAAGCTGAAACTGCATTTGTACCTTACACTGCCGCCCACGGTTTTGCTGACGCTGGCGGTGGAATGGGTATTCAGATTGCAGTGGGGCGAATTTTTCTTACTGCTTGTAACGGTTGCAGCATTTGTATTGTTTATGGCGCTTTTAGGACTGTTTTTTAACCTCAAAATGCCTAACCTTACCTGGACAAACGAGGTTGTGCCTGTTAAACAAAGTATGAGCGTTACGCTCGCTTTGTTCGGCGGCTGGGTGGTTGTGATTGCCTTCGGTGTTTTGTACTACGCCGTGAGAAAGTTTATTACGCCTGTGGCGTTTTTGGCATCATCGGCGGTTTTGCTTGCGGTTCTTTCCGCCCTGCTTTACCGCTATATCAAAACCAAAGGCGCAAAAATATTTGAAACATTATAAGGAGAACGGTTATGCGTAAATTAAGTAGGATTATATGGGGCGTTGTTTTGGTGGCTGTCGGCGTAGTGTTCGCGCTGAACGCCCTCGATATTGTGGATATTAACATCTTTTTTGACGGCTGGTGGACGCTGTTCATCATTATCCCCTGCACGGTAGGACTTATCACCGAGCGTGAAAAAACAGGAAATCTTATAGGACTTTTAATCGGCGTATTTCTGCTTTTGACCTGTCAGGATATTCTTGATTTCTCCATGGTTTGGAAACTGGTCATTCCTGCGATTATTATCATCATCGGCATAAAATGTATCTTCGGCGGCGTGTTCGGCGGCAAATCCGATAAAATAATGGCGGAAATGAAAGCAGACGGCACAGGCGTTGCCAACGGCTTTGCCGCTTTTTCGGGGCAAAACTTAAACTTTGACAACGAGGTATTCAACGGCGCGGAGCTGAACGCAGTATTCGGCGGCGTGAAATGCGATTTGCGCGGCGCGATTATTGAAAAAGACTGCGTGATTAACGCGAGCGCGGTATTCGGCGGCGTGGATATTTTCTTACCCGCTAATGTAAATGTAAAAGTGCGTTCCAATTCGATTTTCGGCGGCGTATCCGATAAAAAACACCGCAACAGCCCGCAAAATACCGTAACGGTATATGTAAACGGCAGCGGTATGTTCGGAGGAGTGGAGATTCAATGACAGGTTTTCAAAAAGCTATAAAATATCTGGCAATGGCGTTTGCGCTGTTTTTGATTGTGAGCATTTTAAGCGGTATTTTCGGCGCGCTCGGCTTGGTTTCCAATGTGTTCGACAACAAAGACGCAGTGGGTGAAATGAAAATCTATGCCGTTTCGGGCGATATACAGGAACTGAAATTGGATATCAACGCGGCAAAACTGAAAATTGCGGAAAGTGATACCTTCCGCGTGGAGAGTAACAACAAATACTTAAAAGTGACCGAAGAAAACGGCTGTCTTGTCATTACGGAAACCGAACGGAGTTATTCCAACGCAAACGGCAAAATACAGGTAAATCTGTATTTGCCCGCGGATTGCACTTTCAAAAAAGCGAATATCACAACGGGCGCGGGGCAGGTTACCGTTGACCGCCTTGCGGCAGAGGACCTTTATTTGGAACTTGGCGCAGGTCAGGTGCAAATCGACACCCTTGAAGCCACCCGTTCGTCCAAAATCAGCGGCGGCGCAGGGCAGGTGATCGTGGAAAACAGCACGCTTCACAATCTTGATTTGGAAATGGGCGTGGGCGAACTGCGTTTGACAAGTGCTTTAACGGGTGACTGTGACTTGTATATGGGCGTTGGCGCAACAAATATTACGCTCATAGGCAGTGCGGACGATTACCGTATTGAACTTGACAAAGGCGTTGGTGCGGCAACCTTGGAGGGTGAGAATTTGCCCGACGGCGCAGTGCGCGGTAACGGCGCAAACAAAATCGACATAGACGGCGGTGTCGGCGAAATCCGCATTTCGTTTGCGGAAAATGATGCGGCGCAAGGTGAATTTTAATTTGTATATCCAATCGTAGGGGCGGGTCTCCGCGCCCGCCCTACCGATAAACCCATTTACATTGTGGAATCGTATAGTAAAAATATTACAATCGGAAAGGCGGCAACGCAATGCAACCTTCTATTGGATTGATTGCGGCAATCGCAGGGTACGCGGTGCTTTGTGTCGGTGCGGCAACTGCCGTGCGCGTCGTGTGCAGAAAACATACGGGGCGTTTTCGCAAAAAAACGGAAAGAAAATTTCTCTCGTCGGAGGAACGCAAACAACTGTATGTGTACGAGCGTAACACGCCTACGCTGTCGACAGAAGAACAACTGAAAGCACTCGGCTACACCGTAGAGCAAATCGATGCAATACGCAGTGATGCCTTAAAAAGAAATTATTACGATGGCAAATATCACGCAGATAAAACCGCGCAACCGGGCTCGGTGGATAATCCGTTGACTGTCGGCATACCGGAGTGTTCCGACTCGTTGCAGTTTTCCATTGAACGAAATCAATGGGTTCTCACAGACGGATTGGGAAACGGTTGGAGTCGGTAAAGTGACGCCACTGCGCCTGAAACGTATTTTCAGGGTAGGGCGGGGGCTTGCCCCCGCCGTCAATTCACCGCGAAACCCACGGCGGGAGCAAGCCCCCGCCCTACCGTGCAAATGCAAATCCCAATTTATTAGAACGGTAAACCCCAATTCGAGAAGAGGATATGCGTATTATGAATAAAAAGATTACAATTCGTCCGGAAGAACATAAAGATTATAAAAGCATTGTTTCTCTGATTTTGCGTTCGTTTCAAGAAGGAACAGACTATTCTGACGGAACCGATATTATTGCATTGGTGGAGGAAATCAGAGATTCAAAATATTATATTCCGGAATTGTCATTTGTTGCGGAATTGAATAACAAAGTGGTAGGGCACTTTTTGTTTTCAAAATTTCCGCTGTCACCTACAAGGGGAGGCGGCCATAATACTGAAACAAATTCCGGAATTGTTATGTTAGCACCGGTATCTGTTCATGCAGATTATTTTCGCCAAGGAATTGGAACCGCTATGCTTAACATGGGAATTGAGAAAGTGAGAGAATTTGGCTATAAAGGAATAACCGTTGAAGGAAATTATAACTTTTATAATCAGGTTGGATTTCGAACATCATCAGAATATAATATTTTCCCAACAAGTGGCTATCCCATGAAAGAACCCCGGTGCATGATGTGTCAGGAGACATATGAAGGAGCATTGGACGGCATACATGGTTATATCGTTTATGACATGTACTTCAATGCATAAAAAAGTAGGTGCGATTCACATGTTGCCCGCAAAATCTCGCCAAATCAACGGTGGTATAATATGGATTGGCTTGACGGCAATAAACCGTGGAAACCATAAAATACAGATGCGTCTTGCGGAGGTAACTCAATGAAATTAAAAAATCCTATGTTGGTCGTAACGGATATAGACAAGTCGGTCGCTTTTTATAAAAAGGTATTCGGACTGCGTGTCGTTACGGATTTTGGTGCAAACAAAATTAGGCAAAGCCGACGAGTTCGAACCCGCCGCAGAGGGCGTAATTCGGGCTCTTTTCGGCTTGTTGCCCTTGCAAGGCGTCAGCCTTGCGGCGTGCGCCGCACCAAAAATTGCACCAAATTCCGCACCTTTGCGGTCGCAGAATTTTAAAGCGCGTGATTTTTGGTTATGCGCGGCACAAAACGCAGGAAATCCTGTCGGATTTCCGAGTATTTTAACAAAGCAGAACCGGAAATCTCGCCTTTAAAATCGGGTTCGAACTCGTCGGCTTTGCCTAACGGGCGGTCTTGCGCTACAAACGGCAGAAACATACAAAGAGTTTATCAATTCAAGTAAGATTTCTTTCGGCGGCAATGATTTTGAACTTTATTTTGAGGAAGATGATTTTGATGGATTCATAAGCCGACTGAAAGAATGTGATATTTCGTATGTCCACCCTGTCAAAGAGCATGCATGGGGACAGCGTGTGGTCCGCTTCTACGACCCGGATAAACATATTATTGAAGTGGGTGAAAATATCAAAACGGTCTGTAAACGCTTTTTAGACAGCGGCATGACGCCTCAGCAAGTCGCAGCGCGTATGGATGTGCCTATGAAATTTGTAAATGCTTGTATGCGGTAAATTCAGAATAAATTTGTTGACATAACCTGAACGCAAATATATAATAATTACAGAAAATACGGTAAAAGAGCTGATATGAATGGCAGAGAAAAAGCAAAAACTCACAAAGCGACAAACCATAGTTCAGGTGGCAAAATTCGTTGCGTTTTCAATGGGCGCAGGTATAATTCAGATTGTGTCATATACTCTTATCCACGAATTAACAGGTTGGGCGCATTGGAAATGCTATCTGCCGTCGCTTGTACTTTCTGTGCTGTATAATTTTACGGTAAATCGCAGATATACCTTTAAATCCGCAACCAATGTGCCCGTAGCAATGCTTAAAGTGGCATTTTACTATTGCATTTTTACGCCCGTTTCAACATATTTGGGAAATTTGGCGGAAACCGCGGGAATAAACAACTATATTATTGAAGCGGTCACAATGGTATGCAATCTTGTAACGGAATTTTTGGTGTGCCGTTTTTGGGTTTACCGCAATTCAATAAACACAAATAAGCTTGCAGAAAAGGAAAAAACCGAGTAAAAAACAAATATTGAATAATGTGAAACAAAAAGTACAGCCAACGCAGAAGCGTTAACTGTACTTTTTTAATAATGCGGCATACCTTGCAAAATGCACTTTTTCACTTTTCACTATTACTTATTACTTCCAAAGCCACAAAGGCGTTTGCAGTGAAGAGTGAATAGTGAAGAGGTAAAAAGTAAAGCCCCAAAGACTAACGCCTTTGGGGCTTTGGTGCTGGTGACCGGACTTGAACCGGTACGGTGTTGCCACCGAGGGATTTTAAGTCCCTTGCGTCTGCCGATTTCGCCACACCAGCATGCTGTCCTGACAGCCTAATAATTATATCTCAATAAACTCAAATTGTCAATATAATTTATCTAAATCAAGTGTTTCGGCACCGCAAAAATCTGCGCTGTCTGTTTCGTGGCTTACGATTATTATAGGTCTTGTGTTGCTTTCTTCTTTTAATATTTCACCGATTCTGATTTTAAGCGCCTCGTCAAGTCCTTTGAAAGGCTCGTCAAGAATTATCAGTTCGCTGTCATAGCACAAAGCCCGCGCAAGAGCCACTCTGCGCCTCATTCCGCCGCTAAGGCTTAGGGGAGAGGCGTCTTTTTCGTTTTCAAGCTCCATAAGCGAAAGATATTTTAACGCTTTTTCTTCATCGCATACTGCCGTCAGATTTTTAAGTACGGACACAAATGGAATCAGCCTGTCCTCCTGAAACATAAAGGAAATTCTTTCGGCAGGCACAGTTATTTCACCGCTGTCGGGCTTTTCGAGCCCGGCAAGCATTTTGATAAGTGTTGTTTTTCCCAATCCCGATTTGCCTTTAATCATGAGTATTCCGTCAAAATCAACTGTTGAGGAAAATTTGTCAAATATAACTTTATTTCCGTATCTTTTGCAAAGATTATTTATTTGTATTTTCAATAAAATAACCTCCTTTTTTCATAATACGGCTGAACATAAACCTTAATACCCATACGAGAACCTTTTCAAGGATAAGACTGAGTATTATCACAACTGCCGTCCATGCGAAAAGGTCAACCGTTTCAATATAGATTTGTGCGTTTCTGAGATTTATGCCGATGGAATCTTTGGGTGTGCAAAGCACCTCGGCGGCGATTCCCGCTTTCCAGCCAAGCCCCACCGCGGTTTCGCAGGCGGTCATAAAAGAGGGCACGGCAGATGGAAGATAAATAAGCTTGAGTTTTTTGAAAAAGCCGAATTTGTATGCTTTTGCCATTTCAACAAGGCTTTTGTCCGTCCCCGATATACCGCCCGAAACATTTGCCCAAACAATGGGCATAACCATTAAAAATGTGATAAAAACAGGCACTCTTGTCTTTTCAAGCCAAATCAGCGCAAGAATGATAAAAGATACAACGGGAGTGGTCTTTACTGCGGTGAAAAACGGCTTAAAAAGCGTGTTCAGCGTTTTCGAGAAAGCAGTTACAATGCCAAGCACCGTGCCGAAAAGCACTCCTGCCATATATCCCAACGCAATACCCTTGAAGGAGTTGAAAACCGATTGAATAAAGCTTTTTTCGGGCAGCATTTCGGCAAGTCTTTTAAATACTGCGGCAGGGGAGGGCAAAATCACATCAAGACCGATTTTTTTATAAACTAACTGCCAAAGCCCCAGCCAGAAAATTCCGGCCAGGGCTGCTTTTGCAATAAATATGAGAGTTTTCTTAAACTTATGCTCCATAATAGAAATCATCGGCAGGCATTTTTCCGCCTATGGACTGGGGATTTGCGTCATAGAAAAGCTGAAGATTTGCCGCTACGGCAGTTTTCATATCCGCACCGTCAATATATGCAATATTGCAGTTGGGAATGGCTTTTTTAGCCATTGCGGCTTTCGGGATAATTCCGTAGGTTTCGCAAAGTGTTGCTGTATCTTCAAGATTAGATGCTGTGTAGTCAATTGACGCCTTGTATTCGGAAAGGAACATCTTAACGGCTTCGGGATTACTTGTTACAAAATCCTTTTTAGCAACAATAACGCCCTGAATAAGTGTTTTGCCGCTTGCCTTTTCAAATTCCTCGGTAAGGTTAAGGGCAATTCTCAAATCGGCATTTTTGGTCATTGCTGCTGTAACCTTGGGCTCGGGAAGCATAGCGATTGTTGCTTTGCCCGCCGCCGCAAGAGATGCAAGCTCATCGTGTGAGGAAACATATTCAACAGTTACCTTGTCGGCAATGTTGTTCTTTTCAAGCAAATAGTTCAAAATGTATTCGGGAGTAGAACCCTGACCTGTTGCATAAAGCTTTTTGCCTGCAAGGTCGGCAAAGGAGTTAATTGTGTTGCCGTTTTCAAGAACATACAGAACGCCCTTTGTGTTTACAGCAAGCACTTGAAGATTGCCGTTAAGCTTATTGTAAAGAGTTGCGGCAAGATTCACGGGGCAGGCGGCAATGTCGTATGAGCCGTTCAGCATACCTGCAACGATTTCCTGCGGGTCGCTTACAACGGGGAACTGATAATCATTTTTAGCAGTTCCTGCGTCTTTGTCGCTCATAAGCTTAACCATACCGATTCCGGTGGGGCCTGCAAGACTTGCCACTTTCATGGTAACAGGCTGATATGTTGTGGTGGGTTCGGTTGTTGTTTCAGGCTCATTTTTTGCGCCGCATGCCGCAAAGGCAAGCATAATTGCAAAAACAAGAAGGATTGAAACGGTTTTTTTCATTTTTATCATTTCCTTTCAACAGACTTTGTCTGTAAATATATTTTTTTACCGTCACGGCTGATTTTTCCGTTTTTTTCAAGGCTTTCCATCACCCTGTAAAGACTTGCACGGCTTATTCGCAGTACATCGGATAATTCAGTCATTGAAACGGTTATTTCACATTTATCACCGTTGCTGCCGCAGCTTTTTTCAAGATAAAGAAGAAGCTTTTTCTCTGCCGAGGATTTTGTGTATCCCTCAATTTTACCGTTGAGAAAACCGATACGGTCAGAAAGATATGCAATATAGTTGATGGCAGTTTTGCCGTCCGCGGCAATAATCATATCAACGCCCGGTTTTTCTATTATTACAACCTTTATAGGCGATAGAGCGGTGATTGTATTTTCAAATCGGTAGTTCTGATTATAAAGAAAAGCGCCGCCGAAAATATCTCCCTCACCCAAATGGGAAATAACAGCCTCGCCCTTATTAACCCTTGCTTCACCCTTGATTATCAGATAAAGCGCAGGCGTACTGCTCTCTGCAAATACGGTTTCTCCCTTTGAAAAGGAAGCCGTACTTGAATATTCGTTAAGCATTTTGATAAGAAGCGTTTCATCGGCGTCCTTAAAAATTGATGAAGCTTTAAGTCCCGATAAGGCTTTTTTCAATACGAATTTTGTCATATTACCGCCTTTTTGTCTTATATGATACAAATTTCACATATATAATATCACCTGCAAGTATATATGTCAACATAAAAATAAAGTTAAAACATAAGAATTTTGAAAGTAAATATTCCTTTTTTCGGTTGTAAAAAACGGTATTATATGGTACACTTAATATATTAAAATGCGGAGGTACTATTATGAAGTATTTAATCAGCAGAGAAAATTTCAGACAGTTTGATATATCCGAAATCAACAAGCTTTCACCGAGGGCTTATTTTATACCTTATCCCACCAAAAAGGAGCTGAGTGCTCAAACGGTTTTGACCGAGCGCTATAACAGTCCCATGGTTACGCTTCTTAACGGCGAGTGGGATTTTAAATATTACGATAAGGATATGCTTATCCCCAATGAGTTTTACAGCGAGCGTGTGCAGTTCGATAAGGTAACAGTGCCTTCAACATGGCAGAGAACAGGCTACCGTGAGCCTTGCTATCTCAACACGCGCTATGAATTTGACCCCACGCTTTATCCCGAAATGCCACAGGATGTCCCCATGGGAATTTACAGAAAATTCGTAACGGTTGAGAATATTGATAAAGTGCATATAATCACATTTTTGGGCGTTATATCTTCTCTCGACCTTTATGTAAACGGAGAATTTGTAGGTTACAGCGAGGGCGCTCACAATTCTGCCGAGTTTAATATTTCAAAGTACCTTGTAAAGGGCGAAAATGAAATTATAGCCGTAGTCAGCAAGTGGTCAACAGGCACATACCTGGAATGTCAGGATATGTTCCGTGAAAACGGCATTTTCCGCGATGTGTATATGACCGAGCTTGATAATACATATCTTTACGATTTCCATATTGATACAGTGAAAAAAGACGGTAAATATACCTTAACCCTTAACGCCGATATTATAGGCGACACAAAGGGCTATACTCTTTCCTGCGAACTCACGGACGGCGGAAAAGTAATTTCAAAGGGGCAGTCCGACGCCCGCAGAAAAACGGAAATAGTTCTTCCCGATTTAGATGTCAAGGAATGGAACGCGGAGGAGCCTTATACATACGACCTTATCATAACCCTGAAATCAGGCAACAAAACCGTTACAGCCGTTAAAAATGTTACAGGCTTTAAAACGGTTGAAATTAAGGGAAATGTGTTTTATCTCAACGGTATGCCTATTAAATTCAAGGGCGTAAATCACCACGATACCGATATGAAAAACGGATATGTTCTTACGGGCGAGCAGATAAAAAATGAGCTTGAGCTTATGAAAAAGCTCAATATCAATGCTATCCGTACCTCACACTATCCTCCCGACCCCACCTTGCTATCTCTTGCCGATGAATTGGGATTTTATATTGTTGATGAGGCGGATATTGAAACTCACGGTGCAAGCGATTGCTTTAAAGCCGCCAATGAGCATCTTATCAGCAACGATTTGAAATGGGAAAACCGCTATGTGGACAGAGTAAGCAGAATGTTCTGCCGTGACCGCAATCACCCATGTGTAACAATGTGGTCATTGGGCAACGAGGCAGGCGGTTATAAATGTCAGGATAAATGCTATGAATATCTTAAAAGCAACGGCGCGGCGGTTCCCGTGCATTATGAGGGCGTAATCCGTTCAAAGCGCTTTGCTTATGATGTTGTGTCCGAAATGTATCCTTCTCAGGAGCATGTTGAAAAGGTAGGCAGCGGCAGTGACGCCCAAAAATATCTTGAAAAGCCGTATTTTATGTGCGAGTATGTTCACGCAATGGGCGTAGGCCCCGGCGGAGCAGAGGAGTATTGGGAGAGTATTTATGCTCACGATAATTTAATGGGCGGATGCGTATGGGAATGGGCAGACCACGCCGTGTATCACGAAGATGGCGATAAAAAATACCCCTTCCGCTATACTTACGGCGGCGACCACGGCGAAGAAAAGCACGATAGCAACTTCTGCGTGGACGGTATGGTTTATCCCGATAAAACTCCCCATACGGGCGCATATGTGATGAAAGCGGTTTACCGCCCCGTAAGAAGCTCGTTTATCAGCGGAAAATGCTTCTCTTTTACAAATACAAACAGATTTAAAAACAGTGCTTATCTTAATGTAATCTGGACTCAGCTTGTAAACGGCGTTGAAAGAAAGAACGGTACGCTCACTCTTGATGTTGAGCCTATGCAGACAAAAACCTATGAAATACCCTATGACGCATACGAGAGCGGCGAGGATTGCCATATCAATATTGCATATTTCGACGGCGAAACCCGCTGTGCGGTTGAACAGCATACAATAAGCGACAAGGCAAGATTTATTCCGTCGGCTGTGGGTGTCGGAAATGTTACAACACACGATAAAAACGGTGTGCTGACGGTGGAATTCGACGGCGGTAAGGCCGTTTTCAATAAGAACAGCGGCGAAATGGTAAGCTATTTCAAAAACGACTGTGAGTTTTTCAATCCCTGCCCGGCAGACGGCAAAAAAGGCTTTATGCCAAATCTTACAAGAGCCTCTCTTGATAATGATTCTTACGGTTTCCCCAAGCTTTGGGCGTTGATAAAGCTTAATGAAGCAAAGCCTGTTTTAAAGGAATTTAAGTTTGCAAACTATTCCGCGTATGCTGTTGCAGCCGCTTCCTTTGTGATAAAGAAAGGCTTTAAAACATTTTTCCGTGTTAATGTTATTTATACAATTCACGGTGACGGACTTGTAAATGTTGAAGCCACTCTTGACAGAGCCTTGTTCGGAAGCCTTGAAATTCAGCGGTTCGGACTCAGTGCTGAGCTTCCGTCACAGTTTAAGAATATTGAGTTCTACGGCAGAGGCTCCGATGAAAAAATGGAAAATCTCTGTGATTTGAATGCTCATACAACGGTAGGCATTTATAAAACAACGGTCAGCGATATGCACGAGCCTTATGTAATGCCACAGGACAACGGAAATTGTGGCGGCGTAAAGTATATGAAAATTTCCGATGAGTGCGGTAATACTCTTGCGGTTTACGGCGAGCCGAAATTCAGCTTTTCAGCTCACGATTATACGCAAAGTGCTCTTGAAAAAGCAAAGCATCAGGAGGAGCTTGTCCGCGATAATACAACCGTGCTCTGCATCGACGGCTTTATGAGAGGAACGGGAACAAACACCTGCGGACCGGATACACTTCCCAAATACAAGGTCAAAACGGATAAACCCTTGGCGTTCAGATTTTCATTTAAGGCGGAGTAAAATATGCTTGAATATAAGTGGTTCGGCGCGGGGGAAACGGATAAATCATTTGTTGATTTGCGGGTGAGCGTGTTTGTCAATGAACAGGGCGTGCCCCGTGAAAACGAGTTTGATGAGTGTGACCTTGTTTGCCCTCATCTTGTGATTTTTCTTGACGGTGAGCCTGCGGCGACAGGCAGATATATACCCTACGGCGAAAAAACCGTAAAAATCGGCAGAATAGCCGTCAGAAAAGATTTGCGGGGTAAAGGCTTGGGCGAAAAACTCGTTGCAGAGCTTTTGCGCGGCGCAAAGGAAAGCGGCGCACAAAAAGTCGCGTTAGGCGCTCAAACTCACGCGGTAGGCTTTTATGAAAAATGCGGATTTGTTTTAACGGGCGAGCCTGAGTACATGGAAGAAAACATACCGCATATGAATATGTATAAGGATTTAAACGATTGAATAACGAGGGGAAATGAAATGAAACAAAACGAGTTTTTTTATACCGTGCCTCCGTCAAAAATGAGACTTAAAAGACCGCGTTTCCGCAAACCGAATGTTTGGGAACAAACTGCGCTTCCCGTGGGCAACGGCAGTTTGGGCTTAACGGTTTCAGGAGAGGTAAAAAAAGATTGCCTTGTGCTTAACCACAAAACTCTTTGGATTGGCGGACCGTCCGAAAAGCGCCCTCAATATTGCGGCGGAAATATAAATAAGCCCGATGATAACGGCAAAATGCCCTATGATTATTATTATGATATCCGCAAGGAGTTTGAAGCGGGCAATGATAAAAAAGCCTCCGAACTTTGCGAAAAGCTTGTGGGAATTTATGACGGATATGGCTCTTTCCAGTGCTGGGGCGAACTCAATTTGACAGTAGGCGGCATTAAAAAGTATAAAAATTACAGACGCAGTCTTAATATGGACGAAGCCGTTTGCACCGTGTCTTATGACGGCGTTTCACAAAACGGTACAGCTTTCAGCGATAAGCGTGAATATTTTGTGTCTTATCCCGATAAATGCGCTGTTGTTCATATTGCAAGAACAGGCGGCACACTTGATTGCAGTTTTTCCCTTGCAACAGAGCATGGGGGAAAAGTCGAGTATAATTCCGACGGCACAATCACTCACAGAGGGGCTCTCAGCGACAACGGCTTGAAATTCTGCCTTGTGGGTAAAGTGATTACAGACGGAAAGCTTCTCGGCGGCAAAGTAATGTCAGTCAAAGACGCAACAGAGTTAACTCTTGTCTTTTCTGCCGATACGGATTATCTTGATACTTATCCCGCTTACAGAACAGGGGAGAGCGACGATGAACTTTACACCCGTGTTGCGGCAGACTGTGAAAAAGCAAGTGAAAAGTCATACGGTGAGCTGAAAAAAGCCCATACCGATGATTTTTCGAGCTTATTCTCCCGCGTATCTCTTGATTTAGGCGGCAAGCTTGATAGTGCGGCAGATAAGCTCATAAAATTCTATGGCAAGCCGATTGGTTCTGATAAACGCAGTGCGGAACAGCTTTTATATCAGTACGGCAGATATTTCACAATATCCTCGTCAAGAGAAAACGATATTTTACCTTCAAATCTTCAGGGCATATGGTGCAATACGAATTCTCCCACATGGAGCAGTGATTTCCATTTGAACATAAACCTTCAGATGAACTATTGGCCTGTGTTTAACGGTAATCTTCATGAGTGTGCAAAGCCGTTGATAAGATATATAAAATCCCTTGTAATCCCCGGCAGACTAACCGCGGAATACTATACAAACATAAAAAGCGGCGAGGGGGAGAAAAACGGCTTTTTGTTCCACACTCAGAATACTCCCTTTGGCTGGACATGCCCCGGATGGAGTTTTGATTGGGGATGGTCGCCGGCGGCGGTGCCTTGGATTTTGCATAATGTTTATGAGTATTATGAATATACTCTCGATAAAGATGTTCTCGAAAACGATATTTATCCTATGCTTAAAGAAACAGCAGGATATTTCAAAAAACTTCTTGTACCGCATAACGGCAGATTGCTCACCGTGCCTTGCTTCTCACCCGAGCACGGACCGAGAACAATGGGCAATACATATGAGCAGGCTCTTATCTGGCAGCTTTATGACGACGCGATAAAGAGCGCTGCGGCATTGAATACAGATAGCGAACTGCAAAAAGAATGGCAGGAAATAAAAGAGCAGTTAAAGCCCTATGAAATAGGTGAGGACGGTCAGATTAAGGAATGGTATCACGAAAAGCATTTAGGCGAATTCGGTCAGCTTCATCACCGTCATATGTCACACCTTTTGGGGCTGTTCCCCTGCAATGTGATAAATTGGCACGATAACCCCGACCTTATTAAGGCAGCAGTGGTTTCAATGAATCACAGAACCGATAAAAGCACAGGTTGGTCTATGGGTCAGAAAATTAACTCATGGGCAAGAGTGGGCGACGGTGACAGAGTTTTAAAAATTATCGGCGACCTTTTTAAAAACGGAATTTACTATAATTTCTGGGACTATCATCCGCCCTTCCAGATTGACGGAAACTTCGGCTTTACCTCAGGCGTTAATGAAATGCTTATGCAAAGCCATTGCGGATTTATCGATTTATTGCCTGCATTACCGTCAGAGTGGCAGGAGGGGAGTATCAAGGGACTTGTGTCCCGCGGCAACTTTACCTTGGATATAGAATGGAAAAACGGAAAGCTTACAAATGCCCTTATCACCTCGAATTGCGGCGGCAAATGTGCCGTTCATTACGGTAAATCTTCCTTTACGGTCAACAGCGAAATTGCTTCTCAAAACGGTTTTGCCCAGTTTGATACGGAAAAAGGAAAGCAATATCAAATTACGGTTTCATAAAAATGAATATAAAAAACAATCGGGATTGCTTTCGGGCAGTCCCGATTTTTTGTGCACAAATCATCGGATTATCGCCGTTACCCTAAGCCTGCAAACTGAAATTTACATAGAAATTTACCCCTGACAAGCAAAGTTTGTGGACGAAACGAGTAGAATTTATTATCATTAGCTTGCAAACAAAAAATATTTTCCACAAGGAGTAAACTTATGAAAACAGTAAATACAATAAATTTCGGAATCCAAAGAAAAATCGTTGCCAATATGACAACGGAAAGCTGGGAAACAATTCCCCATGTAACATATAACTATGAGCCTGATGTTACAGACTTTATGAAAGAATATAAAAAACTGAATTTTGACCGCAAGGGCGCAGATAAAATCACCATAAACACCCTTATGCTTAAAGTGATTGCCGAGGGGCTCAAAGCGGCTCCCATAATGAATTCCCATATCGAATATAACCGCAGGCTCGTGAGAGGCACAATTAAAACCTTTGAGGATATAAATATTTCCATGCCCATGCTTATGCCAACAGGCGAAATGATGACAGTTAATCTTCATAACTTTGAAAACAAAAATCTTGACGAAATGACAGATTATATCAGCGACATTTCAAAGCGCCTTGAAAAAACAAATCTTAATGAGGCAATGTTTGAGGTATCTTTGGATAACACACTTACAGGTCTTAAAAAGGGAAAAATACTGCAAACGGTATTTCGCCTTATCGGCTCAAAAACAGGTAAGTATAAAGTTAAAACAATGAAAGGTAAAGCGAAAAAAGAATATGAAAGCATACCCAAAACAGAACGCCTGACAAAGAGGGATATTGAGCAGGGCACGGTTACCGTTTCAAATATCGGCTCACTTTACAGAGGTCAGAGAGGCAATGTGGGACTTCTTGAAATTATTCCGCCTCAGGTTTGCGCTTTCGGTGTTGGAGCAGTTCAGGATAAACCGGTTGTGGTAACAGATAAAAACGGCGAAAAGAGCATAGAAATTCGTCAGGTGCTTCCAATCTGTATAGCTTTTGACCACCGCGCTCTTGATTTCGGCGAGGCTGTGCCGTTTATAAAACGCCTTGACGATATATTCGCAAATCCCCGCCAAATCCATTCCTGGAAGGGCACGGAGAAAAATGATAAATACCTTCAATTCACCTCAACAGCAGTATAATAAAAAAAGGAGCTGTAAAAAAACAGCGGAATTAAAAGCCGGGATTCACG
>JBJEPW010000029.1:0-8579 GCA_051881435.1 Candidatus Fimenecus sp. | reverse complement strand
ACCTGTGACCCTCTGCTTGTAAGGCAGATGCTCTCCCAGCTGAGCTATGCTCCCACATTTTTGCTGCTGTTTTCAGCGGCTCATATAATTTACCACATTAAGTTTCGGTTGTCAACATATTTTTTTAAAATTTTTGCGTTTTTTTAAAAATTTTAAAAATCATTACCCTACATTATATATACATTTGTATTGCGCCGTCACAAATAATCGTAATAAACTCCTTGAAAATATTGGCAATGTTTAGTATAATACAATGTATATGCGGTAAAACATATAATATTTAAGGTTTGCCGCAAATTTTTCAGAAAGGGGCGTTTTCTATGTGTGAAAAGCCAAAGTTTTACATCACAACAGCCATTGCGTACACATCACGCAAGCCGCATATCGGAAACAGCTATGAAATTGTGCTGACCGATGCCATTGCGAGGTACAAGCGAATGCAGGGCTACGATGTTTTCTTTCTGACAGGAACTGACGAACACGGTCAGAAAATTGAGGAATACGCAAAAGAAGCAGGGGTAACACCCAAGGAATATGTTGATAAAGTGGCAGGCGAAATCAAGGGTATTTGCGATTTGTTGAATACAACCTACGATAAATTTATCCGCACTACCGACGATTATCACGAGAAAACAGTTCAGAAGATATTTAAAAAGCTCTATGACCAAGGGGATATTTACAAAAGTGAGTACGAGGGGCTTTATTGCACTCCCTGCGAGTCCTTCTGGACAGAAAGCCAGTTAGTTGACGGCAAGTGCCCCGACTGCGGCAGAGAGGTTAAAAAGGCAAAGGAGGAGGCATATTTCCTCCGCCTTTCCAAATACCAAAAACAGCTTGAAGAGTTTATTGAGAGCAACGAAAGCTTCATTTATCCCGAGGCTCGAAAGAAAGAAATGCTCAATAACTTTATAAAGCCGGGACTTCAGGATTTGTGCGTATCAAGAACCTCTTTTAAATGGGGAATTCCCGTAACCTTTGACGATAAGCATGTTATATATGTATGGATTGACGCACTTTCAAACTATATTACCGCCCTCGGCTATGACCCTGACGGGAGCTCGGACACTTACAAAAAATACTGGCCTGCCGATGTTCACATTATCGGTAAGGATATTGTGCGTTTCCATACAATTTACTGGCCCGTTATGCTTATGGCTCTCGGCGAGCCGTTGCCCAAGCAGGTTTACGGTCACCCGTGGCTTTTGTTCGGCGAGGACAAGATGAGCAAGTCAAGGGGCAATGTGATTTATGCCGACGACCTTACAAATATTTTCGGCGTTGACGCAGTTCGTTACTATCTTCTCTCTGAGATGCCCCATGCAAATGACGGCTCAATCACCTATGAGGCTATGATTGAGCGCTTTAACTCCGACCTTGCAAACACTCTCGGTAATCTTGTCAACCGTACCATTGCAATGCAGAATAAGTATTTTGACGGAGTTGTTCAGGCACCCTCTTGTCCTACGGAATTTGATGAGGATTTGAAGGCTTGTGCTAAAAAAGCACTTGCTGGGTTTGACAAAAATCTTTCCGAATACAAAATGAGCGACGCAGTTGAGTGCGTAATGAATTTTGCACGCCGCTGCAACAAATATATTGACGAGACAATGCCCTGGGCGCTTGCAAAAGACGAGTCGCAGAAAGAAAAGCTGGGCACAGTGCTTTACAACCTTTTGGAGGGTATTCGTGTTCTCTCCGCTCTTATTGCACCTGTTATGCCCGAAACCGCAATTAAAATCGCAGAGCAGATGAATGTTCCCGCCGCAACATATGAGAGTATTCAAAATTGGGGCGGATTGCAAAGCGGCGTTAAGGTAGGAACTGCAACTCCGCTGTTCTCCCGAATTGACGGTGAAAAACTCATTGCCGAATTGCAAGCTAAAAAAGAGGCGGAAGAAAAGAAAAACGCTCCCGCTCCCAAAATTGAGGGGCTTGCACAAATCGGCATTGACGATTTTATGAAGGTTGAGCTTCGTGTAGCCGAGGTTAAGGACTGTGAGCCTGTTAAAAAGGCTAAAAAGCTTTTAAAGCTCACTCTTGATGACGGAACGGGTACAGACCGAATCGTGGCAAGCGGTATTGCAAAGTGGTATTCTCCCGAGGATTTAAAGGGCAAAAAGGTTATTGTTGTTGCAAACTTAAAGCCTGCCGTGCTCTGCGGAGTTGAAAGCAACGGTATGATACTTGCCGCCGATTGCTCGGAGGACGATGTAAAGGTTATGTTTGTTGACGAGAGTATTCCCAATGGAGCGAGAATAAGATAATGTATCACAACATTTTTGATTCACACGCACATTATGACGATGAGCAGTTTGACACAGACCGTGCCGAACTGCTCGGTTCTTTTAAAGAAAAGGGAATTTCGGGTGTTGTCTGCTGCGGTGTAGATATCCCCACCTCGGAATTTGCCGTTGAACTGTCCCACAAATATGATTTTGTTTACAGCGCCGTGGGCTTTCATCCTCTCGACAAGGATGAATACCGTGACGGCGATTTGGAAAGGATAAAGGCACTTGCCGCCGATAAAAAATGTGTGGCAATCGGTGAAATCGGTCTTGATTATCATTATGAAAAAGAGAGCCGTGAAATTCAGCTTGAATTATTGGAAAAACAGATAATCCTTGCAAATGAGCTTGATATGCCCGTGATAATTCACGACAGGGAATCCCATGAGGACACGCTGAATTTATTGAAAAAGCATACCCCCAAGGGCGTTGTTCATTGTTTTTCGGGCAGTGTGGAAATGGCAAAGGAAATTTTGAAAATAGGTATGTATATAGGTCTCGGCGGCGCTGTTACCTTTAAAAATGCCGTTAAGCCCTGTGAGGTGGCAAAATTTGTACCCGATGACCGTTTGCTTATCGAAACCGACGCGCCGTATATGACGCCCGTACCTTTCAGGGGTAAACGGTGCGATTCCTTGCATATTCCACATACTGCGGAAAAAATCGCTGAATTACGGGGCGTTACGGCGCAGGAAATTCTTGATTTAACCGATAAAAACGCAAGAAAGTTATTCAATATTTCAAAAACTGTATAAAACATCAGAGCCTCGCTTGCCGCGAGGCTCTTTTGCTGAATATAACAAATAAGAAACAAAAAATTTTACAAAAAAAGGTAAAAATGTTCATTGCATATTTTATTGTGTTTTGATAAACTATACATAGTTATCGTTTGGATAGTTTATATTTTCGGAGATGGTGAATTTTGAAAAGAAAAGAAAGTAAAGTATTGAGTTTGTTACTCTCGGCAGTGCTGGTAATGACTATGCTTTTCCCCGGCCTTACAGCAGTTGCCGCCTCGGTAACCTTAATTGTTACCAAGGACGGTGCAGAGGTTACGGAGCGGTTAGAGGTTCAGGAATACCGCTCAATTCAGTTAGGCTATACCGCCGAGGGCGAAGTGCCCGAGGGGGCGTATGTCACTTGGGAAAGTAATCTGCCGCTTTTGGCGGGGGTTGACGATACCGGTAAGGTTACGGGCTATGATTACTCCAAAGAAGCTATAATTCACCAGTGGATTGATGAAAATATCCGATCCATGCCGTTGGTGGGCGACGCTATGGCAGATGCCATTGAAAGCCAGATTCAATCACAGTGCGAATCTATGGGCGTTGACCTTGCGGATATGAACAACGATATGATTGTGCTCATAGTGCGCGGTATTGCGGGCGACGCTTTGGCAGACAGCCTTCAAAATGCCCTGGACAATATGAATGTTAAAATTACCGCAACTATGTGTGCGGCGGACGGCTCTGTTTTAGCAACCGACACAGTAGAGGTTGTTGTTACAAAGAGCGTAATTGCCGATGTTGCGCCTACTGCGGTGCACATTACCAATAAAAACAGCGTACCGAAAACCGTTGCAGTGGGCGCACAGGTTCAGCTTTACGGTGTTTGCACACCCGTGCGTTTGAAGCAGGGCGTTAAATGGACTATGGGCGGTACAATTTTTGATACGGAATCGGGCAAGCACGCAAATGTTTCTTCCGACGGACTTGTTACATTTACATCTCCCGGTACCGTAACGGTGCGCCTTAATCCCGAAAGCGCTTTGTATTCTTCATTTACCGATAAGGTTACATTTACGGTAGTTGACCCTTCGGAGCTTCCCGTTGAGGATTTCAGCATAACAGGTACTTTAAAGGTGGACGAGGGCGCAACCACTCAACTCGCGATTACCGATTTAACACCTCCCGGTGCATATATGGGCGACCTTGTGTGGGAAAGCTCCGACCCCACGGTAGCGGTTGTTGACGAAAGCGGTTTGGTAACGGGCTTGGACGGCGGAAGCGGTGCGTTTACATTCAGCAAAACAGCAACGATTACCGCAACCATCGGCGGCGTATCAAAATCGGTTGATGTTACGGTAAACCGCAAGCTGATTGACGCAAAGATTTCCAGCATTGAAATTATCGGTGAGCCCGTTATTCCAAATAATGCATCATCGGAATATCAGATTAAAGTAACTCCCGACCGCTTGAATACAAGCAGTTCCGTTCTCCGTGAGTGGGCAATAACCGAACCGCTTACAGACGAGATAATCTGGGCAACGGCGGAAACTCCCGCAGATACAAGCATAGCAACGCTTACCGCCGACGGTATTTTAACTCCGAAGCAGAGCGGTATTATGACAATCTATGCCCGCGCAACCCAGGGCGATACGGTTCTTGAAACTTCAATGACCGTAACAGCGGGTAACGCGATTACGGATTTCACCATTTCAGGTGATACGGATATTTACGAGGGTACCATTGAAACCCTGCGTGTGGATAATATTACTCCCGAAGATTACGATACGGCGCTTTTGCAAACCGTTGTCTGGACATCTTCCGACCCGAGCATTGCCGTAGTCAACGATAAAGGCGCCGTTTACGGCGTTGACGCAGGCGGTCTTACAATTTTCCATACTAAAAAAGTTACGATTACTGCAACAATCGGCGGAATTTCAAAAAGCGTTCAGGTGACTATCCGCGGTAACAGCGTAAACACCTTGACGAGCGCCACGATTTACGGCAGCGATTATGTTATTAAGGATTTCCCCCGTACATACACTTCTACCTTTTCACCCTCCCGTATTTCGGTGAAAAATGTTCACTGGGGAGTGCCGACCGACGCAGGCGCACGCCCGTGGGCCGGCTCTTGGGACAGCACAAGCGGAAATCAGCAGAACGCGATTGCCACGGTTGATAACAACGGTGTTGTTTCCGGCGTTTCGGCAGGCGAAACCGATTTGTATGTTTTCGGCAGAGAGGGCTTAACAAAGGTTGACGGCTCGTGGGTGGAAGATATTAAAACCATTCAGGTTGTGGAATTAGAGCCGGACAGCATCACCTTAACCGCTCCAACCCGAAAAAATTATGTTGAGGGTGAAACGGAGCTTGATTTGGAGGGCTTGAAGGTTGTTCTTAACTACAATAAAAATGATGTAGCGCAGTATTATGATATAAGCGGCTGGTCGGACAGCGATTTCTCGGTTGAGGTCACCGATTACGAAGTTACCGAAATAAATCAGAATATATTGGATAACGAGCAGTATATTCTCGTTTCCGTTACCCGTGCGGGAGAAACCTACCGCGGCGTATTCCCCATTTTGCTCGAATCAAAAAAGGTGACGAGTATTGACCTTGTAAATCCCCGCTATATCTATTTCGAGGGCGAAACAGAGCTTGATTTAGAGGGCTTGGAGGTTACTGCCAATTACAGCAACGCAGAGTCCGAAATTGTAACGGATTATATTGTTGACGATGATATGTTTGACCCCACGCTTTTCGATGTTGAGCAGCAAATTCCCGTTATATATACTCATGCGGGACTTTCTGCAACGGCGTATTTCCCTGTAATTATTTACGGAACGCCTGTTGTAACGGTTGATACGAACGGTTACAAAGGCGGCTGGACTCCCAATGATGTCACATTTAATCTGTCCGCAACTCATCCCATGGACGGAATAACATACTATTATAAAACAGACAGCAATCCCGAATGGGTTGCTATGGGTTCAAATGTACTTACCGTATCGGAAAATACGGCTGACACATATTATTTCAAGGCAATAAACTCTGTAAACATTGAAAGTGAGCCGACAGTGGGATATACCGTTCGCCGTGACGGTGTAACACCCGATTTTACTCTTACTCCCTCGGTCGCACAGTTTACAAACGAGGATTATACGGTTTCGGTTGATAATCTAACGGTGGGCATATCGGGAATTAAATCCGTAACCTTGAACGGCACGGATGTCACCGACAATTTCACACCGTTCACCGTATCTCAAAACGGCACATACACGGTTAAGATTACAGCCGAAAACGGGCTTTCCTGTGAAAAGTCAATTAAAATAACCAATATTGATAAAATTGCACCTGTTATAAACTCCGTTGAGGTAGAGCATAAGAACAAGGGCGGCTTTGCAAGGCTTATAAGCGAGCTTTCCTACGGCAAATTCTTTAACGAAAGCATTGTCCTTTCCGCCTCTGCCGAGGATGAGGGCGTTTCGGGATTAGCCTCCATTGAATACCGCTGGTACAACGCAAATACAGATACATATTCCGATTGGGCGGTTTATTCCGATGCTTCAAAGCCTTATAAAGACCCGAACTTCAAAGGCTTTGCAGAGGTTCGCGCAACCGACGGTGCGGGAAATGTCTCCGTAGTCGCTGTGGGCGAGGGCTTCACAATTGACGCAACCGTTCCGTCAAAGGTCGTTGTAAACGCAAAGTATAACGGAACTGTATATACAGATGATACATGGGTTGCAGGCGATGTGGCAATTACTTTGAAAAGCACGGCATTTTCCGGAATATACGCTTATTATGTAAGCGTGGACGGTGCAGAGTGGCAGGAGCTTTCAGGGGATACCTTTACCGCCACCCAAGAGGGTACGCACACATATGAGTTTAAGGCCATAAGCAACTCCGGACTTGAAAGTGTAACAGTACAGAAGACAATTAAAATAGACCGCCAGAAGCCTGTTATCCGTGTGGAATTTGACGGAACTTTCGGTCGCTGGACTTCCGACGGCGCTCGCTTTAACTTCTCCACGGAGGAGGAAAGCCTATCGGGTATTACATATTTTTATTCCGACGGTTTGGGCTGGTATGAGTTCGACGGTTCGGAGCTTATTCTCAAAGAAGATACCAATGCGGTATATTCCTTCATGGCTGTTAACGGAGCCGGCACAGAGAGCACAACTTCCGACAGTTACCGTATTATGATTGATACCACCGAGCCGAGCATAACCTTTACTCCTGCGGTAACGGAAATTACAGACTCACCTTACGAAATAAGCTATGAAACCTTTGTGGGACCCTCAGGTCTTGCTTCGGTCACAATGGACGGAGTCGATATAACAGACAAAACCTCCTTTACCGTTTCGGCAAACGGCAATCATCTTGTAACGGTTACGGGTAATAACGGCAAAGTTAAAACAGTACTTTTAACCGTAGATAATTTCGTTGATTTGTCGCAAACACCCATTTTGCAGGTGGGAGTTGCGGGTGCTTTGGGTGCACAAACGGATAAACCTATTGTATTTACGCTTTCCGTTCCGAATTATTCCTCCGGAATTACATATTACTATTCCGACGGAAGCGGTTGGACCGCCCTCGACGGCAATATACTGACGATTGATACCGATACAAAGGCGGTTTATACCTTTAAGGCGGTAAATTCCGCAGGCGTTGAAAGCTATGTTTCACCTGAATACTCCGTCTGGTTTGAAAAGGCTGAAATGAACCGGATATTGCCCATAGTTGATGAAAATATCGGACTTATCGTTGACCGTACGCAGGCTTTACCTTGTCTTATCGGTCTCAATGCAGAACAAAATACTGTTGCCGAGCTTAAAAGTCAGCTTCAGAATGACGGCGCACAGATTATTGTAATGCGCGGCAATAAGATTTTGTCAAACAGCGACCTTGTGGGAACAGGCTGTATTGTTAAGTGCGTATCCTTAAAGAACCCCACCGTTATTTTTGAAACGGTTACGGTTGTACTTTACGGTGATGTGAACGGCGACGGTATTATAGACGCTTACGATTACAGCGCAGTAACAAACTGTGCAACTGCCGCAGGAACTATTGACGGCGATATTTACAGATCTGCCGCCGATGTTAACCGTGACGGCGCGGTTGATGCGTATGACGCAATTACCATTGATTTGCACCGCAACGGAATGCTTACAATTAAACAAAAGTAAGGACTGATTTTATGCTTAAACATATTGTAATGTGGAAATTCAAGGACGCCGAGGGTAAAACCAAGGAGGAAAATGTGGAAATCGTAAAAAACGGGCTTGAAGCATTGCCACCCTTAGTTCCGCACATTAAAAAACTTACCTTTTTGAAAAATCAGGTGGAGTGCGAAAGAAACTTTGACGCTCTGTTGGTTGTTGAAACAGAAAACGCCGAGGAGCTGGAAAAATACAAGGTGCACCCCGAGCATAAAAAGGTTGCCGCATATGTTGCCAAGGTAACAGAGGGCAGAGGCGCCGTTGATATTTACGAATAAATAATAAAAGCAGAGCATTTTGATATGCACCCCAAAAGTTGGACACTTTTGGAGGTGCATATTTTTATG
>JBJEPW010000028.1:0-8912 GCA_051881435.1 Candidatus Fimenecus sp. | reverse complement strand
TTCCTCCTGCGGCGTTAATACCGTCGTCGGAAGCGGTAATGTTGATTTTGCCGCCCGAAATTATTATGCGGGAGCCTTCAATTCCCTCGTAGCTTTTTGAAACATCAATTTCGCCGCCGGAAATTGATAAATCCGTGTCAGCATGTATGCCGTCGTCACCGCTTGAAAGGCTGAAAGTACCGCCCGTAATGTTAACGGTGTTGTTGGAATGAACACAGTCGTCCAGAGATTTTATACTGTATGCTCCGCCTGAAATAAGAATATCCGAGCATGCTTTTATACCCTTGTAAGATTCTGCCGAGGAGTTGAGCGAGCCGCCGCTTCCGCCGCCCGACGTAATTGTGACGGTAGGATTTTCGCTTTTGAATACGGTTTGGGCCTGAATACCGTCATTGCCCGCGGTAACGGTTACCGTTCCGTCTTTGATATAAACATATCCTCTCGCTGTATCCTCTGTGTTATCCGAGCGTATTCCGTCACTGCCTGCTGTTATATTCACGGTACTGCCGCCGAGCTTCACACAGTCCTTGCCGTTAAGCCCCACATTTTTTGCGGTTATATTCAGCTTGCAGGAGGTAACGGTAAGGTCGTCCTTTGAAACTATGCCGTGCTTGTAATTGCCTGAAACATTAAGTGTTCCCGTACCGTTTACCGTTAAATCCGCCAGGCTGAAAATTGCCGCGTCCACAACGGAATCGCCCTCGGAAACCGTGTATGACGCACCGTCCGAAACATTGTTTTCGGTGCCGTCTGCAAGTGTTATGAATACCTTGTCAGCGGATTTTATAAGAATCGCTGGACCTGCGGAATTTTTGATTTCGGCATTGTTCAGTACTAATTGCACCTTGTCGCTGTCCCCTGCCGCAACCGTTATGGAAATATCAGAGGAACTGCCCGATAAAATGTATGTTCCCGCCGCGGTTATGCTGACAGTATTTCCCGATAGGTTGGCGCCGCTTCCCGATACCGATGCGCCCGAAGACGAAAGCAGGATTTTTGTCTGACTGCTGTAATAATCTCCGCTCAAATCCTTATCGGAAAAATCAAAATCCATTGCGGAAGTGTCTGCCGTTTTCAAATCCTCGGGAACGGTTCCGCTTTCAACCGCGGTATCTGTTGTTGTTTCGTCTTCCGCCGTATTATTTTTGCAGGAGGAAAACAAAAGAGAAACAGATATAAGAATCAATAAGCATACAGTTAAATATTTGTTTTTTATCATAATACCTCGCTCCCTTCCTCTGCCTCGGAAACGGATATTTCAAGATTACCGTTTCGGCACCGCAGTTTATCAATAAACTCCTGGGTTTTGCTTTTGTCTTTCAACTCGATTTTATATAAAAGCTTATAAAGACTGCCCATGTTGGTGGTTTTTGTTTTCACAAGACGGCATTTTTTAGTGTATTCCTTAAAAATATCGTCAAATTCGGTGGCAAAACAGAGCGTTTCGGGAACGGTGATGTGCAAATCCATAATTCTGTCGTCACCCATAGGAATATGAGCCGTAATAATGATTGCGGCGCACACAATAACAGTAAAAATCAACGCTATTCCCACATATCCAGCCGCGCAGGCAAGACCTGCCGTCATGGCAAGAAAAATTGTGGCAATATCCTTTGCTTTGCCTGCCGCAGAACGGAATCTGACAAGTGAAAATGCGCCCATAACCGCAACGCCCGTGCCTATGTTGCCGTTTACCATTGTGATAACCGTCAGAACAATAACGGGAAGCAGAATAAGGGATACGATAAAGCTCTTTGAAGCAGTTGAACGGTATGACGCCGCGGCTGCCGCAAGTATTCCGCAGACGAAAGCCGCCGCCGTGCATATAAGATAGGTTCCTATTGTAAAACTATCACTGATAATTGAGTTAAAAGCTGCTGACATTTGATTATCTCCTTAAATTATATTTTTGAATGTGAAACAGAGTCACGGTATGCCGTGCCGTATTTTGAAAAGGACGAGGGGAACAGTCCGATTTCGTTAAGCGTGTGCGCCAGCCAAAGGGGCATTGCGCCGCCGGTTTTTATTTCCATTATATATGTGTTTTTATCAATAATTCTTGTTCCTTCGTTAATACCGTCGGAAAAGCTGTTGCTTTCAAAGTATCTTATATCACGGTCAAAAGTTATTCTCAAATCGGGATACTCGGCGTCATAATAGGCCTCTCTTTCATAAGCAATCATCATTGACGGCTCGGGGCGGCTGTAAAAATTCATTGAATAGTCAATTTCGGACATTATCTGTGACTCAAACGGCTTTATTCCGCTGTCAATATATTGCTCTGCGTCCTCAAGCGTCATTGCGGCTCGGCGTTTATATACAATTCCGTTGTATTTCTTCTTTATCTCAAAAAATATTTTTGTATCTGCCTGCGGAATACCGTAGCTTCTCAGACGCAATTTTTCTTTGTATGCTTTGGCGTCAATGGAGTTTCTGATAAGTAATCTGTCAGGCGTGTCGAGATAAAGGCTGAAAATATTGCTTTTACCGTGGGAATCGGGGATAAGCCGTCCGCCGATAATTCCCAAGAGCTGATTTTTTTGTTCTTCGGTTATTCTGTACTTCTTTTCGATTCTTTTGAAAATGTACAAATCGCTCATTATGGCTTTCCTCCTTTACAATCCAAGTATAAAATCCAAACCTTAATGAAACCTTAAAAAATCACCAAATTTTATTGTCAAAATTTGTGTGCTTTTCAAAGATATTGGAAATTTTTGTAACAAACTGCACAAATGGCTGTAACAGACTTTGGCTCAAATTTGAATAAAATAGTCAAAAAACACTTGCAATATAAACACAGCTTTGATAAAATATATTTGTATATTTATGCTTGTGAGGTGTGAAAATGCCAGGAACGAAAGATTTTGAGGAGCAGGTCCCTATTTTTCTTTTCCATCAGGGAAACAATGCCCGCTCATATGAATATATGGGCGCGCACCGTGTTGATAAGGACACGGTGGTATTCCGTGTGTGGGCTCCCAACGCGGCGGCAGTCAGCGTTTGCGGCGATTTTAATGATTGGGACGCAGAAAAAAACAAAGCCGAGCGTATAACGGGCGGCGGCATCTGGGAAACAAAGATTAAAGGTATCAAGCAGTTTGACGCTTATAAATACTGCATCTTTACCCGTGACGGAAGGAAGCTTATGAAAAGCGACCCCTACGGATACCATATGGAAACCCGTCCCGATAATGCCACAAAATATTATGAGCTTGATTCCTACAAATGGACTGACGAAAAGTGGGAAAAGGCAAAGCGTAACACACAGCTTTACAGTAAGCCCGTAAATATTTACGAGGTTCATTTCGGCTCGTGGAAGCAATATGAGGACGGTAATTTTTATTCCTACCGTAAAATGGCGGAGGAGCTTATTCCCTACGTAAAGGATATGGGATATACCCATATCGAATTTATGCCCTTAACGGAATATCCCTTTGACGGTTCGTGGGGCTATCAGGTTACGGGATATTTCGCCGCAACCTCACGCTACGGTACTCCCGACGATTTGATGTATCTTATTGATTGCTGTCATAAAGAGGGTATCGGCGTAATTCTTGACTGGGTGCCCGCCCATTTCCCTAAGGACGCTAACGGTCTTTATGAATTTGACGGCACTCCCTGTTATGAATATGCCGATCCGAAAAAGGGTGAGCACTATGAGTGGGGAACAAGAGTTTTCGATTTCGGCAGGAACGAGGTACAAAGCTTTCTTATTTCAAGCGCTATGTTCTGGCTTGATAAATATCATATTGACGGTTTGCGTATAGACGCGGTTGCCTCTATGCTCTATCTTGATTACGGCAGAGACGACGGTCAGTGGATTGCAAATAAAAACGGCGGAAATGAGAATTTGGAGGCTGTTGATTTTCTCCATAAGCTGAGTATGAATGTTTTCCGTGATTATCCCGGCGCTTTGATGATTGCCGAGGAGAGCACAGCATGGCCTATGGTTACAAAGCCTGTGTTTATGGGCGGCTTGGGCTTTAATTTCAAATGGAATATGGGCTGGATGAACGACATTCTCCGTTATTTCTCAATGCCCGGTATTCACCGCAAGTACAACCATAATTGCATAACTTTCTCGTTCTTCTACGCATTTTCCGAAAACTTTGTACTGCCCATCTCTCACGATGAGGTAGTCCACGGCAAATGCTCCCTTATAAATAAAATGCCGGGTACTTATGAAGAAAAGTTTGCAGGGGTAAGAGCATTTTTAGGCTATATGATGGCTCACCCGGGCAAAAAGCTTCTCTTTATGGGCAGTGAATTCGGTCAGTTTATCGAATGGAATTACGAGCAGGGACTTGATTGGCTTTTGCTTGATTACGATATGCACAAAAAGCTTCAGTCCTATGTCCGTGACCTTAACTTCTTCTATAAGTCAACACCCGCCATGTGGCAGATTGACTATTCGTGGGAGGGCTTTTCGTGGATTTCGTCGGACGACTGCGATAATTCCGTAATTGCTTTCCGCAGAATTGACGAAAAGGGCAAGGAGGTAATTGTTGTGTGCAACTTTACCCCCGTACCGAGAAACGATTACAAAATAGGCGTTCCCTCACGGTCGGCGTATAAAATTATCTTCAATTCCGACGACAAGGCGTACGGCGGCGAGGGCGGAGGCAACAATGAAAAAATCAAGTGGGAAAAAACGCCCATGCACGGCTTCGAGCAGAGCATTTCTCTTGATTTGCCGCCAATGTCAACAATTTATCTTAAAAAGACAAGATAATTGCGTATAATCAGATTTCTTTAAGGAGGAATAATATATGGCACGAAAAATGGAGTGCATTGCAATGCTTCTTGCAGGCGGACAGGGAAGCCGTCTGGGAATACTTACAAAAAACATTGCAAAGCCTGCCGTACCTTACGGCGGAAAATACAGAATTATTGACTTCCCGCTGTCAAACTGCGTAAACTCCGGCATTTCAACCGTCGGTGTGTTAACACAGTACCAGCCTCTTGAACTGAACGATTACATAGGCAACGGTCAGGCTTGGGATTTGGACCGTGCCAACGGCGGCGTTCATATTCTCTCACCCTATCAGCAGATTAAGGGGACAGAGTGGTACAAGGGAACGGCAAACGCTATTTATCAGAACATCAATTTTATTGACCGTTACAGTCCCGAATATGTTGCGGTGCTCTCAGGCGACCACATCTATAAGATGGACTATAACAAAATGCTTGAATACCATAAAGAGAATAACGCGGCATGTACCATCGCCATGCTGGAGGTACCGTGGGAAGAGGCAAGCCGCTTCGGTCTTATGATTACAAACGAGGATAATTCCATTGCCGAGTTTGAGGAAAAGCCGAAGAATCCCCGCAGTAACAAGGCGTCAATGGGCGTTTACATATTCACATGGTCGAAGCTCCGTCAGTATCTTATTGACGACGAGGCAGACCCCAATTCCAGCAACGATTTCGGACACGATGTTATTCCTAAAATGCACGCAAACGGCGAGAGAATGTTCGCATATCTCTTTGACGGTTATTGGAAAGATGTGGGAACTATCGACAGTTTGTGGGAGGCAAACCTTGACCTTCTCAATCCCAAGGTTGACCTTGACCTTTCCGACCCCACATGGAAAATTTATTCAAGAACTCCCGTGGCACCGCCCCACTATGTTTCGGCGGATGCAACTGTGCAGAACTCCATGATTGCCGAGGGTTCAAGAGTGTTCGGCGATGTGGATTTCTCAATTCTTTTCTCAAATGTAACGGTTGAAGAGGGTGCAGTTGTCCGCGATTCAATTGTAATGCCCGGCACGGTGGTAAAATCAGGCGCAACCGTGCAGTACGCCATAGTGGCTGAAAACGCCGTTATCGAAAAAGATGCGGTTGTAGGTCAGCGTCCCGAAGATATGGAAAATCTTGAGGAGTGGGGCGTTGCGGTTGTAGGCGCAGGCGTTACCGTAGGCGAGGGAGCGTCAGTTGCTCCAAAGGCTATGGTGGATGCAGATGTAAGAAAGGGGGACAAATAAGATGACAGGTAAAAACATAGTCGGAATTGTCTTTTCAAATGCGTACGATGAGTGTTTAAGTGAGCTTACAGGGCTTCGCACAATGGGTTCAGTCCCCTTTGCCTGCCGTTACCGCCTTATAGATTTCGCTCTTTCCAATATGGTAAACAGCGGAATTGAAAAGGTGGGCGTTGTAACAAAAAGTAACTATCAGTCATTGATGGACCACTTAGGAACAGGTAAACCCTGGGACCTTTCAAGAAAAACAGAGGGTATGTTCCTTCTTCCTCCCTTCTCAACTGCAAGTTCAGGCAGTAACGGCGATAAAATCGCTTCCTTAAAGGGAATTATGGGCTTTATCAGCCGTTCAACAGAGGAATATGTGCTGTTTTCCGATTGTAACAGCGTTCTCAATATTGATATTGAGGAGCTTATGGATTACCATACGGAAAAAGGCTCGGATATTACTATCGTCTATAAAAACGGAAAAATGCCCAATCTTACCGATGTTATCGTAATGGCTTTGGACGGCAGCGGAAAGGCAACGCAGATTGCCGTTTCCCCGGTAACAGAGGACAATGTAAATTATTCTCTCAATGTTATTCTGATGAAAAAATCTCTCCTTGAAAGACTTATGCACGAGGCAATAAGCCTTAATTACAACGATTTTGAGGCAGATATTATTCAGCGGAATGTGAATAAGCTTAATATTTACGGCTTTGAGGCAAAGGGTTATGCTACAACGATTGACTCAATGCAGACATATTTCAAGGCGAATATGGAGCTTTTGAATCCTGAAAACTGCGACCACCTTTTCGATAAGGAAAGACCTGTTTATACAAAGGTTCGTGACGATATGCCCGCAATTTACGGCTTGGGCTCAAATGTGAAAAATTCACTTATTGCCGACGGCTGCATAATTGACGGCGAGGTTGAAAACTCCATTCTTTTCCGCGGTGTCCGTGTAGAAAAGGGTGCGGTTGTTAAAAACTCAATCGTTATGCAGGGTACATATGTTGCACAGGATTCCTCTTTAAGCTATGTTGTTGCGGATAAGAGCGTTGTTATAACTCCCGGAAAAACGCTTTCCGGCGCAGAGAATTATCCCATATACATAGGCAAGGCAATCGTAATTTGATTGCGTAGGATTTCTAATTATTTTCTTGATTTGAAAGGAAAAAACATATGAAAGTTTTATTTGCTTCAAGTGAGGCGCTCCCCTTTAAGGCAAGCGGAGGATTGGGCGATGTTGCAGGCAGTTTGCCTCAGGCGTTGCGCAAAAGACTTATCGGTTGCCGTGTGGTAATGCCTCTTTACGATACAATAAGTCAGGAGCTTAAAGACTCTATGACCTTCCTTACAAGTATTTCCGTACCCGTTGCATGGCGTCGGCAGTACTGCGGAATTTTTGAGGCTAAGGCAGGGGGAGTAATCTATTATCTCCTTGACAATCAGTATTATTTCAAGCGTGACGGAATTTACGGTTATTATGACGATGCGGAGCGCTTTGCATTTTTTGCAAGAGCCGTTTTGGAAATTATCCCCGCAATCGGCTTTAAGCCCGACATTATTCACTGTAACGACTGGCAGACTGCGCTTACTCCCGTTTATTACAATACTCTTTATGCCAACCGTCCCGGTTATGAAAACATCAAAACCGTTTTCACAATCCATAATATCCAGTATCAGGGAACATACGGTATGGAGCTTGTGAACGAGGTTATCGGTATTCCCGAAAGCGCTACTTCCCTTGTGGAGTATGACGGCGATGTAAACTTTATGAAGGGCGCAATTGAAACTGCCGATAAGGTAACAACAGTCAGCCCCTCTTATGCCAACGAAATTCTTGACCCATGGTATTCCCACGGACTTGATATCATTCTCAATCAGCGTTCATGGAAGCTTTCGGGTATTCTCAACGGTATTGATACCGACCTTTATAATCCCGAAACGGACAAGGATATCGCCGTAAATTACAATTCGTCAAACTTCGAGCCTAAAAAGATAAATAAGCAAAAGCTTCAGGAGTATTTTTCACTTCCCGTCCGTGAGGATGTGCCTGTGATCGGTATGGTTACACGCCTTGTAGGTCACAAGGGACTCGACCTTGTAAAGGCTGTTCTTGACGAGCTTCTTGCCACAACAGATGTTCAGTTTGTTGTTTTAGGCTCAGGTGAATGGCAGTATGAAAGCTTCTTTAAGGATATGGCGGCAAAATATCCCGATAAAATGGGGCTTAAATTGGGCTTTATCCCGTCGCTTTCAAAGAAAATTTATGCAGGTGCGGATATGTTCCTCATGCCGTCAAAGAGTGAGCCCTGCGGACTTTCGCAGATGATTTCACTGCGTTACGGCACAATTCCCATTGTCCGTGAAACAGGTGGACTCCGTGACAGCATTAAGGACAGCGGCGACGGTGAGGGCAACGGCTTTACCTTCTCCTCATACAATGCCCACGATATGCTCTTTACAATCAAGCGCGCCATTGAAGGGTACAGCCACCGCGAGGGCTGGAATGTCCTCATGAAGCGTGCCATGGAGTGCGATAACAGTTGGGGCAAATCCGCAAATGAATATATCAAACTGTATAAATCACTGTTAAAATAATTAGAAGATAAAACTAAAAAAGCCACCGTTTTTTGAAACGGTGGCTTTTGCGTTATATGCCGTTTGGTAGGGGCGATTCACGAATCGCCTGAAAAATTTCACAAAAACCAATCCCAACTATGTATGGCGGGGGCGCGTGTCCGGCGGACACCTCTGCGAATGAAATGAGCAGAAGCGCTGTCTGAGCCGGCAGGCGAGTAATGCTTGCTCCCGCCGAAAAATTATTAGAAAAATCTCGGGCGGGCACGGAGACCCGCCCCTACAGGCACACCGTACTCCTTGTATCCCCTTTCAGGGGAGACAAGTCCCATAACCTAATTCCGCTCCCTCTTTGAGGGT
>JBJEPW010000027.1:0-9449 GCA_051881435.1 Candidatus Fimenecus sp. | reverse complement strand
TCCCCTTTCAGGGGAGACAAGTCCCATAACCTAATTCCGCTCCCTCTTTGAGGGTGATTCCCCACAGTGTGGGGAAATGTCTGCGAAGCAGACAAAGGGGACGGCGCCGTCAGCGCTGTCAGCGAAGCTGACTGAGGGAGTTTTCGTATCACTGTAAAATTTACGGGCGGGACAACGCAGCCCAGCCCCAACAAACCAGCCTTTGATTTCACATGATTTAACGGCCATCTACTCATACTGTGTTTGATTTATATATCATTTGCGTTAAATATGTATGTTTTTATAGGCTTGTTTTGTTTGGTGCACTGTTCTATTACAAATTGCGTGCCCTTGGATTTTCCGTCCCAAAATGCAATAACATAATCAGCGGCTTCAATAATTTGCAAATTTCGCTTTAACGGTGCACCTCTTTTATAACGATTGTATTCGGGCAAAAACTCCGTGACTTTCAAACCGATACTTTCTGCATATTCTTTTGCACATGCATCAATTCCTTTTGCACCGCCCGTAATGATTTCTGTGGTTTCGCTTGGCAGGTACGCCGTAAAGTCCTTAATTTGCAAATTTCGAGAACCGACAATAGCTGTTTTCAATTTGTACACCTCCAAATTTAGTATACTTAATTTAAGTACACTAAACACATATTATCACAAAAACATCTTAAAATAAACTCAAAATAAGATATTTGGTGATAAGATGCGAAATAAAAATAATAAACATTTAGGAATAGAGGTTGACCCGGAACTGCATTATAAGTTGCATTATATTGCGAAATATGAGGGCAGGAGCGCAAACGGTCAAATTTTGTATTTAATTCGTAAGTGCATTAAAGAATTTGAACAAGCCGAAGGGGAAATACCGTTTCCTCAAAAGGAAAAATAGAATATAAAATATAGTGCACCGTGCCGAAAACCTCGGCACGGTGCGTTATGTTTTTCACTATGAAATTTTTGGGGAAATATATAAGAAATAACCCCTCTGTCAACTCCGTTGACATCTCCCCTTTCAGGGGAGACAAGTCCCATAACCTAATTCCGCTCCCTCTTTGAGGGTGATTCCCCACAGTGTGGGGAAATGTCTGCGAAGCAGACAAAGGGGACGGCGCCGTCAGCGCTGTCAGCGAAGCTGACTGAGGGAGTTTGCACAATTTATCATTTTTCATTATATATCATTCATTATTCATTTTTTTACTTCCTCCCTCAATGAGGGAGGGGAGAGTGAGCATCGTCTTACTTTGTATTGCTAGACCGTATTTCGACATAATCCTTAAAAAAATAATGGTACATTATAATCAAAACCCGCGGTTACTGTCTCTGTATTCCTTTGGTGTTTTCCCTGTAATCTTTTTAAAAATCTTTGTAAAGTAGTTCACATCATAAATTCCGCAGTTTTGGGCAATTGTCTGTATTTGCTGACCTGTTGAGCAGAGCAGAAAAGCCGCCTGCTCAACCCGCTTTTTTGATACATATTCCGTTAATGTCAGCCCCGTTTCCTTTTTGAAAAGCGCTGAAAGATAGCTGGCGTTCACATTGAGAAGCTGCGCCTGTTTTCGCAGGCTCAAATCAGCGGTAAGGTCCGAATCAATAATAGTTATAACCCTCTGCACAAGGGGAGAATAGTTTTTCATAGAACGCTGATTCACAAGATTACAGTATTTATCAACCATTTCGTGATGCAGGGAAATTCCCTCGGTCAATGTAGTAATCCGTTCAATTCTTTTCGCAAAATCAGTTGAAACGCTGTCAATGTAAATTGGGTGCACACCGCCATGCTCTGCCGCTTTACGGAGCAGTGTATTCATAATCACGGTGTAGTTTTTCATATTCCTTATCGGGTCATCAACACGCATTTCAAGAACAAGGTCGGTAGAATTGCCGATAATCTGCTCCGCCTTGTGAGTAAGCCCCTGAGAAACCGCCTGTAAAAGCCTGTTTTCTCCGTCGTAACGGGTTTCCAGCATCTGCATTGCAAGCATGGCGTCGTCAGTTCGCTTTTCAAAGGAACGGACAATTTCGGGAAAACGGTTTTCGGGGACAGTCATATTCATATTTTCAAAGCGGAAACCTTCAATTTTGCCCCAAAGTGCCTCACCGAGGGAGTTGAAAAGCGACAGAATTATATCTTTATTCGTATAAACGGGAATACCCGTATAGTATTTTTCAATCTGTGAATTTATTTCGGGCGGCAGAGAATATCTTTCCGCGGCTTGAATAATCATCTTTTGAGTAAGCTCGGCGCCGATGTAAGGCCCCGCAATAAAGGTGGCATCGGCATCGGGCAAAAGTATAAAAATATAATTGCAATAAAAACTGTCGGTAATTTTATAAATCGTTCTTTCGTTCAAGGATTCGTGATGCACGCAGAAAAGACGGTCATATTCCTCCGAAAGCCCCAAAAAATCACGGAACCCTTTGTCGGCTCGCCGAAAAGACTTATCTCCGTATGGGATAATGCAGGTGTCTATACGGAAATTTTTAAGAATGTTCCGAAAAAATTCCAATTCTTTATCGTAATACACAAAAAACCGCCCCTTCATAACGGAAGTTATCATATATATTATCGTACAATTTTTGGAAAAATGCAAGATATAATAAAAATAATACGAAAAAATGCAAAAATAATACTCACAAAAGAGCATTGTTATAGTATAAAATAAGTTTAAAGAAATTAGTGCATTTTCAATAAAGAAAAAAATGCATAAAAAAGAAATTTTATGAAAGATGTGGGATTAAAATGAAAGAGCAAAAAGTAAGGCCTTTCGGTATCAGAGACAAACTCGGATACGCTTTGGGCGACTGCGGATGCAACTTTTCCTTCCAGCTTGTTTCAACGTATATGTTGCTGTTTTACACGCAATGTGTCGGCCTGAAAACAACAGACTGGGCGTGGATTATCATTGTTGCGAAAGTTTGGGACGCCATAAACGATGTTTTAATCGGGAATATGGTCGACCATATCCATATTGGCAAAAAAAGTAAGTTCATGCCGTGGATAACAATAGGCGGTGTGTCGCTTGTTGTTACAACAATTCTTTTGTTTGCACCGTTTACGGCAAGCTTTGCTTATATCGGAAAAGTGATTTGGTGCTTGCTGATGTACTGTTTGTGGTCTGTGGCCTATACTCTTGTAAATGTGCCTTATGGCTCACTCCATTCTGTTATTACAGAGGAGCCCAAAGAGCGCACATCCCTTTCAACATTCCGCAGTATCGGCGCCTCGCTTCCCGCGATGATTTGCATGGTGTTGCCGAAACTTGTTTACAGAAAAACCGCAGACGGGGACGTGCTTGATACAAACCGAGTTTTTATAACCTCAATTGTTTTCTCACTGGTAGCCGTTGTTGCATTTATGGGATTACAAAAACTTGTAACGGAGCGTGTGGTGCGTGTTTCAGCACCTGTTGAAGACGGTACTTCGAAGAAAAAAACAAATTATTTAGGCTCTGTAAAATCATATTTTACAAACAGAGCTCTCATAGGTATTACGATTGCAACAGTTGCTTTGGTTGTATTCTACAACTCAACGATGTCTATGAACAACCTTGTGTTCCAATATTTCTTTGGTGATGCGGGCAAGGCGACTATTGGCATGGTTTGCGGATATATACCGCTACTGCTCTTTATGCCTTTTGCTTCCACTCTTTCGGCAAAATTTGGCAAAAAGGTTGTTAGCTGGGCAACGGCAATTTTCAGTTGTGCTGTCGGTGTTTTGATGCTTGTGGGTTGCTTTACGGGCGTTATCAGCCCTGACACAAAGGGTATGATTATTTATATCGTAGGCCTTATGTTCGTGAATATCGGTTGCTGCTGCTTCCAAATCATTGTTTGGGCAATGGTTGCTGACTGTATTGAAATGAATTTCAGAAAAACAGGTAAGCAGGAAGAGGGCACACTTTATGCCATTTATTCTTTCTTCCGTAAACTTTCCCAGGGTATAGGTTCTGCAATGCTTGCATTATTCCTCGGTGCAATAGGCTATGTTGAGGGTCAGGGTGCGCAGACAGAGCAGTTCAAAGCAAATGTTCCCACACTTTATATCGGTTTCTTAGTAGCAGGCCTTGCTATTATGTTTGTTGGTATGTTCTTTGTTTATAATATTGACAAAAAGAAAGAGCTTGAATTTGCAGGAGAACAAAGCGCGTAAGTTACCAAATCTTATATGAGCAAACAACAAAAGCCTTTCAGCGTACAAATTGTTGAAAGGCTTTTAAAAAGGATAAGGAGCGAAAGCAGATGAGAAAAATTTTAAATATCAACCGTAAATGGGCATTCCGTAAGGGCGTGTCCGCAGTGCCCGCAGAAGTACCTGCCGATTGGGATTTTGTCAATCTCCCCCACACATGGAACGCCATTGACGGTCAGGACGGCGGCAACGATTATTACCGCGGCACCTGTATGTATGTGAAAACCCTTGACCGTGAAGAAATCCCCACAGCGGACAGATATTATCTTGAAATTAAAGGCGCAAATTCCTCCGCCGATGTGTATTTGAACAGCGAGAAATTGGCACACCATGACGGTGGTTACTCCACTTGGCGTGTGGAAATTACCGACCAACTCAAAAAGGGTACGCAAATTGCCGTTGCCGTAGATAATGCGGAAAACGACCGTGTGTACCCCCAAATGGCGGATTTCACTTTTTACGGCGGACTGTACCGCGATGTAAATATTATTGCCGTCAGCGATTCCCATTTCGATTTGGAGTATTACGGTGGTCCCGGCATTGCCGTAACGCCCACCGTAAACGGCGACAGCGCTACGGTGGAAATCGAAACCTATTTGACCGACGCCAAAGCAGGGCAGACCGTAAAATACACCGTACTTGATGCAGAGGGCAACGCCGTTGCAACCGCCGAAACCGCGGCAGACAGCCCGAAAGTCACGGTAGAGCTTTCCAATGTTCACCTTTGGAACGGCAGAAAAGACCCCTATCTTTATACCGCTACCGCTGAACTGTGCGAGGGCGGCGAGGTGCTTGACAATATCTCCACCCGTTTCGGTTGCCGCACCTTTAAAATCGACCCTGAAAAAGGCTTCTTCTTAAACGGCGTTTCCTATCCCTTGCGCGGCGTTTCCCGCCATCAGGACCGTTGGGGACTGGGCAATGCGCTGTTACCCGAACATCACAAAGAGGATATGGAACTGATTTGCGAAATGGGCGCAAATACCATTCGTTTGGCGCATTATCAGCATGACCAATATTTTTACGATTTGTGCGATGAAAAAGGTCTTGTGATTTGGGCGGAAATTCCCTATATTTCCAAGCATATGCCAACAGGACGCGAAAATACCGTTTCGCAGATGAAAGAACTGATTACGCAGAATTACAACCACCCGTCCATTGTGGTTTGGGGACTTTCCAACGAAATTTCCATGAACGGCTCCGATGCGGATTTGGTGGATAACCACAAAATGCTCAACGATTTGGTGCACGAAATGGATAAAACCCGTCTGACTACTGTGGCGGTGGTTTCCATGTGCGATATTCACGATGAATACCTGCAAATCCCCGATGTGCTGTCTTTCAACCACTATTTCGGCTGGTACGGCGGCGATACTTCGATGAACGGTCCGTGGTTTGATAAGTTCCACGCCGAATTTCCGGGTATCCCCGTGGGTATGAGCGAATACGGCTGTGAGGCGCTCAACTGGCATACCTCCAATCCCACACAGGGCGACTACACCGAGGAATATCAGGCGTATTACCACGAGGAACTGATTAAACAGCTCTTCACAAGAGAGTATATTTGGGCGACACATGTTTGGAATATGTTTGATTTCGGCGCGGATGCGCGCAACGAAGGCGGCGAAAACGGACAGAACCACAAAGGCCTTGTCACCTTTGACCGCAAATACAAAAAGGATTCGTTCTATGCGTACAAAGCATGGCTTTCCGATGAGCCGTTTGTCCACATTTGCGGCAAACGCTATGTGGATAGGGTAGAGGACACTACCAAAGTGACCGTCTATTCCAATTTGCCCGAGGTAGAACTGTTCGCAAACGGCAAGAGTTTGGGCAAACAGACAAGCGATGTGCATTTCTTCTATTTTGATGTGCCCAACAGCGGCGAAACGAAACTCACCGCCGTGGCAGGCGACTGCACGGACGAAAGCGTTATCCGCAAGGTAGATACCTTTAACGAGGACTACCGCCTGAAAGAAAAGGGCGCAATCCTCAACTGGTTTGATATCACCGCACCCGAGGGCTACTTCTCCTTAAACGATAAATTGAGCGATATTTTAGCTTGCCCCGCAGGCGCGCAGCTGTTCGGCGGTATGATGGCACAAATGCAAAGTGCCGCGGGCGGTATGGCGGCAGGCTTCGAGATGAACGAGGGTATGATGCAAATGATGGGCGGATTTACCGTCATTCGTTTGACCAATATGCTGGGCACGGCAGGTATCAAAGTCACCAAAGAACAGCTTTTAGGCTTGAACGCCGCACTTAACCAAATCAAAAAACCGTAATTTTAAATAAAACCCCAAAAAACGGGACGATATTCGTCGTCCCGTTTTTTTATGGCAACTCGTAGGGGCACCCCGCCTTACCGAGTTAACTCTCCCCGCCCTCCGAGAGGGAGGTGGCAAAACCGTAGGTTTTGACGGAGGGAGTAAAAAATAAATGAATAATGAATGATATATAATGAAAAATGGAAAATTGTGCAAACTCCCTCAGTCAGCTTCGCTGACAGCGCTGACGGCGCCGTCCCCTTTGTCTGCTTCGCAGACATTTCCCCACACCGTGGGGAATCACCCTCTTTGAGGGAGCGGAATTATCACAAGGCAAGAACAAAAATTGCCTACTCAATTCAATCAATATAATCAATACAAAGCTTCAAAACGCGCATGGCAGTACGCTGCATTTCGCCTGATGTTATGCCGTCTGTTTTGCCGAAGGTTTTTAAAAGCGTTCCGTCGGGCTTCTTTTTACCTGTTCGCTTTCCGCCGGGCATAAGCACATCAACGCTTCCGCGGACGCGGTATGCTTGGTCGCGCATTTTTGGAAATTCAGGGCTTTTTGATGAGCGCATCCACCAGTCGGTCATAACAACGCCTTCATAGCCCCATTCCTTGCGGAGTATCCTCTCGCAAAGCTCGTAATTATAATGTCCCCAAACGCCGTTTATCTTGTTATAAGAGGTCATTATACACTTAGGCTTTGCATTTTTAACGCAAATTTCAAAGCCTCTTAAATAAATCTCACGTAGCGCTCTTTCCGATACCCTTGAATCATTATGAGTTCTGTTATACTCCTGATTATTGCAGGCAAAATGCTTCGGACACGCCGAAAGTCCCGATGACTGAATACCCTTAACGGTTGATGACGCCATCTCACCCGAAAGCAACGGGTCCTCGGAGAAATATTCAAAATTCCGTCCGCAAAGAGGATTACGGTGAATATTCATACCGGGGGCAAGCAAAATATCACTGCCCTTTTCTTTCATTTCACGCCCTATTGCGGTGTATATCTCTTCTACAAGCTCTCTGTCAAAGGAACAGGCAAATGCCGTTCCGATGGGGATAAGTGAGCAATATGAGAGAAGTCTTATCCCCGAGGGTCCGTCAGTTGTGATTACAGGGGGTATGCCTTTTTGACGCATACTTTCCGTAACACCGCCCAGTGCGCCTGCGTTGCCCTTTGCACCGAGGGGGCTGTCCATTGTATAGTCGCCCCTTGAAATTGCTTCAAGCTCGTCCAAATCAAGTTGGGAAACAAATTCTTCAAGGGTGATTTTACCCTCTTTTACATCTTTGAGCTTGTAGCCCTTGTCGCCTGTCATAGGAACCGGTTTCGGTATATTGTCACGGATAATCTGCTTTAAATCATATTCGGCGCACTTTACAGGCTCTTTTTTGAGAGCACCCTTATCGTTTATGTATCTGTCAAAGAGATTTTTCGGTGCGGAGGTTTGGTTCAAAGCCTGCACCTGCACCGTTTCGTCCTGATAAAAGCTCCATACTTTTTGGGCATTTCTCACATTACTGCCTGCATAAAGAGTGTATTCACCCTGCTCCAATACATATGAAAACGCATATCCGCTTTTTCCGCAATCGTCATATGAGCAGAAATACTCCTCGGGAACGGTGATATTAACAGTTTCGCTTTTCTCGGGAGAGAGCACACCTGTTTTGGCGAAGCCTGCAAGCTCACGGGCAGGATTCCCAAGGGAGGTGCAGGGCTTTTCAAGATACACCTCTACAACCTCTTTACCATCTGCTTTGCCGACATTTCTAACGGTAAAGGAAAGCTCTACGCCCTTTTCCGTCTTTTCGGCACTGTTAAAGCTTATTTCAAAATCAGTATAGGAAAGTCCGAATCCAAAGGGATAAAGCACCGCGTCCTTATTAAAGGTTTCAAAATAACGGTAGCCTACATAAATATCCTCGCTGTACTCGTTGTATTCCTTGTTTCCGAAATTCTGCGAGGGGTAATCCTCATAGCGTTTTGCAATTGTGTCGCTTAATTTTCCCGAGGGGGATACCTTACCGCAGAGCAAATCGGCAACGGCGTTTCCGCTTTCCATTCCGCCCTGCCAAACAATCATAACAGCGCCTATTTTATCGCCGTACTTTTCCACCCAAGACATATCAATGATACTGCCTATATTAAGGAGCACCGTTACGCTGTCAAAATATTCAGTTATAAGGTCAAGGCATTTTTCCTCTTCATCTGTGAGATAGAAACTGCCTTTTTCAAGGGCGTTTTCTCTGTCCTCACCCGATGACCTGCCGATTATATACACGGCGCTGTCGGATTTTTCTGCCGCAGTTTTTACAATATCCGCCGTGAGAACCATATCGGGATAATATCTGGGCCAATGTCCCCAAAATCCGTGGTCAATGGGATTTTCCTTGCTCCATTTTTCGTAAATATCGGAAAGCTCCGTATTCAGATTCAGTCCGTCACAGTTTTTTAGCCCCTCGGCAAGATTAACGCCGTAAGGCTTTTTTACATCACCGCCTGAGCCGTAACCTGTGAAAAACCAATCAATTTGCAGTCTTGAAAATACGGAAACGGTATTTTCATTATTAAAAGGCAAAACACCGTTGTTTTTAAGAAGCACCGCGCCCTCTGCCGCCGCACGGCGAAGGATTTCGGGCATACCTTCGGTTACGGTTACCTTACCCAACGCCGCCTGAGCCTCGTCCTGAGACACTCCGCTCACAAACCTTGTACCGATATTTACGGCTTTGTTTATTATTTTATTAACAATACCCATGGCAAAATCCTCCTTTTTATAAAAACAGTATATCATATCCGTGGAAAAAATCAATAAACAGTTATTGATTGTAAAATACAAGCGAATTTTTGTGATTTTACGGTGGGATTGTAGGGGAGTGTACGATTTTGTATTTTGATTTCAAATTGAGTAAAAATGTAGGGCGGGTTTCCGTTGTCAAGAGTAACATGGTATACACCTGTGTAAGGACATGGTATACACATTATGC
>JBJEPW010000026.1:0-40375 GCA_051881435.1 Candidatus Fimenecus sp. | reverse complement strand
TGAAAAAGTGAAAATACGCCGTAATATCAAATTTTCGGCATATTGTGTTCGACTCTCCTCACCTTAAGCATTTTAAAAGCGGTAGAGGTTATCCTCTACCGCTGAAATTTTACTGTTCGGTTGCCTGTGTTTGTGTTTCGTTATTATTTAGTTTTTTGAACAGGAAATATACGCCTGCGAATATAAGCAGTAACACAATTCCTGCTATAAAGGCCTTTACCGCTGACGGTGAATAAGCATCTGCCAATGGCTTTAAGAACACATATCCGATTAAATCGGTTGCCCCCTCATTTGCGGTTTCAAATTTCCTTTGAGCAACCTTTATTACAATTCCGCACACAAATGATACTGCGCCGCCGTAAAGCAAAGCGTTAAACACATTGGGAAAATTCACGGCAACAAGCACCACACACAGCAAAACCGATATAAGAATTAGGTTTTTAACCGTTTTTTCAGAGAACAAAACTATAATTCTGTCGCTGCTTATACCCGTTGTGCTTTCAATGTTTTGTATCACGAAAGAACGGACATACCGTTTTACTGCCTCTTCGGGCGTTTTTGCCCCGCTCGGGTCAAGCTCCGGATTATCTTTTGAACTAATGTTATTTTCCATTCTTTGCTTTGCCTCATCACGGTCGCTGTTGAGAAAATAGTCCACAAGCTCAAAAACTTCTTCTTTTATTGCCTTTTCAACAATCTCGTTTGACAATACGGCTTCTACTGCGACATTTGTGAACATAGACGCAAAGGAATACTTGCTTTTAAGCGCTTGCTCCACAAATTTTGTTGCCGACTGACGAACATAATCGTTCACCGTTACGGTTTGACCGTTCACCTTGAATTTCAGTTCGTCTAAATCAGCCGTTTCCACCTGTTCCTGAAAACTGTCGGACTCCAAATAGTCTCTTGCTCCGCCGATTGCAACAGCACCCAGAACAGAAGCCGTTAAAAGAGCGGAAAGAATTAAAGAAACAATGATTTTTACAGCCGTTATAACTTTTTTCTTAACATTTTCATTCATATAACTGCTCCTAAATCAGTACCCCGTACAAAATGCACGGGGTACTTTAAATTTTAATTTGCAATTATGCGTTTGCCTCTTCTTTTTCTTCTGCCTTTTCTTCCTTTTTCTTATGGAAAAGAATTTTATCCACAGGGAAATAAAGGAAGAATTGAAGTGCAGAGCAAACTGCTGTTGCAATATTTCTTGCGGCGGCGTCGCCCCAGCCTATATCGTTAAGAATCCAACCGTAAATTGTGGGATTGAGCCACTGGCTGAAACAAATAAGCGCAACAGTAAAGATAATGTAAATGGGCAAAACAACCTTTGTATTTGCGCCTGAATTAAAGGTTTTTTCTTTGTTTATAAAGAAAGCAACAATTTGCGCTGTGATGTTTGAAATAGCAAACACCCAAAAATATCCCCATCCGCCGTCCTCAGCGGGATAATGGAAAACAAAGAAATTGCAGGGGTTATCGTAAAGCGGTCTGAAAACAAGAGGTAATATGTTTACCAAGCCGAACTGAACGATGCAAGCGCCCAAGCTTACCACAATAAACTTTACAAACTGCCACAAGGTGTTAAGACCTGAGCCCTTTGACGCTGCGGCCTTATCAATATCTTTTAATTTTGCCATAAACCATTCTCCTCAAATTACAATTTATGGGTAAATCATACCACGCAGCCGCGAATAAGTCAATAAACAGGAAAAAATATGTGATAATTCACAACTCCGCGGTTAATTCTTTGTGTAAAGATTTGCATAAGGCCGTGAGCTGGACGGAGAGAGCTTATAAAACTTTTCCTTTAAAATATACTCCTCTTCCTCTTTAAAAAGAACACAGTATTTTTTTATACATCTTAAAAGTTCTTCATTTTCTTCTTCATTAAGCTCCGAAACACTTATATTAGGGCTAATATTATGGGTTGGAACTTCACCGCGCACATAAATTTTGCCGCCGTGCATACCCGTTGCACAATGTGCGCCGACAATGTCCTGATTTTTCTCACGGTTAAGGCCGAGAACTATCAGCGTGCCGCCCGCCATATACTCGGCAAGAAAGGCGCCCGCAATTCCGCCGATTACCACTGTGGGGTGCATATTTTCAAATTCCTTCATATGGATTCCTGCACGGCTTCCCGCACGGTTTCTCACATAAATCTCACCGTCACGCATGGCATAGCCCAAAGTGTCGCCCGTGTGACCGTGAATTATAATTTCACCGCCGCCCATGGTATTGCCCACAGCCTCCTGAGCGTTGCCGAAAACCTCGATTTTACCGCCGTTGAGATATGCGCCCATATCGTTTCCCGGTGTGCCGTAAAGGTTCAGGGTTTTCCCCTTATCCATAGCGGCGCCGATATAACGCTGACCGTTCACATCGTCAATTAGGATTTCATCATTTTCAGAGAGCAATTCTCTTACCTGCTCGTTTAAGCTCTGAAAGCCTTGTTTTCCTGCTGTTATTTTCATACCGTTACACCTCCCGTAAGTCTTTCTGTACGCGTTGCCTTATCAAACATCATAAACGAAGGTGTTTTTAAGATGTCTCCGTTCAGCGTATCAAGGGGTGTTTTTGTTTTTATAAGATAAGTGTACATTCCTGACCGTTCATTGTCATCAATAAGCACAAAGCCGATAAGTCTGCCGTCGCGGACAAGTAATCTTTTATAGCCGTTTTCCGCGGAAACAAGCACCTCGGCATTTTCATCGTTAATAAGTCCGCAGGTGCATATGCGCTGTCCGAAAAAGTCGATAGCGTTAACCGCAAAGCTTCCTGTATCTTTTTCGTTTTTTCCGCACATATTAAGCGCCGCCGTTTTGCCCTCTCGCACAGCATTTGGCCAAAGAGCAATAATTTTTTCCTTTCCGTCGAGAATATCGGTAGAATTTACGCAATCCCCTGCCGCATAAATATCCTTGACCGTAGTTTCCATTGTATCTTTATTGACGCAAATTCCGCGGTTTATTGCGGCACCTGCCTTTTCGGCGAGCTCTGTACGGGGACGGACACCCACGGCAATTACAAGAAGCGAACAGGGTATCTCCTCGCCGCTTTTAAGCACAACCGAAGTCACCTTTTCCTCACCGATACAGCGTGAAACGGTATTGCCTAATTTGACCGTAATATTATTTTTTTCAAGATTTTCGCGGACAAGCTTTGCTCCGTCAGCATCAAGAATTGAGGGTAAGACCTTATCAGCAAGCTCTACAACGGTTACGGATTTACATATCTTTTGAAGTCCCTCGGCGGCTTTAAGTCCTATAAGACCTGCGCCGATAACAACGGCATTGCTGTTTTCATCGGCATATTCTTTAAGCTTTTCGCTCATTTCCATATCAAGGAAAGTGAAAACATTTTCCTTGTTTTCCGAGTTTTCAACGGGAGGAACAAAGGGCTTTGAGCCTGTTGCAATCAACAGTTTATCATAATTATACGAATTGCCGCCTGCGGTGAGCGTTTTCTTTTCGGAATTTATATCCGTTACAGGGCACGAGGTGTGTACGCTGATTTTGTTTGCCTCATAAAAGCTTGGGGTTTCGAGATAGATTTTGTCTTTTTCCACATAGCTTTTAAGATAATATGAAATTATGGGGCGTGAATAAGGCATATAGTTTTCTTCTGTAAACACATCTATTACGGCGCTCTTATCATTTTCACGCAGTGTTTTAGCACAGGAGATACCTGCCGCAGAAGCGCCTATTATTGCGTATCTCATCACTTTGCACCTCCCACTTCAACATAAACGAGAGCGTTATTCGGGCAATTCTTAACGCAGGCGGGAGTTTCCTCATCCTGACACAAATCGCATTTTACGGCATATTTGCCGCTTTTTATAACGCCGAAGCCGCACACGGTCATACAAGTCATACAGCCGATACAGCGGCTCTCATCACAGGTGACAACTCCTGTTTCCTTATCCTTTTGCATAGCGCCTGTGATACACGCCTCGACGCACGCGGGGCTGTCGCAATGACGGCAATTCACCGCCACCGACAGCATATTGTCGCCCTGCACGGTTATGCGAGACACGGGGACAGGATTTTCACGAAGATGCGCTTTTATTACATCCTTTGTCTGTGAATGTGCCGTGCGGCAATACACTTCACACAGCTTGCAGTTAAGACAAAGTTCTTCTCTTGCAATTACTTTTTTCATAAAATTCCCTCCTTAGGGTAACGGTAATAATCTGAGTTCGGATTATACCTTTACCCTATTCGCCTGCATGTGAAATTCCGAGAATTTCAAGCTCTTTTTCCGTAAGCCCGATGCCGCGAAGCATCAGTCTGTTGCCGCGAAGTGAGTCGATGGAATTAAGACCCATTCCGCCCAGCATTTCTTTGATTTCGTGGTTCCAAGCGTCTATAAGGTTTACAACACGCTTATACATTATCTCTGGATTAAGGCGTTTTACAAGGTCGGGGCGCTGAGTTGCAATACCCCAGTTACATTTGCCGGAATGACACTGCTGGCACATATGACAGCCCATTGCGATAAGCGGAGCGGAGGCTACATACACGGCGTCTGCACCGAGGGCTATTGCCTTTACAATATCTGCTGAATTTCTGAACGAACCTGCCGCTACAAGCGATACTGAATTTCTGATGCTCTCGTCGCGAAGCCGCTTATCCACCGCCGCCAAAGCAAGTTCAATGGGAATACCCACATTATCTCTTATTCTTGTGGGAGCCGCGCCTGTTCCGCCGCGGAAACCGTCCATTACGATGATATCGGCGCCTGCTCTTGCAACACCTGAAACGATTGCGGAGCAGTTATGTACTGCGGCAATTTTTACCGCAACGGGCTTTTTATACTGCGTCGCTTCTTTCAGCGACCAGATAAGCTGACGCAAATCCTCGATTGAATAGATATCGTGATGAGGTGCAGGCGAAATAGCGTCGCTCCCCACAGGAATCATACGGGCGTTGCTTACCTCAACGGTGACCTTTTCACCGGGAAGATGTCCGCCTATGCCGGGCTTTGCGCCCTGACCGATTTTTATTTCAATAAATCTTCCGCTTTCAAGGTAGCCCTTATGAACTCCGAACCGTCCCGAAGCCACCTGAACTACGGCATAATCCTTAAATTCTTCAAGTTTCGGGTGGAGTCCGCCCTCGCCTGTATTGAAAAGCGTTCCAAGCTCTTTCGCCGCCATGGCAAGTGACTTTTGAGCGTTAAATGATATTGAGCCGAAGCTCATAGCGGAAAACATAATAGGAGTTTCAAGCTGAATTTGGGGCGGGAGCTTAGTTTTAAGCTCGCCGTTTTCGTTAAATTCAAGCTTTTCCGGCTTTCTGCCCAGAAATGTGCGTATTTCCATGGGTTCACGCAATGGGTCGATAGATGGATTTGTAACCTGACTTGCATTGAGCAGGATTTTATCCCAATAAATCGGGTACGGTTTATTGTTTGACATACCCGACAAAAGCACGCCGCCTGTTGCCGCCTGCAAATTTATCTCTTTCTGCATAACGGGGGTCCAGTTTGAATGCTCTTTATACGCCATATCGTATTTTTTAATTTTAATTGCCCTTGTGGGACAAATTGCCGCACATCTGTGGCACGCAACGCATTTTGATTCGTCGGCAAGAACTGTTTTACCGTCGTCATCAAAATAATGCACCTCATAAGAGCACTGACGAACGCAAGCACCGCAGGAAATACATCTGTTTATGTTACGCTCGATTTCAAATTCGGGTACTATATAATTCATCAGTCTTTCACCTCCGCAAAGGGTATAAACACGGGCACTCCGCCCTCAACCGCCTTAATCTCCTCGGGTTCGGGGCATATTATGCGAATTGCCGATTCTTCGGAAGCAAAGTAGATTTTACTTTCCTTTTTTGCGGTTATCAGGGAACGAAGCTTCAATCTGTCATTAAGAGCCAAAAGCCCGTGCTTTGAGCCCACAAGAATTGAAAAGGGTCCGTTTATAAGGCAGCTTGAATACACAGTTCGCAGTGCAGTATAAAGCTCTTTTTCCTTTTCGGGCATTTTATCAATAACCGTCCACTCGGGCGCGGCGAGAATCGAAGCCGCCATATCAAGCTTTAAGCCCTGACGGCGGACAAGCAAATCAAAGAGGTATGTAATAACCTCCGTATCGGTTTGCAGATTACAGCGGTAACCGAACTGTTCAACAAAGCGGCGGTTGGCATCGTAGCTTGAAATTTCACCGTTGTGAACTATGGACCAATCGAGAAGCGTAAAGGGATGGGCGCCGCCCCACCAGCCGGGTGTATTAGTGGGAAATCTTCCGTGAGCAGTCCATGTATGAGCCTTATAGCTTTCAAGCATATAGTACTCTCCCACATCTTCGGGGTAACCCACCGCCTTAAAAGCACCCATATTTTTGCCGCTGGAAAAAATATATGCTCCCTTGATTTCGTTATTGACCCTGATAACGCACTTTGCCGTGTATTCATCGTCATCGTAATCGTTCTTTTTCATTTTACTGTTTGGAACAGCGCCGAAATAACGCCAGATAAGGGGTGCCTTTCCGATTGATTTTGTCTTTCTTGTAGGAATCTGCTCGAAGTATTCTATATCGTAATGTTTAAACAAAAACTCCTCGGTTTTTACGCGGGCATCATTATCGTCATAAAAAATATGAAAAGCGTACAAATCCTTAAACTCGGGATAAATTCCGTATGCCGCAAATCCGCCGCCCAAGCCGTTTGAACGGTCGTGCATAAGGGCAATACTCTCAATTATATCCGTTCCCGAAAAGCGTTTGCCCGAGGTATCGGTAATGGCAGAAATGGCGCATCCCGATGGGATTCTGACTTCTCCTTCTCTTAACAGCACTAAAATCACCTCTGAATTGACCTTTGCAGTCAAAATGAATTACAATTCACCTAAACTTTCATTTTGTGAAATAAATTACGAATATTTTATTACTTTTCCTTTTAATTTGCAAGAAATATTGAATATAAATTTCATTTTTTCTGTTTTTAACAAAGTAAAAAAATCTTTCACTTTTATATATATGCAATTTAACGAATTAAATTGGTAAATAATGAAAATGCAAAAAAATTATCAGCTCCGAGAACTCCCGGAGCTGACATAAATTTGCAAAAATCATCAATATTTGGTGAGATACTCGCCGATTTCCCACTGTGAAACCTTTGTGCGGTAATCGTCCCATTCCTTGCGCTTTCCTTCGAGGTATTTCTCATAAACATGCTCGCCGAGTGCCTCCTTGATGAAGGGGTCTGCCTCGTAAGCGTCAAGAGCCTCTGCAAGTGAACCGGGAAGGCTGTCAATGCCGTCCGCTTTAAGCTCATCGGGAGTCATAGCAAAGATATTCTTTGTGATACCCTCGGGAGCCTTCATACCCTTCTTAATGCCGTCAAGACCTGCGGCAAGGCAAAGAGCCATTTCAAGATAGGGGTTGCAGGCGGGGTCGGGGCAACGAAGCTCAACGCGGGTTCCCATTCCTCTTGCGGCGGGAACACGGATAAGTGCCGAACGGTTTGAAGCAGACCATGAGATATAAACGGGAGCCTCATAACCGGGAACAAGTCTCTTGTAAGAGTTTACAAGCGGATTGGAAACTGCCGCAATACCCTTAACATGGGAAAGAAGTCCTGCGATAAACTGATATGCCGTTTCGCTGAGTCCGTATTTATCATCGGGATCATAGAAAGCGTTTTTACCGTCCTTCATAAGGGACATATTTGTGTGCATACCTGAACCGTTAATACCGAATACGGGCTTGGGCATAAATGTTGCGTGAAGTCCGTGGCGGCGTGCATATGTTTTAACAACATGCTTAAAGGTTACAACCTTATCTGCCGCGTCAAGAGCCTCTGCAAAACGGAAGTCGATTTCGTGCTGTCCCTCTGCAACCTCGTGGTGAGAAGCCTCAATCTCATAACCCATTTCCTGTAAAGCAAGGCAAACATCGCGTCTGCACTGCTCGCCCTGGTCGGCAGGTCCCATATCGAAATAACCTGCGACATCGGCTGTTTTTGTGGTAGCCTCACCTTTTTCATCAAGTTCGAAAAGGAAGAACTCGCACTCGGGGCCTACATTGAAGGTATAGCCCATATCGGCAGCTTCTTTAATAGCCTTTCTGAAAATATATCTGGGGTCGCCCGCAAAGGGAGTAACCTTATCGGCACAGTAAACATCGCAGATAAGGCGTGCAACGCCTTCCTTCCAAGGAAGAAGAGTAAATGTATCGTAATCGGGCTTTAAATACATATCGGATTCATTGATACGGACAAAGCCTTCGATTGAAGAACCGTCAAACATAGCGCCTTCATCAAGCACCTTTGCAAGCTGCTTATCGGTAATGGCAACATTTTTCATCTGACCGAAAATATCGGTAAACTGAAGTCGGATAAATTTTACATCGTTTTCTTTTGCAATGCGGAGTATGTCTTCTTTTGTGTAGCTCATAATTGAAGCTCCTTTCAAAATATAAAAAAAGACAAGGAAATCTTTCACCAAGACTTCCTTGCCCTCGTTATGGTATCATTATATCAAAAAATCATACATTGTCAACTGATTTTTTGAAGTTTGTATCTTTTAACAAAATACTGCCGTAGCCTGCAAATTACGATTATGCAGATTACATAAGTGAGAGATAAAGCTCCTTGATTTCAGCGACAGATGTATCTCTGGGGTTACCGGGACGGCAAGCGTCATCAAATGCTGACTGTGAAAGGAAATCAACATCCTCGGGCTTAACAATCTCTTTAAGGTCGGCAGGAATTCCAACATCCTTTGAAAGCTGTTTAACTGCGTCGATTGCAGCCTTTCTTGCATCGTCAAGGCTCATTTCGTCAACGCCTTCAACGCCCATTGCCTTTGCAATATCTCTGTACTTCTCGCCTGTTGCGGGAGCGTTATATTCCATAACGGTAGGAAGAATAATAGCGTTTGCAACGCCGTGGGGTGTGTCATAAAGAGCGCCGAGGGGGTGAGCCATTGAGTGAACTATACCGAGACCAACATTGGAGAAGCCCATTCCTGCGACATACTGACCGAGAGCCATACCCTCTCTGCCCTCGTCTGTGTTTTCAACAGCACCGCGGAGTGACTTTGAGATAATCTCAATAGCTTTAAGATGGAACATATCGGAAAGTGCCCATGCGCCCTTTGTGATATAGCCCTCAATAGCGTGTGTAAGAGCGTCCATACCTGTTGCGGCGGTAAGTCCCTTAGGCATTGAAGCCATCATATCGGGGTCAACAACCGCTACTACGGGGATATCGTGAACATCAACGCATACCATCTTTCTGTCTTTTTCAGCGTCGGTAATAACATAGTTGATTGTAACCTCAGCCGCTGTACCTGCTGTTGTGGGAACTGCGATTATGGGAACGCAGGGGTTCTTTGTGGGAGCAACGCCTTCAAGGCTTCTTACATCTGCAAACTCGGGGTTTGTGATGATAATACCGATTGCCTTTGCCGTATCCATTGAAGAACCGCCGCCGATAGCAACGATGCAATCTGTTCCTGCCTTTTTGAAAGCCTCAACGCCTGTCTGAACATTCTCAATTGTGGGGTTGGGCTTAATGTTTGAATAAATTTCATAAGCGATGCCTGCGTTATCAAGAATATCAGTTACTTTTTTTGTAACATTGAACTTGATAAGGTCGGGGTCAGAGCAAACAAAAGCCTTTTTAAAGCCTCTTGCCTTGATTTCATCAGCAATGCTTAAAATTGCGCCCTTGCCGTGATAAGATGTTTCATTAAGTACAAAACGATTTGCCATTTTTATTACCTCCAAAGTCAGATTACTGACAAATTTTTAACAATTATATTTTACTAAATGTTATTCTGAAATTCAATAGCAAAATCCAAAAATTTACAGATAATTAAAACTTTACTCAAAAAGCACTGTACTGAAATAACGCTCGCCTGTATCGGGCAGGATGGTTACAACGGTTTTACCCTTGCCGAGCATTTTGGCAAGTCTTATAGCAGCGGCAACATTGGAGCCTGATGAAATTCCGCAAAGAAGTCCCTCTTCACGGGCAAGTCTTCTTGAAGTTTCAAGAGCTTCTTCATCGGAAATAACGCAAATCTCCTCATAAATTTCCGTATTGAGATTTTCGGGAATAAGACCGTCGCCTATACCCATTTGAAGGTGCGTACCGATGCTTCCGCCGGAGAGAATTGCAGCGTGTTCAGGCTCTACCGCCCAAATTTTTATATCGGGATACTGTCTTTTAAGCACTTCTCCTATACCGGAAAGTGTTCCGCCCGTGCCAACTCCCGAACAAAAGCCGTGAACGGGCCCCTCTACCTGCTCTAATATTTCCACTGCGGTATGATACTTGTGAACAAGCGGGTTATCTGGATTTTCAAATTGCTGGGGAATATAAACATTTGGGTCTTCTTCTGCCATTTTCAGTGCTGTTTCAAGACAGCCCGCAATACATTTTCCTATATCGCCGTCGTCATGAATCAGAATTACCTCCGCACCGTACTGCTGAACGAGCTTTCTTCTCTCTTCGCTTACGGAATCGGGCATTATAATTTTCACTTTATATCCTCTTACCGCGCCGACAAGCGCAATACCTATACCCTGATTTCCGCTTGTCGGTTCAACGATTATTGAGTTTTTATTGATTTTGCCTTTCTTTTCCGCTTCGTTGAGCATATTGAAAGCAACTCTTGTTTTGATGCTCCCTCCGATATTCACGCCCTCGTATTTTACGAGAATTTCGGCACTGTCCTCATCGACAAGTTTATTCAGCCTAATCATAGGCGTTCTGCCGATAGCATCAAGTACATTGTTATAAATCAAAATTAGTCCCCCTGAATTATTCGGTTATATATTTTTTTATTTCCGACGGCTTTATTACGCCTTTTTCCGTAATAAAGGCTGTAATAAGCGACGCATCGGTTACATCAAATGCAACATTTATTGTTTTGACACTTTCGGGTGCCATCTTTTCTTTATACCACAAGTCGGTTATTTCCTCACCGTTTCGCTCTTCTATAATGATTTCAGAACCGCTTTTTAAGGAAAAATCGAAGGTAGAAAAGGGCATACAGACATAAAAAGGTATATTATAATGCTTTGCGAGAATTGCAACCCCGCTTGTACCGATTTTATTTGCTGTATCGCCGTTTAGTGCCACACGGTCACATCCCACAAGAACTGCATCAACAAGCCCGTTTTTCATAACATATGACGCCATATTGTCACATATGACGGTTGTATCTATACCTGCTTCATTAAGCTCAAAGGCGGTAAGCCTTGCCCCCTGCAAAAGCGGTCTTGTTTCATCGGCATACACTTTTATGCTCTTTCCCTGCTCATTCAACACATACAAAGGAGCCAATGCGGTGCCGTATTTTACGGCGGCAAGCCTGCCTGCGTTGCAATGAGTTAAAAATCCACTGCAATCCTTTAAAAGCTCTGCACCGCATTCACCTATTTTTCGGCAGACTGAAATATCGTCGCTTATTATTTTCAATGCAAGGGCGGTAAGATTTTCTTTGAAATTATCTTTATTACTTATTTCTCCGCACTTTTTCATCTGCTCTGCCGCCCATTTAAGGTTTACTGCCGTGGGGCGGCATTTTATCAGCTCCTCGGCGTACCGTGAAAGCTCCTGTAAAAGTTCTTCATATGTATGTGAGGTGCTTTTATTCATAAGTACGGCAAGGGAAATTGCGGTAAATACGCCTATTGCAGGCGCTCCCCTCACCTTTAAAGACTTGATTGCCTCAAACATCTCGCTAAAATCATCGGTTGAGATTTCTTTGTATTCATTGGGCAAAAGGGTTTGGTCAATAAAAACCGCTTTGTTATTCACCGTATCAAAGCCTACCGTTGCTCCGTTCAGAAAGGACATTATAATTCACCTGTAATTTTGATTATAAGGTTTTGCATTTCCTCGGACTTTTCCTTGCCGATAAGGAGTACTTCTTCCTCTGTCAGCCGTTCTCCTGAAAGCCCTGCCGCTTTATTTGAAACGAGGGAGAAGCCCAAGACCTGCATACCGCAATGGTTAGCGGCAATTACCTCCTGCACCGTGGACATGCCCACGGTATCGGCTCCCATAACACGGAAAGCACGGATTTCGGCGGGAGTTTCATAAGAAGGTCCTGTACAGCCGATATAAACTCCCTTTTGCAATTTCATTCTCAATTCATCGGCACATTTTAACGCAATTTTGCCCAAGTCGGGTGAATATGCAAAGGACATATCGGGGAAACGCACTCCGAAGTTATCGTCATTTTTGCCCATAAGGCAATTTCTGCCCGTAAAATTGATGTGGTCGGTAATAAGCATAATATCCCCCACATCAAAGCTTTCGTTAATTCCCCCTGCCGCATTTGTGACAATGAGTGTTTTAACACCCATAAGCCTCATAACACGGATAGGCATAACTACGCTTTCAACGGGATAGCCCTCGTAAAGGTGAACTCTGCCCTGCATACACATAACATTTTTACCGGCAAGGGTACCGAAAACAAAACGTCCTATATGACCCGGTGCAGTTGACACGGGGAACCCCGGGATATCGCAATAGTTTACATATTGAGGATTTTCGATTTTTTCGCCCAAAGAGCCTAATCCGCTGCCGAGAATTATACCTATTTTAAATTCTCCGCTGATTTGTGTTTTTATATATTCAGCCGCTTTTTCAATCATTGCCCTTTACCTCACTTTCAACCTGACGAACAAGACGGCTTACCTCATAGCCGATTTTTTCCACATCAACAGTCATAAATTCGCCGTTTTTATAAAGCACCCTGCCGTCAACCATTGTCATTACCACATTGGTTTTATCTGCCGAATAAACAATATTATTAAGCACATCGAAATCGGGGTACATATTCGGTTTATCAAGGTCAAATACAACCAAATCCGCCTTAAAGCCCTCTTTAATCACACCGCAGTCTGCTCTGCCCTGTGCCTTATAGCCGTTCACTGTTGCCATTTTAAACACATCACGGGGCGTTACAATATCCGCACGGTTACATACACCTTTCGGCAGAATTGCGGCAAGATACATTTCACGCATAATATCAAGTCCGTTGTTACTTGCGGCAGAATCTGTACCGATACCTATATTCACGCCTTTTTGCAACAACTTGTAGGTATTGCATACTCCGCTGCCCAATTTCAGGTTACTTGCAGGGCAATGGGCTACCGTTGCGCCCTTTTCGGCAAACAAATCAATATCGCTGTCCTCAACCCAAACGCAATGGGCAAAAATCGCAGGAGAATTCATTATTCCTGCGTCATAGAAAAGCCTTGCGGGGGTCTTTCCGTATTTTTCTTTGCAGGCATCGTGTTCTGCTTTTGTTTCGGACAAATGGATATGGTTTATCTGCCCCCTGCCCCTTGTATATTCGCCGAACTGATTTATTATTGACAGCATATTTGTATATTCGGCGTGGAGACTCATATCGATTTTTATTCTGCCGTTTTCTGTATTGTGATACTTTTCCGTTAGATACACGCCTTCACAAAAACGGTCGTTTTTAAAGATATCCTCGTCTGCAAAAGAAACGATTGAACGGCCGAAATTCGTTTTTGCGCCGCTTTCAATAACGGCTTTCATTACGCCGTCCCCGAAAAAATACATATCGGTAAAAGATGTTGTGCCCGATGAGAGCATTTCAGCAATTGAGAGCATTGTGCCGTAATATGCGCGCTCACAGTTAAGCTTATCCTCAAAGGGGAACACTCTGTCATTGAGCCATCGGTCAAGAGGCAAATTTTCCGCATAGCCCCGAAGAAGCGTCATTGGGGAATGGGTGTGAAGATTTACAAATCCGGGGGAAAGAAGTTTTTTTCTGCCGTCATATTCCTCACCGTAGTTTTTTTGCGGCTTTTCTTCGCCCACATACTCAATTTTCCCATCGGAAACGCCTACATACATATTGTTTTTAACATTCAGCTCTTCATCAATTATTGATATGTCTTTAAAAAGCATATTTACCTCCGAAAAAAGGCGGAAAGCTCCGCCTTATCGTTTATTCTATTACAATTGTTTCGATTACAACATCTTCCTTGGGCTTATTTGAGAAATAGTCGGCGGGAACCTTGGCGATTGCATCCACAACCTCCATTCCCTCATAAACCTGACCGAAAACAGTATGGCGGAAATCAAGCCACGGAGTACCGCCCACCTCTTCATAAGCCTTGATGCAATCGGTAGGAAAGGCTCTTTCGTCAGCCGACTGCATCTGCTCAATCATATCCTCGGGAACTTCGGTGGCCTGAACTATGAAAAACTGACTGCCGTTTGTGTTGGGTCCTGCATTTGCCATTGACAAAGCGCCGCGAAGATTATGAAGCTCGCCTGTGAACTCGTCTTCAAAAGGCTTGCCCCATATGCTCTCGCCGCCTGTGCCCGTGCCGAGAGGGTCGCCGCCCTGAATCATAAAGTTATCAATTACGCGGTGAAAAATCAAGCCGTTATAATATCCGTTTTTTGCGTGAGTTGTGAAATTTTCTACCGCCTTTGGAGCATGCTCGGGGAAAAGACGAAGTTTGATTTCTCCCATATTTGTTTTAATTGTTGCTTTTAATTCGCCGTCTTTCGGCGCGTTTAACTGATGAAACATATTTTTACTCCTTTATTACGGCAGAGAAATTGTAATTCTGTTTTTGCCGCTGTTTTTAGATTCATACATGGCTTTATCGGCCTCAACAAGGAAGCTTTCAATATCCTTTGCACTTTCGGCTTTTTGAATATGCAAACCGATACTTGCCGTAAGCATGGTATTCAGCCCTTCGATTTTTATATTTGATATATCTTTCAGCACCGTATTCGCAAGCTTAACCGCCTCGGGCTTTTCAATAGCACGGCACCAAATAACGAACTCCTCGCCGCCCATTCTGAAAACATCACAGTTTTCCATATCCTTTGTTGCGGCTCTCAGCACCTCAGCCGTTTTTACAAGGCATTTATCACCCATAGCGTGCCCCATGGTATCGTTAATATTTTTAAAATTGTCCAAATCCAGCATCATTATCGCACAGGGCTTGCCGCTTTCAAAAATTCCCTTTGAGGGATCGGCAATTGTTTCGTCCCAATACCAACGGTTATAAAGACCTGTCAGGCGGTCGCTGATATACGCATTCTCAAGCTTTTGGTTCAAATTTTCAAGCTCTGTTTTCTTCTCCTGAAGCTCTTTTACAACAATTCCAAGCTGTTCGTTCTGACAAACAATTATCTTTTTATTGTATATGGCTTTGCATCTGTTCTGATACCTTGTATAGGAAACAAGACAGGATATGAGAGAAATAACAATGATACCGATTGAAACATCATAATTAAATTGTTCGAAACTGCTGAACAAGCTTTTTACGCTGAAAAGCACCATACTCAAAATAACATATGCTGTTGAATAAATCGGATTAAGATATAACGCCTGTGTAACCACGGTAATCGTTGCCGCGTAAACAATAATTACTACCTGAACATTTCCGCTCATATCTGCCAAAGCCGACACCCAAAGCATATACAAGGCAGCCATAACATAAAGCGTTGTCAAAATCTTTTTACTGTTTTTCTTAATATCCTTTGCCAGAATTCTTAAAACAAAATAGAACACGGCGGACATTACAAATAAAACAGCATATACAATCATAAGAAGGGAAGATGCTTCCTCGCCGCCGAAGCTTATGCCTATATAGCCTGCCACAATCAAAACAATCGCAAGAAAACACGCAAGGGGCAAAAGTGACAATGCACTGCCGATATTTTTGGTTGCAAACTCTTCACGAAATGCGTCCTGAATATCCTCTTCTTTCCACAGTTTGCGCTCCGCTTTGCCCACATCAAACGCAAGAAACGCTTTAAGCTCATCAATATATCTCAATACGGCTCCCCCCTTTTAGTTACAATATGTTTTTTAATTATTCAACACTTTTCAGCGATTCCACCATATCAATCTTTTTAAGCTTGAAGTACATTACAAAATTCACAACTACTGCAAACAAAATCGTAAGCACGGCGCCTATTATTATACTCCATATGCTTAAATCTCTGCCAAACATATAAATGTCGGTTTCAACCGTTACCATAACAAATCTGTGCAGGAATATGCCCAATACAACACCGAGAAGCGTTCCCAAAATCGTGAGTACCACATTTTCACGGTAAACATAACCTGCCAACTCGCCGTCATAAAAACCTAACAGTTTAATCGTTGCAAGCTCTCTTCGGCGCTCGCTGATATTGATATTATTAAGGTTATACAGTACAACAAACGCCAGAACACCTGCCGCTATAATCATAATAATTATTATGAAATACAGCATTCTGATAACGCTGTTAAGTGACGCTAATTCATCGCTGTTCATCGTTACGGAAGTTACACCGTTTATTTTAAGCAATCTCTCGCTTAAATCTGAGGCATTTGCGGCATCGGCAGTTTTAATCATCAGCATATTCACATCGGGCGCTGTAGAATAAAGGCTCTGATAGAGATTGGGTGTCATATAAATATAGTTGAAAATATAGTTTTCCGTTACACCTGCAACCTTTACCTCTTTCATATAGTTATCAGATTCGCTCAGCTTGATAGAAATACTGTCGCCCGATTTTACGCCTAACAAATCGGCATATTTTTCGGTTATTATTACGCCCTCATCTGCCAGCATAAGCCGCGATTGAAGACCTGCTCTTTCTTTCAGATTAACATAATCCTCAAAAGCTGTAATATCTGACGGTACAATAAGATACGCATTCTTGTCATCATCTGTATTATTACTTGTTGCGTAAACCATTGTTCTGTTTGCCGTCAGGCAGTTTTCAACATCAGAAATATCGGAAATATTTTGTAACATTGTACGGCGCTGTGCTCTTGTAAGAGTAGAATCAACGCTTACAATTCCGTCAAAGGTAAACACCTTGCCGTACTGATTATCAGCCATTGCCGTTACGGAATCGCGGATACCCATACCTACAAGCAAGAGAGCCATACATCCGCCAACGCCGAACAACGTCATAAAGAATCTCTTTTTATATCTGAACAGGTTTCTTGCGGCCGCTTTTTGGGCAAAGTTAAGTCTGTCCCAAATTGGGCTTACACGCTCGATCAAAATGCGTTTGCCTACTCTCGGCGCCTCGGGACGCATAAGCTCTGCGGGCACACTGCGAAGTTCCTTAAAGCAGGCTGCAAGCGCCGCAAAGGTTGTGCAGAACACGGCGGCAAAGGCCGCTGTTACGCCGTGCAGGACATTAAACTGAACAACATTTTCACCCAAATTGTAATACACAGATTTATACGCCGTTACTATTGCCGAGGGCAAGGTGTATTCGCCAAGGAACACACCGATTACACTGCCGATTACGCTGGCGAGCAAGGCATACATAAGGTATTTCCCCGCGATTGCAAGCTTGCCGTAACCCAAAGCCTTCAAGGTTCCTATCTGCGTTCTCTGCTCCTCGACCATTCTTGTCATGGTAGTAAGGCTTACAAGCGCCGCAACCAGGAAAAAGATTATGGGGAAAACCGTTCCTATGGCTCCTATGCTTTCCGAATCATTTTTGAAGCTCATATATGATTCGACCGTATTGCGGTCAAGCACATACCAAACGGGCTCCTCCATATTATTTATATCGGTTTCCGCTTTTGTAAGAGCCGCTGAAGCATCGGCCAGCTCGGCGGCGGCATCCTGCTTTGAGATTTCATACTGCTCTTTTCCGCGCTGAAGCTCGATTTCCGCGTCGGTCAGCTTCTTTTCCGCATCGGTGATGGCGTTTTTATCCGCAAGCACCTTTTCGACCTGTGCTATGGTATTTTTACCGTCGGCAATTTGCTTTTTTGCATCTTCAAGCTTCTTTTCACCGTCTGCAACCTCTTTTTCTGTAAAGGTATAAACATTCTGGACAAGCAAAAGTGCATTTTTAGCGTCGCTCTTCTGCTGCTCGGTTGCATCGGGATTATTCGCGATTTCCTGATACTTTGCCTCTGCTTCATCAACCTTGGAACGGTTTTCTTCAAGAGCGGCTTTAAGCTTTAAAAGAGAAGCCTCCTGCTGAGCCAAACTTGCTTCAGCCTCGGCAATCTGCTGTTTTTTCAGCGGCAGTTCTGTTTCTGCATTTTCAAGAATTTTCTTTTCGTTTTCAAAGGTTTCTCTCTGTTCCGCAAGCATCTGTTCGGTATCAAGAAGCTTCTGATACGCCTCGGCAAGCTCTGTGTTTACGGTTACCTCGGCTTCGTAATACTGATTTCTCTTTTCTTCAAGCAGTTCGTTTGTGTGAGAGCGCACCTCGCTGTAACGGATATCACAGCGTTTATCTGAAATAGCCTTAACTCTTTCGGTAACCTCATCTATTTTGGCCTGATACTCATCGCTGTAACAGTCAAGCTCCGCCGCGCCTTCAACACTGATATATATTGAAGTGTACACATCTGTTACAAACGCTTCCTTGGGAATAACCGCAAAACCGTCCACAACGCCGTCGCCTATTGTGCTTGTCCCCATATCGCCGTTAAGGAAATACGAAGAAGAAGCCACACCAACAATCTGATATGTTTCCGACGCCATCGTATCGAACACGCTGTCTCCGGTTCCCGTTAAAAATGTTACGAAATCCCCGGTTTTAAAGCCCGTGACTTCAAGAAATTCACGACTTACCACGGTTTCGTTGTATTTTTCGGGGTAACGCCCCTCTTCAATCTTTATATCGTTTATCTTATCCGGCATTGAAAAGACCTTTGTAACTACCTCTGAGGAATTTGCCAAACAGATAAAATCGTTTGAATATGAACCCTCAGCGTTACTGACACCGTCAATTTCACGGATTTTTTCAAGGTCGTCTGCCGTAAGGCCCAATGTTCCCACAACGCGGATGTCCATTAAGCCCTGCTCATCATATATTCTGTCCGCAGTAAGCTTCATTGCGGGCATGGCGGAACGAATGCCCGAATAAAAAGCCACGCCGAGAACTACAATGAGCATTATGGAAATAAAACGGCTGAAGCTTTTCTTTATTTCCCTGTAAAAATCTTTTCTTAATGATTTGCTCATTCCTGCGTTTCTCCTTACCACTCAATAAGCTCAACGGGCGTTGGGTTTGGATTAAGAAGTATTTTATCCACCTTACCGTTTTTAATCTGAATTATCTTATCCGCCATGGGCGTAAGCGCCGAGTTATGGGTTATTACTATAACCGTCATTTTCTTCTCCCGGCAGGTGTCCTGCAAAAGTTTAAGAATTGATTTACCTGTTATGTAATCAAGAGCGCCTGTGGGCTCATCGCAAAGCAAAAGCTTGGGATTTTTCGCCAATGCACGTGCTATGGACACACGCTGTTGCTCACCGCCGGAAAGCTGTGACGGGAAGTTATCAAGACGCGAGCCCAATCCCACCTCACGAAGCACCTCTTCGGCGCCCACGGGATTCTGACAAATCTGGGACGCCAGCTCAACATTTTCAAGCGCGGTCAAATTCTGCACAAGGTTATAAAACTGAAAAACAAATCCCACATCGTCTCTGCGGTATTTTGTCAGCTCTTTCTCTTTAAACTTTGATATATCCGTACCGTCAACGGTAATTGAACCCGATGTGGGCTTATCCATTCCGCCCAAAATGTTAAGAACCGTTGTTTTACCGGCGCCGCTGGGACCTACTATCACGACAAACTCGCCTTTTTCAATAGGGAAGCTGACGCCGTCAACGGCTTTGATTTCAACCTCGCCCATTTTATAGGTCTTTGTTACATCTTTCAAATCAATAAATGACATTTTTTTCTCTCCCCGTGGTAAAGATATATATTTAGTATTTTATCACATATTCTCCGATATTGCTACACATATTTTGCATATTATATTTGTATATTTTTAACTAATTTACAAAAAATAATAGACAAGTGTTGATTATCCGACACAGCGGTAGTATAATGATAAGTAACTGAAAAAATCAAGGAGACAGAATAATGCCCGTAAATGATAATGACAGCCGTGTAAAGCGTACAAAAAAGCTTATCAGAAAAGGACTTGCCGAGCTCGCAAAGGAAAAAAGCATTAACAAAATAACGGTTAAAGAGCTTACTGACCTCATTGAGATAAACAGAGGTACTTTTTATTTGCATTATAAAGACATATACGACCTTGTTGAGTCAATCGAGAACAGTCTTTACGATGAATTTAATGAGATAATAGCGACGGTCAGTCCCAAGACCATACTGGAAACGCCCATTGATATTCTTGAAAGATTCTGCGTATTTATCAGTGAAAACGCTGACGCTTTCGTAATGCTTATCGGCGAAAACGGAGACGCAAATTTTGTGTATAGAATCGGTACGGTTATGAACGACGCTGTTTTTGAGCTTTTCTCGTCGATTTATCCAGAGATGGACAGCGAAAGATACAGTTTCACATATGAATACTGCAAATACGGTTCAGTCGGGCTTATACGATGTTGGATTATTGAAAATCACGACTGGACGCCGCGTCAGGTGGCTGAATTGTGGCTTCGCCTTATCGCAAGAGGCGTTTGGGGAATTATGGATAAAAAATCCTGAGGGAGAGAAGAAAATTGACTCGTTTGCTTGTAAAGCTGTTTGTTAAGGACAGCGAAAATATAAACAATGTCCGTGTACGCGCCGCTTACGGAACGCTGGGCAGCGTTACGGGAATAATACTTAATATTTTACTTGCAGTTTCAAAATATATTGCCGGAATTGTTTCCGGCAGTATTTCTGTTACTGCGGACGCTATTAACAACCTTTCGGACGCCGGTTCTTCCATTATTTCACTTATCGGCGTTAAGGTTTCGGCAAAGCCTGCCGACAAAAGCCACCCCTACGGGCACGGCAGAATTGAGTACATATCGGCGCTTGCCGTTGCTTTTTTCGTGCTTCTCATGGGCGTTGAGCTTATGAAAAGTTCAATAAGCAAAATCATACATCCCGAACCCGTAATTTTCAGCGGACTTACTCTCGGTATCCTTATTGCGAGTATTGCGGCAAAGCTATGGCTCGGCATTTTTAACAGAAGGCTGGGCAAAAAGATAAATTCCGCCCCCATGATGGCTGTTATGAAGGACAGTTTCAGCGACTGTCTTGCCACCTCCGTTGCGGCAATATCCATAATTGTTTCTGCTTTCTCGAAAATCAACATAGACGGATTTTTAGGCGTGTTTGTTGCAGGTTTTATACTGCTCACCGGTATTAACATCCTTAAAGACACCGTCGGCGAGCTTTTAGGCAAACCGCCCGAAAAAGAGCTTGTTGAAGCCATTGAAAACAAGATTCTTACATATGATAACATTGTGGGAGTTCATGATTTAATCATTCACGATTACGGTCCCAACCGCAAGTTTGCTTCTGCACACGCCGAAATTCCTTCAAACGCCGATATTATGGAAGCGCACGATATTATCGACCTGATTGAGAGAGATATTACAAACGAATTCGGTATGCTTATTTCCATTCATCTTGACCCCATTGTTGTTGATGATGAAAAAATCAATAATCTGCGCAAAATGACTCTGGACACCGTTAAGGGAATTTCCGAGGATATGTCTATTCACGATTTCAGGGTTGTTGACGGTCCCACACACACAAATCTGATATTTGATTTGACTGTTCCGTACGAAAACAAGATTCCGAATGAAGAAATTATCAAAACAGTCGAGGATAATTTGAGCAAAATAGACGAAAGATATTTTGCCGTGATAACGGTTGAACACTCTTTTAACTAAAAATAATTTTTTTGTCGATTTTCCCTTGCAAAAGACGAATAAATAAGTAGAATATATATAGTAGTTTAATTGCTTATATGCGGAGGTAAAAAAATGGCAGACAGAGAAATTACCACTATTCCTAACGGGCCGCTCGGTATTATCGCTTTACCGGGCTGTGAGGAAATGGCGGAAAAAATCGACCGTTATCTTGTGAAGTGGCGTTCACAGCAGGAAAGCGAGCACAAATCAACAATCGCTTTTTCTGGCTATGAGCGTGACACATACATTCTAAACACATCCTTTCCCCGCTTCGGTACGGGCGAAGGAAAATGCTCTCTTCACGAATCCGTAAGAGGTTTTGATATTTACATTCTTATTGACCCGTTTAACCACGGCGTTACTTACAAAATGTACGGCAACACCGTTCCCATGAGTCCCGATGACCATTACGCTAACCTTAAAAGAGCTATTTCGGCTATCGGCGGCAAGGCCAAGAGAATTACGGTTATTATGCCTATGCTCTATGAGGGCAGACAGCACAAGCGTTCTTCAAGAGAATCCCTTGACTGTGCAGTTGCTTTGCAGGAGCTTTGCCTCAGTATGGGCGTTGACAATGTTATCACCTTTGACGCACACGACGCCCGCGTTCAGAACGCCATTCCCCTCCACGGCTTTGAAAATGTTTCACCTGCATACCAGATGATTAAGGCTCTTGTTAATCATTTTGACGATTTGAAGCTTGACAAAGAGCACACAATGATTATCTCCCCCGATGAGGGCGGTATGTCACGGTGTATGTACTATTCAAATGTACTCAGTCTTGACCTCGGTATGTTCTATAAAAGACGCGACTATTCAAGAATAGTTGACGGCAGAAACCCCATTCTTGAACACTCTTTCTTAGGCTCTAATGTTGAAGGCAAAGATGTTATGATTATCGACGATATGATTTCTTCCGGCGAGTCCATGCTGGAGGTTGCATCGAAGCTTAAATCTCTCGGTGCAAACAGAGTGTTTATTTTCTCCGCTTTCGGTCTTTTCTGCAACGGTCTTGACAGTTTTGACAAAGCATTCAAGGACGGACTTTTTGACAGGGTGTTTACCACAAACCTTGTTTACCGCACTCCCGAGCTTAAAAAGCGCGAGTGGTTCTGCGAGGTTGACCTTTCAAAATATCTTTCATACATCATTGATACCCTTAACCACGATAAATCCGTCAGCAAGCTTCTTAATCCCGCTGACAAAATCGACGCTATTCTCCGCAAGAAGGGTTACAAATAATAAAAGCAAATCCCCGACGGTTTTTAAAATTTCCGTCGGGGATTTTTTATCTGAAAATGTGTTTCCATTTTGGGCTTAATCTGAAAGAAAAGTAATCATCGCCGTTTCCTATGATTATATGGTCGCTGAGTCTTATTCCTATTGTTTCCATAATATCCGCCATTGCAATTGTTGCGTCTATATCCTTACGGGACGGTGCGCAAATGCCCGACGGATGATTATGCACAAGTATAACGCTTGCCGCGTTTGTGGAATACGCATATTCCGCAATAAGTCGGTTATTCATAGGCGCCGAATTCACTCCGCCGCTGCTGATAAGCTGAAAGCTCAATAGCTTGCAGTTGGAATCCATATACAAAGCATAAAGCTTTTCTTCAGTAAGTCCTTTAAAATACTTAGAAACGTACTTGGCGACAAGCTCTGCGCTGTTGAGCATTACCGTGTCTTTATTCAGTTTATCGACCTCATATCTGCGGAAAAGCTCGGGAATAAGCTTAATAAGCAACGCTGTTCTTTCCCCTATTCCCTGCACATTGCAGAGGTCTTCATACTTTGCGTCAAAAACTCCCGAAAGGGAGCCAAATTCACGGATTAGGCGGTGGGCGTCCTCATTTGTATCTCTTACGGGAATGCTGTAAAACAGCAAAAGTTCAAGCACATTGTGGTCCTGAAAGCCTTCAAGACCGTCACGCAGAAAGCGTTCGCGAAGTCTTTTGCGGTGTCCCTCGTGAACATTTTTATTGTTATTCCTGCTTTTCTGAACAGGTTCGGCTGTTTTTGTTATGTTGTCTTCAACATCGTTTTTTACACTTTTTTTACTTTTATATACATCAGGTGTTTTTTTATTTACCATCCGCTTACCCTCTGCTTGAATTTTCGCGGTTTTCGCAGCTGTACATATTTTGCTTAATATAGGTACGTGCAAAATACACTTCAACAAAATCCGTTTTTTTATATTCTAAATTTAACATTATTTTATTTCCTTTTCAATGTTGATTGCAAAAAAGATAAAATAATCGACAAAAATACAGATGTTTTGCAAAAAACAACTTCAAACCGAGCATATGCCGCGACTATTCTAACAGTTCGCTATGCACTGTATTCAAGTATGGATATTTTATATTATTTATGAACATTTTCAAAAAATTCCGCTTGCCACGAAAAGCTGAAAGTTTCGCCGGCAGGTAAGGCAACAATGCCCCGTTTTTGTGAAAAATCCTCGGCTTTTCGGTAACCGTCGTTAATACCGTACCACGGCTCAATGCACACATACGGCGCGGCGGGCTTTGCCCAGATTGCCAAAAACGGTACATCGCCGAAAGTAAAGTGCATCTTTGTGTGCGCCTGTCGGCAGTATAGCGTAACGCCTTTTGAACGGACGCCGGAAAAAATCAGCGCGTCCTTATCGAACAAATGCTCTGTGAGAGTCAGGGTATCGCTGTTTTCCAGAATCAAATCCCGTTCTTCCGTCAAAAGAGAAGCGTGGTCTATGCGTTCGCTCCAAAGTGTTTCGCTTTCATCAAAAATAAGCGTATCTCCCATCGCGCAATTAAAGGCAGGATGGGCGCCCAGGGAAAAATACATTGTTTCCTTGTTTGGATTTTTTACGCTGTGTGCGACCGTCAGACAATTTTCATCTATACTGAATTGCATATACAATTCATAATCATAGGGATAGTTAATTTTTGTCTGTTCATCACTTTTTTGTACAAATGTGAGTGAATTATCCGATGCCTCAATGCAGGTAAAATCCCGATGCCGCGCGATTCCGTGGCGGATAATCTCATATTCCTTTCCGCCTATACGGCATTTATCATCAAGCAACTTGCCAATAATGGGAAACAGCACGGGTGATTGCCCGTTCCACACCCGGGGATTGCCCTGCCACAAAAACTCGTGCCCTGTTTTTACGCTTTGCACTCCGCACAGCACTGCGCCGAAATCTTTTACCGAAACACGCAAATATTCGTTTTGTATGGAATTTATCATACGGCACCTCCGAAAAAATTTATCGTCTAAATGATAACACAAAAAACGCTATCCGTCTATGGTTTTCAAGAATTAAAAGAAAGCAACAAACAAACTGTCTTTTAAAGTTTGCTTGCTGCTTTGTTTAATTTACTGTTCTTTACTCAGGGCTTTGCCTGCCTTGCGGGCTTGTAACTGCAAGTTCCGCAAACGCGGTCGCCCGCATCGCCTGCGGCTGTAACGATATAACCGTCCTTATTAAGTCCGCCGGGTATATATTTCGCGGCATAAATCTTAACATCGGGGTGTTTTTCATATAAAAGCTTTACACCCACATCCGATGCAAAAATGCACATTACCTTTATGTTTGTGCAGCCCTCTTTTTTGAGGTATTCGATAGAAGCATCCACACTGCCCCCTGTTGCAAGAGCGGGGTCAACGATAATTACGGGACCTTCGGTGATATCTACGGGCATTTTGTAGTAATATGTGACAGGTTTTAATGTTTCCTGGTCACGGTAAAGACCGATATGCCCTACCTTTGCCGTGGGAGAAAGGCGGCGAAGCCCATCTACCATACCGAGACCTGCGCGAAGAATTGGTACGATTGTGAAATCCTCTGCAAGTACGGGAGAGTCAAAATCGGCAAGCGGTGCCTGAATAGGTACATTTTTTGTTTTCAAATCCTTTAACGCCTCATAGCCCATAAGCATTGTAAGTTCATCCACAATTTCGCAAAATTCCTTTGAGCCTGTATTGATGTCGCAAAGATGCGTAACCTTATGCGCCACTAACGGATGGTCATCAAAGCTTGTTACATTTTTTGTAAAGTCTTCCATATCGGTCCCTCATTTTTCAATTGTTTTTTCAATGATAGCATATTTTGCCGTTATTTACAAGTGTGTTAACAACAAAAAATTGCTCTGTGCTTCGGTTGACATAAAATTTTGCTCATGGTATAATTTGGGCTCGGAAGAGGTGTTTTTATGGAGAGCAATACTAACAATCTTGAAACAAAGGTTCAGGTGCTTGACGATGCGGCGGTGGGCAGAGCTTTAATGCGTATTTCTTATGAAATCGTTGAAAAATGCCGGGATTTATCAAACCTTGTATTAGTGGGAATCCGCACAAGAGGAGTGCCCATTGCAAAGATAATAGCCGCCAACATTGAGAAAAACAGCAAGGTATCTGTTCCCGTAGGCTCTCTCGACATTACATTTTACCGTGACGACCTTGAAAAGATTGACGAGTCGCCGAAAGTCGGAGATACAAAAATCGACGGTGATATAAACGGTAAAGAGGTTGTGCTTGTAGATGATGTGCTCTACACGGGGCGCACGGCACGGGCGGCAATTGACGCACTGTTTTCCTTGGGCAGACCGGGTAAAATCCGTCTTGCGGTTTTGGTTGACCGCGGACACAGAGAATTGCCCATTCGTCCCGATTATGTGGGAAAAAACATTCCCACATCTCTTTCGGAGGTTATAAAAGTTAATATTGACGCGACAGACGGCAAAACAGGCGTTGATATTTGTAAGGTTATCAACAGTAAAAAAGGTGAATAATATGGCAAAAATTATTGTAAGCGCATGCCTTATGGGCTGTGACTGCCGCTACAAGGGCGACAACTGTAAAAATGAAGAATTGCTTTCTCTTGCAAAAGAGCACATGCTGATTCCCGTTTGTCCCGAACAGCTCGGCGGACTTGCAACCCCGAGAAATCCTGCGGAAATCTGCGGTGACAAGGTAATTTCCAACGCGGGAAAAGATGTTACTGAGGAATATACCAAAGGTGCTCAGACAGCGCTGTATATTGCAAAAACCGTAGGCGCGGATGTTGCCGTACTGAAAGCCAACAGCCCCTCCTGCGGAAAAGGCATCATTTATGACGGCACTTTTACGGGCAACAAAACCGCAGGCGACGGCGTGACCGCCAAGCTCTTTTCGGAGTCCGGAATTAAAGTTTTTACGGAAAACGAAATCGACGCACTTCGCTCTTTCCTCGGTGAATAAAATATTTTTCGTCTTTTAAAGAAATTTATTGACAAAAAAAGACTGTTTATGATATACTACACAGGATAACGCGGCAATCTTTAAATTCGATACAGAGATATCGGCAAGATGAATGTGCGGCATATTTAAAACAGGACTATTTTATGTTGCATTTTGACCTTGCCAATATTGGCAAGGCTTTTTTATTGAATTGCGGCGAAAAATTAAGGAGGAGTATCAGAATGAAACTCATTTATGACATCGGCGACCGTCCCAAGTTCAGTAAAACAATCGTTTTTGCTTTCCAGCAGATGATTGCAATCATGGCAGCAACACTGCTCGTTCCTATCTTGATGTCCAATTACGAAATGAGCAACGGTCAGACTTTAATCTTTGACCCTGCCGCGGCTCTTTTCGGCGCAGGTATCGGAACACTCGTTTACATTGTTTGCACAAAGCGTAAAAGTCCTGTTTTCTTAGGTTCTTCTTTCACCTTCCTCGGCGCTTACGAGGCAATTATCGGCATGAACTACGGATATTGGGGCGTGCTTATAGGAATTGCCTTTGCAGGTCTTGTTTATGTTGTACTTGCAATTATCATTAAGTTGGTTGGCTCAAAATGGGTTAACAAGCTTATGCCCGCAGTAATCATAGGACCTATCGTTACCTTAATCGGACTTTCACTTTCAGGCACTGCAACAGGTTGGATGGCAGGCAACGGCGACCCCAAAGGCTACAGCCTTCTCACAATTCTCGTTGGTGCCGTAACCTTCCTTGCAATCGTGCTTGTATCAGTTAAGGGTTCAAAAACACTTCGTCTTATTCCTTTCATCATCGGCGTAGGTGCAGGCTACATTCTTGCTCTTGTATTCACCTTAATCGGTATCGTTGCAGATGTTCCCTCACTTCAGATTTTGAGCTTTGACGCTTTCAAAGAGGCTTTCGTTCCCTTTGGACTTACTTCAATAGTTGATTATCCCAAGTTCACATTCTTAAAGGCAATTACAGAGCATCCCGAGGGAGTTCTTCCCATAAATGCCGCTGCTCTCGGCAACATTGCAATGACCTTCGTTCCCATTGCTGTTGTTGAGCTTGCACAGCACATTGCCGACCATAAAAACCTCGGTTCTATCATCAACAGAGACCTTATCACAGAGCCCGGTCTTGACAAAACACTTGTAGGTGACGGTCTCGGCTCAATTGTAGGCGGTCTCTTCGGAGGTGCGGCAAACACAACATACGGTGAATCAATCGGCTGTGTTGCTATCACAGGAAACGCTTCAATCGTTTCAATCGTTACCGCTTCATTCGGCTGCATGCTTCTTTCTTTCATCACACCTTTTGTTGCTCTCATCAACTCCATTCCCAAATGTGTAATGGGCGGTGCTTGCGTTGCTCTTTACGGTTTCATTGCTGTATCCGGTCTTCAAATGCTCAAAAAGGTTGACCTCGGCAACAACAAGAACCTCTTTGTTGTAAGTGCAATCCTTGTTACAGGTATCGGCGGTCTTGCGCTCAACTTCGGCAAAAACTCCGCTACCAACGGTCCGCTTCTTACCATCACTTCTCTTGCAACCGCTCTCATCTTCGGTATTATTACAAACCTTGTTGTTAACGGCGGCAAGATGGGTACAGGCGAAGAAGAGTCTGCCGACGCTCTTTCGGGTGCGGCTGAAAATATGGGTAAGGTTGAATTTGAAGATTCCAACAAAAAGAAATAATTACCCAATGAAAGAATTTCAGAGAAGTCTTGATTTTTCAAGGCTTCTCTTTTTATTTGTCTTGTTATGATCATTATTATGTGGTACAATATTAATCGGTGAAACAAATGTTTAAAAACGATAAAACAAAAGGAATAGCTTTCATTATTCTTTCCGCATTTTTCTTTGCATTGATGAATTTGTTTGTTAAGCTTTCAGGCGATTTGCCCATAATGCAGAAAAGCTTTTTCAGAAATGCGGTTGCAGTTGTTTTTGCTGTGATACTGATTTCAAAAAATCATATGTGGGAAATGCCGAGAGGGAAAAACATTCTGTATCTCTTTATCCGTTCGGCGGCGGGAACTGTGGGAATACTTTGCAATTTTTATGCCATAAGCCATATGAATATTGCGGACGCCTCTATGCTTAACAAGCTCTCCCCTTTCTTTGCGGTTATTTTTTCAATATTCATTTTGAAAGAAAAAGCCTCTTTTCGTCAGGCGGCGGCAGTTACAGCGGCATTCCTCGGCTCATTGCTGATTATGAAGCCCTCTTTCTCAATGGAGGCGCTTCCCGCGTTTTTGGGATTTTTAGGCGGAATGGGCGCCGGTCTTGCATACACATATGTGAGAAAGCTTTCGCAAAACGGGATTAAAGGACCTGTTATAATATTTGTATTTTCTCTTTTCTCCTGCGTGGTCACTCTCCCCGGACTTATTGCCGGCTACAAGCCGATGACAATAATCCAGCTTTTGTACCTGATTTTCGCAGGACTTTGCGCCTGCAGCGGTCAGTTCTTCATTACGGCGGCATATGCAAAAGCGCCTGCAAAGGAAATTTCCGTTTACGATTACTCTCAAATTATTTTCACAACGGCGATAAGCTTTATCGTTTTTCACGAAATTCCCGATTATTTAAGTATTATAGGATATTGCGTAATTGTGGGTGCGGCTGTTTATAACGCGTGGAATTCATTAAAAAAGAGCAATTCAAATTGACTTTCCCGTTAAGTTTTATTATAATTCAGGTGAGGTAAGATTTTATGGACAATGAAAACAAAAAAAGAGTCTCACTTGAAGAGCTTTATCCCGCAATTAAAGAAAGTCTTGACGCAGGCGGAACGGTTGAACTGCCCATAACGGGAACAAGCATGCTGCCGCTCTTGGTTCAGGGCAGAGATACGGTGCTGATAAAAAAAGCCGATACCGTGAAAAAGGGCGATATTATTTTTTACCGCCGTGACGACGGTCACTTTGTACTGCACAGGATTGTGGGTAAAGACGAAAAGGGTTATATTCTTTGCGGCGACAACCAGTGGAAGAAAGAATACGGAATTCTTGAAAGGCACATTATTGCAGTTGTTAAAGCCGTTAACCGTAAGGGTAAAGAGATAAAAACAGACGATTTCGGGTATATGCTTTACAGCAGGCTGTGGATGCTTGTTTTACCCATACGAAAATACATACTGTATATCTCACGCAAGGTGTTTAAATAATGCAAAATATTACAGATACAAAAAAATATTTTCTCGATTTAGTCGGCTCCTCAATATGCGGCCGTCCTGTACCTTTATGCCCTGAAAGCGTTGACACCGTTAAGCTGTATAAATTATCCGTTCGCAATGCGGTACAGAGCATTTTGTATCTTGCAGTCAAAAACGGTGCTGTCACTCTCCCTGACGAAATACTGAAAAAACTTGAAAAATCCTATATGGCAGGGCTTATGCGCGAGGCGTCTCAGAAGGAAGAAACTGACTTTATCAAACGCGAATTTTCAAATAACGGCGTAGATTTTATGCTTTTGAAAGGCTCCCACCTGAAATCGCTTTACCCTGTTCCCGAAATGCGGTTTATGGTTGATATGGATATTCTTGTCCGCGAAAAAGATATTGAAAAGTGCCGCGATATTGTTTTGTCCCGCGGATTTTATCAGAAAGCGGACAACGGCAAGGATATTATCCTCATAAAAGAGCCCTGTCTTACGATTGAACTTCACAAGACGCTCTTTCAAGAGGGATATTTTATGCACGAATATTTCTGCGATGTCTGGGATAAGGCGGAGAGCAACGGCAATAATGAGTTCAAAATGACATATAATGATTTGTATATTTATACGCTCGCTCACCTTGCCGAGCATTATTTGGAGGCAGGCTCCTGCTTCCGTCCTGTTATGGATTTATACTTAATGGAAAATAAGCTTTCTGAAAAGCTTGATTTTGAATACATTACCGAGCAGTTTAAAGCACTGGGTATTGACGGTTTTGCTTCTAAAATACGGCGACTTTGCAGGTGTATGTTTGACGGCGGAGAATATGACGATGACCTAAGCATTATGGAAAATTACATAGTTTTAGGTCCTCCCGTTGACAATGCCGACGAGGCGTCACGAACCGCAGTTTCTCAAAAAACAAAGGTCAGCCGAATTTTCAGCGCTGTTTTTCCGAATTTGCACCATATGGAGCTTAGGTTCCCCATACTTAAAAAATACCCGTTTTTACTGCCGCTTTATTGGGTAATACGGTTATTCAAATACGCATTCACCAAGGATCGTGATATTGTAAGAAAACGGGAAGGATTAAAAAACACCGATAAAAAAAGTGCCGATATTATGCGTCGGATTTTTGAAAAATCGGGTTTTCAATTCAAATAGGTATCAAATATTTATATATATTTTATAAAATCAATTGACAATCATCGCCTGTTTTGGTATTATTTGTATGACTTTAAATTTGGGGAGTCTTTTATATGAAAATGAAAATCAAAACAATATTTGCTTCCGCGTTGGTTTTAGTATTGCTTTTCGTTTCGGTGCTTCCTGCATTTGCGGCAGAGCCCGTTAAGGTTAAGCTTGATATTGCAGGTGAAAACGGCAAGGTTTATGTTCGTTTCACCGCCCCTGCCAATTCGGATATTGCTACCGTCAGCCTGTCTTTAAAATTTGATACCGACAAGCTGACTTATTCCGAAACTACATACCTTACAGGCAATTCAATCGTATCTTTAACTAATGATTCCGAAGTGTCTTCGGGAATTGTCAAGGCAAATCTTGTTATTGCCGATTCTCTTATGGCGGAAACAAAGATGTTTACTTTCGTATTCAATGTAAATGACGGCGCCGAGGGTGAAACGGTGTTTGAGATTACGGAAACAGAGGCTACCAATTCGGCAAATCAGAGCATTGCTCTCGCTTTTGACGGTGCATTGACAGCCAATCTTAACAATCTGGAGCCCTTAACTCCCGATGTAACCACACCCGATTATTCAACTCCGCCCACAACGGAGGGTACGGAGCAGGGTTCATCCGAAACAACAACCGCGGCAGTCGGTGGCGGTTCGATTATCGACGGTATCCCCGGCACAGGAGGAAAGGTTGCTGTGGGAATTGCGGCAGGCGCAGTTATTGTGGTTCTTACGGCTGCATTTGTAATTGCGGTACAGAAAAAGAAAAAGACCTGCGAATAAAAAATTGCACAAAAAAGTCCGAAAAATTTCGGGCTTTTTTTATTTGCGGAAAAGACCGTATCCATTGACTTTACAGCCACTATTATTATATAATATTCAAGTAATTTTTAATATGCGGTATTAGTGCTTACACTACCGCTGTTTTCCGTATGGGAAAGCGAAAGGAGTTTCAAAATGGTTAAAGCAATTGTCGGCGCAAACTGGGGCGACGAGGGCAAAGGCAAAATCACCGATATGTTCGCGGAAAAGGCGGATATTGTCATTCGTTATCAGGGCGGTGCAAATGCCGGGCACACCATCATTAACGAAAAAGGGCGTTTTGCGTTCCACTTAATGCCCAGCGGCGTCTGCTATGACCACACCACCTGCATTATCGGCAACGGCGTAGCGCTGGACATCAATAAATTCTGCAAAGAATTGGAAGATGTGAAAAAAGCGGGGTTAAATCCGAAGTTGTTGGTTTCGGACCGCGCGCAGATTTTAATGCCGTACCATATTTTGTTTGATACTTATGAAGAAGAACGCCTGGGCAAAAACGCCTTCGGCTCCACCAAAAGCGGTATCGCGCCGTTTTTCAGCGACAAATACGCAAAAATCGGCATTCAGGTCAACGAACTGTTTGACGACGAGACCTTAAAAGCGAAGTTAGACAATATTTGCACGCTGAAAAATCTGTCGCTCAAATATGTGTATGACAAGCCCTTACTCGACAAGGACGAATTATATACCACCTGCGTAAAATACAGAGAAATGATTGCCCCCTATGTTTGCGACACCCACGCCTATTTGCAAAACGCGATGGCCGAGGGCAAGGAAATTCTGTTAGAGGGGCAACTCGGCACCTTAAAAGACCCCGATTTCGGCATTTACCCGATGGTGACCTCCTCCTCTACCCTTGCGGGCTACGGCGCAGTAGGCGCAGGCATTCCGCCCCACAAAATTGAGGAGATTATCGTTGTCACAAAGGCATATTCCTCCGCAGTGGGCGCAGGCGAATTTGTTTCGGAAATTCTCGACGAGGACGAAGCGCAGGAATTGCGCATTCACGGCGGCGACAAAGGCGAATTCGGCGCAACCACGGGCAGACCGCGCAGAGTCGGCTGGTTTGACTGCGTGGCAACCCGCTACGGCATTGAATGTCAGGGTGCGACAAAGGTTGTTATGACCGCACTTGACTGCCTTTCTTACTTGGAAGAAATCAAAGTTTGCACAGGCTACGAGGTGGACGGCAAAGTGATTAAAGACTTCCCCACCACCCCGACCTTGAAAAAATGCAAGCCCGTTTTGACCACCCTCAAAGGCTGGCATTGCGACATCAAGGGCATTCGTGACTACAATCAGTTGCCGCAAGAAGCCCGCGAGTATGTGGAATTCATTGAAAAAGAACTCGGTCACCGTATTGATATGGTTTCCAACGGTCCCGAGCGCGAAGCGATTATTTACAGATAAATTATCTTGAGGTTGAATATTATGGAACACGCAAAAAAGATTGCAATAGAAGCAGTTGTAGATGTTGCAATTACAGCATTTGCCGAGGGGCTTGTCAGTAGATATAGAGAAGAAGCAGACGAGCCTACTGGCGTAATCAATATGAAAAAGAACAACTGTTTCATTGCCGAACTAGGTGAAGAATTCATGTTTTATTCCGCCTTTGTTCGTAGTTTTGACAGTAGTTTCGGTAATGTTTTGGAAAAAATGGGCAATCAAATCGCTCGTCAATCTTACGAAGTGTTGGATAGCATTGATTCGTTTATACTTCCCGATCAAATTCAACGTAGTTCAAACATTTTAGATAGTTATGTCAGTCACACATCAAAGCCTGAAATTACGCATTATAGTTCCTTTGAAACAATTTATCCAAGAGATATAACCAGTTTTAAAAGAACTCATGCAACAGATAATTATTTTTATAATCCACAAACTAATGAGCATTATTTAATAGAGTTAAAGGCATCCGGAGATCTTGATAACAAGAAGGCTCGTGCCGAAAAATCTGCCTTGTTAGAAGAATACTTTTTACTTAAAAACAAGTTAAAAGATGATCCGAATGCAAAAGTTAAAATCTTTTTCGGTACAGCATACAACAAGTTCGGCGAAGGGCAAGAATGGAAGCAAGAGCGTGTAAGACAGTTTTTTGCAGATGACGAACTTTTGATCGGGAAAGATTATTGGAATTTTGTATGCAACGATGCCGAAGGCTTTGATATCATTTTTTCACAATACAAGAATTCGGCTGAAAAAATAAAAAGTGCTCTGACAGAGATTAAGACAATTTATTTTGGTGAATTATGATAGACATTAGAAATATTAAAGATTATCTGCTAATTCAGGATAATTGTTTTTCAGTATTGAAAGACATTCCCGATCATTCTGTTGATTTAATATTAACAGACCCGCCTTATAATTTGGCTCCGCACAGTACAGGAAATATCAAATTTGACTGGCGTTCCGATATAAATAATGATGTAGCCGAATGGGATTTATTACCTTTGAATCCAGCGGATTTATTAGACGAATTCAAGAGAATACTGTCTCCAAAGGGAAATATTTTCATATTCTGTTCTTACAATTTAATCGGTGAATATCACAAAGTTTTTGATCCTGAATTTGATACATTTCAATTTATGGTGTGGCACAAAACCAATCCCGTTCCCAATTTTAGAAAGACTTCCTTTCTGAATAGTTGTGAATTGATTGTTGCCTGTTGGAATAAGGGGCATACTTGGAATTTCACTAATCAGTGCGATATGCACAATTTTGTGGAAAGTGGAATATGTATGGGGAGCGAACGTTTAAGAGACGAAAGCGGCAAATACTTACACCCCACGCAAAAACCAATATCCATATTAGAAAAAATCATTAAGATTGCTTCCGATGAAAACGATGTTGTATTAGACTGTTTTAATGGCGTAGGAAGTACAGGAGAAGCGGCGTTAAGATTAAACAGAAAATATATTGGGATTGAAATTGACAACAAATATATCAGTGCAAGTGAAAAAAGGCTAAAGAAATACAAAAAAGTAATGAACGAAGGCGCATAGCATGGAAAAAATTCTTGTTCTTGATTTCGGCGGGCAATACAATCAGTTAATCGCGCGCAGAGTGCGTGACCACCATGTGTATGCCGAAATCCTCCCCTACACCACGCCGATAGAGGAAATTCGTTCCCGCGGCTATAAGGGTATCATTTTTACGGGCGGGCCGAACTCGGTTTATGACGAAAGCTCACCGCACTACGCCAAAGAAATTCTCGATTTGGGCGTGCCGGTGCTGGGTATTTGCTACGGCTGTCAGTTAATCTCTTGGATGCGCGGCGGCGAAGTCAAAACCGCACCCGTGTCGGAATACGGCAAAATCGAAGTCACGGCGGATACAAAAAGTTTACTGTTTAAAGACATTCCCGAAAAAAGCATTGTGTGGATGAGCCACACGGACTATATCGCAAAAGTGCCTGACGGATTTTCGGTCATCGGCACAACGGACGACTGCCCCTGCGCCGCCATGGAAAACCGCGCAGAAAATATTTATGCCGTGCAGTTCCACCCCGAAGTGACGCACTCCGAATACGGCAAACAACTTTTACACAACTTTTTGTATGTGATTTGCCATTGCTCGGGCGATTGGGTGATGGACGATTTTATCGAAAATACCGTGCAGAAATTGCGCGCGCAAATCGGCGATAAGAAGGTCATTTTAGGGCTTTCGGGCGGCGTGGATTCCTCCGTTGCGGCAGGTCTTCTCTCCCGCGCCGTGGGCAAGCAACTCACCTGCGTGTTCGTGGACCAAGGCTTGATGCGCAAGGACGAGGGCGATTTCGTCGAAAAAACGTTCACCTCCCTTTTTGATATGCGTTTTGTGCGCGTCAACTGTCAGGAGGAATTTCTTTCCAAACTGAAAGGCGTAACCGACCCCGAGGAAAAGCGCAAAATCATCGGCACGGAATTTTACAATGTATTTTGGAACGAAATCCGCAAGGAAGCGGATAAGGGGTTCTTCGCACAGGGCACGATTTACCCCGACTGCATTGAGTCGGGCAAGGGCGACGCCGATGTGATTAAAACGCATCACAACCGCGTAAAAATGCCCGAGGATATTGAATTTGAAGGCGTAATTGAGCCGCTTTGCGATTTGTTTAAAGACGAAGTGCGCGCCGTCGGCGAAAAATTGGGTATTCCCAAAGAACTCGTATGGCGTCAACCGTTCCCCGGTCCGGGACTGGGCGTGCGCATTATCGGTGAAATCACCGCCGAAAAGGTCAAGATTTTGCAAGAGGCAGACGCAATTTTCCGCGACGAAATGGCAAAAACCGGCTATGAAAAGCAGTTAAGCCAATTCTTCGCCGTACTGCCCGATGTAAAAACCGTGGGCGTGATGGGCGACCACAGAACCTATGACCACCTGATTGCCCTGCGCGCCGTCACTACCGACAACTTTATGACGGCGGATTGGGCGCAAATCCCCTACGATTTGCTCGCAAAGGTGTCGAACCGCATTACGAATGAAGTGGAGCACGTCAACCGCGTGGTCTATGACATCACCTCCAAACCCCCCGGAACGGTGGAGTGGGAATAAATCGTAAAGCCTGAAAAACCCAGTAATATCAAGGTTTTCCGGACTTTGCCCACCCATTTTGATAACGATTTGATAACATCCCTTGAAGTGACTATTATTCTATACCCCGAATGGCTTATAGGTTATCAGAATAATTTTCAAATGGCTGTTACCAAGAAATAAATCTGTATTATACGATTAAAAAGCCCTTAACTGTGGATTTGTACCGCAGTTAAGGGCTTTTTGTCGTCTTTTTTCTTAGTCGGGTTTCAGGCGATCTTTGAAGGTGTCTAACATTATATCGTTCAGTTCCTCCGAAGGAACCTTTACCCAACCGCCCGTCGTGTCGAACTTAGGATAGTGGTAACGCCATTGGTCGTAGGTATCTTTATCAATCTCACATGCATCGAGTTTGGCTTTTTGCTCTTTCCAAGCGGTAAGCATACGAATAATTTCTGCGGAATCCTTACCCTTCTCAGAGTTGACTTTAAGACACACTTCCCCGTCTGCTTCGCTGACGGTAATGCCGTAAATGTCCTCAAGGGCAAACAGCGTGTGCATCAGACCTATGTAACTGTCAATATCGGGCACATTCAACGCTTCCGGTGCTACATCCAAAACTTGTGCCAACGCTGCAGTAATATCTGCTTTTGGAGTACGGGAACCTGTTTCATACTGTGCCATACGAACATCAGCAGATTTATCGGGAAAACCGAGCTGTAATCCGAGATATTTTTGTGTCATTCCACGTAGATTGCGGAAAAAGTGAATTCTTTCGCTAATAGCCATAAAAGCACCTCTTTTCAAGTGTTCGTACATAGTATAGCAGAAATGTTTAGTGCTGTCAAGAAGATTCCAAACAAAAAAGTTTAGTATTTTCTCGCAAACCACTTGACAAAAGCAAATATGCTTAGTATAATGATATAGAACTAAGCATTTTCGCTTAGTAAAAATGAATGACCGTCTAAGTGGGATATGATTTTGCCAAGACCTCCGAGTGGCGACGGAGCGAGCGAGACAACGCCGCTAAAAAAGCAGGGGTAGGAACGGCACTTGGGTAGAACGGCACCCTATTATACTAACCGAAGAAAGGAGGAAACTTATGGGACAACAGTTTATGCGTGTGGAAGAAGTCGCTGAGATTCTCGATGTTTCAATCTCGTATGCCTACAAAGTCATACGAGAGCTGAATGAGGAACTGAAGCGTAAAGGCTTTATTACCATCTCAGGAAGAGTCAACAGAGAGTATTTTAATGAAAGGCTGTACCAAGCCGGAAAGGAGAACAAAAATGCCTGTCTATAAAAATGAAGATAACGGCACTTGGTATGTTTTAACACGATATGTAGATTGGAAAGGCGAGCGCAAACAGAAATGTAAGCGAGGTTTTGAGACCAAACGAGAAGCGCAGGAGTGGGAACGAGTATTTAAGCAGCAAAGTGCTGCCGATATGGATATGAACTTTTCTGCCTTTGTTGAGCTTTATATAAAGGACATAAAACCTCGTTTAAAAGAAAACACTTGGCTGACCAAAAAGCATATCATTGAAACCAAGATTTTACCCTATTTTGAAAAGAAAAATGTCAGCGAGATCACCACAAAGGATGTAATCGCTTGGCAGAATGAACTGCTCGCTTTTCGTGATGAAAAGAAGAAGCCGTATTCACAGACCTATCTCAAAACCGTCCACAATCAGCTTAGTGCCATCTTTAACCACGCTGTAAGACATTATGACCTTCGTTCCAATCCCGCCACAAAAGCCGGAAATATGGGCACAGAGGAACGCAAGGAAATGAAGTTTTGGACGAAAGAAGAGTACAAGAAGTTTGCCGATGAAATGATGGATAAGCCAGTTTCCTTTTATGCGTTTGAAATGCTGTATTGGTGCGGCATCCGTGAGGGTGAATTGCTCGCTCTGACTGCTGGGGACTTCGACTTTGAAAAAGGTACTGTTACGATCAGCAAATCCTATCAGCGCTTGCACGGCGAAGATGTCATTACCACTCCGAAAACAAGGAAAAGCCACCGTACGATAAAAATGCCGCAGTTTCTCTGTGAGGAAATGCAGGATTATATCGGTATGCTATATGGATACAAAAAGAAAGATCGTATATTCCCTATTTCAAAGAATTATCTGCACCGAGAAATGGATCGTGGCTCAAGAGCCGCAGGGGTGAAGCGTATCCGCATTCACGACTTGCGCCATAGTCATATTTCCCTGCTCATAGATATGGGCTTTTCTGCGGTGGCGATCGCTGACCGTGTTGGTCACGAAAGCATTGAGATCACATATCGCTATGCACACCTATTCCCGTCAAAGCAGACGGAAATGGCAAAGAAACTTGAATATGAAAGGATGGATATTGAAAATGTCCGCTAAAAATCTTGACCGTCACAACCGTTGGAGGAGCAAAACAATCGCTTTTCGTATGTCACCGCAGGAGGCTGATGTTTTGGACAGTAATGTCAGAATATCGGGACTGACAAAGCAGGATTATCTTTGTGCTCGTGCCCTGCAGCAGCAAATAACGGTGGTCGGCAATCCGAGAGTCTATAAGGCTCTGCGAAACGAGCTTGCCGCCGTGCTCGATGAGCTTAAACGCATCGAAGCCGGCGCAGGAGTTCACGACGACTTGCTTGACCGTATTGAGCAGATAAACACCACGCTATATGGAATGAAGGAGCGAAAGGATGGCATATAAAACCGAAAAGACTGTTCTCAATGTATCTGTTGGCGCAGATACGGAACAGTCTTCTCAAAAATGTACTGCAAATATTATAACCTATGACTCCTCCAATTTCAATAGTTTTGAGAAAAATTGAAAGGAGGCAACGCCTATGGCGGAATTAAAAATCATCAGTATGGATGAAGTGCCCGTCGAAGAAGTGGAATGGCTGTGGTATCCCTATATCCCATACGGTAAGTTGACAATCATTCACGGCGACGGCGGTGAGGGTAAAACCACTTTGATACTGCGATTGGCAGCTCTGTTGTCAAGGGGAGAAAAACTACCCTGCGACAACACCGAGCGCGAGCCTATCAAGGTAATATATCAAACCGCAGAGGATGGGCTTGGGGATACCATCAAGCCCCGTCTTCTTGCCGGTAATGCAGACTGCTCACAAATCAAGGTGATCGACGAATCTGAGGCAACATTGACGATGCTTGACGAGAGAGTAGAGAAGGCTATTGCAGAAACGGGTGCGAGGGTAATGATCTTAGATCCGATGCAAGCCTATATCGGTGCAAAGGTGGATATGAACCGAGCAAATGAAGTCCGTGTCATTCTCTCTCAGCTTGGCAGGATCGCCGACAAATACCGTTGTGCGATTATACTTGTGGGGCACTTAAACAAGGCACAGGGAAACAAATCCAATTACAGAGGTCTTGGTTCAATAGACTTTCAAGCAGCTGCAAGAAGCGTGCTTGTAGTCGGCAGAGTAAAGGACAAGCCGGAGATACGAGTGGCGGCACATCAAAAATCCTCCCTCGCACCGGAAGGCAAGCCTATCGCCTTTGAACTGAGTGAAGCCAACGGCTTCAAATGGCTCGGTCATTATGATATTTCCATCGACGATCTTCTCAGCGGTATCAGCCGTGAGAAGAAATCCGATATGGCTGAAAATTTAATAACCGATTGTCTGTCAAAAGGTAAATACCCTCAGCAGATAATTTTGAAAAAAGCACCAAACATAGGTATCTCAAAAAGGGTTCTTGATGAAGCGAAAAAGTCTTTAGAGCGTGTTCACATAAAGGATTGACAAAGATAAGAAACAGATGTAAAATATAAGA
>JBJEPW010000025.1:0-40904 GCA_051881435.1 Candidatus Fimenecus sp. | reverse complement strand
GTACAGGTAAGGCAAAATTGGTGGCTGATTATACCAACATTACTTATTGATTGCTCGTTAAATTTTTTTCAAAAGCGGCGTTTCAAAGTGAAACGCCGCTTTTGTGTTTTTCCTATGTAATAAACAATTACTAGTAAATTTGTTTAGCAAAATCACTAAAATATTTGATATATTTTGGTGATTTTTGCATTATATTTTTGTTGCTTTTTCTCCCTATTTAGTATAAAATAATTTTGTATAAGTATATATTTTTAGGGGATAGTGCACCCTTTTGAGTGTGCTTTTGGTTCCCATTGTTAATCATAGTATCATTTGTTTGGAGGATTCTGTGTATGAATATGGATATAAAGGAACTGTTTGCAAAGCTGAAAGGCGGTAAGGGCGGCAAGGGCGGCAGCGGATTTACTGCTTTCTTTGATAAGAATCCTAAAATGAAGATAATAATACCGATAATTCTCATTGCTATTTCGGTTTTGGTTGCGTTGATTATTATTTTTACAACGGAAAAAACAAAGATTGATACAACTCCCGTAAATTCAGGAGACGCCGCACAGGCAGAGGTTCTTCCGCAAAATGTAAGAAACAAAGAAGATATTCCTCTTGACGGAACAGATGTTTTGGATGATGTGGCACTGTCTCACGGTAAAGTAACTGCTATAATGTTTAATTCTGAAGGCTACTACACCGCTACGGTTGAAACAGATAACCAACACTATCCGAACTTACAGGTCGGTGATTATTTGGGCGATTCTTCGTGGATTGTTGAAAGCATAACCGATGATTCGGTTGTTATTTCTCTCGACGATACAAAGGTTGAGCTGAAATATTAAAATAGGTAATAATTTATATTTACATAAAAGTTTTTAGGGGGAACTACAATGAAAGGTTCTAAAAAATTCGGCAAGTCGATACTTGTTATCGCTTTGTCGCTGGTGCTTATAATCAGCGCGGTTGCACCGCTTGCTGTTATGGGCTCCGAAAATTACGGTGGCTCAAAGGGCACAGCAATGGGCAATTACCGTTATTATTCTGTCAGAAGCGGTGAAACGCTGGCATCAATTGCTCAGAAGAACGGTGTCACAATCAGTGATATTATGACTTATAACAATTTGAGCAGCGAAGATACCCTTTACAGAGGTCAGGTGCTTAAACTGCCTGTAACAACGGCGAATTCTTCTTCGGGTATTGTTTCAACACGCTTAACAATCAAGGCAAAGGATGCTAACATAAAAGATCTTGTTTCCTCGATTGCATACAATGCGGGCTACACGGTCATTTTTAAGGGCGCAGGAACAGAAACCGTTACGGTTGACCTAAAAGATGTATCTCCGCTCAAAGCTCTTGACTATGTAACAAGGCTTGTCGGTCTTTCTTATCTTAAAGACGGTAACACGGTAATGATATCTACGGCTGATGAACTTAACACCACATTTGTCGACAGTCTCATCCTTACCAAGTTCTCTTTCAAGTACATTACTTTTGATGAACTTATATCACAGGCAACAGCTCTCGGGCTTAACAATGTTAAGGTTGTTTCCCAGTCAAACAACAAGAGAGATGTATGGATAAGCGCATATCCCAAAGAGATGGCGAAGCTTCATGAGCTGGCCGAAATCCTTGATTCAAGCGAGAATATCAGCGTAGGCAGTTCAAATATCGCATCGGCTTTCACCCCCATTGAACTTAATTATATTTCTGCAAGTGAATTTTCATCACTTCTTGACAGTTTAGGACTTCACTCCGGTATCACAACGGAGTCAAGGCCGATGACCCTGTTCGTTTATGTAAGCGGTACAGCTATGGCTGACATTATGAAAATCAAGCAGGTTGTTGATGTTCCTGCCTCTGCTGCAACAAATGGTGCAACTGGTGACGGCACCGGTTCCGGCGATTCCGGCACAACCGTTGCTCCCGGCGCAACAACCTTTGAAAAGATTGACCTTGTAAACATTTCCAGAAGCGATGCAGAGGCTCTTATTGCCAAGTATGCTCAGGATGTTACAACCTACGGTCACGACAGAATGACAAAATCACTCTGGCTGTTCGGTACTGCTGCTGCAATCTCCAATGCAAAGGCAATTATCAATCAGATTGATTCAAATGTGGCTTCTGCTTCAAGCACAATCCATACATATGTTGCTCAGAACTGCACGGTTGATGAGCTCATGTCAAGACTTTCCAATGTTTCTTACGAGAATGTTCAGTTCTATACATATGACCACTCTTCTATCACAAACAGCATCATAGTTTACTGCGATGATGTTACATGGAATAATGAGATTCACGACCTTCTTGTTGCTCTCGATACTGTTGACACAGGCGAGAAGATGTGGATACCGCTTGAATCCATTACAAAGGACACTGCTGTAAAGGCTACAACTGCGGTTGAGGACAGATTCATCCTCATGCAGAGCCTTTACCCCGAAGTATTCGGCGGTGTGGAGTATCAGGTTGTAGCACTTGTTGTTGACGAGGGTTCGGTTGACGCTGAAAGCGGTCAGGTTACAGGCTCTTCTTATAAGGGCGTAATATATGTTAAGGCAACATCAGACCAGGCTAAGAGAATGAACAATCTTCTTGATGCTCTTGATAATGCTTAAAAATTGAGGGGTGCGAATAACCGCACCCCCATACCCAATTATTCAGATAAAAATGCAAAGGATTGAGTGTTTGTGAACTTTTCGGGTAAATTCAGCAGCTATCCGGTAAGACTTGAGGATTTGCTCAGGCTCACCGTTGAGAAAAAAGGCTCTGACCTTCATATTGTAAGCGGTATTGAACCGTGTATAAGAATAAACGGCGATTTGGTCAGACAAACAGAGCTTCCGAAGCTTATGCCCGAAGATGTTGAACAGCTTCTGTTGCAGGTTATTTCAGATCGCCAGCGCAGGCAGTTTGAGGAAGAATGGGAGCTTGACCTTGCTGTTTCTGTTCCCGAATGTGCCCGTTTCCGCGGAAATGTTATTGTGCAGAGAGGTACAATCGCAGCGGTTTTCAGAGCAATTCCCTTCTCAATCCCCGAGCTTGATAAGTTGGGACTTCCGCCCGATGTCAAGCGTCTTTGCAATTTGCCGAGAGGACTTGTTCTTGTTACCGGTCCTACGGGAAGCGGTAAATCAACCACCCTTGCGGCGATGCTGAATTTCATCAATGAAAGATATGAAACTAACATCGTAACGGTTGAGGACCCTATTGAGTTCTTACACACACATAAAAAGTCAACGATTCGTCAAAGAGAAATCGGAACAGATACGAGAAGCTTCGCGAATGCGCTCCGTACCGTTCTCCGTCATGACCCTGACACAATTATGATAGGTGAGATGCGTGACCCTGAAAGTATTCAGGTTGCGGTTACTGCCGCTGAAACAGGACACCTTGTTTTCTCAACGCTTCATACGCAGACGGCTCCTTTGACAATTTCCAGAATTATTGATACATTCCCCGCCGAGCAGAAAGGTCAGATCCGTTCTCAGCTTGCTAACTCGCTGAAAGCGGTTATCTCTCAACAGCTTATCCCGACAATTAACGGTAAGGGCCGTGTGGCGGCGGTTGAATATATGATTGATACTCCCGCAATCAAGAACTTGATTCGTGAGGAAAAAGAGCACCAGCTCTATGCTGCAATGCAAACAGGTCAGATGCAGGGAATGCAGACAATGGACCAAGCGTTGCTTAACTTGCTCAAACAGCAAAAAATATCAAAAGACTCGGTTATTGAGTTCTGTGTTGATCAAAAGGAAGTTCTGCGCCTGATGGCAACAATGGGCTACTGATACTTAATGATTTCATAAGGGGGAAATCTTGTGGCAGCTTTTACATATGACGGCCTTAATAAGCAAGGTCAGAATGTTCACGGCGAAGTTGTTGCCGACAACTCTACGCAAGCTGTTAATAAGCTTCGTGAAGCAGGAATTATTGTCACGGAGATGAAAGAAAAAGGCGGGAAAACAAGTTCTAAGAAGTCAAAGGGAAAAAAAGTTTCCACAACAGAGGTTGCTGTTTTTTGCCGTCAGCTTGCAGTTATGCTGTCTGCCGGTGTTCCCATAACAAGAGCTATGTCAACGCTTGCAAAGCAGACTGAAAATGCAAGGCTTGCAGATGCTGTCGACACAATCGCAAAAAATGTTGAAAGCGGTATGCCGTTATCGGATGCATTTAAAGAATATCCCAAGATTTTCTCAAAGTTGTTTGTTGCTATGATTTCCGCAGGTGAAACGGGCGGTATTTTGGAACAGTCCCTCACAAGCCTTGCAGACCAGCTTCAAAAGGAAAAAAATCTTCAGAAAAACATAAAATCAGCATATTCCTATCCTAAAAATGTCGGAATAATGGCGTTGCTCATTCTTGTTGCCATGCTTGTTTTCATGGTTCCTATGTTCAAGAAAATGGTTCCCAGCGGTACAGAACTAAACGGTATCTCAACCGCCATATTTAACATTTCCGACAGCTTGCGCGGTAAACCGTTTGTATGGGCGGGCAGTGCGGCTGCGATTGTTATAACGATTGTTCTGGTATTAAAAAGTAAGCCGGCTCATGTTTTTTGGGAGAATATAAAGCTTACAATGCCCATGTTCGGCACATTCATTACAAAAATGGTTGTTGCAAGATTTTGCCGCACCTTGGCAACTCTTCTCGCAGGCGGTGTAACGGCGGTTGACGCTTTGAAGAGCGCAGGACCAACCTCCGGCAGTGATAAGCTTGCCGCCGCTGTTGAAAAAGCAATAGAGGAAATTGAAGAGGGTGTCAGTATATCAGAAGCTCTTGATAAAAGCGGACTTTTCCCCCCAATGGTTACAGGTATGGTTGCCATCGGTGAGGAGTCCGGTACGCTTCCGGAATTGCTTGATAAGGTTGCAGAGTTCTTTGAGGAGGATGTGGACGCTACCTCCCGAAATCTTAGGGCAATGCTTGAGCCTATAGCCCTGGTTTTCGTCGGTATCATCGTCGGCGGAATGCTTATAGCTCTTTATGTTCCCATGCTTACCGCATCTACATCAATGGGATCTTAATGAATACAGTCAGACTACACTATCCATAGACCACAGGAGAATGATATTATGGCAAAGGTGAAGAGTATAATAGGTTGTGAAATTACAACCAATGAAATAAGAGCTGTTGAGCTTACAAAAGTAGACGGTGCTTATTCGATTCTTGCAATGGGATATATCCCGTTGGAGGAAGGAATAGTTGAAGAAGGCTTTATCAGAGACGCAGACCGTTTTAACACTGCTATTACAGAGCTTCTTTCAAGCGGAAATTTCCAAACTAATGATGTAGCAATCGGCGTTAACAACGAAAACCTTCTTATGCGTTATGCATCTTTCCCCAAGGTTGACGGCGATAAGCTCCGCAACATGGTGCTTTTACAGGCACAGGAGTTTATTCCTATTCCCATACAGGAAATGGAAGTTGACTATGTGGTTGCAGGTGAAACAAAAGATGACGATGAGACCCCTCAAACGAATGTAATGTTGCTTGCGGCAAGGCGGCAAATGCTTGAAGGCTACATAAATATTTTTACGGCTTCAAAGCTTCAGGTAGTCGAAATTGATTCATCATTGCTTTCGTACTGCCGCGGAATAAACGAAATTTGCGGTGGGGCTAAATACGGAATAGTAAATTTGACAGACGATGTTCTGAATTTCATAGTTGTCCACGGCAATGAAATCTCAATGGTTCGTTCCATAACAATACCGGAGAAGAACCAAAAAGCTGTAAGCAATATTTTCAAAGGTTCCCGTGATATGTCGTATTCGGATGAAGATGTTGAGACCGTTATCAATTTCCTTACTTCCGAAACATCGTCAACAATAAGTTATTACGCTATGCAAAACAGCATTCCGATGGATAAGATGTACTTTATCCTGAATTCCACTGTGGTTGGAAAAGTGTTGCCTGCATTGAGAGAGAATTTGTATATGGATGTGGAAATACCTAATTTTTATCCGGCTCTTCAGGCTGAAACGACCGTTCCGCTGGGTGAATATGCCGGTTGTATAGGAATTGCAATTTCCAGTTTGGAGGGATGACGGTGTTTAAGGTTAGCTTATTGCCTGCAAGCTACAGAAAGTATCTTGAAGGAAAAAAGAAAAAAGATTTAATATTAAAGATCGCCCTTGTTGTGCTTCTTTGTATGTTGATAATCTACAGCGGATTTGCCGCACGGCTTTTAGTTCTGCAAGGTCAGTTAAAAAAAGTTCAAAGGGCAAATTCGGATGTTGTAGCCGAAATTAACGAGCTCCAACAGTACAAAGGCTTTTACGACAGTCTCTTGCTGGCGCAGGACAGAGTGAATACCGTTCAGTCGAGGCAGCCAAGTGCGGTGAAATTTTTATCAATAGTTCAGACTCAAAGACCTGAATATGTAAAAATCAATGGGATTGCACTTACCGATTGGTCGGGCGCGGCAATATGCGCAATTGATGGCGAGCTTCCTTCGGCTCAAAGCATCGGCGTAGCAATAACTCAGCTTGACGAGTATGCCGAATCATTTAAAACCGATCCTGCATATAATGGTGCAGTGAGCCAGATAAAGATTGTAAACGATATGCCGTCAAGGGAAGAAAATGATAACGGCATAGAAACATATACCTTTAAGCTGTATGTTTCTTTAAGCGGTCAGATAAATGTTGATGAGTACGGTTTGCTTATAACAACAACCACTACCACCACTGAAGCTACTTCAGCGGAAGCGACGACTGAAGCACAGTCGAATGCGGCGGAATCATCAAATACAGCAACGGAAAATACCGGCACAACCGCTGCACAATAACAGAGGAGGAATATATATGAATAAAAAATTGGATCTTTCCCTGTTAAAAGAAAAGCTTAACGGAGTTGCGCTTATCGGCATCGTTATGGTGTTGCTTGTTGCTGTAATGGGATTTGCTTCATGGTATACAATCAAAACCTCTATGGAAACAAAGGTTAAAATCCAAAATGTTGTTTCCGAATATAATTCAAACAAGCTTCTTGTGAGCAGTTTAAAGGCTCTTAAAAACAACTCTGACGACTATGTTACTCAAAAAGAAAAGTACGACTCTGTTATAGCGGAAGCAGGCTCATACAGCGTAAAGGGATATACTGTTGAGCTTGATGAAAAATGTGCTGAGTATAATCTTGAGATAACAGATCTTAATGTAGGCAATATTGAGAATCAGGGAAATGTAAATGCGGCAAAAACGACGATTTCCGTTGTTGGTAAAGAGATAGATGTAAGAAGATTTGCGGCAGATATTGTTTCGCAGCAGTGCATTGCACGCATTGACGATATTGCAATGGCGAAGCAAGAGGACGGAACTGTAGCTGCCACTATGACTATCGTTAATTTTACAAAATAAACGGTCTATGTAAATGAAAAGATGAAAGACGGGTATATTGATGGCAAATGAGATAATTGTACCCGGCAGTCTTTGCGCAAGACTCATTGACGCCGGAATCATTACCGAAGCACAGCTTGCAGAGGCTTTGGAAATTCAAAAGACCTCAAAGCAGCTTATCGGAACAATTTTAACACAACTTGGATACTGCACAGAAGAAGATATTGCAAGAACGCTTTCCAAAAAAACCGGATTTAAATTTGTGTCGATTAACGAAATCGGCGTCAATATCGCGGTGGCGAATCTTGTAACTCCGGAATTTGCGCTGAGAAATAATGTTTTGCCCCTTTATCAGGAGGAAGATGTTGTTTATGTCGCAATGCGTAATCCTAATGATATTTTGACGGTTGATAATCTGCGTATGCTTACGGGCTATGAAATCTGCCCCGTAGTTGCAACCGATATGGAGCTTACCGCCGCTATTGAAAACTTCGCAAATATGAATAACGGAGTTGAGGACTACGGCGATGAGGAAGACGAGCTTCAGGCAGAAGCTGAGGACCTTGATATTGACGATAAGCCTGCTGTTCAGCTTGTAAATCAGATAATCAACAACGCAATCAAGGCAGGCGCTTCCGACGTTCATATTGAAGCTTTGGAAAAGAGTATGCGCGTCCGTTTCAGAATAGACGGTGTTTTGCAGGAGATTATGCAGAACCCAATAAAAATGTATCCTGCGGTTATTTCCAGAATCAAGGTTATCGGCGGCATGGATATTGCCGAGCGCCGTATCCCTCAGGACGGCCGTGCAACCGTAAAATTTGAAGACAAAACAATGGACGTTCGTATTGCCTCAATGCCCACCGTTTACGGCGAAAAGGTGGTTATGCGTCTTCTTGAAAGAAGTAATACGCAGGCTGTTACCATTAAGGATATCCGTTTCAGTCCCCGTCAGTTTGACAGATTTAACACCGCTATTCATATGCCTTACGGTTTTGTTCTTGTTACAGGACCCACAGGTAGCGGTAAGTCTACAACTCTTTATGCAACCCTTGCAGAGATAAGCACAATTGAGAAGAATGTTATTACGCTTGAAGACCCTGTTGAGCGCCGTATGGCCGGCATCAATCAGGTTCAGATGAACAACCGTGCAGGTATGACATTTGCGGCGGCGCTTCGTTCGGTTCTCCGTTCCGACCCTGACATAGTGATGGTCGGTGAGATTCGTGACAGTGAAACAGCGAAAATTGCCGTTGAGGCCGCTCTTACGGGACATATGGTTCTTTCCACATTGCATACAAATGACGCGCCCGGTGCCGTTACCCGTCTTGACGAAATGGGCGTTGAGCCGTTCCTTACGGCGTCTTCACTTGTAGGTGTGTTGGCACAGCGTCTTGTAAGAAAGCTTTGCCCCAAGTGTAAGGAAGAATATGAGATTTCCCGCGAGGAGCTCAAAAAGATTATTCACGATTTTGACGATTACGGTTATGAGGGCGATACCTTTAAGCTTTACAGAGCAAAGGGATGCCTTACCTGCAACAATACAGGCTATAAGGGACGAGAGGCAGTGTTCGAGTTCCTTACCGTAACGGAAGAGATGAAACGCCTGATTCTTGACAGAGCAACGGTTGCCGAGGTCAAGGAGCTGGCAGTTAAGCAGGATATGAAGACCCTTAAAGACGAGGGTATTTATAAGGTTATGGAGGGAAGAACCTCCCTTGAAGAGCTTGTAAGAGTTATCGTTTAATTATAAAAAACTGTTTCTAAATTGCCTAAATCGGCATAAAAGGGGGACGGACAAATGAAAAAGTATCTTAAAAATAAAGAAGGTATGGCGCTGCCAATGGTATTGATAATAATGACGGTTTTGTCATTATTTGCAGCGAGTTTGGCTCTTTATGCTTACAATTCCTATATGTCTGTCAAGTGGATGAGTTCGGATAAGCGGGCTTATTATCTCTCTCGTGCCGGTGTTGAAGCTGCGTCATATGCTTACCAGAATGCTGTAACAAAAACGAGCGCTAACTACGAACAACTTGATAAGTATTCCATGTTTACGGAGATTGATAAGCTTGTTGCAATTTCAGAGGGCAGTGACGCAATAATTAAATCAAATAAAGTATATCTTCGTTATTCAACTTCAGGTGAAAATGAAGGAACGAGATGGGACGGGCTTGAATTCAAAACGTATGCAAGTGATAGCGATGCACTTAATGATTCAGGCTGTATCGGTTATTTTGAGGTTGAGATCGGTAACGGAACGGATAAAATACGCGTAAGCGACAGCGGCGGAAACGCTACCGAGCAGGATGTAGATGTTAAGGTTTTCAAGGCTAAGGCTGTGTGCGGAGAAAGAACCCAGACCGCTTTCGGATATATAACCCCTGCCGAAAATATTTCCTCAATGGAGCTTTATGATGACGACGGTTATCTTTTCACAACCGGAGTTACGAAAGAAGAGGCGGAACAAAACGGCACAAACGGTCAGTTTATAAAAACGGACAAATATATAAGCTATGATACGGATATATCGGATACCGGAGACGGATTTTTCACAAGACTCTTTAAAGGCATAATTAAAGGCGTATTCAAATATTTCAATGGTGACGGAAGAAATATTTCCCTGTTTGTTAAAACAGGAGAGGGAAATGTTGTGCTGTCAAAGCCTGAAAACGCGAAATACATAAAGGCAAATCCCAATAAAGATAATTTTTATGTTTTTGCAACAACGGGAAACCTTTTCCTGGATAATGTGGGAATAGAGTCAATACCCACCAAGGGATATTATTCGTCCATAGGTCTTTACGGTGACCAGATAGTGATTGACGGCGACATTACCATGGAGGTTTACTACACAAATCCCAATTCACTTCTCGGCGGAGGCTTAACCTCAACTCTTGAAATGATTGGTAACCGTTTCCGTTTGGGAACGGTAGTATTGGGCGACGCTTCAAAGATGGGTACGGATCGCCGTGATCCGGTTCCCACTAACAAAGGCGGATTGCAGTATAACGGTCAGTCGGTTCCGGCAAATAAGGTTTATTTCAACGGTAATGTGTATGTTAAGATATATACACAGGGCGGCAGCACAGAAACATATCGTGTGTTTAACGCCGGTGATATGGCATATTTCTACGGAGGATATACCGTTACGGGCAATGCGGGTTCGGAACCCGTTGAGTCAAGAGGTGTAGATCTGCTGAAATACTTTATTGACGCCGTTTTAGCGGAAAAAGACGGATTTAAATACGGTGAAGCCTTAAAAGCTAAGCTCAGAAAGGTAAATGAGCTTTATTACGGCGGAACGGAATCCTCATATTTTACAAATGACGATGTTCTTGTAAGAAAAATACAAGTAGATTATAAAGCAAACGGTAAGGTGGAGGTCGACGGAGGCTACGGCACGGTAATGGATATTATACAGCCTGCCGTAACCGACTCAACATCGCTTACCTGGGGAAGACCTGCCGGCGGAGATGTTTTCCGGTAATAGGCGTATAATAAAGTCCAAAAGGTAAAAATTAAAGCTGTTATGTTTGAAAGGAGGAGCATTTATTGTGAAAAAGATAAAAGAATATTTACATAATAAGTGTGGTATGACGCTCGTTGAAACTCTCACGGCACTTACAATACTTACGCTGGTTATATTCTGCTTCGCTCCCTTGTTTCTCAGCTATTTTAATACAATAAAAATATCAGGTGATAAACTGCAGGCCACCTATTTGGAAGCCGGAAAGCTTCAATCTCTTCTCGGAAGCAAAGGCACCGGTGCAAACAGCGGATATGAATCAAATGTATCTGCTATTCCTCTTATTTTTACAGCGCCGGAAACTACAGTTACCCGTGACAGCGTAACGCAGACAATACCGCAGACTTCCGTAGCGGTTGCAACAGCTTCAAATACTCCGGGTGCACTTGATCCTGTTAAAGGTAATTTTATCTATTCAAATCCATCGGATATTAAGGCAGGATTCTCAACAATATATACGGATTCGCTGAATTCCAATATTAAGTGTTTCCCGTCTTCCTTAACCGATGACTTTGTAACGGCTTATATCACTATTGTGGCGGATGGATTTAATTTTTCCAATGACCATATGAATGATACGAGCGTATATGCTCTTTATTGCACAGTTGCGAATTCTTCGAACACAGGGTCGGATCTTAAACAGCTTGTTTACGGAAAAGATTACAACCTTGAAAGAGTTTCGGGAACGCAGAATATTTTGCTGCTCACTCTTTACGGAGGAACAGATGTATCGTATGAAAATTCACCCCTTGTATTTAACTTCAACGGCGGCGCATATGTAAAGGAAATTGAAGTTGACGCGCCTACTATGATTATGGTAGGAGAAAAGGCAACGGACGGTAAATATTATTACTATGTTTCCCGCGGTGATGTTGACGATGACGGCAATCTTATTATCCTTCGCCGTACTATGAATTCAAAGGATCCCAAAACAGGGGCAAATGTAACTCTCAATTCTGCAATGAACGATGTTGAGTGGGTTCCTGCCGAGAGCGGCGACGGGCAGAATGTTGACTCCGACGGTGATAAATACGGTTATTATGTAATGTGCGGAGATAACGGCCAAATCCGCCGTTTCTGGCGCAATAACGCAACAGGTAACTACTACTGGGGCGGAGACTATACTTATTATACCGATGCAAAGTTTGATAAGGTTAACAGCAGTTACTTCTTTAACGGTACAAACACTTACAGTACAGATGTATCCTATAAATTCTCTTTCAGAGCGAACGCAGGTTCAAACGGCTTCAACCTTTCAACTAACAGCTCAAACTATTTGCAGAGTGTTAATATCTGGTCGATAACGGCATTTGGTGATAATACGAACGGCAGAGTAAGCCAGTTCTGGGGTTCGGACGGCAGGATGTTCTATTATCAGAGCGGAAGTTCAGGGTTGTCCACACCGATTTACTCTGTAATTACAGGAAGCTCTTTCGGCGGTAAAAATATGGGTGACCGTATGGTAAACGGCCAGCAGAGCCAGACATGGTTAAACGGCTCCAAGGATAATTATTATGAGCTGACGGGCGCGGATACCAATAAAAACCCCATAACGCTTACCAGCGTTGACGCTATTGTGCTCAGCGGATACAGCGTCGGTGCAGGCGACGGTTATTATTGGGATGTGGCTAAGAGCGGCGAAAGCTATCTGAGCAACTGGGGATGCTATCCCACGGTAAACTATCCAACCTCATCATATACCCTTTACTGCGGATATATTCCCGCGTCAATGGATATGTGGACAACGAAATCAAGCCCCAACGGAGGCTTTTCGGACAGTATGGCAAAGTCAAGTGACGGTTCATATTACAATGTTTCCACAGTATATCTTGACCGAGTAAGTAATTCAATCAGTGATACTGCCGCATATCCAAGGTGGAAAGGCACTCTGGGAATTACTCCGTATCTTACAAGAGCGAATATTCTTACAGGCAATTATACACTCGAAGTCCAAGGTACCGGTTCCAGAGCATACTATAAGAAAAATGGTATTACATGGAATTACCGTTACGAATATATTGAATATTATCCATATGAAAACCTGGATTATGCTCTGACAGGTAAGTTCTATGACAGCAGTATCTTTGAAAAAGAAAACAAAACAATGTTGCTTTCTGATGTTGCCCAAAACACAAGTACGCTTGTTACCCCGGCTAATCTTTCATATTCAGCTATAAACGGCAAGCAGCAATATATGACAAACGGCAAAGTCGTTGATATAACGATGGCTTATTTGTCACATCCCTTTGCAATTCATGCCGGTGCTAACCCCACGGACGATACTGTTTACGATATGTCCAACGATAAGGGCAACAAGATCTTTTATTGGAACAATATGCGCGAGACTATTACTTTCCTCGACTGCGCAAGTACGGTTATACCCAACGGCGACAATGATATTCCCGTATCTTTGCTGGTAGGCTATGTAATGGGCGGTATGTCTGAATTTGACGGCGACAATATTTATGTAAATACCATAATGAACAATGGTATTGTGTTCCTGCGTGCAGGAAAAGCCGAACACGGCACACAAAGCTCTGCGAACTCCAAAACAGAGGAGTATTATGCAAAGGACAGCACGGGATATAAGCTTAATTCGGAATCAAATGTATTCCACCAGTTCTATTATCTCAATTCAAGAACTGCCGCTTCCGACGGTAATGAGCCTTATAGAGATGCTTTGGACGTAAATAAACATATAGGTAATTTGTATGGAGCAAATTTCTGGCAGAACAACCGTCATATTGATTATGTTTCAATGAACGGCGGCGCGCCCGATAAAAATGATGATGATAATAAGAACAGCGGCAGCTATCAGTATGTGCGTTGCCACCCCATGACCAATACAAAGGTTAACTGCGTTGCCTGGGGCAACACATGGAACAATAACCCCGAGGCTATGTGGGGCACGGAAAACGGTACGGTTCTTTCCTGGTGGGTTGACCTTAATCAGGTCAAAAACGGAGCCGATTCAAAATATTGGAATGACCGCAGCGTTGCCGCAGAACTTCAGTCATATAGATGGATTGATAATGTAAACGGCAAAACCTTCGCTGTCGGCGGAAATTCATGGAAAGGAACCGTCGGTTCAGCGGTTGACGGTTCGGGTTCCTCGGCAGGTACAGTATTCTCTCCGTCCAACAACAGTTATAATGAGTTCTTCGATAAGGGCTCAAGAGAAATGGGCCAGCGCAGCACAGTAGGTACAATATCCGTACTTAATTCTATAAACGATGTTGCCTATGATAACGATTTCTGGGTTGCAGGCGGTGACCAGAGCGGTAAGAACCCCGCAGATTATTGCGCCACAGGCAGCTTTGAATCAGGAAATACGTCTCTCGGCACTAACAGAACAATCAAAGCCTATACAGGCGACGGTAAAGGCGGCTCATGGATTTATGTAAGATATTGGGTTGATATGGCAGGCGACGGTACGCAGTCGGATTCAAACCATTATTACCATTGGAAAGCCGTTAAAATATCAAACGACCCGTGGCATAACGTTGTTCAGGTAAACAATATTAACGGTATGTGGATTGCAACCGGTTATGTTGACTCCAATCACAACGGCGAGCAGGACGACGGTGAGAAGACTGTTGTTTCCTGGGCTACCGATCCGCTGGCACCTGTCGGCGAGGCAGGCGGCTGGTCGGATAAGGCTGTTTTCTATGAATATAACGGAAGCGGCGGATACACCAATGTTACAAGCTCTGTAGGCGGTATCAACTCCGTTGCAACAAGAACATAAGATAATTATTATGCGCCGTTCCCTCTCTTTTTTGAAGGGTGGGAGCGGCAAGTGAAATTGAGGTGAGGTTTGTGTTCAAGATTATACATAAGAATAAAAAAGGTTTATCCTTGGCAGAATTGCTTGTAACCATTGTTATTCTCGGTATGCTTATATCTCTTGGCGGGCAGATTCTCTATCAGTTGACAAGATTCTACAATATGGCTTCAATGCGATGGGAAATACAAAGTGCCGTTCAGTTGGCATGCAATAGATTTGAAAACAATCGCGACTCAATTTCAAATGCGTATCAGGCGGATATTCTTTATGACCCTGTAATTGCCGAGGGTATTGTGTATGATGATACAAATAATACCTTTACCTGGAAAAACGGCAGTCCCTATGTGCTTCCGGCAGAAAATGCTGTGGACAGCAGCGACCCTTACACATATATGTTTTCAACTCCGGCTTACAGAAAGTCGGATGGGCAGTATCTGGGTTCATTCCTGTTTATCCGTGATTTTGCATCTTCAAACAGTACTCTGTTTCTTGAAGATGCAGGGTTCGGCGACACTCCGGTTGAGATAACCTTTGATATAGGGCGAAGTGTGGACGCCATTGATTCCTCCGGCAATATTGATAACTCTATTCCCGATACATATCTTACACAGACAGTTGCCATTACTTTAAAATCTGGTCGTCCGGATGTTACAAACTATGAGGTTAAAACAGCTTTTACTCTTGTTAATATTTCCGAGGGTAAAAAGATAAATTATTCAAACGGTATGCTTGTTTTTGACCCCGATTGGCTTGACGCAGAAACAGGAAGAAGTGCTATGGCAGGTCCTGCGGGATGGACAGACGCGGAGCTGAACGGACAGATAACATCAGGCTATCCCACAAGCTCAACCACCGCTTATACCGTGGCGGACGGAACAGATATATATGTTAATGTAACAACCTTGCAGGAAAACGCAAATATTATGCGTTTTGTTTCACCAACAGCTTTCCACGAAAAGGGCGATGTTGATGAGCTTACAAGCTCTGCAAATATGGCCTCCTGCCTCACATCGTTTGCTTTCAGTGATGCGAGCAAGCAATCCAGCCATGTTCTCGGCGCATTGCGGGATTTCCGCGATAATGTTCTTAAAGGAACAACGGTAGGCGATTGGATTATAGATAACTATTATAACGAGTGGTCACCGTTCTTGGTTCAGAACATGGGTTATCTTAAACCTGTGTATAAGGCAATTCTCACTCCGGTTGCGTATATTTGCGGTTTAGTTGCCAATATTTAGAAAATTATACCAAAAAACAATGTAGTTATTTGTCAAATATTCACTATTGACATATTATGGAATTGGTATATAATGTTAATATACCAAACGGGTTACGGAAAGTTCACGGAACATTCCCACGCAGCCAAGGGGGTTGGCTATGAGAAAGGTATTAAACAAAAAAGGCTTCTCACTTGTTGAGCTGATGATAGTCGTTGTTATAATGGGTATCCTCGTGGCGGTTGCAATTCCCCTTTACGGTGCGGTTACGGACGGCGCAAAAGAAAAAACCTGTAAAAACAACCAGCGTGATGTGCGTGCTGTTTTCGCCAGGTACATTTTGGTTAATCAGGCTAATTCAGCATATACACTTTTCAAAAACGGAGCTACATCGTTCGATGGCTCCAGGGAAAGTGCTGAGGCTGTTTTAGATCCGGAATTCCTTTCGTATTTTAATGAAAATACCTTGCCTACGTGCCCTGAGGAAGACCATTATTATAAGATTACAGCAGTTTCGCCTACAGAAATAAAGGTTGAATGTATGGCGGGCGGCAGCGTAGATGGTGAGCATTCGGAAGATTAGTTGGCGATATAACTAATTTTTAAACATATAAATTGTATTTTTTAACGAATTTGTCAAAAAGGTATTTACAAATTGTTAATAAAGTTATAGAATATCTTTACAAAAAGATATGATTATTTCCAAGGATATTAAGACTTTGCAAAAAGTCTCGATATACAAACTCAAAATTCTTATAAAGGAGAAATTATTATGAGAAAAATGTTAAACAAAAAAGGCTTTTCACTTGTTGAGCTTATGATCGTTGTTGTTATCATGGGTATCCTTATTGCAGTTGCTATTCCGCTGTACGGCGCAATCACAGACAACGCAAAGAACAAGACCTGCAAGAACAATGTTAAGCTCATTCAGCAGAATGCCGCTAACTACTATGCTATGAACAGCAAGGTTGCATCAACTGTTGACCTTAAGGCAATGTTCGACGATGGCAAAATGCCCAGCTGCCCTTGGGATGGCGATGAGGCTGACGAGACAGACTACACTGTAACAGTTGACACAAACAAAGGTAATGCTTCAGTTACATGTGCAAATGCTTCTGTTGACGGACATTGGGCAGCATAATTTAAGGATTGAAAACTTATATTAAAGTATTCAAACTAAACTAATAAGTAGGAGGTTCTTTTGAACCTCCTATTTTATTTGTAGTCTTATACCGGCTATTGATTTGAACGGTAGTTTGTGGTAAACTTATTTTGGTAATATATTATTAAAACACGTTAGGAATTAGGATGATTTTATGAAAACGAAGAAGATACCGATTATTGCTGTTGCTCCAATAATTACTTTACTTATAATGGTTGTGCTGTATGCGCTGGGTGGGATATTCCCATTCGGAGCCAATTCAACTGCTGCCTATGACGGCATAGCACAGTATGTTCCGTTCCTTTCGGAGCTTGCTTCAAAAATTCGTGAAGGCGGTTCTCTTTTGTTTTCATGGAGAGTATCCAACGGTTCAAATTTTTGGTCGATAATCTCATATTATCTGGCTTCTCCTTTAAATTTGATAGCAGTTTTTTTCCCTGTGAACAGAATGATGGACGCTTTTTCGCTTATTACATTGTTAAAGCCGGTATTGATTGCTTTAACATTCAGCATTTTTTTGCGATATTCCTATAAGCGCAAGGATTTATCAGTAGCGATTTTTTCGGTTTTATGGGCAATGTCATCATTTATGATAGTGTGTATATCATTTACATCATGGTTTGATGCTATTATATATTTCCCTCTTGTTATTCTCGGCTTAAACAGAATAACTGAGGGGAAAAGTGCATGGATATACTCTCTCTTTCTCGGCTTGACAGTTGCCTCTAATTTCTACATCGGCTGGATTTCCTGTATTTTCAGCGTAATATACTTTATATATCTGTTTATTTCCGATGACGAAGTCAAGGTTGAAAAAACTGTAAGCTCCGATGAAGAAAACGAAGAAGTCGAAGAAGGCATAAATATTTTTAGTGTTTTCAGGAACTCATTTCTTTTAGGAAACTTTTTGAAATTTGTCGCTTCATCTTTGCTCGCCGTAGGAATTTCGGCAATAATGACTCTGCCCTCGTTTTACACGCTTCAGTCAACAGGTAAAGGCGCTATTACCAACAGAGTTTTAAATTTTGGATTCAAGGATATTCTCGGGCTGCTCGCTTCCCACATTTTTCCATTTGAAATAAACTATTCAACGCTGACATCATTCGACTGCATTTTCTGTTTTTCGGGTATTGTTACCGTAATTCTTTGTGTGGCATATTTCTTTTCCAAGAAAATATCAATGCGGAAAAAAATCGGAAATCTGTTTTTGATTTTATCAATTTGGATTTCTATGTTGTTTTATGACATTTATAATATCTGGCACGGCTTTGGCGAGCCTGCCGGTGTTATGTACCGTTTCGCGTTTGTTTATAGCTTTATCCTGCTCAAAATTGCATATGAGGCGTTCTGCGAAATTAAAAATATTCCTGTTTACGGAATTGCGGCAGGTACAGTTTTTGCCCTCGTATGTGTTTCGGCAATCTATTTCAGCGAGCTATTTGGCTTTTTTGTCCATTCATTGAGCATAGCGATAATCCTTGTGGTGTTCATAGCGGTATTTACCGCGATTCTCATTCTGATTTCAAAGAGTGACAAGTTCAAAAAAGCGTTTACTCTTTCTTTGTTGCTTTGCGTTGCAGTTGAAGCTGTAGTTTTGAACGGTAAGGTAATAGACACGGTTGAAATGCGGGAAAATTTTGATGAATACGGAGTCGTTGGAGAATTTATCACTGATACGCAGGATTATGATAATGTTCATTTTTCAAGTAAAAAGCAAACCTTCGGCGATATGCTTATGTACGGTGCTTTGTTCGGATACAACGGCTATGAGGGTTATTCTTCAACCTCCGACGGTAACTTTGAGCTTGTTATGGTGGATATGGGAACATACGGCAACCGGCTGAATCAGCAAAACGGTTCAAGCGAGCAAACTCCCGTATTCAATATGTTCTTCCCCACAGAGTATTATATCGACGGAACGGGTCATTTGTCCGAAAATCAATACAGAGAAAAAATTTCTGAAAAAGACGGATACATATTCTACAAGAATAATTATACTATGCCGTTTATGTATACCGTGAGCCCGAGCATATGGAGTTGGGAACCGTATGTTTTCCCCATCCATGTTGATAATCTTAATTACGCCGCACAGTTGCTTACCGATACAAGTGAAAATATTGTTTTTTATAATACAAACAGTAATTTCAGCTACGAAAACTGTGAGCATATTTCAATTATTGACAGATTTGAGGCTAACATTACAGACGAACATAACCACGTTGAGGAAAACAGAGAGTATCTTGAATATCTTGAAAGCCGTATGAACGGCTGGTCGTATAGAATTGAGGATATGACAAAGCCCGCTTATATTAAATATACCTCCGTTGCAGAAACAGACGGAATTATGTATATATATGCAAGTTCAAATGAATTGTCCGACCTTAAAGTTACGGTTAATGGTGTTGAGCACAGCTATACCGTTTTCGGGAAAGACAGCAAGTGCACCTTTGAAATAGGTGAGGTTAAAAAAGGCGATATTGCGGAAATATCTGTGGGCGGATACCGTGAAAACGCCGTTCAGGGTGAAGCAGTTTATGCTTTGGAGCAGGGAAGTGTTACTCTTACTGCCTTTACCGTTGATATGGATAAATTTGAAAAAGCCTACCAAAAGCTTGACGCTATGAGCGATACCGAAATGCTTGAATTTGAGGATACTTATGTAAAGGCAAAGGTTACAAGCTATGAGGACGGTGTGCTTTATATCCCCACCGCCTATGACGAGGGCTGGACAATCACCATTGACGGAGAAGAAGTCCCCCTTTATGAGCATGAAAGCCATATTCTTATGACGGAAATTTCAAAGGGTGAGCACATTGTTGAAATGAAATATGTGCCCCAAGGATTTATTCCCGGTGCGGTTATTACCGGCGTCAGCGTACTCATTCTCATTGCGTGGGCGGTAATTTCAACAAAACGCTTTAAAAAAGAGCAGGAAAGTGATATAATCGTTTCAAATGATGTGAATGAGGAATAAAATATGGACTTTATTTTGGTTACAAAAATATTTTATGCGGTGATTGTGTTCCTTTTCGGAATTACTATCGGCAGTTTCCTTAATGTGCTGATTTACCGTATTCCTAAAAAAGAAAATATCGTCAGCGAAAGCAGTCATTGTATGAGCTGTAATCACAGGCTGTACCCCATTGATTTAGTACCTCTGTTCAGTTGGATTTTTCTTGGGGGAAAGTGCCGTTACTGCAAGGCGAAAATATCACCGCAATACCCAATAGTTGAGGCAATCAACGGCGTTATGTATGCGCTCATATTCTGGTTTGTCTGCGGAGCCGAGCCGAAGATCGCCTTGCTTGGCTACTGTGCCGCGTTCTCCGCTTTGCTTGTGACAGCCGTAATCGACTGGCGCACAATGGAAATTCCCGATTCAATGTGGATAACCGTGCTTGTGGGCGGAATAATCGTTTATATAGACGAGCTTATCGCCGAGGGGTTCGATTGGACCTGCCTTTTAGAGCGTATAATCGGATTTTTCGCCGCAAGCGGTATTCTTTTCCTCCTTGCCGTTATCACAAAAGGCGGTATGGGCGGCGGCGACATAAAGCTTATGGCGGCCTGCGGATTTTTGCTGGGCTGGAAGGTGGTTTTGCTTTCTCTTGTTATGGGCGGCGTTCTCGGAACACTTTATCTTGTTTTCTGCGCTGTCAAAAACAAGGGCAAGGTTCCCCGCAAGGTACCCTTTGCGCCACATCTTGCGGCGGCGGTTGTGATTTGTATGTTTGTAGGCACGAAAATCCTTGAATGGTATTTTGCCCTTTGCGGAATAGGGCACACTCATACGCATATTCATTAAAAAATGAATTACAATTTTTACGGGTACTTTGAATCGTCCCGAAAAAACTATGGCACACACTATTGCCCCCTCTGACGAGGGGGCTGTTATTTTAAAAAAATGACTGGGGGAGAGAATTTTTACAAATTTAATACAAAGTTCGTTTCTCTCCCTCAGTCTCGCTAACGCTCGACAGCTCCCTCGTCAGAGGGAGCAATACAGCTTTACAAAAATTAAGTTAAAAACAGAGTCAAGTCGTCCAAAAATCACGCACCTACCTTCGGCGTGTGTGCCATTAGCCAAGGTAAATCTAACTATAATTGCATAAAAAACGAGCAATTCACGAAATGTGAACTGCCCGTTTTTTGCGACTATTTTATTTCTTGTTCTAAGTTTTCGAACAACTCATCGGAGAAAAACTCTATCAGAGTAATATCTAATCCATCGCAAATTTTTTTGATTGTGGAAATTGTGGTGCTGTTGTTTCGGCCGCTAACTATGTTATTGAGCGTTGATTGAGTAATTCCTGAAACAGTTGACAGCTTGTTAACTGTTATTTCGTTTTCATTACATAAATTTAAAATTCGCAAGCGTACCGCCGTGCCGACATCAATACTCACACATATCCACCTCTTAACTTAATTGAGTTAATTAAAGTTTATACTATTTATGGGTAAATAGTTATCTCTTTTGGGTTGACTTTGGCGCTGATACATGTTAGTATTAACTCAATTGAGTTAGTTATTGACAAAATCTTTAAATAACTCAATAAGAGGAGGAAAAAATAATGAAAAATACGAAAAGAATTATAAGCATTATACTTTTGTTTGCAATTTTACTGACCTCATTTACTGCGTGCAAAAAGAAAGAAAGCGCGGAAAACGACGGTACAGGCGAACAGAACAGTCAGCCGCAGGATGTTCAGAAGATTGAAGATCCCAAAATCACATATCTTGATAAGACTTGGAAAGATTTAGGGGATTATTCCGAGGGGCTTATTGCGGCACGGGACAATACAAGCGGACTTTGGGGATATATTGACAAAACAGGCGAATATGTAATAGAACCCGCATATTATGACGCTCTTCCGTTCAGCGAAGGGCTTGCGGCGGTAAAAACAGTCACGGGATTTTACAGCTTTATCGACAAAACGGGTAAAGAGGTAATTAAGGGAGAGTATTCAGGCGTTTCAGCATCAAACGGGAAAATAGCAGGTTATGAAAAATTTTATAAATTCAGCAAAGGATATACGCTTGTCAATTTGGGAGAGGAAGGTTTTAACAATGCTAAGCCAACACTTATTGATACAAAAGGAAATATAATAAAAGGCAGTGATGTTGAGTATATTGATTTTATTGATTGCGGAGAATTTGCAGTAGGTGTAAATGATATTTATAATTCAAATTCCAGTACCAATGGAATTTACGATTTTAAATACGATAAAATTGCCGACTGTTCGGGTATTTTCTGTTCAACAGATAATAAATATGTAATGACAAGGACATACAACAGCGGTAATGAAAATGATGAATACACTTACAGGGCTTATGACGGCAAGGGAAACATTGTTTTTGACGAAACAAATTTAATCGGCAAGCTCGGCGCTGACTGTGTTTTTTATATCAAAAATGAGTATATCATCGCCGAAAAGAATTTCAACGGAATAAACACCTGTGCAGTATATGATTTGCAATTAAACGAAATTATTGCACCGGGTAAGTATAACAGAGCTTTTCCCATCAGCGATGAATTGTTTATTGTTAAAAACAATGCAAGTAACTGGGCAATAATTGATAAATCAGGCAAAGAATATATGCCGTTTGAATCAAGATACACTTACAGTATTACAACTGGCATAACTTTTGAAGATGCAAAGAAAATATCGGAAAACGGTATTGTGGATTATATAGTAAAAAATGAGGACGAAAGCAAAAACGGCAAATATTTTGACATTCAGACTAAAGAGGTGAAAGATACACCGGTTTTAACAACAACAATAGACAACTATATTTATACTCACACCGCAAGAGGTTGTTCATACGATAATGAAAAAAGTGGAATATATTATTTAGCGATAAACAGTTATGACAATGAATTTGAGGTATTCAACTCTAAATGTGAATCGATTGGTCAAATAAAATTATTTATAAATATGGGCAAGAGTTATTATCGTCTCGGAAAAGAAGACTGTATTCCGTTCTTGAAAGAAAATATTGCGCCTGTTAAGTCGCCAAACGGCAACGGCCTTACTCTTGCAATTATAGGGTAATAAGTCTCCATAATAAAAAGTATTCAGTATAATTAGTTAAAAAAATCCCCATACCGTTCATTGGTATGGGGGTAATTCTTTATTAGGCTATTTTAATTATTTATTTGCCTGCTTTGAATACTTAGCAAGATAGATAACTCTCATAAGTCTTGTTTCAATGGGGCTTATGGGGCTGAATTTATTAAACATCTTTGCGCTGACATGGATTTTTGCGCCTTTGTTCATAATAAACTCGATTGCGCCGCCGTCAAACTCACTGCCTGCAACACAGAGAGCACCGTTGTTATCAAGAAGAACGGCGTTTCTGCCTTTAAGAGCCTTAACAACTTTCTTTGATGTTTTCAAAGTATTGTTGGGGTCATATTTGGCGTGCTTAACGGTTGCACCGCAAATCTGTGCAAAGTCGTCAATAAGAGGACGCATTTTCTTGCCCATCTTTGAACATGTAACTGTGTAAGGGTCCTTTGAATGGCTGATGTAGTTAACATCTTTGCGTTTCTTATAAACTGCACGGTGAAGCTCGATTGATTCAATGCTTGCGTCACCTGCAATAATGTCGCCTGTATCAATGTCAATTCTTGTAACAGCACCGTCACCGTCAACAAGAGAAATGTTGAACACACTGCCGTCACGCTCACTTTTGCAAGCGGGGAATTCGGGAGCATCAAGAGGTTTCTTGATGAATTTTTCTGTTACATAATCATTGATTGCGGTAAGTCCCTCTGCAACGGCACCTGTAAGTGAAGCGTACTTATCAAGCACATACTTTTCGCAAACATCTTCAAGACGGGTTGCAACATTGAAGGCGTCGTCGTAATCAGCACCCATGCAAACTGCACCGTGGTGAGCCATAATAGCCGCCTTTGAATCGGAACGGGTGATAGCGTCGATTACGCCCTTGCGAAGTTTGCTTGTTCCCGGAAGTCCGTAGGAAGCAATAGGCACATTGTTGCCGATAACTTCTGCATTTTCACCCTCAACATTGTTTATATCCATACCGAGAGCCGATACGATAGAAGCGTTAATCTGGTGTGTGTGGATAACGAAATTTACCTCGGGACGAAGCTTATAGCAAGCCGCGTGAATTCCCTTTTCGCTCGAAGGCTTAATCTCGCCCTCATACTCCAAATCCTCAATATTTACAAGGACGATTTCCTCGGGAGTGAGTGTTTCATAAGCTCTTCCGCTGGGAGTGATAACAAACTGCGTATCGCTGATACGGCAGGAAATGTTACCCCATGTGCGGGCGATAAGTCCTGACGCTACAAGCTCTTTACCGGCTTTGATTACAAGCTCTTTTGCCTGCATTATTTCCATGGTTTTCACCTCATTTTTTAATTTGTGAAAAACAGGCGGACAAGGGCTCTTGTCCGCCTGCAAATAAACGATAATTATTCAGCAGGTTTAACTGCAACGTTCTCAAATACTTTGTCGAAGCATTTAAGAGCCTGATCAATCATCTTGGGAGTATAAGCAGCTGAAGTGTAAAGACGGCTGCCTGCAAGAGTAACAAGTCCTTCTGCCATGTAAGCAGCACCCATATACTGCATCTCTTTCTTTCTTTCACTTGTAGCTGAAAGAACACCGGGAATCTTCCAGGGCTTAGCCCAGTCGATTGAGTAGTGCATTGTACCAACTGTTTCAAGGTGGCAAACAGAGCCTTCATTCCAGCATACGAAGGGAAGACCGTGTTTAGCAACAAGCTCTTGAAGACCTGTTGTAAGTCTGTCGCCCATTTCGCCTGCCTTCTGACATGCGTTTGTCTTGTCGATTTCTTCAAGAGTAAAGTAACCTGCGCAGCATGAAAGCGGGTTAGCAGTCATTGTACCGCCTGTAAATGCCTTCTTAATCTTCATACCTGAATCATCAAGACCTGCGCCGAGATACTTCATGTACTGCTTCTTACCGCCTACGCCGCCTGCTCCGGGATAACCGCCGGCAATAACTTTACCGAAGATTGTAAGGTCAGGAGATACGCCGAAGAAGCCCTGAGCACCTGCCATACCGATACGGAAACCTGTAACAACCTCATCGAATACGAGAAGTGCGCCGTATTTACGGCAAAGTCTTTCAACGCCCTTGTTGAAGTCGTAATCAAGAGGAGTAGTACCGCTTTCGGGACCGATAGGCTCCATGAATACTGCTGCTGTGCCGCCTCTGAACTGATTGAGCCAGAGCTTTCTTTCAAGGTCTTCAAGGTCACCGGGGAAGAATTCCTGTGTGTGCTTGAAAAGATAAAGCGGAACACCGTTTGCCTGTGTGAATTTAGAACCGGGAACACGGATACCGTAACCGAGCTGATCTGACCAGCCGTGGTAAGCACCGCCCATTTTAAGAATATTCTTCTTACCTGTTGCAAGACGGGCAACGCGAACTGCTGTCATACAAGCCTCAGTACCTGAACCCTGCATACGGAACATATCAACTGATTCAACACTGTCGGAAATCTTCTTTGCAAGCTTGTATTCAAACTCGTGGAAAAGACCTGTTGAAGGACCGCAGGTGTTAAGAAGGTCGATAACCTGCTCGCGAACTACCTTGGGATTGGAGCCGAGAACTGTGGGGCCGCCTGCCTGAAGGAAGTCGAAATACTTGTTGCCGTCAATATCATAAAGATATGCGCCCTCTGCTTTTGTGAAAACAAGGGGGAAAGGATAGTTGAAAGCGAGGTTGTGCTGAACACCGCCGGGGATGATTGTCTTTGCTTCGGCAATCATTTCCTTTGATTTGGAACATTTCTTATCATAATATTCCTCTTCGTAAGTTTTGAGCACATCGGGCTTAATTGAGTAGATAGGCTTCTCAATAAGCTCGTCAAGCTGCTTGTTAATCTGAGCCGCATCATGATAATGTGCGATAGCAAATCTTGTGTCTGCCATAGTTTTTACCCTCCGTTTATATCATTTTAGGTATAGCAATCCGCCAACGGTGAATTACTGTTCACCATAATTATACCACTTTTTTCATATGTGTCAAACATTTTTTGAGCGGACAAGATAAATTTTAGATAATAACTAACTATTTATACAAACAGACCTTGAAAATACGGTAAAAGAATAGGTGTATTTAGATAATTATCATCTAAATACACCTTTATAAACGCATTTTATTAAAGTTTTCGACAACCGATTTTGTAAATTTTATACAATCCAAAAGGCTTTTTTGTATTCAAAACATAGAAAAATCAGGTTTTACATATTTTTAGTTAAAAACAATCTAAAACATAGATTTTATCAAATCATATGCATCGTGATTGTTGAAATCAGTAGGAGAGTTTTTAAAGTTTTTCAAGGTTTCCCACCGTTTCTCATATTCTCTTGCCTTATCTTCGGGAATGGAAAAGTCAAATGTGCAGAACTTTTCAATCAAGGCTTTTAAGGAATCAAAATCCGCGCCCATCTCCCTAAAAAGAGAATTATATAAAGAAGGGTTCACTTTTTCTGCCTCTTTAAGGTATGCGGGGAGAAAAACTGCACACGCCTTGCCGTGGGGAACATAATAATCCTCGGTGAGGGCATAGCCCATACCGTGGGGGAACCCGGTTCCGCCCTTGTTGAGGGCAAAGCCTGCATAAAGTGAGGCGTTATAGAGTGTGCCGCGGTCGGCTTCGTCGGGCAAAATGTTTTCCTTAATCATTTTTTCAATTACAGGGAAAAGCATTTTTACACTTAAAAGCGAAAACTGCTGTGATAAAAAGTCCGCTCGGGGCGAAAACATCGATTCCACCGCGTGACACAGTGCGTCAAGTGCAGTTGAAACCGTTGTATTATAAGGTACGGAATATGTGTATTTTGAATCTGCAACAGCGTATTTTGCATAGTAATTCTTACCGCTGACGCTTTGCTTTCTGCCGTCGGTGCGGGTAAGCACGGAAACGCCCGAAACCTCACTGCCCGTACCTGCGGTAGTGCCGATAAGCACAAGGGGCAGGGGAGTATGGGTTACGGCTTCTGTATAAATCCCGTCGTCGATAATGTGAGGATTTGCGGCATATACGCAAACCGCTTTGGACGCGTCAAGGGATGAGCCACCGCCTATTCCCACAACAAAATCGGCTTTCATATCTCTTGCTTTCTTTCCGCCTGCACAGCAATCTGTTGTCAGGGGATTTTCGGTAATTTTATTAAAAATTTCGTATTCGATGGAAAGTTCGGCAAATATCTTCTTTATTTCACCCAGCGCGCCTGATTTCTCGGCGGAGGATTTACCTGTTACAATAAGGCACCTTTTGCCCAGCGAAGAAAAAATATTCTTGTTTTTTTCAAGGGCGTTTTTGCCGCCCGGGATATTTACAGGCATATAAAAACTGAAATCGTATTCCATTTCTATCAGTCCTTTCAGGAAATATTTTATCATTTCCTTTTGCCTATTGCAAGATATTTCCCTATTGAATAAACGGCAAAAATATTGTATTATATTTGTATTATGCAGTGTATAAATTTTAAGGCGGTGAACGGTATGAAAAAGAAAAAAATAATAACTGCGGTTGCAGCCATTGTTGTTGTTGCCGCAATAATTACCGTTTCTCTTGTGAATATGCCCCGAAAAGCATATGAAGCATCGGGCTTTGCAATGGGCAGCGTTGTGAAAATCAATGTTTACGGCGGTAAAAACGGCGATGAAAATGCAAAAACTGCATTGGCAGAAATAAAGGAGCTTGACAGTAAGTATCTTTCTCACAATGCGGCAAACTCATATGTTTATACACTTAACGAAAACCGTACCGTAACGGCTGACGGGGAATTTGTAAAATACATCAAAAATTGCCTTATGATGTCGGCGGACTGTAACGGCTTTTCCCTCATGTGCGGCGGGCTTTCCGATTTGTGGAAAATTGAGGACGGTGGATATATACCGTCGGAGGAGGAAATTAACAGTTTACTCTCATCTTTGTCGGACAGCAATATTACCATCGACGGCAATACGGTATCTCTTAACGGAAGCGGCAAGCTGGATTTAGGCGCTTTGGGCAAGGGAACTGCCTGCCAATACGCAATCGACAGCCTTAAAAACGCAGGGGTTAAAAATGCCCTATGCACGGTGGGCGGCTCGGTGGGCGTGATTGGTTCTCCCAAAGGCGACAAGGGATTTAATGTGGGAATACGCAATCCTTTCGGTACGGTGAATGAATACTTCGGCACGGTTAATGTAACGAATTGCTTTATTTCAACCTCTGGGGACTATGAAAAGTATTTTGAGCGTGACGGCGTGCGTTACTGCCATATATTTGACGCCCGTACGGGAACACCCGTTCAGAATGATATAACCTCTGTTACGGTTATTGCCGATAACGGAACGGTCAGCGATTTTCTTTCAACAGCGGTGTTTATTTTAGGCGATGTTAAAGGCGTTGCCCTTGCGGAAAAATACAATGCAGATGTAATTATTGTTAGACAGGATAAAACGGTGCTTGTGTCCGATTCTTTAAAGGACAGCTTTAAGCTTACCGATGAATCCTTTGCTGTTTTATGATTATGAGAAAGCTTGCAGGGAGAAAAGATTTAATAATTTTGCTGATTGTGCTGATTTTGGGCGCAGGCTCTCTTGTGATAACGAGGCTTTTCCCTGAGGGGAGCACGGCAGAGATAAAATGTAACGGCGAAACGGTGGAAAAAATACCCCTTGACGGTGAATATTATGAAACCACCGTAAACGGTGTTGTTGTATGCCGTGAAAACGGCGAGGTGTTTATAAAAAGTTCATCTTGTAAGGATAAAATTTGTGTCCGCAGCGGCAGACTTTCAAAAAAGGGCGAATGTGCCGTCTGTGCGCCAAACGGAGTATCGGTTGAAATCAGCGGAAAAGCACAAAATGCGCCCGACGCCATAACGGGGTGAGAAAATGCGAAACAGAAAAATAAAAAGACTCACCTTTACTGCCCTTATGACAGCGGCGGCAGTTGTGCTTTCCTTTGCGGAGGGGCTTTTCCCTGCATCAGCGTTTTTGCCCCCGGGAAGCAGATTGGGGCTTTCCAATATCCCCGTAATGTTTGCCGCGTCAGCATTGAGTATCGGCGAAACAATGCTTATTGTTGTTGCGAAAGCGTTTTTTGTGCTCATAACAAGAGGCTTTACAGCATTTCTTATGAGCCTTTGCGGCGGTGTTTTAAGCGCACTGTGTATGTTACTGATATTCCGCCGTTTTAAGAGCATCGGCTGTGTCGGTACGGGAGTTTTATCTGCACTTTGTCATAACGCAGGTCAGCTTCTTGTATCGTTTATTATAATAGACAGCGCCGCAGTATTCGGTTATGCCCCCGTTATGATTATAGCGGCGGCAGTAACAGGCGTACTGACAGGTTCGGTTTTAAGAGCGGCTATGCCGTATTTTTACAAAATGAATTTTGTAAAGGAGATGGAGAAGTGACGGGAGTATTAAAAGCGGTCAAAAAAGGACGGGGCGGCGTAAGTATCGCTCACCGTAAAAATACCGCTGAAATGAGCGTTGTAAGAATTCCCACACCGCCCTTTGTGCAAATTCCCATGCAGCAGAATATCGGGGCACCCTGTAACCCTGTTGTGGCGGTGGGCGATAAGGTTAAGGTGGGGCAGCTTATCGGCGACAGCGACGCTTATGTGAGCGCACCCATTTATGCATCTGTGTCGGGAACGGTTACGGAAATTAAGGATATAAAATTGGCGTCAGGCGTGGTTTCAAAGGCTGTGATAATTGAAAGCGACGGGCTTATGGAGGAGGCTGAATTTACTCCCCCCGAGGTTACGGATACAAAGTCTTTTATCGCCGCTGTCCGTGCATCGGGACTCGTAGGCTTGGGCGGAGCAGGCTTTCCTGCTCATGTTAAGCTTAATTTGCCCCAGGAGGCAAAAATCGACACCCTTATTATAAACGCCGCAGAATGTGAGCCGTATATAACGGTTGACTACCGTGAATGTATTGAAAACAGCGAAAACATAATGCGTGGAGTAGATGCGGTAAGCACTTATCTCAACATTGATAATATAGTAATTGCGGTTGAGGATAACAAGCCCAAGGCTATTGAAATACTGCAAAAAATTGCTGACAGAGATAACGATGTGGGCGATAAGGTTAAGATAATGAAACTGAAATCCCGCTATCCCCAAGGTGCGGAAAAAATGATTATTCAGTCGGCAACAGGCAGAAGAATACCACCTGGAAAGCTTCCCTCCGATGTAGGCTGTGTTGTAATGAATGTTGCAAGTATCGCCTTTGTGGGTAGATTTATCAAGACAGGTAAGCCCCTTGTGAGCAGGACGATGACTGTTGACGGCTCTGCTATTAAAAATCCCATGAATGTGCGTGTGCCCATAGGTACAATGATGGATTATATCGTTGATTACTGCGGCGGATTTACAGAAGAACCTGAAAAGATTGTATGCGGCGGTCCTATGATGGGTATGGCGCTGACGGGTATAAATTATCCCGTTCTTAAAGGAAACAATGCGTTACTTGCTTTCAAAAAAGGCGATTTGAGCCACAAAAAGGAGACGGACTGTATTCGTTGCGGACGCTGTGCCGCCGCCTGTCCGTTGAGCCTTGTTCCTACTAATATCGAAAGATTTACAAAGGCAAAGGACATTGCAAAGCTTAAACATTCAGGCGCTATGGTATGTATGGAGTGCGGCTCCTGTGCATACAGCTGTCCCGCAGGCAAGCCACTTGTTCAGCATATGCGTCTTGCAAAGGCAATGATAAGAGAGGACGGTGCAAAGAAATGACAGAACTTAAAAACAAGCTTGTTGTAAGTGCATCGCCCCATTTCCGTTCAAAGGACACAACAAGGGGAATAATGCTTGATGTTATAATCGCAATGCTTCCCGCCCTTGTTGCCTCAGGTGTGCTTTTCGGCTACCGTGCAATAACGCTTACGGCTGTTTCGGTTATCTCCTGTGTGCTGTTTGAATATCTTTCAAGAAAAATTATGAAACGGCACAATACGATAGGGGATTTAAGCGCAGTTGTAACAGGTATGCTTTTGGCATTTAATCTGCCCTCAACAATGCCTTATTGGATGGTTGTTATCGGCGCATTTACCGCAATAGTAATTGCAAAGCAGTTCTTCGGCGGTATCGGTCAGAACTTTGTAAACCCTGCCCTTATCGGCAGAATTGTACTTATGGCGTCATTCCCCACGCAGATAGGCGGATTTATAGCTCCCTTTGCTTATAAAAACACGGTGGACGCCGTAACAACGGCAACGCCACTTGCACAAATGGCATCGTCTTCTGTTTATAACGGTGCAACCGTAGAGTCAGCGGGACTTCCCACTTTACTTCAAATGTTCTTGGGAGTAAAGGGCGGATGTTTAGGTGAGGTTTGCATTGCCGCATTGCTCATAGGCTTTGCGTATCTGCTTATCCGCCGTGTGATTTCTCCCGTAATACCACTCGTCTATATGGGAACGGTTGCCGTGATAATGCTTATTGCAGGCAAGGGCAGTGTAAGCTTTATGCTCTATCAGCTTATGGCAGGCGGTCTGGTTCTCGGCGCTGTGTTTATGGCTACCGATTACACAACCTCCCCCGTTTCCGTAAAAGGGAAAATCATATATGCTTTAGGGTGCGGAATTATAACTTCACTAATACGCATTTTCGGCTCTCTTCCCGAGGGCGTGTCCTTCTCCATAATTCTTATGAATATCCTTGTTCCCCATATTGAACATCTCACCACGCCCAGACCTTTCGGTGAGGTTAAGGAAAAGAAAAAGGAGGCAGAGGCAAAATGAAAAAGTTTAATGCAAAAGACATTTTGATTCCAACTGTTTCTCTTTTCCTTATATGCGCCGTTGTAACTCTTTTGCTGGCGGTTACAAATTCCGTTACCGCACCGAAAATCGTAGAGCTTCAAGCGGAAACCGAGAATAAAACAAAGGCGGAGGTTTTGCCCTGCGCTAATGAGTTTTCAGAAGCTAAAAAAGTTTCCCTGAACGGTACTGATTATACATATTACGAGGGCTACGGCGACGGAAAAAACCTTGCAGGATATGTGTTTACCACCGTTTCCAAGGGCTACGGCGGAGATATTACAGTAATGGTAGGCATAAATTCCGACGGAGCGGTCGAGGGCATTGATTTCCTATCCATTTCAGAAACCGCAGGACTTGGAATGAATGCGGATACGGATAAATTCAAAAGTCAGTTTAAGGGTAAAAGCGGGGAGATAGGCGTTGCGAAAAACTCCCCCGCAGATAATGAAATTCAGGCGCTTACAGGCGCTACAATAACATCAAAAGCGGTTACAAAGGCCGTAAACGAAGCGTTGGCGTTATATGAGGAGGTGAGCAGATAATGGCTGAAAAGAGGTCACTTGCAAAAGAATTTTCAAAGGGAATAGTAAAAGAAAATCCCGTGCTCCGTCTTGTGCTGGGTACTTGCCCCACCTTGGCGGTTACAACCTCTGTTGAAAGCGCAATCGGTATGGGTCTTGCGGCGTCAGTGGTTCTTGTCTGCTCAAATATCGTAATTTCCGCTTTGCGGAAAATAATCCCCTCAAAGGTGCGTATTCCTGCGTATATCGTAATAATTGCAGGCTTTGTTACAATCGTGCAAATGCTTGTTCGTGCCTTTTTGCCGCAGATTGACGAGATGCTGGGCGTTTATCTTCCCCTTATCGTTGTTAACTGTATAATTTTAGGCAGAGCAGAGGCTTTTGCAGGTAAAAACCCCGTGCTCCTTTCCGCTGTTGACGGACTTGGCATGGGCGTTGGCTTTACCTGTGCGCTGTTGCTTATGAGCGGTATCCGTGAACTTCTCGGCTCAGGCTCTCTTTACGGCTTTACCGTATTGCCCGAAAGCATACCTCCCATGACAATATTTGTTCTTGCACCGGGCGGATTTTTCGTATTCGGTATTCTTATTGCTCTTGCAAATAAGCTCGCCGAGAAAAACGGAAAGCCAAAGGCGGAGCTTAAAGGCTGTTCAGCCTGTCCCATGGCGGCTTCCTGCTCACTTATAGGAACAAATGATGCTTGTAAGGAGGAAGAAAAATGAAAGTGTTTTTAGCAATCCTGCTTACGGGAATATTAACAAATAACTATATACTTTCAAAATTTTTGGGAATTTGTCCTTTCCTGGGCGTTTCCAAAAAGCTTAATACCGCCGCGGGAATGAGCGCCGCCGTAATTTTTGTTATGGTGCTTGCCACAGCGGTTACATACCCCATAAACACCTTGCTTGTAAAGAACGATATGGAATATTTGCAGACCATTGTGTTTATCCTTGTAATCGCCGCTCTCGTTCAGCTTGTGGAAATCGTGCTTAAAAAGTATATGGTTTCTCTGTATAATTCATTGGGAATTTATCTTCCCCTTATAACAACAAACTGCGCCGTGCTGGGCGTTGTGCTTCTCAATATTGATGAGGGCTACAATTTTGCACAGTCCATGGTATCCTCATTGGGCGCAGGTTTGGGCTTTATGGTGGCTATGGTTATGTTTGCAGGTGTCCGTGAAAGACTTGAGGGGTGCGATATCCCCAAAAGCTTGCAGGGACTTCCCATAACCCTTGTCGCCGCGTCCCTTGTATCAATGTCCTTTTTAGGATTTACGGGACTTGTTGAAGGAATTTTTGCATAAAGGAGGGAACAAAAGTGGAAATATTAAATGCTGTTTTAATCGTTGCAGGCATAGGACTTGTGCTCGGTCTGGGACTTGCCGTTGCGTCAATAGTAATGGCGGTCCCCAAAGATGAAAAGGCAGAGAAAGTCCGTGAATGCTTACCGGGAGCCAACTGCGGTGCCTGCGGATTTTCAGGGTGCGACGGTTATGCTTCTGCACTTTCCAAGGGCGAAACAGATAATACAGGCCTTTGTTCCCCGGGCGGTAATGCCGTATCGGTTCAAATTGCCGATATCTTGGGCGTTACTGCCGGAACGGTTATGCCCGAAGCCGCTGTTGTGCTTTGTACGGGACATAACGGTAATGCAAAGCTTAAATATGATTACAGCGGTGTGGATAGCTGCCGAATGGCGACACAGCTTTTCGGCGGACCGAAGGAATGTGTGTATGGCTGTATCGGCTTGGGCGACTGCGTCAGAGCCTGCCCCTATGAGGCGATTCACATCTGCAACGGCGTTGCAAGAATAAATCCCATAGAATGCCGTGCCTGCAAAATGTGTGTCAACACCTGCCCCAAAGGACTTATCGAAATGATGCCTTTGCACCGTGTTACCGCCGCGGTACTTTGTAAAAACCACGATAAAGGCGCCGTTACACGAAAAGAGTGTACGGCGGGATGTATAGGCTGTATGAAATGTGTAAAGACATGTGAGCATGACGCTGTTAAGGTGGAAAATTTTGCCGCACATGTTGATTATGAAAAGTGCGTCGGCTGCGGAAAATGTCACGAGGCTTGCCCTGTGGGCGTAATCGACCTTGTGGATATGAAAATCGTATAGTTGAAACGCAAAGCAAAAGCCCTGCTGAAAAAACTCAGCAGGGCTTTTATATGTTAAAATTATTATGAGCAAATTTTTGACTCGGCATTTCCGAGCCTATATATTAAAATTTCTGTGCGGTGGGGAAAATAGGGATTGGTGTTATACTTTATGAAAAAGGAAAGGGAAAATTTGTTGGGGATTGGAAAAAACCCACCGCACAGAAATTATAAACAAACTAAAGGAATTTCGGTTTTGTTAACCTACAAGAGTCATTAACTCAACCGCTTTAAGGAGTGATTTGAGGGAGAACTTCTCGTTTTCCAACTCCTTTATGAGCTGCATCTCGCGCTCATATGTGGCGTTAAACATTCTTACCGCCTCCTTTATTCTGTTGTGGTTATAGAATATCACTGATTTTTTTGTTTGTCAAGTGCTTTTGCACAATAAAACATCTTTTTATTTGTGCAATATTAACAAATAAAAAGAAAAACACATTTCCTGCACATTTAGGTAATATAACTGAATATAAGATTTAAAAATTATGCAAATTTAACAAGAAATCAGGGGCAAAACTGCCTTAAAACGCTTTCAAGGAGGCGACACTTTTCAGCAAAATATGAAAACCGTATAAAACTTTGTGCAGTTTTTCTACATTTTTTTCGGAAATGTTCATTATTTACCTGAATAGGGTAACGGCGCTAAGGGAATTTTGCTAAGATTTTAAAGATTTTATTAAGAAACTATTAAATTTTATAAACTATCTTGCATTGTACAGTAGCTTGTGATATTATAATGCCAAAAGGAGGCGGGATATGAATACGCAATTCAAAAAAGGCGTGCTCGAGCTTTGTGCTTTAACGCGGCTCACAAAAGGCGATTGCTACGGTTATGAGCTTGCCGATATGTTGGGAAAAGAAATGAATGTTGCCGAGGGAACGGTGTATCCTATGCTTCGCCGCTTGCAGAATGAGGGATATTTTGATTCGTATTTGAAGGAGTCGCCCAACGGTCCTGCGCGGAAGTATTACAGAATAACTCTTAAAGGCAGAGAGCGTCAGGAGCTTTTAATGGAAGAGTGGAAAACTTTTTCAAATCAGGTCAATGCATTTTTTCAGGGGGCAGAATAATGACAAAAATTGATTTTTTAAATGAACTTTATGCATATCTTTCTCCGCTGCCTAAAAAAGAACGCATGGAAATTCTCGATGATTTCAGAGAGCATTTCCGCGAGGGCGCGGCGGCAGGAAAAACAGAAGAGCAGATATGCGCTGAGTTGGGTTCGCCTTTTGAGTGCGCAAAGCAGTATGTGGGCGACGCAATAGAAGAAAACAGAATTAAACCGAAAAATACCCATAAAACATTTTGGACAGCGGCTTTTTTCTGGAATATTATTCAAGCGCTCATATCCTTGCCGCTCACATTCGGGCTGTTCGTTGCGGCGGCGATAATGTGTGTGCTGTTCGCCTTTATTGTTCCGCCCACCGGTTCCGTTGCGTTTATAGTGTTTGCGGTTTCTTCTACTGCGGCGGTCTTTATCATGGCAATAATCACCTTGCTTGTAGCGATTGACGGAATCCGTGACTGCATAAAAAAGATTAACAGATAGTCGGAGGGTGTTTTATGAAAAAAGCAATAATAGCGCTGGTTATTCTTTTTATAATATCCGTTTTCACGGCTATTGTAAGCTTTGCCGTGTGCGGCGGCGAGCTGATAAAGGCGGGAGTTGAATACGGGATAGGCGAATACCGCGAGCACCATACCGAGAACGCGGTAAATAATCTTTCGACAATAATTGAAATGTAATACTGGGAGGTATATATAATGTTTAAAGAAAAGAAGCTTTATAAAAGTACAAACAAAATGATTGACGGCGTTTGCGCAGGTATTGCGGAGTTTTTTGAAATTGACCCCACAATAGTACGTGTGCTGTATGCGGTGCTTGCGCTTTGCACGGCAGGCTTCGGAGGTACAATACTTTATATTGTACTAGCCATAATTATGCCCCGCCGCCCGTTCCCTGATTATCAGTACAATGAATTTCAGGACGGACCTAAACAAGGACAGTAAGCCTAAATCAAAAAGCCGCCGAATTGGCGGCTTTTATGTTATCATTTTTTATTTTCTGTTTCAGCAGGGGATTCCACCGCTTCGGGGGAAGGCTCAATTTCATCAATGGAAGGAACGACTACCGATTTTGTCATTTCCTCGCGGTGGTGCTCTGTCTTTTCATCAAGCCAATCAATTATATCAAGATAGACCTCTTTACGGTTTGTCTCATTTAAAATTTCGTGGCGCGCACCCTCGTAAATTTTCATACTCACATTGGTGTGCCCCGTCTTTTTGAGAGTTTTATAAACCTCATTAACGCCCTTTGAGTAGTCGCCTATGGGGTCCATGGAGCCTGAAATCAGCAGTATGGGCATACTTAAAGGCACGGAGTTGTACCAGCGGCGCGAGGACACCTGTTTAAGCGTCATAAACAGCGCTTTCATTCCGCTTACGGTGTATTTGTATCCGCAAAGGTCATCTGCAATGAATTTGTCAACCTCGTTTGGGTCGCGGGATACCCAGTCACATTCAGTGCGTTTTTCCGTTTTGCGGTTGTATGCGCCGAACGCCATTGTGTCCAGCAGCTCGGAACGGTACATAGGCCCGTTTTGCTTAATAAGAGTGTTTGCAAGGTGTATGCCTATGCCGACAGCGGAATTTGTGCCGCTTGTGCCGCTGTATATTGCGCCGTCTAAAAGATAACCGTATTTCGCCGTGTATTTTCGTGCAATCAAAGAGCCCATTCCGTGCCCCAGCATGAAAAACGGCAAATCGGGATATTCGGATTTTATTGTATCGGTCAAGTACTTTAAATCCTCAACAAAATGCTCCTCGCCGTCAGTTTCGCCGAAAAAACCGAGCATATCTTTGTCAGCTACCGATGAACCGTGACCTATGTGGTCGCTTACGAACACAGCGTATCCGTGCTTGCAAAGCTCAAGGGCAAAGCGGGCGTATCTGTTTGAATATTCCGCCATACCGTGGGAAATCTGAACAATTCCCTTGATTGAACCGTAGTCAATGGGCGCGGCGCTCTGCGCGTATATTTCGCCCAGCCCCGAATGAGAGGGGAAAGTATATTCCTTGGTAAGAAACTCCAAAAAAATCACCTTGAATACAAAATATAATGTATTCTACCACATTTTACACCGTTTTTCCATAAAATATCGCAATTTAGGCAGATACAACAAACTTTAAGGTGCTTTATTAGAGATAAAGTACAAAAGAAAAATGTTAAAATAACAGTTGAAATTTAATAAAAGTTATGTTACAATATGTGAGCATTAGCGGAGCAAGTAGGAAAGCTATGAATTTCTCACTTCATAACTTAATACTTTGTATTTCTTACTTCTTACTTCTTACTTCTTACTTCTTACTTCTTACTTCTTACTTCTTCACTATTCACTATTACTTCTTACTTAATATATGGGGGCGTAGCTCAGCTGGGAGAGCGCTTGAATGGCATTCAAGAGGTCAAGAGTTCGATCCTCTCCGTCTCCACCACGGAAGTCTGTTATTCTGACAGGCTTCCTTTTTTGCGTATTGAGATAAACACAAGGATCGAACTCTATTGTCCATGTGCGACGGTTCGCCGCAGGCGGAGGAGCACGGACATATAATAGGATATTTGCGAAGCAAATGAAAAAGGCTTGCCTTTTTCGATCCTCTCCGTCTCCACAAAAAAAAGCACGCGAAAGCGTGCTTTTTTCAATGAAATGAATCCCTTACGGGATTTGTGAAATATGCCTGCGGCATATGAAATAGCTGACGCTATGAAATACGCTGTGGCATATGTGAGATTTATTTTATTATGAGTGTAACGAATAACAAGGTTCTGACGAAGTAAGGTTCTTATTTCACATTCGGCGTAAGCCGAATATTTCATAATCCGTAAGGATTATTTCATATTGCGCAGCAATATTTCATTAGCTATAAAAAGTATGTTTTAATAGCCATACAAGGGCTCAAAACCCTCTGCAAAAAACGCAAATGTATCTTTTTCGTAGTCTCTTGCCAAAAATCCGAGGTCAAGAACCTTGGATTTTTTTATTGGCTTTCACTGTTCACCTTTGATTCGAGGCAATTAGCACAATTATGAGTAACAGCATTATATAATATGTTTAAAAATGCATAATAGCCCAAAACTATTATTTTACTTGACAAATAGAAAAATTTTCTTTACAATAGTTTATAGAACAAATGTTCGACAGTAATTTATGAAAGGAAGATGTATTTGACTAGTGAGCAAATAAAAAACGACCCTATGTTTTTAAGAAATCAATTCAAGGGAAAAGGACAACTTGATATTCCTGTAATAAAAAAACAAGATATTGATATTGAAAACATCTCTTTAATTGGCTATAATCAACTTAGTCCCAATATCGAGAAATATGATGATTTTGTCCATTTCTTTATTGATGATTATAGATTTGAGGCTATATGGAATAACCCCGAACCGCGAATAGCAAAGCTAAATAAATGTAAAGGAGTGCTTTCGCCTCAATTTAGTACATATTATACAATGCCACAGCCACTGCAAATTTATAACACTTTTCGTTCTCGTTGGTGCGGTGCATATTTTCAATCTAAAGGGTTAAAAGTAATACCCACTGTTTCTTGGGGAACGCCGGAAAGTTATTGGTATTGTTTTGATGGCATTGAAAGCGGTTCAATTGTTGCAATTTCAACATTAGGAGTAAAAAAAGAAAAAGACTTTTTCTTACAAGGATACAAAGAAATGCTCAAAAGAATCGAACCAAAAGCAATTATATGCTATTCTACTCCTTTTGAAGAAATGAAAGAAAATATTATTTGTATTGATTATGCTGAAGCAAATAATTTGGATTCGAAGTTTTTCTCGGTCGATGCTTACACTATGCAACCGAGGGAAAATTACATTTTAAGAGGAATGGGTGGCGGAGGTTCGGGCACACCAAAATTTCCGGGTTGGGATTCTTCTGTTTCACCCGGGAAAGATTACGAGTGGCGCGGTAAAGGAGACCCTGCATCTGGGAGAGGAAGTTGGGTGAACCCTAAAACGAATGAAGTTTTGCATCCCGATTTAAATCATAGCGGCACAATTGGTCCGCATTGGGATTATACATATCCCGGGAGTGGAAATGGATTTAGATTGTTTCCGGATGGAACTATGGTTCCAAAGTTTTATGAAGGAGATGTTATATATGCTTGAAAAGAATGACTGGAGATTGGTTAATCAACAAGAATACTTAATGAACGCTGAATTGATTAAGTGCTCATATAAACCCTTAAATGCAAATTGGGAGCACGATCATTGTGCTTTCTGCTGGGATAAATTCAGCGAAAATCCCGAGGATTTGAATAGCGGTTACTGCACAAAAGATAAAAAGCATTGGATCTGTGAAGACTGTTTTAACGACTTCAAAGAAATGTTTAATTTCAAATTAACAGTTGACAAAAATATTGACCCGTATAAGTTTTAACTTTCAGGGTTGTTTACCCGTCTGTTTGGGAGAGCGCTTGAATGGCATTCAAGAGGTCAAGAGTTCGATCCTCTCCGTCTCCACCACGGAAGTCTGTTATTCTGACAGGCTTCCTTTTTTGCGTATTGAGATAAACACAAGGATCGAACTCTATTGTCCATGTGCGACGGTTCGCCGCAGGCGGAGGAGCACGGACATATAATAGGATATTTGCGAAGCAAATGAAAAAGGCTTGCCTTTTTCGATCCTCTCCGTCTCCACCAAAAAAAAGCACGCGGAAGCGTGCTTTTTTCAATGAAATAAATCCCTTGCGGGATTTGTGAAATATGCCTGCGGCATATGAAGACAGGAGTTATTTTCTGTCTTTTAAAATAGCATTATAGCCAAAAGCTATTATTTCACTTGACAAATAGAAAAAACTTCTTTACAACAGTTCATAGAACAAATGTTCGTTTAACAACTGTAAGGAGGTTTATTTTGACAGAAGAAAATTTTAATTATCGAACAAGTCCGTTATTTTTGCGAAATGAATTCAATTCAAAAGACCAATGGAAAATTCCTATCATTCCTAAATGTGACTTGAACATCATTTCAAACGAAGATTTACGCGTTATCGGATTTGACCGAATAAAAAATAATAAGGATATGCACTATAACAGACTCGTTCATTTCTTTTTGTATGATTATGAGTTTGAGAAAATTTGGGAACAGCCGCAAAAATACATAGATATATTAAAGCAATATAAAGGTGTTTTGTCTCCGGATTTCAGTATGTATATTGAAATGAATCCTGTAATGCAACTTTATAACACTTTCAGGAATCGCTGGTGTGGTGCTTTTCTGGCCTCACAAGGGATACAAGTTGTGCCAACTGTGAATTGGGGGCTTGAAAATACTTTTGATTTTTGTTTTAATGGTATAGAGAAAGGCGGAACAGTAGCAGTATCGACATATATGGTGAATGAACACGGA
>JBJEPW010000024.1:0-10333 GCA_051881435.1 Candidatus Fimenecus sp. | reverse complement strand
GGCATAATGTGTATACCATGTCCTTACACAGGTGTATACCATGTTACTCTTGACATAAGCCCCGCCCATACAAATAAATCCGCAAACAAAAAAGGAACTTCCGATTGAAAGTTCCTTTTTTGTTTGTATTTTCAATTATTCCTCAATCATAAGTGATTTTACGATTGCGGTGATTTCTTCCGTACCGAAGATTACGGGAACGGGGTAGAGGGGATTGCCCTCTTTGAGAGCACGCTCAACGATAATCGGTATATCCTCTTCCTTAATCTGGGCAAAGCCCTTGGGGATATTCATTCTCTCGTTCATAGCGTAGATTTCCGCAATAAACGCCTTTGCTTTGTCAGCGTTTGTGTCGCCTTTAATGCCAACAATATCGGCAAGTTTGGCAAGCTTGTCATAAACAGCCTCGCCGTATGCTTCAAGCACAACGGGAAGAATAACTGCGTTTGCAAGTCCGTGAGGAATACCGTACTGACCGCCTAAGTTATGAGCAATGGCGTGAACATAACCTACATAAGCACGGGTGAATGCCATTCCTGCATAGAAAGATGCCAAAAGCATCTGATTTCTTGCTTCAATATTTTTACCGTCTTTGTATGCAACTTCAAGATTCTCAAAAATCATCTTTGTTGCCTTCTCGGCATATTGAGTAGTAGATTTTACATTTGACTTGCCTATGTAAGCCTCAACGGCGTGGGTGAGCGCGTCCATACCTGTTGTAGATGTGATATGGGGAGGAAGTCCCACGGTAAGCTCAGGGTCAAATACTGCGTAACGGGGACGAAGGAACGGGTCGTTACAAGCGTTCTTTTCGTGAGTTTTTGAGTTGGAAACAACTGCCGCAAGGGTACATTCCGAGCCTGTGCCTGCTGTTGTGGGAACTGCAAAGAACGGGGGGAGCGGACGAAGAATTTTCATAAGTCCGCGCATTTTTTCAACAGGCTTGTTGGGGCGAACTACTCTTGCCGCCGCAATCTTTGCGCAGTCCATAGGCGAACCGCCGCCGAAAGCGATAATACCCTGACAACCGTTTTGAAGATACATATCTTTTGCTTCTTCAATATTTTCGATTGTGGGGTTTGGCTGAGTGCCGTCATAAACTACATATCCGACGCCTGCTTTTTCCATTTCTTCGTAAAGACCGTTAAGAAGTCCCAATGAAGTAAGACCTTTGTCTGTTACGATAAGTACCTTTGAAAGTCCCTTTTCTTTAATAAGAGCAGGGAGCTTGCGAATACTGCCGGGGCCCGTGAGCATAAACGGCTCGCCCCATGGCATAAAGCATTCTGCAATAAACATTACCTTTTGGAAAATGCGGCAATATGCCTTGTAAAACTGTGTCATAAAATCGTCCCTTTCATTTGAATGTTATTTGTTATTAACACTATCAAAACTTTTGATAGCTTGTTTACTGTCTGAATCTATTTGCGCCTTCAATTCCTCACGGGAATTAAATTTCTTTTCACCCCGCAGGAAATCTGTAAGCTCCACCTTGATTTTACGGTAATATAGGTCACCGTCAAAGCCGAGAATACAGGTTTCGCTCAAAACCGTGTCTCCGCCCACCGTGGGGTGACAGCCGAAATTTGTAACGGACGGGTATATTTTGCCGTCCACAAGAGTTTGTGAGGCATAAACACCGTGCTTCAAATTTATGAAGTCCGAGGGAAAATGCTGATTTATGGTGGGAAATCCGAAATACTTTTTCCCGATTTTGTTGCCCTCAACCACGAGAAAATCGTAAGAAAAATTCCTGCCCAGCATATCGTTTGCACTTTTAATATCGCCTTTTTCAAGCGCGTTTCTTATGCGTGTGGCGCTGATAAGCTCGCCATCATAGAAAACTCCCTCTGCCTTTTTGTAAATTATACCATACTTTTCACATAAAGTACAAAGAATTTTACTGTTTCCTGCTCCGTTTTTTCCGAAACGGAAATTTTCACCGCTCACAACGGCTCCGCAGTTAAAACGGTCCTTTAAAATATCCCTAACAAATTCTTCGGGAGTAAGATTTTGAATTTCTGCAAAGCTTATGAGCACGGGAGCTATTCCCATGTTCAAAACATATTGCTTTTTGTCCTCGGGCGTAATCAAAAGGGGAGGGGAAAAGCCCTTAATCACCTTTTGAGGGTGGCAATCGAAAAAAAGCATTGACGGAACAAAACCGTCCTTTTTAAACTTTTCGGTTTCCTTTAATACCTTAATATGCCCTCTGTGCAAGCCGTCAAAGGTGCCCAGAGCCAATGCAATTTTATTCATCGGATACAAGCACCCTCTTTACTGCAAGTTCTGCCTTTTCTTCTGTTATCTCTCCTATTCCCAAAAGCTTGTTTTCGGGGGAGTAAACACGGTAAAGACCTTTTTCGGGCTCGAAATTCAGCCTGTCACAGCTCAAAGCACCGCCGTTGTGAAAGCGGCGAGCCTGCGCGCCTGTCACAGTAATTCTGCCGTATGCTTCCAAAGCCTTTTCAATGGGGATAATCACGCTTTCGGCGTTGTTATCAGCCGTGAGGCGTTCCAATTGTTCAAGAGTAACTGCATTATCTACCGAAAAACCGTTTGCCTCGGTACGGCGAAGCTCTGTAAGACACGCACCGCAGCCAAGTTCTCTGCCGATATCGTCACAGAGCGAGCGGATGTATGTCCCTGCCGAGCAGGTTACATCAATATTAAACTCCGTGCCGTTAAAATCATATATTTGAAGGCTTTCAACAGTAATTTTTCGGCTTTCACGCGGGATTTCAACGCCCTTGCGAGCCATATCGTAAAGGCGCACGCCGTCTTTTTTTAAAGCGGAATACATTGGGGGAGTTTGCAGAATATCACCTGTAAACTTTTCCGCAACGGATAAAAGCTGTGTTTCGCTGACATTTACTTCACTTTCGGAAAGCACCTTTCCCGTAATATCCAGTGTGTCCGTTGTAATCCCAAGTTTCACCCTTGCGGTGTAGCTTTTTTTATGCTCGGGCAAAAGCTCGATAAAGCGGGTACAGCCCGACAGCATAACTACAAGCAAACCCGTAGCCATGGGGTCAAGCGTTCCCGTGTGTCCTGCTTTTTTTAAGCCTAGAAGCTTTGAAGCCTTTTTCACCGCAGAAAAAGAGGTCATACCCTGCGGCTTGTCAAGACAAATTATTCCTGTCATTTAAGCTCCGCCTTTATTGTTTCAAGCAAAATAGCCTTTGCGTTATCAAGCGAACAGTTGAATTCACAGCCTGCCGCGCGGCTGTGACCGCCGCCGCCAAGCCGTGCGCAGATTTTTGCCGCATCATAGGGCTCAACGGTACGCAGCGATACCTTATACGAGCCGTCATTTCGTTCGCGCAGAGTGGCGCCTATCATAACGCCTTCAATCTTTCTCGGAATAGAGGCAATACCGTCACATTCACTTTCGTTTGAACCGCTTTTTCTGAACATGTCCTGAGTTATGGTCATAAGGGCACATTTGCCGCCGAAATGAATTTCGGTTGACGAAACAGCCATCTGCTCCAATCGCAGATAAGACATTGTTTTGGTCTCAAACATAACACGGTTTATTGTTATATAATCCGCTCCCTTTTCCATCATTTCCGCCGCAATACGGTGTGTGGAAGGCGTTGTGTTTGAAAACATAAAACAGCCCGTGTCCGTTGCAAGCCCCGTATAGATACAGCTTGCAATGCCGCTGTCTATTTCCACATCCATAGAGGTTATTACGCCGTAAATTATCTCCGCCGTTGCGGCGCGGTCCTCCAAAAGGAGATTTTCGGCATATTCGCGGTTGGACATATGATGGTCGATGCAAATAAAAACATTGTCGCCGTACATCTTATCAAACTCTTCACCCAAGAGCTTCCTGTCGGCAATATCAACCGCAATTATTTTTTCAAAATCAATATCGCCGCACTCGGCGCCCTCCCACAAATACTCATATTTGGGGTGGATTTCATCAATACAGCGTACCGTTGATTTTTTTCCTGCGGCTGATAAAGCGCGGTGCAGTGCAAAGGCACTGCCTAAGGTGTCACCGTCGGGATTCCTGTGCGTAAGTATTAAATAATTATCGTTTTCCGACAAAAGCTCCGCACACTTTTTATAATCTATCCTCGTCATTTTCTTCCCTCATAGAGAAATTCTCAATTTTTTTAAAGATTTCCATTCCGTGTTCAACGGAATCATCTGCAATAAATTTAAGCTCGGGAGTTTTGCGCAGGTGAAGCTTATTTCCTACCTCACGGCGGATAAGTCCCGTAGCGCTTTGAAGCCCCTTAACCGCTTCCTTTGCGTCGTCTATACCGCCCATAGAGCTTACATAAACCTTTGCAAAAGACAAATCGGAGCTAACCTCAACACGGACAACGGTGAGAATTTTGTCGCGCACTCTGGGGTCTTTGAGAGTACGGATAACAGCCACAATTTCCCGCTTAATGTCCTCCGAAACTCTGCCTGTACGATAACCTGCCATATTTTACCTCACCTTAATCTCTGTATTCTTCCATAATAAAGGCTTCAAAAATATCGCCCTCTTTAATATCGTTGAACTTCTGAAGTCCGATACCGCATTCATAGCCTGATGCAACTTCCTTAACATCGTCCTTAAAGCGTTTAAGAGATGCAATTTCGTCCTCGGTCATAACAACGCCGTCACGCACAACGCGGATTTGGGCGTTTCTTGTAACCTTACCCGAAAGCACATAGCTGCCTGCAACAGTACCTGCACTTGAAAGCTTGAATACACTGCGAACCTCAATTCTGCCGAGAGCAACCTCACGGTATTTGGGAGCCAGCATACCCTTGATAGCGCTTTCAATTTCTTCAATGCAGTCGTAAATAATGCGGTACATTCTCATATCAACGCCGTCACGCTCTGCAATTTCAGCCGCAACGGGGTCGGGACGGACATTAAAGCCTACGATAATTGCATTTGATGCGTTTGCAAGCATAATATCAGACTCGCTTACTGCGCCTACGCCGCCGTGGATAACCTTAACCTGAACCTCCTCGTTGGAGAGCTTTTCAAGGTTTTGCTTAACGGCTTCAACGGAGCCCTGAACATCGGCCTTAACGATAATATTAAGAGTTTTGATTTTACCTGCGTTGATTGAGGAGAACAGGTTATCAAGAGTAACCTTCTGGAACTGGCTGAATTGCTCCTCCTTTGCTTCCTGCTTTCTCTGCTCAACAAGCTCGCGGGCAAGGCGCTCATCGGATACGGCGTTGAAAACATCGCCCGACTGGGGAACCTCGTCAAGTCCCATAATCTCAACGGGAACGGAAGGACCTGCGTCATTGAGCTTTTTGTGCTTGTCGTCAACCATAACACGGACTCTGCCCACTGCGGAGCCTGCAACCACAATATCGCCTGTGTGAAGCGTACCGTTTTGAACAAGAAGCGTTGCGATGGGGCCTTTACCCTTATCGAGACGGGCTTCAATAACAATACCCTTTGCCTGACGGTTGGGGTTGGCTTTAAGCTCTCTCATTTCCGCGGTAAGCAAAACATTTTCAAGAAGCTTATCTATATTCATATGAGTTTTTGCCGAAACGGGAACGCAAATAATATCGCCGCCCCATTCCTCGGGAACAAGCTCATGCTCTGTTAACTGCTGCATAATTTTGTCAACGGTTACACCGGGTTTATCCATTTTGTTGATGGCTACGATTATATCAACGTTTGCGGCTTTTGCGTGGTTAATAGCCTCAATCGTCTGGGGCATAATACCGTCATCGGCGGCAACAACAAGAATTGCAACGTCAGTTGCCTGAGCACCACGGGCTCGCATTGATGTAAATGCGGCGTGACCGGGAGTGTCAAGGAAGGTGATATACTGACCGTTAAGATTTACTCTGTAAGCACCGATATGCTGTGTAATTCCGCCTGCCTCGGTCTCGGTAACGCTTGTGTTTCTGATAGCGTCAAGAAGTGAGGTTTTACCGTGGTCAACGTGTCCCATAACAACAACAACGGGGTCACGGGGAACAAGGTCTGCTTCATCGTCCTCGGAATCGTCAATGATTCTCTCCTCAATGGTAACAACAACTTCACGGTTAACCTTTGCGCCAAGCTCTGTTGCAACAATCTCTGCGGTATCATAGTCGATAACCTCGTTAACGGTTACCATCATGCCCAAAGCAAAGAGCTTTTTAATAACCTCTGCGGCTGTCATTTTAAGGCGTGAAGCAAGCTCGCCTACGGTGATTTCGTCGCCTACGGTGATAACAGGCGGCTTTTTGGCGCGCTCTGCCGCAATTCTTTTAAGTCTTTCGGCTTCCGTTTCTCTCTTGCCGCTGCGCATACCCTGCTTTCTGTATTGCTGGCTCTTTTGCTTTAACTTTTGCTTTTTAACCATATTGTCCTGATTGTGTGCGCTTGCAGGGGCAATATTTTCGTATTTTTCGTTGTATTTTTCTGCATCAAAGGAGTTGGCTCTTGTGTCAATATGGCGCATTTCACCCTTTGTGCGAGCCTGCATGGGCTTATCGGCCTTTTCTTTCTTCTTTTGCTCGGCGGCAGTATTCTGCTTTGCGGGCTCTGCCTTAGGCGCACTGCTTTTACCGCCGGCTGACGGCGCTTTTGAAGTTTTTTCTTTTTCCTTAGGCTGTGCTTTTTCCTTCTTTGGCTCTGCTTTGGTCTTTTCCTTGGGAACTGCGTTAAAATAAGCGTCAAAGCTTTCAACCGAATTATCCTTCGTGATTAAATCAAAGATATAATCAAGCTCTTTTTCCTCCAAAGCGGTTTGGGATTTCTTCTCCCCCTCAAACTGTTCTGAAAGCTTTTCTATAACATACTTGCTGGGAATATCAAAATCCTTGGCAAGCTCATGTACTTTATATTTTTTCGTCATACTCATTACCTCCCGTTAAATAACCGTAAAGTCTGTCTGCAAGATTGCGGTCGTCAACTGTGAAAACTCCCGCTCTCATACCCATTGCAAGGGCAGCCTCCTGCATGGTAAAAGCGGCATTTACATACCGCACATTGCGCCCGTTAAAGCTGCACTCGTCAGCAATCTCGTCCTTTAAACGCTGCGAACAGTCACAGCAGGTTACGGCGAGAACCGCTTTGCCTTTTTTTATTGAAGCAACCGCGGCGTCATGCCCCGGGGAAATTTTCCCCGACCTGCGGCAAAGACCGAGAAAGCCTTTGATATTATCATTTATCATTTTGCTTTATCTGCGCCTCCATCTGCCCGTAAACAGCTTCGGGAATTGTCATTTCAAAAGTCCTGTCAATTCTGTGGGACTTTTTGGCTTTAAGGAGACACTCGGCGTTGTTGCAGATGTATGCCCCTCTGCCTGATTTCTTTCCTGTAAGGTCAAGGGAAATTTCACCCTCCGGACTTTTTACAATCCTGATAAGCTCGTTTTTCGGCTTTTGCTCATTACAGCCGTTGCATCTTCGCATGGGAATTTTTTTCTGCTTCACACTTTCGTCCCCTTTCGTTATATATTATTGAAAATTAACCCTCATAAAATCCGCTTTCCGGTTTAATGTCAATATTCCAGCCGGTAAGTCTTGCGGCGAGGCGTGCGTTCTGACCTTTGTTGCCGATGGCAAGTGAAAGCTGATGGTCGGGAACGGTTACCTGACAGGTTTTCTTTTCCTCATCGGTAATCTCAACTTTAAGCACGTCTGCGGGAGCGAGTGCGGCGGCTATAAATTCGGCAGGGTCTTCGCTGTATTTAACAATGTCGATTTTTTCACCGCCGAGAATTTCAACGATTTTGTTAACTCGTGCTCCTCTTTGACCTATGCATGCGCCGATAGGGTCAACATTTTCGTCCTTACTGCTGACAGCCATCTTCGTTCTTGCTCCTGCTTCACGGGAAACGGAATGGATTGTAACTACACCGTCGTAAATTTCGGGAACCTCCTGCTCGAAAAGACGCTTAACAAGCCCTGAGTGAGTTCTGGAAATCATTACTCTGGGACCTTTTTCCGTATCTTTAACTTCAACAACATAAACCTTTGTAAGCTCACCCTCGGTAAAGGTTTCGTCAGGCACCTGCTCACTCTTGGGAAGAACTGCAGTGCCTTTTCCTATTTCAAGGGTAACATTGCCGTTGATGGGGTCAATTCTGCTCACCTTTGCAGTTACAAGGTCCTTGCTCTTTGACTGGAACTCACGGATAACCTGACCTCTTTCAGCTTCTTTGATGCCCTGACGGATAACATGCTTTGCGGTCTGGGCGGCAATTCTGCCGAATTTCATTGTGTCAAGGTCAATTTCGAGAGTTTCTCCCGCCTTTGCGTCCTCGCGGTATTCCTTTGCGTCCTCAACAAGAATATCCGTATCCTCGTCCTCTATCTCCTCAACAATATTTTTTCTGAGGAAAACTCTCATTTCTTTCTTTTCGGGGTCAATGTTGCATACAACAACATCCTTGCCGTTGTAATCCTTTCTTACCGCTACAACGATAGCATTACTGATTTTTTCGTAAAGATACTCAGCCTGAATACCTTTTTCCTTTTCCATCAGCTCAACTGCCTCAAAAAATTCTTTATTCATTTTCTTCAAAACCTCCAAAATCATCGGCTTTTATCCACGATGCTTCTTTTTTATTAACATTAAGCTCTGTTTCTTCGTCAAGAGCAATAGTTACGCTGTCATCATCAAAGGCTGTAAGCACACCCTTGTAATCACGCTTTCCCTCAAAGGCCTTGATAAGCCTTATCATAATTTTCTCGCCCATATAACGCTCAAAGTGAAAATCTCTTGTCAGCTCGCGCTCAATACCGGGCGACTGGACCTGCAAATTATAGCTTTGCTCAATGGGGTCGGCTTCATCAAGAGGACCGTCAATTGCACGGTGCAGGGCTACGCAGTCGTCAATACCCACGCCGCCGTCCTTGTCGATTGTGATGCGCAGATACCATTTTGCGCCCTCTTTAAGAAATTTTACATCCCATAAAATGAGCCCCAAAGAATCCGCAATAGGTTTTGCTATGTCCCATACAACCGCTGCCGTATTCTTTTTCATAAAACCTCCGTGTCGAAATAAAAACATCTTATAAATTTAAGAGAGCGGGTCGCCCCACTCTCTCACAATGCCTATATTCTTACCGTAAAGAATGATACCATATACTTCTTATAAAATCAAGTATTTTTTTGAATTTATATACCATTATATATAAAAAGCCGTGTTAAAGGTCGTCCGGGTCCTGCTCGGGCTGTTCGAAGCCTATGGGATTTCCCGTATAACTGCCGTTTACATCAATAGGGCTTTCCTCATGCTCACCGTTCCATATTTCTGATATTTCGGCACTCATTTTTTCAATTTTTTTCCTTGTTTCAGCGGCTTTTTCCGTACTTTTTTTATTTTTAAAAATCATTTTTTCACCTCCGTATAAATATTATTTGTAATACAAGGGGCACTTTTCAAAGAAATAATCAGCATATAACGCAAAATATGTATTTTTTAATATGAATAAAAATTCAAAATAAAATAAATGCAAAAAATGGATTGACAAGAGCGGTTTTATGTTATATAATGAGCAGGAGTAAAGGTGTAATACCTGAATTTTTTGAACAATGAAAGGAAATATGTATTATGAAAAAGACGATTTCAGTAGTTTTGGCTTTGGCAATGGTTCTTATGATGAGCCTTTCCGCTTTTGCGTATTCATTTATAGTTGACACTCCCAAACCTGAGGATCCCGAGGATGTTGAGGGTTGGACTGCATACTATACCGAGGTTTCAACAAAGATAGCAGCGATAAACGACGATAACCAGAGAAGCGACGCGGAGTCAGAGTTCCGCAGCGAAATTCTGAACGATGTTATGACGGGCGCTATGAGCATTTCAACAGCTACTCAGGTTCTTCAGGCTCTCAGCGGTTCCACAGGCGAGGATTCTCCTCTTGCAGGTATTATCGAGCAGATTCAGGGCGTAATCGGAAATCTTCCCTCAATTGAAATTCCCAGCGAGCTTCCCAGCGATTTCCCCAGCGACATCACTCTTCCCTCAATCGGCGGTGAGGAAAACGGCAACGGCAGCTTCCTTGATACAATTCTCGGAGCTCTCGGCGGCATTATTGACGGAATTATGGGCGGCGGCGACAGCGGCGATGATGTAAACGGCGGCGATAACGGCAACACAAGCGGCGGCGATGAAGACCTTTGGGGCAGCGAAGGCGATGATCCCTTCAACGATAACTCACTCGGCGATACATCAGTAATTGCTGTTTCGGCAGTAGCAGTTGTTGCAGGTGCAGCACTTGTTCTTACAAGAAAAAAGAGCAAGGACGGAGACGCTGAATAAGTCTTTTACATTGTTTTCATAATTTAAGACATAAACTTATGGAGCTGTAAAAAAACAGCGGAATTAAAAGCCGGGATTCACGAAAAAGTGA
>JBJEPW010000023.1:0-42627 GCA_051881435.1 Candidatus Fimenecus sp. | reverse complement strand
CATGGCTGGATGGCGACAAAAAGGAAACAACAGATGACCTCTTGCGTATCATTGAGCAACAATTAATATATTTATCCGCAAGTTTTATGGTCAGATGATTACTAATTACATCATAGATGGCAAAAGCCCCAGCCGTTACCCTTTAATTTGGGTAGGCTGAGGCTTGTTTCATAATATATAGAGCAACTACGCTCCGACCTTGACTTCTGTACCGTTCTGAAAAACAAATGTGATTTCACCGTTTCTGTGGACGATGACTTTTTCTATCATCACCGTCCAGATGGTGTCGTTCCAGTCGTGCATCACTTCCGGCTGCTTCTTGAGGGTGCTGATATAAATCGCCATTTTCTTGTCCTGCTGACTGTGGGCGGTGCGTAGGTTTTGCAGCCTTTCCAGTTCCGCAGCCGCTTTCTCGTACCGCTCGGTGAGGGCTTCGTACTTTTTAAGGTAGGCTTCCTGGGACTGTGCTGTGGATGCATTTTCCTTGACTGCCGCCTTGACCAGTTCGACAACCACCTGGGTCTCTTCAAGCTGCCGTTCAATGTCGGTATCCAGTGTTCCGAAGTCCATCAGTTTCTGCCGCCATGCTTCGATTTCCTTTATAATCTGCACTCGATCCTGCATCATCAAATTGTAGGCTTTTATGAAAAGCCGCTGTATGGTTTCCGTGTCCAACGCAGGAGTGTGGCAGTGTTCCTCGCTTGCGAATTTGCCGTTGCACTGCCAAATAGTGCGGCGGTACTGGTCGGTGGAGTGCCAGACCTTGGGTCCGAAAAAGGCGCCGCAGTCCTCGCAGACCAGTTTAGCTGAAAGAACACTCTTGCCGCTGTAGGCTTTGCCCAGGGCCTTCCGTCTGGCAAACTCTGCCTGCACCTGTTCCCATTCGTCCGGCTCGATGATGGCGGGATGGCTGCCCGTCACATAATACAATCAGGGGACGGTTCTATGATTGACTATATTTTTGTATAACATAGTAATTCACACCCGTCAATCTACTGACCGCCTCAGCAAAAATATACCGCTTTATTCATATTTTGTCAACACAAAAGAACCGTAAGGTGAGGATAGTCTAAAACTAAGCGGAAATTACATATCAACCTACGGTGTGGTGGTTGTAGGAGTGATTCACGAATCGCCCGAAAAATATCGTTAAAATCTTGCGGTGCGCTGGGTAGTCGCACCCTACAAACTCGCCTTTGGTTTGATATAATCTCTCGGGCGGGCATGGAAACCCGCCCCTACAAGCGATACCATATAATTTTATGTAATTCTTTTTGTCAAGACACAGAACCGTCCCCTGTCTTTCCCATCGTTCCAAAGAAAAAAGACAGTCTTATGACTGCCTTTTTTCTTTGGTTGCGGAGGAAGGACTTGAACCAACGGTCTTGTATTTTCTCTGCGGAGAAAATACTGCGGTCGGCTCGGTGGCTCTGACAGTCCACCGGACTGTCATTCACTACCACCTCGCCCTTCGACTTATTCGCCCGTCGGGCTCATAACCCGATAGTCGTATGTTTAACTCTCCATCTACAAATAACGCAAAAAGAAAGACAAGCCACAAGGTTTGTCTTTCTTTTTCTGGTTGCGGAGGAAGGACTTGAACCAACGACCTTCGGGTTATGAGCCCGACGAGCTACCAACTGCTCTACTCCGCGATATTTACTTTTGCTCTCTCAAGAGTGCCTTATAATAATACACTTATATCTGTAATTTGTCAATACCTTTTTTGCATAAAACAGGATTTATCCGTATTTGCAACAAAAAGCGGCGTGTTTTATGCTCCTATTTCATTATTTATTATATGGCAAGTTTTGATGATTTATGCTAAAATTTATGAAAGGCGGTAAAGGCGGTGATGATATGCTTAAAAATATACTTAATGAAACTTCTTCATGGGAATATTTAAAGTCTTCTCCCCTGCCTGTTGCGGTTTACGGCACAGGAAACGGCGCTGACCGTGTATTTAAGGAGTTTGATAGGTTAGGTATTACTGTTTCTGCGGTTATTGCAAGCGACGGATTTGTACGCAAACGGACTTTTCGCGGTTTTGAGGTTAAGAGCGTGTCCGCACTTGAAAATGAACCGGGCGATTTCACCGTTGCCCTCGCCTTTGCAAGTCATCTCCCACAGGTTATCGACAATATAAAATCCCTTTCAGCCCGTCACAAGGTGCTTATGCCCTCCGTTCCCGTTTACGGAGATAATATATTCAACAAAGAGTTTTTGAAAAAGCATTTTGACGAAATTGAAAAATCATACAATATTCTCGCCGACGAAAAATCAAAATCGGTTTTTGAAAGCATTATCCGTTTTCAGATTACGGGAGAATTAAAATACACCTTTGACTGTGAAAGCGATAAAGATGAAGCATTTTCCCTGCTGAATTTAGGTGAAAAGGAAAGCTTTCTCGACCTTGGCGCATACCGCGGCGATACAATAGATGAGTTTCTGCACTATACCGGTAAATACGAAAAAATTGTGGCTTTGGAGCCCGACTGCCGCACATTTAAGAAACTGAAAGTCCACTGTGAAGATATGAAAAACTGCGTTTTACTCAACAATGCTGTTTGGAGCACCGATACGGTTTTAAGCTTTGAGGATAATTTAGGCAGAGGCGGTAATTTGGGAAACGGCGGGAATACAATCCCCTGCGTTTCGGTTGACGGACTTTATGAAAAATACGGTAAATTCACATATATTAACTGTGACGCAGAGGGTGCGGAAAAAGAAATGCTCAAAGGAGCAAACGTCGCTTTGAGCAAATTTAAACCTAAATTATGTATTGCGGCGTATCACCGCAGTGAGGATATTTTCGAGCTTATCAACATGATAAATGAAATAAACGGCTCATATAAAATCTATTTGCGCCATCATCCTCACATTTCTTTTTGGGACACTAATCTTTACTGCATATGACCACTGCCGAAAGCACAAGCGCCACGCCTAAAAGCTTAACTGCGGTCACGCTTTCGTTATACACAAAAACGCCGATAAGAGATGCGACAACAGGCTCAACGGCAACAATTACCGAGGCTCTTGTGTTATCAACATATTCGAGCCCTTTTGTGTAAAGGATATACGGCATTACACAGCACACAACGCCCAATCCGAGGGAGTACAGAACTGCTTTCGGCGAAAGGCTCAACGCCATTGAAACAGGCGACGCGAAAGGCAGGCAGCCTAATCCGCAAACAAGAAAGGTGTAAAACGAAATAGTCATACTGTGATAATTTCTTTGCAGAGCATATCGGCTGAAAATGCTGTAAATAGCGTACCCAAGTCCCGAGCATATGCCCAGCACAATACCTACAAAGCCTATGGACTGTCCCCCTGCTACTCCGCTGACGAAAACACAGCCTGCCACGGTGAGAGCAACGGCTATAAGCTTTTTATATGTAATTTTTTCTTTGAAAAGCGGCAGGGACAAAAGCATTACAAACACGGGCGAGGTATAAAGGAGAATTACCGCAACGCAAACTCCGTTATATGTCATTGAATAAAAATAACAAATACTGAAAAACATAAGACTGACAAGTCCCGTACCTAAAAAGCACCAGATGTCACGAAACTTAAAGCGGAAAAGGCTTTTATCCTTAATAAGCATATAGATGCCAAGCACAGCCGCCGCAACGAGACAGCGCAGAGTGACGGTTTGGATTTGTGAAAATCCCAAACTCAGCATAGGCTTTAAAAACAGGCTTATTATTCCCCAAAGAGAGCCTGCGGCAAAAACATATAAATATTTCAGTTTATCTTTCATATTAAAATCTCCGAAAAAATACTTTCTACATTCTACCACATTTTTTCGGAAAGTAAATACGGACGGTGAAAATCATGGAAATAAAGTTAATTACGACCGACCTTGACGGCACATTTTTTGACAACGACCACATAACTATTCCCGAGCGAAACATTGACGCATTTAAGGCGGCGCACGATATGGGTGTTAAAACCGCGGTTGCCAGCGGCAGAACGAAAATACTCACAGAGGATATACTCAAAAAACTCCCCTTTCTTGATTATCTCATAACCTCAAACGGCGCGGTAACTTATGATATTAAAAACAACCGCGTTGTATCGTCAAAGCTTATTGAAAACGGTCAGACTCTTAAAATATTTCAAATTCTTGACAGTCACGGCATACCGTTTGAAATATATTTTGACGGTAAGTGCTACACAAGCAAAGAATCGTATAAAAAATACGAGGAGAAAAATCTCCAACCTATATTTTTGTATGTATTAAAAGAATTTACAACGGCGGTTGACGATTTATCGGTGCTTATCGGGAACAGGGGCATTGAGAAAATCAACGCTATGAATTTAACCCCGGAAGAGCGTGAAATGCTTGAAAATGAGCTTCGCAAAACAGGTGAGATTTACATTACATCGTCATTTTCGGACAATCTTGAAATGAACAACTACTACGCCAACAAGGGCTTTGCTCTGCGCTCTCTTGCAGGCACTCTCGGCATAAACAGCGAGAATGTAATGTGCTTCGGCGACGGAGAAAACGACTGCGAAATGTTAAGCTTCGCAAAATACTCTTTTGCTATGGAAAACGGCAGTGATTATGCCAAAAACAGCGCAAAATTCATTACCGCCCCCAATTACCGGTGCGGAGTAGCACAGGCTATTGAAAAATATGTATTGGAAAAGTGATTATGGATATTAAAAAATTTAAAGGTGTTATTTTTGACCTTGACGGAACTTTTATTGATTCTATGGATGTTTGGAATCAGGTAGATATCGAGTTTTTCAAGCGCAGAAGCATGGAAGTTCCGGAAGGCTACAAAAAGGTTATCAGCAAAATGCCGTTTACCGCAATTGCAGAATACACAAAAGAAAAATACAGCATTAAAGAATCCGCAGAAGAAATTATTGAGGAATGGCACGCAATTGCACTTGAAGAATACAAATACAATGTTAAACTCAAAGACGGTGCAAAGGAATTTATAGAAAAATGCAAAGAAAACGGATTAAAGTGCACATACGCCACCGCCAGTGCCGATATTCTTTGCGACACAGTTTTAAAAGCCAATAATGTGTATGAATATTTTGACTCAAAGGCATATGTGTATGAGGTGGATAAGGACAAAAGTGAGCCTGACATATATTTACTTGCCGCAGAAAGGCTTAACCTGAATCCGCAAGAATGTATTGTTTTTGAGGATATTATTGAGGGCGTAAAAAGCGCTAAAAAAGGCGGATTTACCGTTTGCGGTGTTTATGATGACAGCTCGGCAAAGGACGAAAAAGAAATTCGTGAAATTGCTGATTATTACATAAAATCGTTTGCGGAATTGCTTTAACCACTTTACAAAATGCAGAAAAAGTTATATCATATATAATTGAAATTAAATATGAAAGAAGAATGAGATATGGAAAAAACAGTTTTAGTTGAAACCTCTGCAAGACATGTGCATGTGTCAAAGGAAGACCTTGAAATCCTTTTCGGCGCAAGCTATGAGCTCACAAAGAAAAAGGACCTTTCACAGCCCGGTCAGTATGCCTGTGAAGAAAGAGTTGCGGTTATCGGTCCCAAAGGTCAGTTCCCCGCAGTTTCAATTCTCGGTCCTGTAAGAAACGCTACTCAGGTTGAGATTTCTGCTTCCGACGCGCGCAGCATCGGCGTTGCCGCTCCCGTAAGAGAATCAGGCGATATTGAGGGCAGTGCAGGCTGTAAGATTGTTGGTCCTAAGGGCGAAATCGAAATTGAAAAAGGCGTTATAGTTGCAAAAAGACACATACATATGACTCCTGCCGACGCCGAAAAATACGGCGTTGCCGATAAGCAGATTGTTAATGTTAAAATCCCCTCGGACGGCAGAGAGCTTATTTTCGGCGATGTTGTTGTAAGAGTTAATCCTAACTTTGCCCTTGCAATGCACATTGATACAGACGAGTCAAACGCCGCATCCGCAAAGCCCGGCACAATGGGTATTATCCTTTAATGTTTGAAAAATCACTTTGATTTTTCCTACCTTGTAACGAACTGATTTTTATATTATTATATGGCTTGAAATTTGGAACTTCAAATTTCAAGCCTTTTTTCTTTTACCTTTGTATCCTTTGACCGAAAATAAAAAATTATGGGTTTCTCGCTTTTATGTTTGTAAAATACAAATCCTGACACATTATTATAAAAGCTGTATTTTGCCATATTGGCATAGGGGAGCACATAAACCATGGGAATTAAAAGAAGGCAAAGAATTTTCCAGCCCCACAGGGACGCGCAGTATCCCGAATATTTAAGCGTGTTACCCTCCATAAGCTCAATACTTTTTTCTATTACTCGCAGAGAGTCGGTTTCGTTTTCCGAGAAAATTATTCCCTCACACATTGAATATCTTTTAAGCGTGATATATAAAAACACCGTTCCTGCCGCAAAGAGCATAAGGCAGGCGACAAAAAGAGTGAGCAAAATTTTGTTGCCGTACTCTCCTGTTTTCAGCGCATAAAAAAGTATTCCCCCCGTTATTGCAGACGGCGCAAAATAAAACGCCGCCCATGCAAGGGAAAGAAAAAACCGCAGAATATCCGTCATTAAAAATGTTAAGCACTGCTTAAAGCCTATGCTTTTCACCGAGGCGGCAAAGGTTATTTTTTCTCCTCTGCTTTTCAAAAAGAAGTATTTGTCCGCGCACAGTCTTGAAGCGCGCCAGAGCAAAGCGGACAGCGCAATACCTGCGGTAAAAAGTGTCGGTCTTATTACATCGGCATATGATGAAGCATACGGTATAAAAGAAAAATCGCTTTCCCTTAACAAAAAATACAAATAATAATTCAAAACGGCAAGTGAAAAAATAGTTACATAAGGAAAAATTGACGCAAAAAACAGTTTTGCCTGATTATTAACAAGATTTTTTTTCGCATCAAGCTTTAAATATGTTAATTCCATATTACTGCCCCCTTTTGAATTATTATTGTCATTAAAAAAAGAAAAAATACTTACAGGAGGCATATTTATGTGCGGAATAGTCGGTTATATCGGCGAGGAGCAGGCGGCTCCCATACTTATTGAAGGTCTGCGCCGCCTTGAATACAGAGGCTATGACTCGGCAGGAATTGCCGTTAAAGGCGATGAAATTTCAGTAATAAAGGAAAAAGGCAGAATTGACAATCTGCAAAAGGCGGTTAATGAAGAAAGTCCCTGCGGCACGGTGGGAATAGGTCACACAAGGTGGGCAACCCACGGCATACCCGATAAAGCCAACGCTCACCCCCACAAATCACAAAACGGCATTGTAACCCTTGTCCACAACGGTATTATTGAAAACTATCTTGAAATCAAAGATGAGCTTATAAAAAAGGGATATGAGTTTAAGTCCGAAACTGATACAGAGGTTATCGCCCAGCTTTTTGATTATCTTTTTGACGGTGACGCAGTAGGCACAATGATTAAAGTGTCGCAACGCCTTGAAGGCTCATATGCAGTAGCTATGCTTGTAAAGGATTATGACGGCAAGGTTTTCGCAATGAAAAAGGACAGTCCGCTGATTGTGGGCAAGGGTGAAAATGAAAACTATTTAGCCTCGGATATTCCCGCCCTGCTCCCCTATACAAATGAGTGTTATATTGTAAACGACGGTGAATTCATTGAAATCGGCAAAGACAGCATAACGGTATATGACAAGAGCGGAGAAAAGAAAAACGCCGAAATCAAAAAGGTTAATTTAAGCGTTGACGATGCCGAAAAGGGCGGATATGACTGCTTTATGGAAAAAGAAATTTATGAACAGCCCAAAGCGGTCAAAGATACTGTTTCTCCCCTGATTAAAAACGGTAAAATACAGTTGCCTTTTGAGTTCCCCCAAGGCTTTGTGAAAAATCTTCAAAGGATTTATATTGTTGCCTGCGGAAGTGCCTACCATGTGGGTATGACGGCAAAATATATTATTGAGGATATGGCAAGAATACCCGTAACGGTTGATATTGCCAGCGAATTCAGATACAGAAATCCCATTATTGAAAATGGTGACCTTTGCATATTCATAAGCCAATCGGGTGAAACGGCAGATACTCTGGCATCTTTAAGAGAGGCAAAAAAACGGGGTGCATTTACTTTGTCAATCGTAAATGTAATGTTCAGCACCATTGCAAGAGAAAGCGACGGTGTGATATACACAAACGCAGGTGCGGAAATCGCCGTTGCCACAACAAAGGCATTTTCGGCACAGCTTGGCGTTTCTTATGTATTGGCATCGCATTTATCCTATGAAAAAGGCTGTATTTCAGAAAGTGAGTTAAAAGCAATTACCGATGAAATACTTTCTCTCCCCGAAAAAATTAAAAGTGCGCTGAATACCGATGAAAAAACCGCACAGCTTGCAAAATCGGTAAGCCAAAAAGAGCATATGTTTTTTATCGGCAGAGGTATTGACTATCCCCTTTGTCTTGAAGGCTCTTTAAAGCTGAAAGAGATTTCATATATCCACTGCGAGGGCTACGGCGCAGGCGAATTAAAGCACGGCACAATATCCCTTGTTGAGGAGGGTACAATCGTTGCCGCCGTTGCCACCGATGATGCGCTGTACGGCAAAATGGTATCAAATATCAAAGAGGTGCACGCGCGCGGTGCATATGTTATTGCCGTTGTCAAAGAGGGCACAAAGGGTATTGAGGAAGTGGCAGACGAGGTTATATATATCCCCGATGCTTCAAGGTTCCTCACGCCGTCCTTGACAGTTGTACCCTTACAGCTTTTGGCATATCATACAACGGTTCTGCGTGGTTGCGATGTTGACAAGCCGAGAAATCTTGCAAAATCGGTAACGGTGGAATAACGCGGTAATATTTTTTACAAAACCCATTATAAAATATCAGGCTCCTGCTCATAATAAAGCAGGAGCTTTTTTCTGTACATAAAATAGTAAAGGAAGAGTTATGTGCAGTACAACAGAGTTGAAATATGCGGGGTTAACACATCGAAATTAAAGGTGCTGAAAGAGCCGGAAAAAACGGAGCTTTTAAAAAAGGTAAAGGCAGGCGACGAAAAGGCGCGCAGTCAGTTAATTGAGGGAAATTTGCGCCTTGTGCTGTCGGTTATTCAGCGTTTTGCCAACCGCGGCGAAAATCCCGACGACCTTTTTCAGGTGGGGTGTATCGGACTTATAAAAGCGATTGACAATTTTGATATTACACAGAATGTGCGCTTTTCCACATATGCCGTGCCTATGATTATAGGCGAAATCAGGCGGTATTTAAGGGATTACAACACAATCAGGGTGAGCCGTTCATTAAGGGACACCGCCTACCACGCCATGCAGATAAAGGAGCGTATTCAAAACGATTTGGGCAGGGACGCCACAATTGAGGAAATTGCAAAAGAAATGGAATTAGAGCCTGTTGATGTGGTGCTGGCACTTGAAGCCATAGTTGAGCCCATATCCCTTTATGAGCCTGTATATTCCGACGGCGGCGACACAATTTATGTTATGGACCAGGTGGGCGGAGCGGAAAGCGACGAGGATTGGCTTAACGAAATCTCCATAAAAGAGGCAATTAAACATTTGGGCGACCGTGAAAAGCAAATTCTCAATCTCCGCTTTATGCAAGGCAAAACACAGATGGAGGTTGCAAAGGAAGTGGGCATTAGTCAGGCGCAGGTCAGCCGCCTGGAAAAGGGAGCTATTAAGAAAATTAAAGAATCGTAAAAACATTTGAGTGGCTCACTAAGGGATTTATCAGTCTTGGTAAGCCGCTTTTTATTTAAACCAATATTAAAAAACTGTCGTTTTTTATTGTGAATAAAAAAATATAAAATACCGTAACAAATGAATAATCTTTTGCGATAATAAATATGGAAACGGTAATACCGATTCTGAATCTCATCATTATTCTATTTTTGTCGGTTTTTTCTACTTTTTTGCATTTTTATTGATAATTCATTCGCAAAATGGTATAAACGAATCGGAAATAAAATTTATACATAAGGCTAACAAGAGGAGGTTTGTTATGATAAAGTAATTTCAAAATAATATGTCGTATTTAAAAAACAGCAAATAGACAATTGTTATAGACGAATGGAGATGATTAAATTGGACTACAATTAATACACTACTATATTTTAGTGTAACATAAAACATTTTTTAAAAGCCTGTGCTCAAAACGACTTTTTTTGATCCAGTTACTCAAAATTAGGGAGTTTATAAAAACAAATTATTCTATCATTAAATTTAATTTTTTATTAGAGGTTTTGATTATGAAAAAAGTAATATCCATAATTCTTTCAGTGATTATTATATTATTAATATCGGTGCCATGTTTCGCATCTACTTCAAGTGACAGCCAATATTCTTACATCGATCAAGATGGCAATATCTTATATTACTATCTTGACAATAACAACATGCCATATATAATTGAAAATAACGAGCGTATTTTCATTACACTGCCTCTACAGCATTTAAAAATAACCAGTAATGAAGATATACAAGAATTAAATGCACAAATTCAAAGTAATTCCTTTACAAGAGCTGTGCCAACCAACACCACTGATCTTACTCAAGGAGACAGCAACAAATCTAATGTATATACTGCAAATGTTTCCTTTGCAAATTTCCAAACATTTACCACGCCTGTTTTCAAATTAAATACTAACCACCATGCCATGAGATTAAAAACAACAAATGTTAAGAAACCTTTATTTGGTAGTAGCAAAGTATCCTTTGTTTACAAGTATTATTGTAAAACTGACGATACTTGGTACCAAATCATAGTCAACGATGTTACTTGTACCGGAATTAACGGATACGGATTTCAGCATGACGCGTCCTCGTTCCCATATGGGCAATTTGTGTTACTTATTCCGGATGATGTTACATCGTACACTGCAAACATATGGACCACCTTAGCGTATTAACAAAGGAGGTATCATTTCTTAATGAAAAAGACTGTAATAATTATTGTGTCAATTGTTTTGGTATTCGCTATTGCAGCCGGCGGGACTTACTTATGGGCGGCTAAAAATCCGGAAATTACACTGAACGTAAGCAAGCCTGTTGATAAGACCGATATTTATATTGAATCGTTATCAACCGGTTATTCGGAAAAGCTTAATATTCCCATTTCAAAAAACCTGAAATCACAGTTAAATGAGCTTTATGAAGCGGTAAATTCCGAGTATGAAAAGCTTGCGGCGTCCTGTGAGGCTCCCACACATATTGAACTTGAGCTTTCAAAGGCTGATGACGGTAAAACGGTTGTCACCTACAAGGGAACAATAACCGAAGACGGCATAACAAAGGAATACAGCAAGCAAATGACCTTTGATTACAAGCACAAGGGTGAATTTGCAAAATAATAGGCTGTATAAAAATATAATTACGGAATAATGTTATAAACAACGCCCCTGCTAAATATTATTAACAGGGGTGTTTTTATGAATTGCTGTATAACCGATATGCGTGAAAAAGAGGTTATAAATTTAAAGGACGGCTGTCGCTTAGGCTGTGTTTGCGATGTGGAGATTGACACCTGCACAGGCTGTCTTGTTTCCGTTATTATTTTCGGCAGGTCAAGGTTCTTCGGGCTTTTCGGCAGGTGTGAGGACATAAAAATCTGTTGGAAGGATATTAAGGTTATCGGCGACGATACCATACTTGTTGATTTTGACTGTCCCGCAGAATGTAAGCGGTGCACCAATCCCAATATTTTCGATTCCCTTTTCCGCCATAGGTAAGGTCAGTAGTTGAAAAATGTGCGTTAATGTGGTACAATAATTTAAAGAATATTGTATCGGGGTGTAAAAAATTATGGATATGAATAAAGTTAAGCTTGATATAAGAGGCGTAAAATATTTTATAAACACCGATGAAAGTGTTGAATACACCGAAGCGCTCGGCAAAAGAATTGATGAAAGAATGGCTGAAATTATGAAAGGCGGAGCTCTTGTTACTATGACTCAGGCGGCTGTGCTTGTGGCATTGGAGTTTGCCGACGAGCTTTCAAAAAGCGAAAAGAATGTTGAAAACTTCCGCAATCAAATTAAGGATTATCTTGAAGATTCCGCAAAGGCAAAGTCCGAACGGGATTATTACAAGCGTGAGCTTGAACGCATCAAGACCGAGGCAAAATTTAAAGACGACCAGATAAATCTGTTTGCGAAATCGGAAAACAAGAATAATGACGACTCAAATAAATAATATAGAAATCCTTGCGCCCGTGGGCAGTGAAGAAATGCTCAAAGCGGCTGTGCTTTCAGGTGCAGACGCAGTTTATTTAGGGTTAGGTGACTTTAACGCACGGCGCAATGCGCAGAATTTTACTGACGAACAGCTTCAAAATGCAATAGAATACTGTCACAAAAGGGGTGTTAAGGTACATATTACGCTTAACACCCTTATTAAGGATGCGGAGCTTGAAAACGCCGTCAAAGCCGTAAAAAAGATATGTTTACTCGGCGCTGACGCTGTAATCGTGCAGGATTTAGGCGCGGCAAAGCTTGTTAACAGTATTTGCCCTGAAATTGAAATGCACGCCTCAACACAATTGAGCACGGGAACTCTCGTCGGACTTTATGAGCTTAAAAAACTTGGCTTTACACGTGCCGTGTTGCCGAGAGAATTAAGCTTTGACGAAATTAAAGAGCTTTGCGAAAAATCCCCTCTCGACCTTGAAGTATTTGTTCACGGCGCTTTGTGCATGTGCGTTTCGGGGCAATGCCTAATGAGCGCTGTTTTAGGCTCACGAAGCGGAAACAGAGGCCTTTGCGCACAGCCCTGCCGCCTACCCTTTAAGGTACAGGGCGGCACAGGGCACGATTTAAGCTTAAAGGATTTATCCCTTATTGAGTATATCCCAAAACTTGCCGAAATGGGCGTTTGTTCTTTTAAAATTGAGGGCAGAATGAAGCGCCCCGAATATGTAAGCGCGGCGGTGACAGCCTGCAAAGCGGCGGCAGAGGGTAAATACTCCCCCGCTATTCAAAAAGATTTGGAGGATTTGTTTTCACGCTCCGGCTTTACGGACGGGTATTACAAAAGCTCACTTGGCAGAAACATGTTCGGTTTTCGTGAAAAAGAGAATGTGCAGTCTGCCACAAAGGAACTTTTGAAAAAATACGAATCAGTTTACGAAAAGGAACAGCCACGATACAAAGTGCTATTCAAATTCGGCGGCAAAATCGGTGAAAAAGCAAGTCTTACTGCCGTTTGCGGTGAAAAAAGCGTGACTGTAAACAGTGATATGCTTTGCGAAGCGCCCATAAACCGTCCTTTGTCGGCTGACAGGGTGACCGACGCTTTATCAAAATGCGGCGGTACCCAGTTTGAGGCTGAGGGTGTTGAAATTGAAGGCGAAATTGACTACTCCCTCCCCATTTCCGCACTCAATGCTATGAGAAGGGCGGCTCTTGAACTGCTTGAAAAGGATATGGCGACGCCCCGTGAGCGAAAAATTCTTTCTTCTCCCCTTCCGACAGATTTAAAATCGAAAAATTTGCGAAAAAAATACTTCCGTTTTGATAATGCAGAGCAAATGCCCGAAAATATAAAAGACTGCATATGTTTTGTGCCCATTGAGGAATACAAGCTGTGCCAAAACAAGGAGAATTTGGGCGTTGAGTTGCCCCACGGTATGTTCGGTAACAGCGAAAAGGTTGAAAAGCTATTGGCACAATGTCCTGCCGAAACTGTGCTTTGCCATACGCTTGATGCGGTGGCATTGGCAAAAAAGTGCGGCAAAAAGGCAGTCGCCTCCCCCTCAATGAATATTCTTAACTCCCTTTCAATGGACAAGGCAAGGGAAATAGGAATCGGCGAGGCGATTATATCAAGCGAATGTACCTTGGATAATTTCAGCAAAATCTCCTCACCCATACCGAAAGGAATTACCGTTTACGGCAGGTTGCCCCTTATGCTTACAAGAAACTGCCCCGTTAAAAACGGCAAAACCTGTTCGGAATGTAAGCGGCAGAGCCATATTACCGACAGAATGGGGATAAAATTCCCCGTAAGGTGCCGTATGGGATATTCGGAAATTCTCAATTCACGCCCTGTTTATATGGCGGACAGAATGAGGGAAATTCCCCCCTGCGATATTCTTTTTTTCAATTTTACCGTTGAAAGCAAAGCAGAGGTTGAAGAAATAATAAATTCCTATAAAAATGAAGAAAAGCCCAAGGTTGAATTTACCCGAGGACTTTTATACAGAGGTGTAGAATAATGGAATTGAAAATAAAAAAGGTGCGTGAAAACGCAAAAATCCCCACAAGGGGGACAGAGGGCAGCGCAGGCCTTGATTTGTACGCCTGCATTGATGCTCCCATAACCTTAAACTGCGGCGACACGGCGGTTATTCCCACGGGAATTGCCATAGGTCTTGACGATATTCATTACGGAGCGTTTATTTACGCGCGCAGTGGGCTTGCCGTAAAGCACGGAATAGGGCTTTTAAACTCCGTTGGCGTTATCGACAGCGACTACCGTGGCGAAATCTGCGTAGGAGTTATAAATCAGATTAAAGAGTCCTACACAATAGAACCATTTGAGCGCATTGCCCAAATGGTGATTAAAAGAGTGGAAATGCCCGAAATTGTTGAGGTGGAAAGCCTTGACGATACAGACAGAGGCGACGGCGGCTTCGGCTCAACAGGGACGAAGTAAACAATTTAAAATTTAAAATTGAAAATTGAAAATGAATAATTGAAAATTGGTAAAAAGGGGACAGTCCCCTTTTTACCGAAACTAATTATAACACGGTAGGGCGAGAGTTGCTCCCGCCGTAAAATACACCAACTCGAAACGGGCGATTCGTGAATCGCCCCTACAAGCACAACGCACTCCTTGTCGCCCCTGAAAGGGGAGATGTCACGAAGTGACAGAGGGGTTATTTTGCGGGACGATGAAAGGTAGCGTCCCCTACAAGTTTTCATCAAACTTTATGGCATTGATTGTAAGGGCGGGACTCTGTGCCCGCCCGATAAATTGCATCAAAAAACTTTCAACTTTCCATTTTCAATTTTTAAAAAGCGGCGGGAGCAAGCCCCCGCCCTACTGTCACGCCATGGTTTTATTTGATTTCACGATGCAAAGAACATATTAAAGCTCTTATAACCTCTTTAACAGTTTATAGTATTCACCATCTTTATCCGCACCGTCAAAGAGGACCTCGGTAAATCCGAATTTACGGTACATATGCAAAGCCTTTTCGTTGTCCTTATCAACGCCGATTGCCATTTCCGAATATCCCATTTCCTTGGCTTTTTTGATTAGAAAATTCAGAAGTTCACTGCCAATTCCGCAATTTCTGTATTCCTTTTTTACAATCATTCTCGAAACATAAACTCTTTTATTCGGTATGGTATAATCAGGGTCGCCTGTGTCAAAAACCAATGCACCCTCTCCTATAAATTCACCGTTTATTTTGTAAATGAAAACAATACGGTTTTCCGAAACAATTTCTTCTCTCCATTTTTCCGCAAGCGGTTGTTTTTCCATATTCCAAATGTTAGAGCATTTTTGATAATCCTCGGGATTAAGCCGTTCTATCGTAATATTCTTTTTTGTTTCTGTTTTTGCGAAAGCTTTAAATTCTTCATTGATTTTTCTGTACGGCATAGCGGCAATCTGTTTTAATGAATAAGATTGCATTAAATGTCGAACAAAACGGCAACCAAGGAAGTACCCCACATCGGAATAGCCGTTGTATGAACACCAATCGCCGAAAAAATCCTGAGTACTTATACCGTTATCAAGGCGGTACAAGTATTCTTTTTTTATTCCATTTTCATTTTCACGGCACCATTCAAGCCAACCGTTTTTGTTTTGGTGATAAAAATCACTATCATTGCACAAAATTTGTTCACAAACCATTGCAATTCCCTCTTGCCAAAGTTGCTCCAAGGATTTTCTGCGTTTTGTGAATGTGTGTAAATAAAGCGTTCCGTTAAGTTTGTGCCAAATATGACCGATTTCATGAAGAATCAGCCCTCGCATATTTAATTCATCGCCCCAATTAAGCTCGATAATTTTTTCAATACCTAACAGAACGGTCTCTTTGCCGTCGAGAGTTGTTGCCCAGCCCGCTGCATTGCAAAGTCCCAAACAGAGAATGATATTTATATCCGGCTCACTGTCAAAGAGCTTTGACAAATTATCATTTAAGACTTTGATAACAGATTGGAAATTTTTATTGACAAAATCAATTTTACCGTCTTGGAGTGCAGATGAAATTACAGGTAAAATATCCTTTTCAAAGCTGTAATTTCTTGCATCATTTTCGCACTTTTCGGGCAGTTCTTTTGAAATTTCCGCCGCATATTCCCGCCATACAGATATATCAAAGCCATTTGAAAAAATTAACTTTATCTTATCGCAGGTGTTAATTATTTGCATTTATAAAACCTCAATCTAAACATTAAATGCTGTTCTTTAAGCTTACTATATTTCACTCATAGCGGTGGCAAAACGCAGATTTTGACGGAGGAATAGATAATATTTTTCTATTGATTTTTTACTCCCTCAGTCAGCTTCGCTGACAGCGCTGACAGCGCCGTCCCCTTTGTCTGCTTCGCAGACATTTCCCCACACTGTGGGGAATCACCCTCTAAGAGGGAGCGGAATAGGTTAAATTATTATTTTATTTCCTCATACATATCGCCTGCGGACTGCTTGGTGGCGTATTCGGTGACATTTAACACCTTATATTTTGTAACCTTTTCTCCGAAGCGTATTTCCAGGATATCCCCCTCTTTTACATCATAAGAGGCTTTTACCGCTCTGCCGCCTACGGATACATGGCCTGCGTCGCACACCTCGTTTGCAACGGTGCGGCGCTTTATTATTCTTGATACCTTTAAAAACTTATCTAATCGCATATTTATTTTCCTTTTGGGTAAAAAATCAGGGAGTCTTATAAAAGACTCCCTATTTTTTAAAAGCTAAAATTATTTAACAGCTTCTTTGAGTGCTGCGCCTGCTTTGAAAGCGGGAACCTTTGTTGCGGGAACTGTCATTGTCTCGCCTGTTCTGGGGTTACGAGCCTGCTTTGCAGCGCGTGCACGAGTCTCGAATGTGCCGAAGCCGATGAGCTGAACCTTCTCACCCTTTGCAAGTGCGTCTGTAACGGAAGCAACTACTGCTGCTACTGCTGCGTCTGCATCTTTCTTTGAAATGCCTGCCTTCTCGGCAACTGCTGCTACGAGTTCTGTCTTATTCATTTGTAATTCCTCCAAATTTTTTCTCTTTATCTCCAAAGGACATCAATCCTTTTTTGACGCTTTTGCTATATCCCAAAGTTTGTCAAGCTCCGTAAGTTCGGCATTTTTCATATCAATGCCTTTCTCTGCGGCAAGCTTTTCAACTTTTGAAAACCTATCAATAAACTTATCGGTGGCTTTGGTGAGGGCTTCTTCACTATCGACGCCGACAAACCTCGAAACATTAACAACGGAGAAAAGCAAATCTCCCAATTCTTCCAAAGTATTAGCGCCGTCGCCGTTTTTCACAGCCACCTTTAATTCGGCAAGCTCTTCCTCCACCTTATGGAAAGCACCCTCTGCGCTGTCCCAATCAAAGCCAACCTTTGAGGCTTTTTTCTGCACCTTATCCGCACGCATAAGCGCAGGGAACTCACGGGGCACGGAAAGCATTGAGTCGGTCTGGCTCTTTTGATTTTTGGTGCGCTTTTTGATTGCGTCCCAATTTTCAAGCACCTGCTCACTGTTCTCGGCAACTGCTGTTCCGAAAACATGGGGATGGCGCTCAATCATCTTTTTGCAAATACCGTCGGCAACATCGTTTAAATCAAACGAGCCTTTTTCCGTTTCAATCTGGGAATGGAAAACCACTTGCAAAAGAACATCGCCAAGTTCTTCTTTAAGAAGAAGCGTATCTTCTTTATTGATTGCCTCGATTACCTCATAGGTTTCTTCAAGGAAATCACGGCGTATGGTTTTATGGGTTTGCTCACGGTCCCACGGGCAACCGCCGGGAGCACGGAGAATACGAACAATTTCCGCAAGGTCCTGAATATCGTAACTATCTTTAAACTGAAAACCTTCCGTCATTGCCGCCACCCTTTACTTTACTCCTCTATTTTACTCTATAAATCCATATTTTGCAAGTAGTTTTGCGATTTTTTCTCCCTTTGGAAGCATAATTATATCATCTTTTGCTATTCCTTTTATCAAAAGCATGGAAATTACATACACAATTCCGCCGAAACAGATAGCCAATCCCAGCGCAAGCAGGTTTTTAAGAGAATGTCCTGCGATGGAAAAAGCAGGAATAAATCTGTTGCAAATACCGAAGGAAGTATATGCCGCCGCGCCGCAGAGGATACCGCAGAAAATCGGTTTTACGAAAACCGATATGAAGTTTATTCTTATTTTTGCGGTAAAAATCAAAGCACAAAGATTTATTATTACGATTAACGCATAGCAAACAACAGTACCTATAACCGCTCCGTTAACATTTATTTTCGGTATTCCCACGAGAATATAGTTTAAAACAACCTTTGCAACGGCGCCGATTGAAAGGGATATAAGGGGTATTTTTGCCTTATCAAGGGCTTGAAGCATATTTGTCATGGGCTGTGCCAGCGCAGTTAAGAAAACGGTAATTCCGTAAGCTGACATTACGGGAGCCGCTATTGAAATGCCTGCCGCAGAGTTTCCGCTGCCGTAAAATACCGCCAGCACGGGCTGTGAAAGAACTGCCAAGCCTATTCCGCAGGGCATTGCTATCATCATTGTAATACGCAGTACCGCTTCGATGGAGGTTTTTATCTGCTTTTTGCTTTTTATCGCCCATGCGGCTGAAAGCGCAGGAATGGCACTTATTCCCAAAGGCATTGTAAGAGACGGAATTAAGTTTTTAAAATCGAGAGAAAGTGAATACGCACCGTAAAGGAAATTCTTCACATCACCATCAAGCACACCTGCAAGCTCCGTTGCATAAATGCTTCTTATATAATCCATATTATTCACTATCATATGTTCAAGGCGGTTTTGGATTGTAACAGCGTCGATAAGATTTGTAATGCTGAAAACCAGGGAGCTCGCCACAACGGGAATAGCAAAGACAATAATCTTTTTGGCAACCACGCCCGACCGCTCGGGTTTGGGAGAAGACGCAAGCTCCGTTTTTGTAATGCCGTCGCCCTTGATTTTATAGAGAATAAGCAGGTAAATCATACCGATTACCGTACCCAAGGTTACGCCTGACGCGGCGGCCGCCGCCGCATAGGGGTAAATTGCGCTTAAAGCCTCTGTTTCATTTGACACGGTTTGACCGAAAACGGTAAGCCCCGCCTCGAAACGGGAATAGCCGTAGCTTATCACCCATTTTGCACACAACAGACCGAAAATCAGCTTTCCGCCTGCTTCAAAAACCTGTGAAAAAGCCGTGGGAGTCATATTGCGAAGTCCGTTATAATATCCGCGGTAGCTTGACATTATACAGCAAAAGAATATTGACGGCGTTATAACGAAAATTGCCGGCAAAACATTCATATTCTTTGCGGAGAGCGCGTAAGGATATGCCAAAACAAGCATGGTAAGCGTTCCCAGAATGCCCATTATCAGGAAGAGCCGTTTTGCTACCCTATGAATAAGGCGTACATCGCGAAAATGCCCCAGCGCCATCTGCTGTGACACCATTTTAGCGATAGCCACGGGCAGCCCCGCCATGGAAACGGTATAAATAGGCACGTAAAGGTTGTATGCCGAGTCAAAATAACCTCTGCCCACCGTACCTATCATATTTGAAAGGGGGATTTTATAAATTACGCCTATTATTTTTACTATCAGCGTTGCAAGGCTTAGTACCAACGCCCCGTTTAAAAGCGACTGGCTTTTTCTTTTGCTTCCTGCCAAATCAGTTCACACCTTTTTTATGTTTATTATCGTTACCTATTCGCCTAAAAATTCCCTTAATAAAGAATCCTGCGGAACGAGGGAAATATCAATATCTTCAAACAGTTCAAGCGCTCTGCACAATTTTTCTGCATCTGCCTTATACTCCGCAGATATTTCACTGTTTTTAAGGAGGGGCAAAGCCTGCTGTTTTAAAACGCAGGGCTCATAGAGATGAATTGTGTTTATGCGTATATCTGCGTTACCGCGGTAAGGGAACAGATATTTATCCTCTCCCTCTGTTACATTTTTCCACAATTTGTAAGTATTGTCAACCGTGCTGTCCCTGAATTTATAATCACGCACAAGTCTTCGCACGAAACGGAGATTGCGTTTATTGAGTATGATTTTGCCCTTGCGGTCATAAATTCTTGACGAAACGCTGATATATATTTTCATAAGCTTGCCGTCAATTTTATCGGTAATGACAGGGTTCAATGCGTGAAGCCCCTCGATTATTACGGCATCTGTTTCCCCAAGCGTTATTTCGTTAAACTTAGCATCGCTTCGCTTACCTGTTGTAAAATCAAATACGGGCGCTTTCACCGTTTCGCCTTTCAGCAAGGCGTTGACCGTTTTTTCAAAGCAATCAAGGTCAAGAGCATAAACGGTTTCATAATCCCGTGTGCCGTCGGGGAGAAGTGGTATATCCTCACGGTTAATGTAAAAATCGTCAAGGCTCAAAACATAAGTTTGAACGCCGTGTTCACGGAAGGCTTGCGCCAGCTTATTCGCCGTTGTTGTTTTGCCCGAGGAGGAAGGACCTGCCAGCATAACGATTTCTCTGCCCTTATCCTCACACACGCGGCAAGCGATTTCGTCTATTATATTTCTGTAACGCGCCTCGCATTTTTCTACCAAATAACAGGGTGCGGCTGACGCTGTCTCGTTTATATATTCAAGCTCGTTATTGATATTAGACATTTTGTACCTTCCTTTCTCTGTCCGCTTTTAAGAATATGTATTATAAAACTGTGTTATTCTTTTCTTGCGTTCAATAAGTTCTTCAAAGCCCGAAATATACTCAAAAGGATATTTGAAATTGAAAATCCTTTCTATTTCATCGCCCTTTGGTGCTTTAAGCTTTGTCACCGCACCGCCGCCGCAGGAGAGAATTGTGTGGCATTCCTCCATCATAAAAATGTTATAGACGCACTCAAAGCCCTCTCGGCTCCAGCCCACATTTTCAAGACTGCCTGCGGATTTTGACTGACGGTACATATAGTACGGGCGGTAGTCATTTCTGAAATTTTCATATGTATAATCAAGCATTCGTGACGCAATTTTTGCATTTTCCGCCGCAATAGACGGGGAATCGGCACCTATGCTTGACGCTCTTTTAACAGCGAGGGTATGAACCGTAATATTCTCGGGTTCAAGGCTTAGAGCAATATGGGCAGAACGACGGAAGCTTTCCACGGTATCGGTGGGAAGACCTGCTATCAAATCCATATTTATATTGCCAAAGCCCACACTCCGCGCAAGCTTAAAGGCGTTTATTGTGTCCTCGGCGGTATGGCGCCTGCCGATTTCCTTTAAAACGCTGTCGGAAAAGGTTTGGGGGTTTATGCTTATTCTGTCAACAGCGTTATTTTTTAATACACGCAGTTTTTCCTCTGTTACGGTATCGGGTCTGCCTGCCTCAACGGTAAATTCACGGCAGGAGGAAAGATCAAAGCAATCGGAAATTGTGGAAGTTAACGCCTTTAACTGTTCCGCATTGAGAGTTGTGGGAGTTCCGCCGCCCACATATACGCTTTCAAGGCGCAAACCGAGTTTTTTTGCGATTTCACCCGTTATTTCAAGTTCTTTTAAAAGAAGTTCCACATACCGGGGCACAAGATTTTTCGCTTTTTCTGTTTCAACGGAATGTGAAACAAAAGAGCAATAACTGCACCGAGTTGGACAAAAGGGAATTGACACATAAAGACTGAAAGAATCGGGTTTTGACAACGAGATTATATGTTCCTCACAATCTGCAACACTCCGTGCAAGGGCATATTTCTCATTGGAAACAAGCAAATCGTTTTTAAAATACCTTTCGGTATTTTCTCTGCCCATCTCTTTTTCCGTGTTAATCAAAAGTTTTGACGGTCTTACACCTGTTAAAACTCCCCATTTGGGGTAAAAGCCTGTGTATTCCCCCATAAGAGAATACACCATTCTGCCCATTTGCATTTCATTGTCGCTGCAAAGAGGGGCTGTGAGGGTTTTGGAAAAGCCCTCAAACCGAGCAGTAACGGTTATATTCTCCCCCAGGGATGTTAAAAGCTGAAAATCCTCTGTATTTTCATCACGGATAACCTCAATTTTTTCATTGGGGAGAAAGATACGCACAAGCTTTTCCATCTCATAATGGTAGCTGTGATTTATTACCAAAAGTTTCATATTCTTACCTTAACATAACGGTTGTTCTGCCGCTCGTATTCAAGAGTTGTTTCTTCATCATGGCCGGGGTAAACTCTATAATCTCCGTCCAGCGCCGCAAGCTTTGAAAGCGACATAAGCTCCTCACGGGGGTTGCCGCCGGGAAAATCAGTTCTGCCCGCTGAAAGGCGGAAAAGTGTATCACCCGAAAAAATTACACGGTCATTTGTGAAAATATAGCAAACGCCGCCCTTTGTATGCCCCGGAGTGTGCATAACCTTGATTTCACCGTCACCGAAAGGCAAGGTATCGCCGTCATTTATCGTTATATCAGCATGGCACAAGGGCTGTTCGACATCGGGATACTGCCACGAAAAAAGGCTTTTGTCACGGTCGCAAAGGCAATCGGCATCCTCACTGTGAATTACTATCTTTGCCGAACTCATATCCTTAACGGCTTTAACGCCTGCAATATGGTCAAAATGGCCGTGAGTTAAAAGAATATATTTAACATTTTTGTCCTTTAAATACTCTAAAAGACCCCTATCCTCCGTTGCAGGGTCCACAACGGCACAATCGCCGCTGATATTGTCCCACACAACATAGGTATTTGTTGAAATATCACCGAGGACAAATCTTTTTATACTGATACTCAATTAAATTACTTCTTTCTCCAAATTTCCGAATCGTAAAGAATGGTAACAGGACCGTCGTTTAAAAGCTCCACCTTCATATCGGCGCCGAAAATGCCTTTTTCTACATTTTTAACGCCGTTTTCTAAAAGCTTACTGCAATAAAGCTCATACAGCTCGTTTGCACGGTCAGGCGCCGCAGAACGGATAAAGGACGGTCTGTTGCCTTTTTTTACATCGGCGCAAAGGGTAAATTGGGACACGGCAAGCACCTCGCCGCCCACATTGAGGATATCCAAATTCATTTTTTCATCCTCATCCTCAAAAATACGCAGTGAGGCAGTTTTTTTTGCTGTTATTTCGGCGTCCGCCTCTGTATCATCGTCCATTACGCCTAAAAGGACAAGATAGCCCTTGCCGATTTCTGAAATAAGCTCACCGTTTACCGTTACGGAGGCTTTTGTAACTCTTTGTATAACTGCTTTCATTTTTTACCTCTCTACGCTCAATACTCCGTCAACCTTTTCTATTTTGGCAATAAGGTTTTTAAGATGCTCAATGCCCCCAACCTTTACGGTTATGCTCAAAATACATCTGCCGTCCTTGGTGTCACGGGTATTGATGTCCGTTATATTAACTTTCATATTTGCCACCTGCATACTGACATCTGCCATAAGTCCGATTCTTGAAAGGCAGGTCATGGTAATGGTAGCTTTGTATTCCTCTTTAACATCCTTGTTCCAATACGCTCTTACCCAGCGTGCAGGCTCGGCGCAGTTCTTTATATCCTTGGGCACATTGGTGCAATCCGCCTTATGGACAGAAACGCCGTGTCCCCTCGTAATAAAGCCGATTATGGGGTCGCCGGGAAGAGGATTACAGCACCGTGAAAATTTAATAAGGCAGTTATCAATGCCCTCCACCGTAACGCCGTCCTTTTTCTTTCTCGACACGGTTTCAACAGGTGTGATTTTAATTTCTTCACGGCTTTTATCGTAATTTTTATGATATTCTTCTTTGATATATGGCATAAGGCGGTTTATTGAAAGCCCGCCGAAGCCGATTGCGGCATAGAAATCATCGAGGGACTCCATATGCTGACGCTCACAAAGCTTTTTCAAAAAGCTCTGATAATCTTCTTCATCAAGACGGATATAGTTGCGCTTAAACTCACGCTCAACCTCTGCCTTGCCCTCTATGATATTTTCCTCACGCTTTTCGCGCTTGAACCATGAACGGATTTTGCTCTTTGCCTGACTTGATTTTGCAATATTGAGCCAATCCCTGCTGGGACCCTTTCCGGGTTGAGAGGTTGTAAGGATTTCCACAATCTCCCCCGTTTTTACAACATAATCAAGGGGGACCATTCTGCCGTCCACCTTGGCGCCTGTCATTTTATTGCCCACTTCTGTATGAATGGCATAGGCAAAGTCGATAACCGTTGAGCCCTGAGGAATATTTATAACATCGCCCTTGGGGGTATATACAAATACCTCATCGGGAATAAGATCGGTTTTGATTGAGGAAACGATTTCACGGGCGTCCCCTGTTTCCTGCTGTGCTTCAAGCATTTCGCGAATCCATTGAAGACCCTCGTCAAAGCTCTTTTTGCCGCCGTTAATACCCAGCTTATATTTCCAATGCGCCGCAATACCGTATTCGGCTGTACGGTGCATTTCCCATGTTCTTATCTGCACCTCAAAGGGAGTGCCCTCTTTGCCGATTACCGTTGTGTGCAATGACTGATACATATTGGGCTTGGGCGTTGAAATATAATCCTTAAAACGCCCCGGCAAAGGCTTATACATATCGTGTATAATACCGAGGCAGTTATAGCAATCCACAACCGTATCAACGATTATACGGACTGCATATATATCGTAAATTTCATCGAACTGCTTGCCCTGCATATACATTTTTCTGTATATGCCGTGAACGCTTTTTATTCTGCCGCTGATTTGAGCGTTTGGAACGGTCATATGGACTCTTTCGAGAATTTTTTCTTTTGTGTTTTCAAGAAAATCGTTGCCCGAACGGCTGGAATTTTTAACATTTTCCTCAATTGCGGCATACGCCACAGGGTCGAGGAAACGAATTGCTCTGTCTTCCAGTTCCTCTTTTACGGAACGGATACCGAGGCGGTGGGAAATAGGGGCAAAAATTTCAAGAGTTTCAAGTGCCTTATCCCTTTGCTTTTGCGGGTCCACAAATTCAAGGGTACGCATATTATGAAGCCTGTCGGCAAGCTTTACGATAATAACACGGATATCCTTTGACATTGCAAGGAGCATTTTGCGGACATTTTCCGCCTGCTGTTCCTCTTTTGTTTCACGGGAGGTTATCTGCACCTTTCCTAATTTCGTAACACCGTCAACGAGAGTTGCCACCTCATCGCCGAAATCGGAGCGGAGCTGTTCAAGAGTATAAGGAGTATCCTCCACCACATCGTGAAGAAGCGCCGCAACAAGCGACTGCCAATCCATACCCAAATCCACAAGAATATCGGTAACCGCTATGGGGTGGATAATATACGGCTCGCCCGAACGGCGAAGCTGACCGCCGTGATATTCCTCGGCAACGCCGAAAGCCTTATCAATGATTTTCAGCTCATCTTCACTGTGAATCGCCGCAATCTTTTCACGCAAGTCGCCATACAGCCTTTTTACATTTACATTTTCCGCCATCAATGCTCACTCCCCTGCATTGCTAAACCATTTAAAACGGCAGAGGCAGACAAATCCGCTTTTTTGCCGTCGCCGTCAAATATTATTATGCCTCTCTCTTGCCGTATCAGTCCCAATTCGCAAAGAACATCAACGGAAATCTGCATTTTGCACAGATTTTCCGCAGGACAGCTTGTGCGGACAAGCATACTTTCAATATCGAACTGCCAGCCGCCGTAATTTTTCAAAAAGTTGAATACTCCAAGCAAAAACTCTCTTGACGGGGTTAAAAATCTTGCCTCGTGACAGGTAAGCATTTCTCCCCGCATATATTTTTCATAGAGGGCACGGGATTTGAAAAGCTTATCCTCGTCAATTCCCGAAAACCGCATATCCTTTATCTGAACAGAGGCTTTAACTTCGCCCCTGAACTCATTTTTATCAATTTTTACAGCCAAATCCACCGTATCGCCCTCACGGTAGGGAAGCTCATTAAGAGTTGTGGAAAATTTCATTGCGCAGAACTGAGTGTTGCCCTTTGTAAAGCTCATACGCAGGTGTTTACCCTCACCCACAGGCTTTATGCCCGTAATACGCACCCCGAAAATTCCGAAAACAGGCTGTGGATTGCCTGCGCCGAAAGGCTCCAAGGCTTCAAGAGACTCGGCAAGCTGTGCATTTATATATGCAGGGTTCAGCTTGCAGTCAAGCATAAGCGCCGGCACAGTTTCTTCACAGGACGATGCATATGCGTTAATCGCCCTAAAAAAGCTTTCAACATTTTCACGGTCAATTCCCAAACCTGCCGCCATTGTATGACCGCCGAAATGGGTAAGAAAATCACCGCAGGCTTTTATTGCGTCATAGACGGAAAAGCCCTCAATACTTCTTGCGGAGCCTGTTCCCTTATCGCCGTCAAAGGTTATTACTATTGACGGTCTGCCGTATTTTTCGGTAATTCTTGCCGCAACAATACCTATAACTCCGTGGTGCCAATTTTCACCGCACACCACTATGACCTTTGCGTATTTCAGCCGTTTATCCGCCTCAATACAGGCGACAGCCTCCTCCATTATTTCATTTTCTGAAATATGGCGCTGTTTATTGCAGTTATCCACCTGCTCGGCAATGCTGAGAGCTTCTGCTAAATCCTCACACAAAAGCAATCTCAAAGCGGTTACGGCGGACTCCATTCTGCCTGCCGCATTTATGCGTGGAGCTAATGCAAAGGTTATTCCCACTCCGTTTAAAGCTCTGTCGCTCACACCTGCAATCTGACGGAGGGCATTTATTCCGTTGCAGGGATTTGTATTTATTTTTGCAACGCCGTACTTTACGATTGCACGGTTTTCGTCCTTTAAATCCACCACATCGGCAACGGTGCCCACTGCGAGAATATCCGCATATTCATTGAGTATTTCCGAATAATCGCCGTTTTCAAGAGCACAAACGGTTTTAAAGGCAACGCCTACGCCTGCCCAATCTTTAAAGTGCAAATTACAGTCTGCACGGTGGGGGTCAACAACCGCAACGGCATCGGGGAGCTGTTCACCGGGCATATGGTGGTCTGTTACAACCGTTTCTATCCCAAGACTTTTTGCATAGGCTACTTCCTCTATGGCAGACACGCCGTTATCAACTGTTACAATAAGCTTTACTCCCTGTGCATGAAGCTTATCAACAGCGGAGCATGACATACCGTACCCCTCTGTTATTCTGTCGGGGATATAATACATAACATCGGCACCGTGGGAGGAAAGACAGGAATACATTAGTGCGGTTGAGGTAACTCCGTCCGCATCGTAATCGCCGTAAACGCAGATTTTTTCAAAATTATCTATTGCCTCTTTTATCCGCAAAGCCGCTTTATCCATATCGGCAATGAGATATGGGTCGCAAAAGCTGAAATCCGTATCAAAGAAATCCTCAACATCCTCGTATTCCGTAATGCCGCGGGACACAAGTATAAGCGCCGTAAAGGGGTCAAGGCTGTGATTTTCGGCAACCTGCGCCGCCAGGTCTTTGTCAATATGTGCGGTTATCCATTTTTTACGGCTCATACTTATCCCCCTTTCGGTAATAATAAAAGTAATTATACCATTTTCTATGCGTTATTTCAAGGCTTTAAAAGGAAAAAACGGCTTTGCAGAGCCAAGTATTTTGAAAAAGAAATATTGAAAAATCATTGCATATATGGTAAAATAATTGTGATTATACAGTTCTCTTTATTTGAGGGGAGGAAACGGTATGAATAAAAACGATATTGCCGTTATAATGGCGGGCGGAACAAATATGTATTTAAAATCGGGTATGCCCCCTGTTATGGCAAAAATTATGGGCAAGCCGATGATTTTACATGTTGCCGGTGCGGCGGTAAATTCAGGCGTTGGTAAGGTGGTAACGGTTGTACCTGCGAAAGATACCGTTATTACGGAAAGCTTAAAAGCCGAGTTCCCCGACAAGCCTGTTTTCACGGTTGAGCAAAGCTCCCCTTTGGGCACTGCCAATGCGGTATTGCAGGCGTATGAACATATTAAGGATTGTGCCGAGCTCGGCGGTAATGTGCTGATTCTTAACGGCGACACTCCTTTTATGGACACAAACACTATGTGCGCCGCATACTCATGCCATTTATACGAGAAAAACGATATTACGGTTATCACCGCCAATATCGCAAAACCTTTCGGATACGGCAGAATCATAAGAGACACCGATAGAAAACTGAAAGGTATAATCGAGGAGCAGGATGCGGACAGCGATATTAAAAAGATAACAGAGATTTCCTCCGGCACATACTGGTTCAAAGCGCAGAAGCTTTGCGAAATCATCACATCGCTTCCCCCAAGAGCAAACGGTCACTACAATCTGGTTGACGCTATTTCTATTCTCATTGAAACGGGAGCCCGTGCCGATACATTTTTTGCTCCCCGTTCCGACATTATTCTCGGTGCAAACAACAGAATTCAGCTTATGGAGCTTAACGAATACGCCAAAAGGCAGGAAATTGAATTTCACCTTTCGGCAGGTGTCGATATTCCTTTCAGCGACGGTGTTATAATTGAACCCGGTGCAGAAATCGGCATCGATACCCTTATTTTGCCGGGCACAATTATTAAGGGTAAAACTAAAATCGGCAAAAACTGCGTTATAGGTCCAAACTCAATTATCAGCGACAGCGTTATTGAAGACAATGCAAAGCTCAATAATGTTCAATGCTATCAATCCGTCGTTAAAAGCGGTGCGGATATAGGCCCTTTTGTTCATATCCGTCCCAATTCAGTTATCGGAAGCGGAGTGCATCTGGGCAATTTCGTTGAGGTTAAGAATTCAAATATTGACACGGGAACAAAGGTCTCTCACCTAACATATGTTGGGGACTCCGATGTGGGTAAGCGTGTTAACTTCGGCTGCGGCACGGTTACGGTAAACTACACAGGCAAGGCAAAATACCGCACCGTTATAGGGGACGATGTATTTATCGGCTGTAACACAAACCTTGTGGCTCCCGTAAAAGTGGGCAACGGCGCTTATACAGCGGCAGGCTCAACTATCACCGAGGATGTTCCCGAAGACGCTCTCGGCATTGCAAGAGCAAGGCAGGTAAACAAAATCGGCTGGAAACAGAAGAAATAAAAAGAGGTAAAATTAAATATGTTCAACAGATTCAGAAAAACTGCTCCTGTATCTGTCGGCACACCTGAATTTATCGTGGCGGGGCTTGGAAACCCCGATAGGAAATACACCTATACACGACACAATTCGGGGTTTTTGTGCGTTGATATGCTGGCAGATAAATTGGGATTTCAGGTAAACCGTTTAAAATTCAAATCACTTATCGGGGACGCCGTTATAGGCGGTCACCGCTGTATTGTTATGAAGCCCCAAACTTATATGAACCTCAGCGGCGAGGCTATAAGGGACTGTGCCGTCTTCTATAAAATCCCGCCCGAAAATATAATAATTATTTGTGATGATGTAAATCTTGATGTGGGTAAAATGCGTATCCGCCGCAAGGGCAGTGACGGCGGTCAGAACGGTGTGAAAAACATTATATATCACCTGAACAACGACCAATTCCCCCGAATCAAGATAGGCGTTGGCAAAAAGCCCCACCCTGACTACGATTTGGCTGATTGGGTGCTTTCGGAATTTACAAAAAAAGAGCTTGAAGCATTAGAGCCCGTTTTAAAAAACGCCTGCGACGCCATAGAGCTTATTGTTAACGGCGAAACAGACAAGGCAATGAATCAATTTAACAGTTGAGGTAGCATATGTCCGCATTCACAAAAGCAATTCTATCATCTGCCGAATATTCGGCGGTTGAGGGCAGTATAAAAAAAGGCTTTTTGCCCCAAGGCGTTTTAGGTCTTATACCTGTGCAGAAAGCCCATATAATTTCATCACTTACCGAGAGCCTTCAAAGAAAGGCTCTTGTTGTCGTGCCTGATGAGAGTACTGCTGTAAAACTTTGCGATGATTTAAAATCTTTCGGTTGCTCCTGTTTACATTTTCCGTCACGCAGTCTTTCTCTGTACGCCACAGACGGTCAGTCTTATGAATATGAACAAAAGCGAATAAAGGCTCTGCGTCGTATGCTTGACGGCAAATGCGATGTTGTTGTAGCCTGTGCCGAGGCGGCAGCTTCATATACTATCCCTCCCGATGTTTTAAGGGAAAAATCCGTTTTGCTTAAAAAGGGCGAAGAAAGCTCTCTTGACTCCATTCTGTTTGCATTGAACTGTGCAGGTTATGTGCGCGTTGACGCAGTTGAGGGCGTTGGGCAGTTTTCATGCCGAGGGGGAATTATTGACTTTTTCTCCCCCGATGACGAGGAGCCTGTAAGAATTGAGTTGTGGGGAGACACGGTTGATACCATGTGCCGTTTTGATGTGCAGTCACAACGGCGCACAATGAATATTGACGAAATACTTATTGCTCCGTCAAAGGAGATAATAATTGACGATAATCTTGCCTTGGCAGAAAAAATACAGAAGCTTGCCTCCTCTCTCCGTGGTAAAAAAGCGGATACTGTTAAAGAAAAGCTTTTTGAGGATATTGACAGGCTGAAATCCGGCTTAAAGCCAACCTGTGTTGACAAATATATGCCGCTGATTTACTCCCCTGCAACGGTTTTTGACTATGCCGAGGGTTATATGCTTTTTGCCCTTGAAACAGGGGGCATTAAAGAAAGGCTTGCAAGCTCACAAAAGCTTTTACTTGAAGATATAAAAGCAGGTCTTGAAGACGGAACTCTTTGCAAGGGACTTGATAAATTTTCCCTTACCTTTGCCGAATTGGTGCAGAAATACGAAACACTCAAAGTCACATATATGGACAATTTTGCAAGAGGCAGTTTTGATACTCCCGTTAAAAGCCTGACTACCTTTGACGGCGGTACCCTTCCCGTTTGGAACGGCAGGCTTGATGTGCTGACAGAGGATATTAAGCCTGTATTATCAAAGGACAGCACCGTTACGGTCTTTTCGGGAACGGACAAAAGCGCAAAGAATTTAGCCGAAACACTTACTGACGAGGAAATACCGTCAGTTTATTTTCCCGTTATTCCCGCCGAGTTTCCCAAAGGCGCTGTATCCGTACTCCCCGGCTCTCTTTCATCGGGATTTTCTTTCCCCCGTGAAAAGCTGTATGTATTTACTTATTCAAGAGTTTATACCGCAAAAACAAAACGGAAAAACACAGGCTTTAAGGCACGGGATGCAATTCATTCTCTTGATGAACTGAAAAAGGGCGATTATGTTGTTCATTCCGTACACGGTATCGGTATTTTTGACGGCGTTACACAGCTTGAATCGGGAAAAATCGTAAAGGATTACATTAAGATAAAGTACGCAAAGAGCGATGTTTTATATGTTCCCGTTACACAGCTTGACCTTGTTTCAAAATATATAGGTCCTCACGAGGACGACGGCAAGGCGCTGAAATTAAACCGTCTCGGGGGCAATGATTGGGAAAAGACAAGAAGCCGCGTTCGCACCGCTGTTAAGGATATGGCAGATGAGCTTATAAAGCTTTATTCACAGCGTATGAACTCCGAGGGCTACGCTTTTTCTCCCGATATTGATATGCAGGCGGATTTTGAGCGCCGTTTTGAATATGAGGAAACAGGCGACCAGCTACGCTGTATTGACGAAATAAAGAGCGATATGGAAAAGCCACACCCTATGGACAGACTCCTTTGCGGAGATGTGGGCTTCGGTAAAACCGAGGTTGCACTCAGAGCCGTGTTCAAATGCGTTGCCGACGGTAAACAATGCGCCATACTTGTACCCACCACAATTCTTGCGTTACAGCATTATCAAACCATAATGAAAAGATTTGAGGGCTTTCCCGTTGAGGCGGAAATGCTCTCGCGCTTCCGTACGCCCACACAGCAGGCAAAAATAATAAAGGGCGTTAATTCCGGATTTATTGATATAATCGTGGGTACTCACCGCCTTATTTCAAAGGATATAAAATTCAAGGATTTAGGGCTTTTGATTGTAGACGAGGAACAGCGCTTCGGTGTTCGTCAAAAGGAAAAGCTGAAAGAAAAATTTCCGAATGTTGATGTGCTTACCCTTTCGGCTACACCTATCCCCAGAACGCTGAATATGGCAATGTCGGGTATCCGTGATATGTCGGTTATTGAGGAGGCTCCCTCCGACCGCTTCCCCGTTCAGACATATGTTGTAGAGCACAGTATGCCCCTTCTCTGTGAAGCTATGGAAAAAGAACTTCGCAGAGGCGGTCAGGTGTATTTTCTGCACAACAGGACGGAAACGATTGACGGTGTTGCCGCCTCAATAAAGGAATACCTGCCCGACGCACGCATAGCCGTTGCTCACGGCAAAATGAACGAGGAGCAGTTAAGCGATATCTGGCGCGACCTTATGAACGGCGAAATAGACATACTTGTTTGCACCACAATAATCGAAACTGGTGTTGATGTTCCCAACGCAAACACGCTGATAATTGAGGACGCGGACAAATTGGGACTTGCCCAGCTTCACCAATTAAGAGGCCGTGTGGGCAGAAGCGCGCGCCGAGCAAGCGCATATCTCACATACAAGCGTGATAAGAATCTGACAGAAGTGGCATACAAAAGGTTGCAGGCAATCAGGGAATATACAGAGTTCGGTTCAGGCTTTAAAATTGCCATGCGTGACCTTGAAATAAGAGGTGCAGGCAATCTTTTGGGCGCACAACAGCACGGTCATCTTGCGGCGGTGGGATACGATATGTATATGAAGCTTTTATCGGAGGCTATAAGCCAAGAAAAGGGCGAAAAGCCCAAAAAGACGCGCGAATGTCTTATCGACTTGCAGATAAACGCCCATATCCCCGATAAGTACATTTCCGCTCTCCCCCAAAGGCTTGCCGTTTACCGCAGAATTGCCGATGTGCGCACCTTTGAGGACGCAGAGGATGTTTGCGACGAGCTTCGCGACCGTTTCGGCGATATTCCCCCCTCTGTTGACGGTCTTATTGAGGTATCTCTTTGCAGAAACACCGCGTCTTCAATGGGAATATTTGAAATAGGTCAGCGGGGCGATATAATAGCGCTTTACTGCGACGATATTGACGCCTCTCTCGTGCTTGATATTTCCTCTGTTTTAAGAGGCAGAGTCAGCGTTACTTCCACAGGTAAAAAAAGTATAAATGTGAAAAAACTGCCCGGTCAGAACCCCCTTGACACTTTAAAAGAAATTTTCGGTGCTGTTGAAGCGGTACGCAATAATAAGGAAGCTGATAAAAAATAATAGGAACAGCAGTAACCGCCAATGGGCAATATTTGATATGTATCCCACAATTCTTGCAAGCCTGGGTGTAGAAATAAGCGGCGACCGCTTGGCTATCGGCACAAACCTGTTTTCCGATACTCCCACTCTTGTTGAAAGAGACGGTATTCAAAGGCTTTTAAACGGTAAGAAGTAAAATTATTCGCAAACACAGCTTCGTTTAAGCGCTCGGCATAAACGAGGCTGTTTTTTTGTCATTTTTAATAAACATATACACTTTTCTTTATGTATGTTTTTCTTTGCTTTTGTTGACTTTAACGGTGAAAAGTGTTAAAATGTCAAAGTGTATAGAGTACAATGTATGAATGTACTCAAAACCGTTAGGAGAAGGAAAATGATTATTACTGATTTTTTGGAAAGAAACGCCAGACTTTTCGGTTCGGAAGTAAGCTTGGTTGAAATCAATCCGTCAGAGGAGCGCGACCGCGCCGTAACATGGCGTGAGTTCAATTTGATAGAGAGCAATTCACACAATGTTCCCTACCGCCGCGAAATGACTTGGCGTGATTTTGACCGCAGAGCAAACCGATTTGCAAACCTGCTTTTGAGCCGCGGCGTAAAAAGGGGTACAAAGGTCGGCATACTTCTTATGAACTGCCTTGAATGGCTGCCCATTTATTTCGGCGTGCTTAAATCCGGCTGTATTGCCGTTCCTATGAATTTCCGTTACGCAAGCGACGAGATAAAATACTGCGTTGAACTTGCCGATGTGGAAATTCTGATTTTCGGCGAAGAATTTATCAGCCGTATGAATGTTATTGCCGACAGTCTTTCAGGCGTTAAAATGTTTTATGTGGGAGAAGGCGGTCCCGATTATACCGAAAACTGCCTTGCTCTTTTAAATTTCTGTTCTTCAAGCGCGCCGCCTGTGGCTCTCAGTGAAGATGACGATGCAGCTATTTATTTTTCATCGGGCACAACAGGCTTCCCGAAAGCTATTCTCCATAAGCACCGTTCGTTGGTTCACGCCTGCAAGGTTGAACAGAAGCACCATTCACAAGGACGGGACGATGTTTTCCTTTGTATTCCGCCTCTTTATCATACAGGCGCAAAAATGCATTGGTTCGGCTCACTTATTTCAGGAAGCCGTGCAGTTTTGCTTCGCGGAGTAAAACCCGAGTGGATTCTTCGCACCGCTTCGGAAGAAAAATGTTCAATAGTATGGCTTCTTGTGCCGTGGGCGCAGGATATTCTCAATGCTCTTGACTCGGGCGAGTTAAAATTATCCGATTACGATTTATCCCGTTGGAGACTTATGCACATCGGCGCACAGCCTGTTCCTCAAAGTTTAATTAAGCATTGGCTGGAATATTTCCCCAATCATCAATACGATACAAACTACGGACTTTCCGAATCAATAGGCCCCGGCGCCGTTCATCTCGGTGTGGAGAATGTACATAAAGTAGGCGCTATCGGTATTCCCGGATACGGTTGGGAAGTAAAAATCGTTGACGAAAACGGAAAAGAAGTTGAAGGTCAGAATGTAGGCGAGCTTATCCTCCGCGGAGACGGTGTAATGGAATGTTACTACAAAAACCCCGAGGCTACCGCAGAGGTGTTAAAGGACGGATGGCTTTACACAGGCGATATGGCTATGAGGGACGAGGACGGCTTTATTTTCCTTGTTGACCGCAAAAAAGATGTTATTATTACAGGCGGCGAAAACCTTTACCCTGTTCAGATTGAAGATTTTATCCGTACCAACAACAAAGTTTCCGATGTGGCGGTTATCGGTCTTCCCGATGAAAGACTGGGCGAAATTGCCGCCGCAATCATAAAAATTAAGGACGGTATGGAGGCAACCGAGGAAGAAATCAACGAATTCTGCCTTGCGATGCCCCGCTACAAACGCCCCCGCAAGATTATTTTTGCCGATGTGCCGAGAAATCCCACAGGCAAAATCGAAAAACCGCTGCTTCGTAAGATTTACGGCGCGGAACACTTAATAGCAGACCAGAATGAGAGATAATCCCATTCACTATAAAGGAGAATAAAAATGAATACAACAATGATTATTACAACTGTGCTTATTGTGTGCTTTTTTGCGCTCATGATCGGCATCGGCGTGCGCTCACGCAAGCACGCAACAGATGTTAACGGATTCGTATTAGGCTCTCGCTCGGTAGGTCCGTGGCTCAGCGCCTTTGCATTCGGTACATCATACTTTTCCGCAGTTATCTTTGTAGGCTATGCAGGTCAGTTCGGCTGGAACTTCGGTCTTGCCTCTACCTGGATAGGTCTCGGCAACGCATTTATCGGTTCGCTTCTTGCGTGGTCGGTGCTGGGCAGAAGAACAAGAATTATGACTCAGGCAATAGGCTCTAAAACAATGCCCGATTTCTTCGGCGCAAGGTACCAATCAAAGGGACTCAAAATTGCCGCGTCTGTTATTACATTCGTATTCTTGATTCCTTATACCGCATCGCTTTTTAACGGACTTTCAAGACTTTTCTCAATGGCGTACAACGGAATTGACTATTCTGTATGCGTTATCGTAATGTCTGTACTTACGGGTATTTATGTTCTTATCGGCGGATATATGGCTACCGCTATAAACGATTTTATTCAGGGCATCATTATGCTTTGCGGTATTACGGCAGTTATTCTTGCCGTGCTTAAAGCAAACGGCGGACTTTTGGAAGCCACCCATTCACTTGCTATGGTTGAAGGCGCCAAAGGCTGGGAGGGAGCCGGTGCGTTCTCATCCTTCTTAGGTCCCGATCCCCTTTTCCTCCTGTTTGTTGTTATTCTTACTTCTTTGGGTACATGGGGACTTCCGCAAATGGTCGGCAAGTTCTATGCTATCAAAAATGAAGATTCTATCAAAAAGGGCACAATTATTTCAACCTTCTTTGCCATTGTGGTTGCAGGCGGATGCTATTTCCTCGGCGGCTTTGGCAGACTTTTCTCAAATGTTATTGAAGTGGACGCAAAAACAGGTAAACCCGTAGGCGGTTTCGATTCAATCATTCCCACGATGCTTTCAACACTTTCTCCCATACTTATTGCGGTAGTTATAGTGCTTGTTCTTTCGGCATCAATGTCAACACTTTCTTCACTGGTTCTTACCAGCGGTTCCACAGTTACACTTGACCTTATCGCTCCCCTTAAAAAGAAAGAAATGACAGAAAAGAGCAAAATGCTTATAATGAGATTGCTTATCGTTGTGTTTATCGTTATATCCGCAACCATTGCTATATTCCAGGTAAGCAGTAAATCGGAAATCACAAAATATATTGCTCAGATGATGGGCGTTTCATGGGGCGCACTTGCAGGCGCATTCTTAGCTCCCTTCCTTTACGGTCTTTATTGGAAAAAGACAACAAAAGCGGCTGTTGTAGTATCTTTCATCTACGGTGTAGGTCTTGAAATTATACAGCTTCTTCTGGCATTCGGCGTATTCTCATTCCCGCAGGGTTCATTCGTTGCCGATGTTGTATTCAAAACATCGCTTCACTCGGGCTCATTTGCTATGGTAGGCGGACTTATAATTGTTCCTATTGTAAGCCTTCTCACTCAAAAAACAAAGCCTAAGGATGCAGACAAAATGTTTGAATGCTACAATACAACAAAAACAGTTGGTATTACCGACAGCCTCGGTGAATAATAAATTCTATATTAAAAGGTGAAAAAATTGAAAAAGTTAATGCTTGGTAACGAAGCTATTGCACGCGGACTTTATGAAGCAGGCGTTAAGGTTGTATCGAGTTATCCCGGTACACCCTCAACCGAAATAACAGAGTTTGCGGCAAAGTATGATGAAATTTATTGCGAATGGGCACCTAATGAAAAGGTTGCAACCGAAGTAGCTTTCGGTGCGTCACTCCGCGGTGCGCGCAGTGCTTGTGCTATGAAGCATGTCGGTCTTAATGTAGCCGCTGACCCGCTCTTTACACTCTCTTATACGGGTGTGAACGGCGGTATGGTGCTTTTCGTAGCGGACGACCCTGCCATGCACTCATCACAGAATGAGCAGGACTCCCGCCACTATGCCATTGCGGCAAAAGTTCCTATGCTTGAGCCTTCCGACTCAGCCGAAGCAAAGGAATATGTTAAAGAGGCCTACAAAATCTCCGAGGAATATGATACTCCCGTAATTATCCGTATGTGCACAAGAATTGCACACTCACAAAGCTCTGTTGAACTTTGCGAAAGAGAGGAAATCGCACTTCCCGCTTATGAAAAGAATCCGCAGAAGTACATAATGGCTCCCGCAAACGCAATCCGCCGCCATCCCTTTGTTGAGGAGAGAACAAAGAAGCTTCAGGCTCTCGGCGAGACTACAACACTTAACAAGGTTGAAAAAACATCTAAGGAAATGGGTATTATCTGCTCAGGTACCTGCTACCAATATGTTAAAGAGGTATTCGGCGACTCGGTTTCCGTATTAAAGCTGGGTCTTGTAAATCCGCTTCCCGTTGAAATTATCAAGGATTTTGCGGAATATGTTGACAAGCTCTATGTTATTGAAGAACTCGACCCGATTATTGAAACACACCTTAACACTCTCGGTATTCCGTGTGTAGGAAAAGAGATGTTCTCACTTTTAGGCGAGTTTAATCAGAATACAATCCGCAAAGCATTCGGTATGGATATTCCCGAAAGCAAAGCTACCGACGCTGTTATCCCGGTACGCCCCCCTGTTATGTGTGCAGGCTGTCCCCACCGCGGACTTTTCTACATACTTGCAAAGAACAAAATCACCGCATTAGGTGACATCGGTTGCTATACTCTCGGCAGTGCAGCTCCGTTGTTTGCTCTTGATTCCACACTTTGCATGGGTGCTTCCGTTTCGGGTATTCACGGTTTTAACAAAGCAGGCGGAGCAGAAAGTGAAAAGAAAACAGTATGTGTTATCGGTGACTCCACCTTTATGCACTCGGGAATTACGGGACTTGTTAACATATCCTACAACGCATCAAATTCAACGGTTATTATTCTTGATAACTCCATTACGGGTATGACAGGTCATCAGCAGAACCCCACAACAGGCTATAATATTAAGGGTGACCCCGCCGCAAAGATAAATCTTGAAGAGCTTTGCAGGGCAGTTGGAATAAACCGTGTTCGTGTTGTTGACCCCTATAACCTCAGTGAATGCGACGCGGCAATTAAAGAGGAATTAAGCGTTGACGAGCCCTCTGTAATCATTTCACGCCGTCCCTGCGCGCTGTTAAAGTATGTTAAGCACAATAAGCCTCTTGTTGTTGACGCAGACAAGTGCAGAAGCTGTAAAATGTGTATGAAAATCGGTTGTCCCGCTATCAGCATGGAAAACGGTAAAGCAAAAATCGACAACACCCTTTGCACAGGCTGCGGAGTTTGCGAACAGCTTTGTAAATTTGACGCGCTCAAAGCACCGAAGGAGGAGTGATTATGGAAACGAAAAACATTATGATTGTGGGCGTAGGCGGTCAGGGAAGCCTTCTTGCGTCAAAGCTTATCGGCAGACTTCTGCTTACAAAGGGATATGATATAAAGGTATCCGAGGTTCACGGTATGAGCCAGCGCGGCGGAAGCGTTGTTACATATGTCCGTTTCGGCGATAAGGTTTACTCCCCCATTATTGATAAGGGCGAGGCAGATTTCATCGTATCATTTGAGCTGCTTGAAGCCGCACGCTGGACGGAATACCTTAAACCCGACGGCAGAATAATCACAAACACACAGGAAATCAATCCTATGCCCGTTATTACGGGTGCGGCAGAGTATCCTGCCGACCTTATCTCTAAAATCAAGTCCGCGGGCATTGAAATTGACGCTTTTGACGCATTGAGCCTTGCCGAAAAAGCAGGTTCTTCAAAGGCTGTCAACATTGTGCTTATGGGCAGGCTTTCCAAATACTTTGATTTTACAGAGGAAGAATGGATGCAAGCCATTGAGGACAGCGTTCCACAAAAGTTCCTCGAAATGAACAAAAAAGCATTTGATTTGGGCAAAAACGCCTGAGTCTTAAAATAAAAAGGAGTTGGTTAAGATGAACAGATATTATCAGCCTGAAATCGAAACTGCTTCACAGGAGCAAATTCGAGCTTGGCAAAACGAGCGCCTGGTAAAGCAGGTTAAGCATGTGTGGGACAATGTTCCCTATTACCGCAAGAAAATGGAAGAAAAGGGCGTAACTCCCGACGACATCAAGAGCGTTGACGACCTTCACAAACTTCCGTTTTTAACAAAGGACGACCTGCGCGAGGCTTATCCTTACGGACTTGTGGGCACACCTTTGAAGGATTGCGTGCGTATTCAGTCCACATCTGGTACAACAGGCAAGCGCGTTGTTGCCTTCTACACTCAGCACGATATTGATTTGTGGGAGGATTGCTGTGCAAGAGCCATTGTTGCTGTGGGCGGCACAAATGAAGATGTTTGCCAGGTAAGCTACGGCTACGGTCTTTTCACAGGCGGTCCCGGACTTAACGGCGGTTCACACAAAGCAGGCTGTCTTACTCTCCCCATGTCCTCGGGTAACACAGACCGTCAGCTTCAGTTTATGACGGATTTGGGTGCAACAATTATTTGCTGTACTCCCTCTTATGCCGCATATCTTGCAGAGTCCATTCACGAAAGAGGTCTGCGCGACAAAATCAAGCTTAAAGCAGGTATTTTCGGCGCAGAAGCATGGAGCGAAAATATGCGTCATGATATTGAGGAAAAACTCGGTATCAAGGCTTATGATATTTACGGACTTACGGAAATTTCAGGTCCCGGCGTAAGCTTTGAGTGTGAGGAGCAAACGGGTATGCACATCAATGAGGACCATTTTATTGCGGAAATCATTGACCCCGAAACAGGCGAGGTCCTTCCCGAGGGTTCAAAGGGCGAGCTTGTTTTCACCTCGATTACAAAAGAGGCTTTCCCCCTGCTTCGTTACCGCACCCGCGACATCTGTGTGCTTTCACGCAAGCCCTGCTCCTGCGGCCGTACTCATGTAAAAATGAGCAAGCCTATGGGACGCAGTGACGATATGCTTATCATCAAGGGCGTTAATGTATTCCCCTCACAGATTGAAACCGTTCTGCTTGAACAGGGCTATCCCGCAAACTATCAGATAATTGTTGACCGCGTAAACAATTCCGATACTCTTGAAGTTCAGGTTGAAATGACTCCCGAAAACTTCTCTGACTCATTGAGCAAGATTACCGAGATGGAAAAGAGCCTTGTTGCCGCACTTAAAGCAATGCTTGGCATTTATGCAAAGGTTAAACTTGTTGCTCCCAAGACGATAGCACGAAGTGAGGGCAAGGCAGTCCGCGTTATTGATAACCGTAAAATCTAAGGAGGATTGAGTTATGCATATAAACCAAATTTCAGTTTTTTTGGAAAACCGTACAGGCGGTCTTGCAGAGATTACCCGTTTGCTTGCGGCTAACAATATCAATCTGCGTGCGCTCTCAATAGCAGAAACAGCAGATTACGGCGTTCTCCGTTTGATTACGGATGATTCAGAGCGCGCTTCTGCGGCTCTTTTGGCAAACGGAAACATACTTTCCGTAAATCCCGTAATGGCTGTTGCCGTGCCCGATAAGCCGGCAGGACTTAACGAGCTTTTAGAAATTCTTGCAGAGGGCGATATTGCAATTGAGTATATGTATTCTCTGATTACACAGCAAAACGGCACTGCATATATGGTATTCCGCATCTCCGATGAGGATAAATTTGTAAAGCTTCTCGGCGAGCACAATATGAAGCCTGTTTGCCCCGATGAGCTGAATATTAAGTAAATCAAGATAAGAAAAAGGCAGGAAACGCAGCCAAACGGCGTTTCCTGCTTTTCTTATACTCTTTTTTTCATAAGTCCGTGCTTGTTGCAGTAAATATAAAGGTAACCTCCGCCCCGCAGATTAAGGCGAGCCTCTGCATTACCCTCGGGATACAGTTTTACAAGCTGAAAACGGTCGCAGGAGGCAAAAGCAATAAACGAAATATAGTGATTTTTGCTCATTTCGTGGCTGATACTTATAAAATACTCATCCTCCACCCTTTCGATTTTGATTTCGTGCTCACCGTCGGGCTCTTCGGCTTCAAGCGCGGGAAGCGTTATTCCGCAGCAGCTTATCACAGCCTCGCCGCTTGCGTATATAACATTTCCGCATACAGGGCAGACATAAAGCTTTGAACGCAGAATATTTGCGGCCGCGTTTTTATTCGTGACATATTCGCCTGACATAAGCTCAATCACCGAAACGCCCAACGCGGCGGCCAATGGCTCAATAAGGGCAATATCAGGCAACCCTTTGCCCGTTTCCCATTTTGAAATTGTCTTGTCGCTCACATTGATTTTTTCGGCAAGACCGCTTTGGGTAAGTCCTTGCTTCTCACGCAGTTTTTTTATTACCGAACCTGTAACATAATTGTTCATTTCAATCACTCCTTGGTTTGTTTTCAGGTCAATTATAACGGTACATTTCCCCGTTTTCAACCTACGGAAAGTAGAGTGAGAAAAACGCGTTATTTCATGAACGGTGCAGGTTTCCATACCCGCCCGAGAAATTATATGCAACCGATGATTTCGTAGGGTGCGACGACCTGGTTGCACCGTTGAAATTGCGATTTTTTTGCGGGCTGTCGAGGTCGCCAGCCCTACGATACCGCCGTGATTTTTTATCCTTGTCTCCCCTGAAAGGGGAGATGTCACGAAGTGACAGAGGGGTTATTTTACGGTACGATGAAGGCATCGTCCCCTACGGGTTACATAAAACATTATAGGTTTGTTTGTAGGGGCAGATGCCCACATCTGCCCGCAAAATCATATGTAATCCAACAGCGGGATTGAACGGGCGATTCGTGAATCGCCCCTACTTTTTTCCTCCCTCCGTGAGGGAGGTGGCAAAACCGTAGGTTTTGACGGAGGGAGTGAAAAATGAACAATTGATAATGGAAAATGAAAAATTGCTATAAACTCCCTCAGTCAGCTTCGCTGACAGCGCTGACGGCGCCGTCCCCTTTGTCTGCTTCGCAGACATTTCCCCACACCGTGGGGAATCACCCTCAAAGAGGGAGCGGAACGGGTTTAAATTTGATTTTACAGCGAATTTGTAGGGGCGGGTTTCCATGCCCGCCCGTGGATTTTTATGGTATTTGACGAAATGTCCAAAACCGTTCTCTATGCACAAAAGACATTTTTCAGGGTAGGGCGGGGGCTTGCCCCCGCCGTTTCCGCCCCCTCTGACGAGGGGGCTGTCAAATGCGCAGCATTTGACTGGGGGAGAGATTTTTTTCGTCTCTCTCCCTCCGTCACGGCTACGCCGTGCCACCTCCCTCGTCAGAGGGAGGAATAACGGGCGGGCGTGGAAACCCGCCCCTACAACGGG
>JBJEPW010000022.1:0-10753 GCA_051881435.1 Candidatus Fimenecus sp. | reverse complement strand
ACCGATTAATCTTTACCGAACCACGCGTCTAACGCGTGGTTTTACTATACAAAAACGGCGGGGGGCAAGCCCCCGCCCTACCTTGTTTATTTTGATTTTATGCAATTCCACGGTGTAACAGGGTTGTGTACCCTGCTTTTTACCCAATATCTTTTTTGGTATATTTTCCATATGCCAAAAAGACGGCGATTAGGGCATACGCCATACCTATCAGTATGAGCACGGCGTCAAGGCTTGACGTACTGACGATTTCCGAGCCGTCCGCATAGCCAAACGGCGTAATGTACTTTAAAAATCCCGCACGGTCGGTAAGATTTGCAACAATATTCAAAAAATACAGCATTATGGCAACGCCAAGCCCTGTGCTGATACTGCCGCGACGCAAAAATGCAGAAATACAAAAGCAAATGCCCGCAATTTCCAACTGCAAAAGCAGATAGGCGAGGTGTAAAAGATTCAGTTCTTTCCACGGTATGGGCTCGTCGATGCACACTATGCACAGCAGGGAAATACCGTAAACGATTATGTTTAAAATGAGAATTTGAAGAACCACCGCAAGAAGTTTTTCGGTGACGACCTTTACACGGCTGACGGGGTGCGTGAGCAAAAATTCCGCCGTGTGCTCCTTTTCTTCCTTTGAAAGTGCGGAAACACCGCACAGCGCGGCAAAAAATGCGCCGCCGAGACCCAATATGTTCCCACACTCCACCGCGTAAAAGCCCAACAGAGAGCCAAAGTTCACCTTATCCATACCGAACGCCGCGGTAAAATCGCCCATGGAGGCAAACATATCGCTGACGCCCTCCATTTCGCCTTTCATTTCGGGGAACAGGAACAGGCAAACTGCCAACAAAAATCCGATGGAACAAGTCCACACCGCAAGGGAAACGCGGCTTTGATGCAGTTCGTGTTTTACAATCGTCATTTTTCTGCACCTCCGTCCTCATAATAGTGCATAAATATTTCTTCCAAATCAGGCTCATCTACGGACAAATCCCTGATGTGCTGTTGCGCGAGGGTTTGTAAAAGCACATTGATGTCGCCGCCGTAAAGAAAGCTTATTGTGCTGTCCGTTTGCTGTATATCACGGATATGGGGGAGCGCATGAATATCCACATCACCCTGCACGCGCACACGCTTTGCATTTGTTTTTGAAAGCGCCTCCACGCTGTCACAGGCGATTATACTGCCCCCGCGGATAACGGCGGCACGGGTGCAGTTGTGCTGAACCTCGGAAAGAATGTGGGATGAAAGAAATATTGTCGCACCCTCATTGTTGCGCTCCTTTAAGATTTCAAAAAACTCTCTCTGCATTAAAGGGTCAAGTCCGCTTGTGGGCTCGTCAAGGATACAAAGGTGGGGATTGTGCTGCAATGCGCACACAATACCCACTTTTTTGCGGTTGCCGAAAGAGAGTTCATCAACCTTTTTGGAGGTGTCCAAGCTGAGCCGTTCACACAAATTTGATGATTCACGGGTGCAATCTGTTCGGCGGAGATTTGCAGAGAGCTTTAAAACCTCTTTTACCCGCATATTTCGGTAAAATACCGCCTCGGCAGGCAAATATCCCACTTCTTTGAGAATTTCGTTTTTCTGCGTTACAATATCCTTGCCGAAAATCTTCCCCTCGCCGCCGCTTTTTTGCAAAAGTCCAAGCAGGGTGCGGATTGTGGTGCTTTTGCCTGCACCGTTCGGCCCGATAAACCCGAAAAACTCCCCCTCGTTTACCGTTAAATTCAGATTTTCAATCCCTTTTGCCTTGCCGTAGTATTTCGTTAAATTTGAGGTTTCAATAGCGTACATTTTATCCCTCTTTTCTTAAATATATGCTTTTCCAAAACTCAATCATTTTGGCGAAATCTTTTTCCATTTTTTCTATATCCATATCGCCCCGCTGTGCCATTTCCCACAAATATCCCTCGGAGGCAAGATACATATCCCGATACATCATTTGAATATCCAGCCCCGGGACAAATTGCGCAGGATCTAAGTTTAAAAGCGTCTGATTCGCTTTAAAGTTAAAATATTTTTGATAACTTTCCTGTATCGCACCGCAAATCGTCGGGTCTGTTTCATAAAACGCCTTGATGACAAAGGTGCCCATATCGGGATATTCTTTCATCAAGCGCAGTTTTGCCTGCATGCCGCGGTACATACTTGCAAATAAGTCCTTTTGTTCATAACACTTGAATTCCGTTAAATATGTAATCGTAATTTCGGCGCATTTATCCCAAAGGAACAAATACAATTCCCTTTTGTTTTGAAAGTAATGAAACAGCAGGGATTTGCTGATGCCTGCCGCATCGGCGATTTCCTGCGTGGAACTTTTTTTGTAGGAATTTCGGGAAAACACCCTGTACCCTGCATTGATAATCGCCTGCTGTTTTTCTTTGGGTAACGCAAAAAACTTATCGTTCATAAAGGGCTTTCCTTTCATTGACTGTATCGGTCAATTTCTATTATACACCGTTGACCGTTTTTGAGAAGACCTATTCCGGTTTTTTTGTAAAAAAGTAAAAAGGGGACAGTCCCATTTTTACTGAAATATTCATTTGTTTGCGGTGCAACCGGTCATCGCACCCTACAAATACATAAAATAACCGGATTTTATCGTAGGGGCGATTCACGAATCGCCCGCAAAATCACGGAATAATTAACGGCGGACACCCGCGCCCCGCCGTAAAAATCATATACAAACCCACGGCGTGACCGTAGAGGACGATGCCCACATCGTCCCGTAAATAAACCCCTCTGTCAACTTCGTTGACATCTCCCCTTTCAGGGGCGACAAGGTAGGGCGCTGTCTGCTCCCGCCGTTATCGGGTAACGACAAAATTTCTCGGGCGGGCACGGAGACCTGCCCCTACAACAAAAACTATAAAATTTTAAGTAGTCCAAGGTAGGGCGGGGGCTTGCTCCCGCCGCATGGTTACCTGTCTGTCCCTCGCCATCACAAGCAACAGCCGTAATTGGTTTGCAGTAAATCTGCAAACAATCACTAATAGTTATTTTTACTTCCGCTTGGTTTGTTTATAAATCAACGGGCATAATCTATACTGTTAGTTGTTATGACTCACCAAAGGAGATGACGTGCGATGAGGTATGATACAATCGGCAAGAATATCAGAAAATTCAGGGTTGCTAAGAAGCTCCGTCAAGAGGATTTGGCAGATAAAACAGGACTTACTTCAAATTATATCGGAATGGTCGAGCGGGGAGAGAAAATACCGTCGCTGGAAACCTTTATAAATATACTGAATGCGTTGGAAATATCTGCCGATATGGTTCTTACTGATGTTTTGACAACAGGATATACCGTAAAAGACTCTATGCTTAATGAAAAAATTTCAAAGCTTTCGCCGGAAGACAGAGCAAAGATATACGATGTAATTGACACGCTCATCAAACACTCTAAACAAATATTGCCATAAAGATTAAAAACTCGCCTTAAATAAGCGAGTTTTCTTTTTTATCGACAAAATTTTTGAGACTTCGACAAAGCAGATGATGTATAACTATAACTAATAGTGATATATAATCACTAATAGATATTTCAGGAGAAATGAATTATGAAACACATCATTGAAGAAATTGCCAAACAGAATGGAGTAAGTAAGGAAGAAGTCATCAGAGATATTCAAGAAGCTATCAGCATTGCAATGCAAAGCGAGAACGCCGAAGCGAAAGCATTTTGGAAACAGTTAGCGCCGGACGGAAAGCAGCCGCCGATTGAAACAGTAATCCGTGCCATTGTTTCTCAGTTAAAGAGCATATGACAGAAAGCTTGACCCGCCGCAAAATTATCTAAAATTAACGGCGGCATCGTAGGGGCGATTCACGAATCGCCCGAAAAAATCACCGGAAAACTGACGGCTACACATTATTGCCCCCTCTGACGAGGGGGCTGTCATTTTGAAAAAATGACTGGGGGAGAGAAAAACTGTTTGTTTTCCGTGAATATTATCTCTCCCTCCGTCTTTTGCTACGCAAAATCCACCTCCCTCGTCAGAGGGAGGAAAATGCTCGCCGCGGAGTTTTTGTAAATTGACGGCTTTTCGGAATTTTATGAGGCGGTGGAAACCCGCCCTACCTGATTTTATAAAAAGGTATATACCTGATATTCGGGTATATACCTTCATTTTATCATTCAATTATTCGCCGATAAGTGTTCCTATGTTCTTTTCCATAAGGTCAAAGAATTTTTCAACAGTTTTTTCGTCCTCCTCATTGCCTCTTACGCACATTGAGAGAGTGAGAACATTTCTGAACGAGGTTGCGGACAACAGCACATAAGGCTTATATTTTACCGCACCGGACATAAATCCGTCGGTAGGCTCGTTGCCTGCAAGGGCGAGCTTGTCGGCTTCAAGAATACCTATGTTGCTCATCGCAATCAAGGGGTTGGAATATCCGATTTTGATAATTTCTTCCGATGCGGTGTGGGGAAGAATATTGTAGCCCAATTTCAAAAGCGGCAAGCCGTAAAGCCCCATAAATTTATCTTTTTTGAATTTATTTGAACTGCGTACCGTGTATTTAAGCGTTTCAAAAATATCCTTGCCTCTTTCGGGAACACGGCACTGCATCCACGCGGTGTGATTTGTAATTCCCGTGTCGCTCACATCGTCCATATGGCGGCGAAGGTCAATGGCGCAGGAAATCGAAACGCTGTCATAAACATTGAAATCCGCAAGCTCATAAAGGCTGTAAAAATACGCCGCAACGAGCATATCGTTAACCGTTGCCGAGTGTTTTTTGCCTGCCGCACGCAGTTTCATAAAGCGCTCCGCGTCAATTTTCCGCCTTGCAATAAAGGACTTATCACGGATATTGTCGGGAGTTAACGGGAAAGCGTGGTCGTCCTTTGAGTTAACATTTTTATAAAGGTTTTTCGCCATTCTGGCTTCCGTTTTTGAAAATCCGGAATAAACCTCTTCATAGGAGCGGGAGCCTGTACGCAAATCAACGGGACTTATTTTCTTTTCAACATAGTCGCTGTAATTCTTGCACAGTGCTTTAATGAAATATTTAAGGTCGCCGCCGTCCATACACATATGATTTTCCACAATGCACAGAGTTGATTTTCCGCCCTTAAAGAAAACGGTAACACGCATCTGAATATCCGCATCGGGGGGAATATACTGTGTGAGGAAATCGTTAACCGCTTCATCAACATCTTCGGGATACGCAACGGTAAGCACATCGTCAATGTGATAGGGCTTTACCTCCCAATGAGTGCTGATATGATTATCAACAAAGCAAGAGTGCAAAACAGGTGCTTTTTCAAAAAAGCAGATGAGTACGGTTTTTAACGCTTCAATATCAATTTCATAGTCGTATTTAAGCTCAACATGCACCATACGGTCATTAAAATCACGGAAAAGATAGTGCATTTTATCCCATAATTCGGCATTTAATCTTCGTTCCATTCGTCATCCTCCTGCTTGTAAACATATCTTGAATTATTGATGATTACTCCCGCCATAACGGCAAAATCGACGACAACTCCCAAAATTACTATAAGCCAGCCCGGAGTCCAAGGCACCACGCCCTGCGCACCCAATACCACATAAAGCATAGCCGCCGACGCGGGAATATAAAGCAGATAGTTGATAATTGCAAGCTTTTGCCCTGTGACCGCCGCAAAGATTGCGTCAGCAATAAACATTGCAATTATGCCGCAGGGAATAACAGTCCACGGCGCCGGCATAGGAACAATCATAAGGCAGAAAAGGAAAGCAAAAACCGTTACCATCATAATGCTTATTGCAATAAGTATTCTGGCAATGGGGTGGAAAACTCTGCGCATTTTGCAAAGGCGCTTTATGCCGAAGCTTAAAAGATAAATTACGAGGGCAAAAATTCCGCCTACAATCATAAGCCATGTAATATCCCAACGGTGTGTGGTAAAGCTTACGGCAAAATATATCAAGAAGAGAATGGCGAGGAATGCCACAGAACCGACGGCTATGAGCTTTCTCATTAAAGAAGCCCGTTTTTTGAGTCTCTCCTCCTCGGCAAATTTTTTATATCCCTCCTGCAAATCGGGATATTCGTCCTTAATAAGGTCGCAGAGCACGGCTTCGTCTTTAAGTCCGCTGTGGGTAATTTCATTGGCGCGCTGTGTAATTTCGTCAAGAATTTTTTTCTTGTAACGGTAAAGCGTGGGTGTATCGGCTATGCCCGAACAGGCGCTTTCAATGTATTCGATAAAATCCTTCATAATGTTCCTCCCTGTTTTTTACTGATAATATTATAGCAGGATTATTTTGCCATAGCAATTGTTTTTTTGCCTTGACACCTTTATTTTAACGGTTGCGCAGATATTTTTCCATACATTTCGGTTTGCATTTCGGTTGCGAAAGCCTTTTTATTTACATAAGTCGGGAATAATGGTATAATTTCAATAAATACATCAGTTTTCGGAGGGTAATATGGCAAAGAAAACACTTGAACAGTTCAGAGCGGAAAAAGGGTTATGGAGAAGTGAGCTTGCAAAAAAGCTAAATATGAGCGAAGAGGAGCTTTCAAAACTTGAAGAATTAAATGAGGTGCCCCCTGAAATCGCGAAAAAAATAACAGGAGAATATTCTCTGCCCGAGGATTATTTCACCTTTGACCCCAATGCAAAGGAATTAAGATATACTCCGAAAAAACCGTTTTTATACTTTTTCAAGGTGTCCGTTATATGGTTTGTTGTCTTTTCGGTTCTGTCCGGGGTGATTTCCGCGCCGCTGACCGTTGCAACGGCGATGAATTTTGAGGTGACGGGGCTTTTCGGCTATATTTCATCGGTATGCAAAACAATTATTATCGCTTTTTCGGGAGTTTATCTCACATCTTATATAAACAGGAAAACCTCTTTCACAAAAGAGGTTAGAAAATATGATTATGTTTATCCCTACCTTTCATGGAAAGCGGCGGCTTTTCTTTCTCCCGTTTCCGCTTATTTTTTAGAGAAGGCCGCTAAGGAGGATAGTTTTTTCGGAACATCGTATTTTTTCACCGCGGCGTCGGGGATTGCAACGCTCGTAATATTATCTTTATTCTGCGCCTGTCTGCTTTACACCGCCGCATTGACAAAAGACAAAAAGCAAACGCTGAATTTTGCTCTTTTGTGCGGACTTGCAGTAATATCAAGCGCCGTTAACATTATATGCAAGGTGATAATCGAAAAAAACTTTTCGGAAATTTCGATTGCAGAGACTGCCGTTTCGGGCGTACTTCTTATTGCGGTTTGTGCCGCCGTGATTTTTCTTGATAAAAAGCTCCCGAGGCTCAGGACACTGTGGCTCACGGTTTTGCCATTGTGCGCAATGCTTACTCCCTGCGTGTTTGAAGCAGTGAGACTTTTCGGGTAATATAAATTCAATTTATTTTCGGGGGGATTTTTATGTTCGGTATGGGAACGCTTATAAATACAGCCGCCGTAATTCTGGGCGGAATAATCGGAATTCTTCTTCGCAAAGGACTGAAAGAAAATATCAGGAAAACGCTTATGGCTGCCTGCGGTATTGCAACAATATTTATAGGTGTTGCAGGAACCTTGGAGGGTATGCTCACGGTTAAGGACGGAAAAATCGAGACGCAGGGCGCAATGCTTTTGATTTTTTCTCTGGTCATAGGAGGATTTTTAGGCGAGTTGATTGATATTGAGAAAGGAATGGACTTTTTGGGCGAACGGCTTAAAAAGACCTTTTCCCGTGAAAATGACAGCCGTTTTGCGGAGGGCTTTGTAAACAGCTCACTTATTATCTGTATAGGTGCCATGGCAATAGTCGGTTCAATTGAGGACGGACTGACGGGAGATTTTTCAATGCTTGCGGCAAAATCTGTTCTGGACTTTGTTGTTGTTATTATTCTCGCCTCGTCATACGGTGCGGGTGCTGTTTTTTCCGCCCTTGCGGTGTTCGTTTATGAGGGGGCGTTAACTGTTGCGGCACACTTCGCGGGAAGCTTTATAAGCGATGAAATTGTAAGAAGTCTTTCATACATAGGCTCGGCTTTGATTTTCTGCGTTGGCATTAACATTACCTTCGGCAAAAAAATCCGTGTCGGTAATCTTCTTCCCGCTCTTTTGATACCCGTAATCTATATTTATGCCAAAACTTTACTCTGAATATTGTTGAAAAATACGACTTGAAAATCTAAATTAAATAATAGTATAATTAACTATTATATAGTTTAGGGGGTTGCTTTTCATGTCTGATAAATCTACTGAAAAGTATATGCGAAAGTCGGAAATAATCACTTTCGGTATCGGCCTTTTCGGCGTTGCTTTAATGACCGGCTGGATGCCTGATTATACCGCAACCTTTTTTGCCGATTTTGCTTTTAAGGGCAAGGGCTTTGATTCGGATGTTATGGGAAATGTTATTTCCACGGTGTTCCTTGTTGCAGGCTTCATAGGAGCTGTTTGTGAGCTTGTAATCGGTTATCTTGTTGATAACACCCGAACAAAATTCGGCAAGGTTAAGCCTTGGGTGGGCTTCGGCGTTGTACCGCTGGCGCTTGTTGCAATGCTCGTGTTCGTTGCGCCCAATACAAACAGTCAGACTGTTGCGATTATCTGGATGTTTGTAGTTTATTCGCTCTACACTGCATTCAGCTGTGCGGTGGAAAGCCCTGCAAACTGTTTCGGTTCACTTTGCTCGCCTAATCCCGCGGAGCGTTCCAGCGCTATCTCAATAGCCTCTTTCCTGCGTTCCGTCGGTCAGTCGGGCGGCATGGTTGTTGTAATAGTTGTCGGTTTGATTATGAAAGCGGTTATGGGCGAACAGCAGTATAAAAACGCCGAAGGTCAGGGACTTGACCTTGTTATTTCAACCGCCGTTTGTTGTTTGGGGCTTATTCTTTTCACAATGATTTTCTTTGTGAACAACAAAGAGAATGTTCCCTTTACTCAGGAGAAGGTAAGCTTAAAGGATGCTGTTAAGGTAGTATTTACAAACAAGAACCTGCTTATGGTATCGCTGACAAAGCTTTGCGGCTTCGGCCGAGGCGTTTACGGTACGGTTTCTCTTTACATAGCGATTTATCTTTTAGGCTCAAAGGATTTAAAGCTTGCTTTGCTGCTGCCTATGGGTATCGGCACGGCTGTGGGTACTTTGCTTGTTAACCTTGTGCTTAAAAAGTTCAATACAAAGCAAACCTTTATTCTTTTCTGCCTTTACGGCGCATCATCTTTGGGAATTTTGTTCCTTGTGTCCCGCGGTATCGGCTTTAACGACGGTTTAATTATTCCGTTCTTAATTCTCAACTTCTTCTGCGGACTTCAGCACGGCAACACAAATGTTACTCCCAACATAATGATTGCCGACTGTGTTGACGAAATTGAATATAAAACAGGCAAAAGGCAAGAGGGCCTTGCATACGCAGGCTACGGCTTGTTTTCAAAAGTTGCCTCCGCCTTTACAAAGGGCTTGGGTCCGTGGCTTTTATACACCTGGTCGGGTTATATGGTTTCAACCGACGCCAACATCGCCTATGCGGCGCAGACCGACGCAACGCTCAATAAAATGCTGATGATTTACACAATTATACCCGCAGTTTTCGTAATTCTTCAAGGCGTGCCGATTCTGTTCTACGATATGGTAGGCGAAAAGAAAGAAATGATAACAAAAGCACTTATTGAACGCCGTGAAGCAGCAGCAAACGGCGAAGCGCAAGCATAAAGGAGGTAACGAAATGTCTGAAAAAAGAAAAGGCTTAAATTTAAAGATTTATGCGATTGTTGCTTTTTTTGCAGTTGCCGCCGCCCTTGTGCTTATCGTTACATTCACCTTTAAGGCGAAATACACCGCTTTTCATCCCGATGAGGTGGCAAGAACATATGTTGATACTATTGTTCAGACAGGTGACGGCTACAACGCGTTAAAAACTGCACTTGTAAGCAAAAACAGCAAGTACGGCAACTTTATCCGTGAGCAGTATATGTATCCCGTGATTTACCGCGAGGCAGGTTACAAGGCGGGCGACGATACAAAGAAGCTCAAAGGCTTTAACGATGAGTCCTTTATGGGTGAAAAGACCAAATCCGACAACGGCTCGTTGCAGGGTCAGGTTATCGAAAAAATGTATCCGTATTATGTTGAACTTACCAAAAACGGCTGGGACGATTACGGCGCGATTTTTACAAAATATTTTGAAAGACTCGTTGAAGTGCGTAAAGAGGTTTTCGGCGACGATTATATGACCGATGAAATAATGTTTACCGCACTTGAAAGCAATGTTATGACATACGGAAAGTCATTGACAGGCACCGAGGATGAATTTGATGAAAATTCAGGCGAACAAATCGAGTTTAAGTCCGTCGGCGCATATCAGACTGCTTACGGTGAAGATTATAAATTTACCTCGGTTGTAAAAGGCGAAAACGAGATAAAGCTTGATGAATACAAGGCAACGCTTGACAAAGAGGCTCTCGCTGCATACGGCGTGACTATCGACGAAATCACGGACGCAAAGAGTTTCACGGTTGAAGTTAAGACCGAGGGCGGAAACACTGTTACACAGGCAACTGTAATTGTTGTGAAAATCGGAAGCTCATGGTATGTTGACAACACCTCAACCGATACTTCGCCGCTGTATGGCTTCTATAAATAAAGAATTTCATCCAAAATAACAGCAAAAAAACAACCTCTTTGACACTCCTTTTCTCCCTTTCAAGGGGGAGAAAAGGAGTGTTGCGGTATCGTTGTAGGGGCGATTCACGTGTCAAGAGTAACATGGTATACACCTGTGTAAGGACATG
>JBJEPW010000021.1:0-44739 GCA_051881435.1 Candidatus Fimenecus sp. | reverse complement strand
TCTTTTTCCCCCGGTAGAACCGGGGGTTTTCATCTGTTGCATGACAAAAAAAGCGCGCGGTTGCTGACTCGCTCCCGCGCACTTTCATCATACATTCTGAAACAGTAGTATACAAATTCCGCTGTTATTTTGTCATAACTGTTTCACCCTCTGTTGTGGTTGAAATCATATCGGCCTCTTGCTTTTTATCGAAAAAGGAGGTAAAGTTCACGATAAATAAAAGCGCATAGGCTACCCACATCGGCAAATTTTCAATAAATGCACTCTTGCCTACTGTGACCAAAAGGACCAGCATAAGTGCAAGAACGCTGACGAAAACGGCGGTTGCTGCAATATACTTTTTATCCTTTTCTCTGCATTTATGAAACAGGAAAATCACAACCCCGGCGGCGCCTAAAAACGCAAAAATCAAAGCAGTTGCCCAATGGCCTAAGCATCGTGCGGTCATCACCAAATCAAGACCTGCCGAAGGCACATTGATTGTCACATAAATTGCCGCACAGCCGAGTGAGGTTACCACAACGCCCGCTTTGCCGCAATAGTTGTTTTTTCGGTACATATACAGCGTATTTGTAAAAATGGACAAAGACGCAAGCACGCCCCATATCTTAAAATACCACGGATAACGAAGTCCCAGCATACTTGCGGTGACATCGGTTAAAATGTTCCCAAACTGTGCAGGAAAACTTAAAAACCCGTACCAGGTAATAAAAGCACATCCTGCAAAAAGGTTAACTACACAGAAAACAGTCGTTGCCTTGCTTATTTTTTCTGCAAAAAGGATTTTTCGTATAAAAAATGCGTACAGAAACAGCAAAGCCGTTGAACCGATAACCCAAAGCCAAAAAACCGCAGCATTCGGATACATCGGGCCGTAAAGCATACCGTCAAATTTCTCAATAAACGCCTCGGACGGTAATGCCATATCGGCGTCTGTCGGTACAATATAAGGATATTGGTCCCACCGCATAAATACGGACATCCAAAGCCCGTAAGCCACGGCGATAATCCCCCACAGCCCCGTGTACGCGTTCATTCTTTTCGTATCGTTCATAACCTTCCCTCACTTTTTCATACAACTTGAATAATATAATCATACAACAATATGTGTTTTGTTGCAAGCACTTTTCAGCAGTATGTCTTTGGCACATCTCACATAGCGTTGTATGCAGTCAGATTCGTAAACACCATAAAAATAAGCACAAAGCAAAAGCGCACGACAATCTCAAACTTCCGTGCGCTTTTAATTATTGCGTTAAATATTATGAAATTTTATTGCCGTTAATATCTGTAAATCCCTTTAAATACAGGTCGAGCTGAATTACATCATATGCGTCAACCGCACCGTCGCAGTTAAGGTCTGCCGCTAAAAACTCCCGTCTTGCCAAGGTTTTTTCACAATGCACATAAGCCTTCATCAAATCGTAGTCGCTTTGCCCGGGTGTTCCGTTTCCGTCAACATCACCCTTGGTACAGCTTATTATTGACACGCCGCCGCTGCAAGAGGACAGCGAAATCGCATTATGGTTTTCGTCGTATGCCTCCTGAATTGTGGGGGTTAATACCGTGTTGCAATTGCTTTCAGCCGCAACTCTGAATTCAAGTATAAATACTCCGTCGGCAACATATGAATTGCTGTTTGCGGAAATGCTTAACTGATTTTCTGCCGATTTCGTTGCCTGCAACGAATCAAACATTGTGTTTGTGCAACCTACATATTCAAGCTTTGTACTGTCGTATGATACTGTGGCAACGAGAGCGGAAATATCGGCATTTTGAATTCTCACGGGAACTTTTACCGTACCGCCCACAGCGGCATCGGTTATTCCTATTGAAAGAGCGGCGCTCGTATTATCCTGAACCTGAATATAATAGGAATCCGAATATGTTTTATATGATACAACAATTTCTTTTGCGCCCGGTGTTGCCATATCGGGAGCATTAAGTGAATAATCACTGATTGTTACAACTGTGCCGTCAGCATACTTTCCTTTAACAACAAGACCTTTCAGACTGAATTTTCCGTTTAACTCATATGTTGTCTTTACAGGAAGATTTTCAACATAAATTTCAACTATTCCGGGTGCTTGGGCAAAGGTTATTTCACTGATTTTCGCCTCGGAATTCATAACAACACTTACTGTGTAACCGGCGTCTTTACAGATACAGGAATAAATGTATTGACCGTTTTCATAAGAGAAAGAGGACTCATCAGCGAAAACGTCGCCCATACTGTAAGCGTCAGTCAGTACAATACTGTTATTCTCAGCGGAATAATAAGATGATTTTGTAATATCAACGCTTGAAACATCAAACAAATTCAATATTGCTGTTTCAACATCACTTATATCAAAACTGAAATTTTCCGCAGTTGTTTGCGTAGGCTCTATATCGCAAAGATTGATTGAAAGCTTTATCATCAAATCAAGGCTTTTCTCGTCTGCAACATTTATATTTTCTTTGTTTTCGAAGCCTGTTACTATCGTTGCGGCATCGGAGGACCTATAAGACGCTTTAAGCCAGTACAAATTATCCACGGTATTGCTTGTGAATGAGCCGATTTTTAATGTTACATTTGAAAAGGACAGCTTATTATCAAATGTAAAATCAACATTAAAGGCACCTTTATCGGTAATCAATTCTCCGCCTATGGTTTGGTAGGTTTCGCCGAAAATTTCAAAAGAAATAAAGTTTGCAATTTCGGTTCCGCCGCCTGCTTTTGTTAATTTAATATACGGTACAGCCGTATTATAAAGCTCTATGCCTGTGTAGGGACATTCCTTTATAATAATTTCGCCCTCAACCGACTGATTTGCAACGGTTAACGTGTATTTGTGAGTACCCACGCCCCATTGGGTTTCTTCCTGATTATCGGAGGTTGAAATATGGCGGCACAAACCGTTTAATAAGATACTTCCGTCCGCCTCGGACTGAACTGTTTTTCCGTTTGAAAGATGAACCTTATAGGCGGGTGTATAGTCATAATGCTTAGAACCGGTTCCGTCTTCGCTGTCATAGGACCAGCAATCAAGATTTTCGGTTAACTCGATTGTTTGAACTTCAATGCTCTCTATAAAGGTATCTTTTACCTCAACATTGAATTCGTCGGTTTTCCCGCCGACGCTTGCCGATAATTTTCTTGTTCCCAAATCCCAGCATTCTTTGTCATCAAAAATTTGCAGATTGAAGTAATCTCCGTTAATACTTACGGAAGAATACCCCCAGGCATCTGTTTTACCGGGAATAATTCTGCCGTCGGTAAGCAAAACAGAGAAAGTAATGGGAACGGTGTGTGTATAGTTCTCCCCATTGAAGCTTTCGTCAATTTGTTTGTAAACAACGGTGTCATCAACGGACAATCCTGCAATCACAGAGGGCGTCACGGTAACATTGAAAGTACCCGAACAGCCCATAAACGAAATTGTAACAGGATAGGTGTTGCCCGCAGTCCATTGGTTTTCATAGCCTTGATTATCGGATAACGAAACATTTTCGCCGTATTGCTTATAAAGTTCATATTCCGTGCCTGTAAAGGAGGAGCCGTCTGCAAAGTTTACGGTTATTCGGCTCGGCGAATAATCGGTGTAACGGTAGTAGAATACTTCCTTGCTTTTACCTGTTTCTTCGTTATATACCCAATCGGTGCTCCAATAGCCGTCGGCTCCCTCCGTAACGGAAACATCGGCAGCTTCAACACTTACAACAGTGCTTTCGGTAATTGAAACATTGAAAGTACCCGAACAACCCAAATATGAAACGGTAACAGGATAGGTGTTGCCCGCAGTCCATTGATTTTCATAGCTTTGACTATGGGAGTATGAAAGATTTCCGCCGTATTGGCTGTAAAGGTCATAAACAGTTCCCGTAAAGGAAGAGCCGTCTTTAAACCTTACAGTTATTTCATCGGGTGTGAAATCGCTGTAACAATAAAAACTAACTTCATCGCTTGTGCCTGTTTCCTCATTATATATCCAATCGCTTCTTAAATATCCGTGGGTATTTTCCGTTAAGGAAATATCAGCAATTTCAATGCTTTCAACGGGGCTTTGTGTAATTGAAACATTAAAAGTGCAGGAACAACCCATAAATGAAGCAGTTACAGGATAAGTATTTCCCACAGTCCACCGGTTTTCGTAGTATTGATTGTCGGAATATAAAATGCTTTCGCCGTATTGCCCCTGAAGCTCATAGGGAGCACCTTTAAAGGAAGAACCGTCCTTAAAATTAACGGTTATTTCATTAGGTGTGTACTCGCTGTAACGGTAGTAGCTGACTTCTTCAAATTCACCTGTTTCTTCATTGTATATCCAATCGGTGCTCCAATAACCGTTGGTATTTTCAATAATCGAAACATCGGCAATTTCAATGCTTTTAACGGGACTTTCTGTAATTGTTACATTGAAAGTTCCCGAATATCCCATAAATGAAACCGTTACGGGATAAGTATTTCCGGCAGTCCATTGATTTTCATAGCTTTGATTGTCGGAATAAGAAATGCTTTCGCCGTATTGATTATAAAGGTCGCTGTCGGTTCCCGTAAAGGAAGAACCGTCTTTAAAGTTTACGGTTATTTCGCTTTGTGTGAAATCGTTGTAACGGTAGTAATTGACTTCCTCCTCTGCGCCTGTTTCCTCGTTGTATATCCACTCATTGTTCCAATAGCCGTGGGTATTTTCAATAATCGAAAGGTCAGCAATTTCAATGCTTTTAATGGGACTTTCTGTAATTGTTACATTGAAAGATGATGAAACACCCATAAAGGAAACTGTTACAGGGTAAGTATTTCCCACCGTCCATTGGTTTTCATAACTTTGATTGTCGGAATAGGAAGCCCATTCGCCGTATTGCTCATAAAGCTCATAGGCGGCGCCCGTAAAGGAAGAACCGTCTTTAAAGTTTACGGTTATTTCATTAGGTGTGTAATCGTTGTAACGGTAATAACCGACTTCTTCATTTTCACCTGTTTCTTCATTGTATATCCACTCATTGTTCCAATAGCCGTGAGTACCCTCCATAACGGAATTGTCCGCAACTTCAATGCTTTCAACGGGACTTTCTGTAATTGTTACATTAAAAGATGATGAAACTCCCATAAAGGAAACCGATATAGGGTAAGTATTTCCCACCGTCCACTGATTTTCATAACTTTGGTTAAACGAAAAGCTCAGGGATTCGCCGTATTGCTCATAAAGCTCACTGTCGGTTCCCGTAAAGGAAGAACCGTCCGCAAAATAAACGGTTATTTCACTTTGTGTAAAATCGTTATAATAGTAATATTCTTTTTCCTCGTATGTATCTGTTTCTGCGTTATACACGGATTCGGTCGCCATATAGCCGTGAGTGTTTTCAATAACAGAAGCATCGGCAACCGATATACTATCAACAGAAACATCGGTAACGGCAAACAATTCCAATTTTGCCAACGGCATAGAGGTTAAAATCATCATTAAACATAATAAAACTGAAAGGATTTTTTTACTCTTTTTCATAAAACTCCTCCTTTTTAAATCAATTTCATTATATTACTTATAAATTGTTTTTGCAATAGCAGAATTTGAGAGCGTAGGGGCGATTCACGAATCGCCCGTAAAATAACCCCTCTGTCAACTCCGTTGACATCCGCTGACGGCGGCCGTCCCTTTTGTCTGCTTCGCAGACATTTCCCCACACTGTGGGGAATCACCCCTTTCAGGGGCGACAAGGTAGTGAACGGCAAAGCTATGGCCGTCATTTTCCTCCCTCTGACGAGGGAGGTGGATTTTGCGTAGCAAAAGACGGAGGGAGAGATAATATTTACAGAACATAAACCGTTTTTCTCTCCCCCAGTCGCGGCGACGCCACGACAGCCCCCTCGTCAAAGGGGGCAATAATGTGTATCCGTAGGTTTTGAAGAAATATTTCGGGCGATTCGTGAATCACCCTATTGTCGCCAAAAGACAGCACCTCTGACTAGAAGAGACAGAGGTGCTGTCTTGCAAATAAGGCTGGTGTGAGCGCCATTTGCAAAATTCTAATTGTGTTTTAAACTCTATTTCGTAATTTCAATATTTTCGGATTTCGTAATATCCACTTTGATTATGCCTGAATCTCTTTCAATGTAGCCTGATTCAGTTGCATTCAAGGTGAAAGTAAATTCAGACAGTTTTGACATATCTTTATTGCCGCTGTAATCGTTCAATAGAGAAGTAAGCGAAAAGCTTGCTATGACGCGTTTTCCCGGGTTAACTGATTCAAACCACAACGCTGGTGTGCTTTTTAAAAGTTCACCGTTAACATATACTTCTTTTCCTGAAACTTCAATAGGAACAGATGAAGAATTTTCAATTTCAAAAAGAATTAGTGTCTCATTATCGTTTGTTTCAGTTACAGCAACAGATTTAACTTTAATAGTGTTGTCAGAGCTTTCATAGAGATTTTCACCTGAAAAGTATTTGACAATTATACCGGTAATATTTTCTATTTCTTTGGTTGCCATTATTTCCTGATAGGCGTTTTTGGAATAATCAAAATCATTAGCTTTCGAAGTTTTAATTTTTAAAACATCTGTATAACAGTTTTCAAAATCATCGCCGGAAATATAAAACCTTATTTCAATATCCGCAACAAAAGAGAAGCCGTTAGCAATCAATTGCATAATATCAAAACTGATAACTCCGGTACTCGAATCACCTGCGGAAACATCGGTACAAAAGTATCCGTCAGACAGCATTATTCCGTTGATAGAGTTGAAACAACAAGCAACAGAGCCGCAATAGAATGACAACTGCTTATCTGTACCGTTAATTATTGATACTTCTAACTGAACTTCCTGTTCGGAAAATGATAATTGATTTGCCGTGATTTCAATTCCGCTATTGTTGTAAAGTGTCACTTTTTCAATAGTAGTGCTTCTGTCAAAATCTGCGACAAGCTTTTCAAGTTTTTTTGTATCAACTTTACCCGGTGTGTTTGCAACTTTTTTGCTACATGCAGAAAGCGTAAAAAGCAGCGTAAAAGCAAGTAGCAATGCAAATGTTTTTTTCATTTCTTTTTTCCTCCAAAAAACAAAAAGTGCGCAGCCGGAGCTACGCACCGAAAAACACATAACTCCGATTGCTGCGACACAACTTTTGACAAACTACAAGAGAACGCCAAAGCGGAGAATGCGTTTTTACCAAAATAAAAAGACCATTCCCTTATAGTTTGCTCAAATATTCAGTTGTGTCGCACATTTATTGTAACATAGTAATATTTTTTTGGCAAGTGTATATTACGGATAATAATAAAACAGAAAAAAGAAACAAAGGGTATAATGTCGCAAACAGTTATTAAAATTATGAATAATTCTCAAGATTTATATTATAATAGAATAGATTATATTTTCATATTTTCACAAATTGTGAAAAAACGCTTGCATTTTTGCAAAGTTTTTGATAATATAATCTCAGTGATCGTGTTATGTTGCTTGCGAGGCGCATAACAAGGGGGGGTTTCTGCGGGAACTCCCCCTTTCACTTATTATGTTGGTGGGAGAAAGAAATGGAAATTAAAAACTTTTTTACATACGAACAACAAGTCGAAAAACTAAATAGTAAAAATCTTGATGTGTCCGATCGTGAAAGAGTGATTTATTTATTGAAGAAATACAGTTATTTTACCTTGATAAACGGATACAAAACGCCTTTCAAAAATAAGGACGGTAGCTATAAGAAAAACACATCAATTGAAGATATTTATAGTTTATATGTCTTCGATGATGAACTCAGGCATATTTTCATGAAAAACATACTAATTGTAGAGTTGCACATAAAATCTCTATTATCATATAGCTTTTGTAAAAAATTTGGCGAAAGTCAATCGGAATATCAGAACGCATTGAATTATAATTATACAATCACCGATAATCAAAAGCCTATAAATGAATTGATACAAAAACTAACCAGTCAGATTGAGAACGCAGATAAGTTTTCGTATGTTGATCATCATGCAAAACGGTATAATAATATTCCTTTATGGGTTTTAATTAAAACACTTACATTCGGAAACATATCAAAAATGTATTCATTTCAACAAGACAGCATAAAAAGCAGTATATCAAAAGAATTCCCGCTTGTAAAAGAGAATGAACTTTCAGTCATGTTAGATGTTCTTTCAAGATATAGAAATGTTTGTGCACATAATGAACGCTTATATGATTTTAAGTATAATAAATCAAGGTTAAAGACTACATCTATTCATAAGTTTTTTAACTTATATACCAACAACCCTTCATCGTCAAATTTGTTTGATGTAGTCATTTTTTTAAAATATCTGCTTAACGAATATGAGTATTCAAAATTAATTCAAGATATAGAATCATCATTACTTGAACTATCGAAGAAAACAAATCAAATTCAGAAAAGCCAGATTTTAAAACTTATGGGATTCCCTAAAAATTGGAATGATATTATAGACTTATAAAAAACAGTACCTTACAACAAATTTTGTAAGGTACTGTTTTTAGGTGTTTGATAAAAATATAAGCACGCTCAACATAGATTATCCTCTATTGAAGATATTCATTTGATTCCCTATTGAGATTATTCTTCCTCACAGCCGCAATCGTCGCAGTCGCAATCACAATCGCAATCAAATTCAAGAACTTCGCCGCAATTGGGGCACTCTGCTTCGCCGTCAAGGATAATTTCCTCGTCAAAATATACTGTTTCGCCGCAGTTGGGGCACTCAACCTCATACATATCGTCGTCACAGCAATCGCAGTCCTCAGCCTCATCATAGAAGATTTCTTCAAGGTCTGCAAGGTCCTCGTCAACAGCGTCAAGCTGTTCTGTGACAAGCTCCATCTCGTCGTCAAGGTCGCTTACCGTAAGGGCAAGGTCTTCAAGCACATCAAGCACGGCATTGAGAACCTTTGTTTTCTTATCGTCCTTATCAAAATCCAAGCCCTCAACAAGGCCTTTAAGATATGCAACTTTCTCTGTAACTGTCATTTTAACAGCCTCCTTATTTTTAATTACGCTCTTGACATATACTCGCCTGTGCGTGTATCAACATTTATCATTTCGCCCTCGTCAATGAAAAGGGGAACCTTGATTTCCGCGCCTGTTTCAAGAGTTGCAGGCTTTGTAGCGTTTGTAGCAGTGTCGCCCTTGAAGCCGGGGTCGGTCTTTGTAACCTGAAGAGTTACGAATGTGGGGGGCTCAACGCCGAAAACATTACCTTTATAGGAAAGGATTTTGCAAACCATATTTTCCTTAACAAACTTGAAGTTGTCGGAAAGGTCTGATTCGTTTATGGGCACAAGCTCATATGACTCAGGGTCCATAAAGTAATAAAGACCGCTGTCATTATAAGAATACTCCATATCCTTTCTCTCGATGAAAGCCGTGGGGAATTTTTCGGTGGGGTTGAAAGTTCTTTCAACAACGCTGCCTGCAATAACATTTTTAATCTTTGCTCTTACAAAAGCAGCTCCCTTACCGGGCTTAACATGCTGGAATTCAATGATTTGATAAACATTACCGTCCATTTCAAATGTGACGCCGTTTCTGAAATCACCTGCTGATACCATAGGTATTATACCTCCGTTTTTTCTTTTAATTCATTATACATAATACAATAAAATTCATTGTATTTCAAGTGTTTTTATTAAAATACAGTAGAATATGATTACGTATAATGTAAATACGGCTATTTTGTATCACTTTTTTTATTGTCATGATAGATATGCTTTTCAAAAATGCTTTGATATATCACAATAATCACAGATGATGAAAACAGACAATCAAAAATACACCAAAATGAATCACTATAATCCAATGGCGTCTTTTCGTTAAATGCGGCAAGCAGACAATAAACCATACCGATTGCTTCTGAAATAAATTTTAATAAGTAAGATATCATTAAGCCTACGGCGAAGAACAGACAAGTGTATACAACTATTTTGAATAATTCCGGGATAGACTTTATAGGAATTCCTTTAACATATTTTAAATATTTGTAGCCATAGTATGCACACAAATATGATGGTACATAATATGATAATTGCTCACAAACAAAGATTAGCGAATTAGGCGATAAAGCACCGTCGACATTGCGTAATTTCCAGTATGCAAAAATCAAAAAAACACCTGATATAAAGAAAAAGATATTTAAAATAATGCCCGTTACTTTAAATATTGCTTTTTTCATAGTAGTGCACCTCATAATTAAGCATAGTAATCATTGTAATAATCCCATTCGTGAGAACCGGTAAATTTTTGGGTTTTTGTACTGTTGCTGCTTATGCTAATGCCAACAGGTCCGACACTAAATGAAGGAGAAATTGAAACCAAACTATTTATGTGTATATATTCAGAGCTCATAGAAAGTGATTGATATACATTGTTGTAATCTATTACTCTACATACGCCGAAAATCAAAAAATTGAATCCATCATATCTAATTTGTAAAAAATTGTTTTTGAGGTTGTATTCAAAACAAAAACCATAAGGATTAGATATTGTTGCATTGTCTTCATCTAATTCATCTGCAATTTCTTCAACACTAGCGATGTTGCCGTTACCGTCATATACATACTTATAAAAAGAAACAAAAAAGCCGTAATTTGAATCTTCGCCGGGAATTCTATCGACCCAGTTAAATTGATTTGAATACATGCCCATACAATCCGCATGACGTTTCGAAGGAGGTGTCAACCAGTTAAAGCCCGCCATTACAAAATATCGTCCGGGAGTTGTACCGGGACCATTGTAGTTCGGTGTATAAATCACGGAAATACTTTGTTCCATATAGTTTTCAGGGTCAATAATCGGTTGCTCATTTCCATGACTCGCTGTCGGTCCTGTATCCGAGGCAGCCATAACACCGAAAGATGCAACAGGACTTATACTCTCTAAAGATTCATTCTTTGCTTGTGCTGCTGCAATAGCTTCATTTTTACTGATTACTTCCCGGTTCCCGTTTTCACTTACTTTTACATATATCTTTTTAATTTCAATGCTTTCTATTTGAGCAAGAGAAAGCTTCTTATAAATTGTTTTCTGTTGTTGCGCTCCAATATCAAAACCCAATGCTTCAAAAATACAATTCAGTTTTTCCTCATCACTGATATTTTTAAATCTTTTAGACTTTGAATTTTTGATTCTGTTAATATTTTCAGAACTAATACTGCAAATTTCCGTATTGCCCTTTTTTTCAACTTTAATCAACGATTTTACATCGAACGAACCATACTCATATGCAAATACGCTTGTAGAAAAAGACGATAATATTATTAAAGCCAATATCAAACATATTAATGATTTTATAATTCTTTTCATAATCAAAACCCTCAAACAACAAAAATTTCTCTTAATCGTTTACTATATCAGCAAATTGTACACACTCTCCTGCCATGCTTTTATTTTCTTTCATTCTAAAATAAAAGTATTGGCTATATCAACGGAGAATGCAAAAAAATTAAAAAAACAAACAAAAAAATCAATGGATTTCTTTGTTTGTTGCAAGTATACTTATCAAAATTATAATATGGGTTGAACAAAATATTCGAACTATAAATGTATGGCGTTTAGTAAACGGCAAGTACCGAAGAATTATCACTTGAGGAAATTATAAATTAAAGCCGTAAGCAGTTTATTCAATAATAATATAACTGCTTGTATTGCTTTGTGACAATTTTTCGTAAAACTTTGTGTCCTCGGGCTGATTTCTAACTGTGGGGATAACCTTTAAGGTTGCAAAGTTGTTTTTTGCGCTGTTGTTAAGCTTTGCATATTCCGTCTCAATTAAACCGATATAATCGCCGCTTTCCGGCTTTTCAATAAGGGGTGAGCAAACCGAGGCCGCCGTGTCAAAAAGCGTACCGCCCAGTTTTTCGGCGTCGCCGCCAACGGCACCGTCATAAGATGTGCCGATAAACAGCGGGTGATTTCCCGCCGCCGAAGCTGCTTTTTCTATAAACTGCATAAGCACCTGATTTTTGTTGAGCGTTGTATCGTCTGTTGTAAAAACTGGTACCGCACCGCCGTACGCTGTGGGGAACTGTACGGACTCCAAATAAATACAGTCTGCGCCGAAAGCGGAAATTTCTTTGATTACGGAGCAAAGATAATTCTGCGCCCTTTCGTTTACAGGGTCCAGCCATACTCCGCCGCCCTGTACGGCAGGAGCGTCAAACCAGATTTTTGTTTTTTCTGCGTCCTCATAAACATAAGCGCCCAACCTTTGGGGAGAAATACTGTCCTCAAAGCAGTAAACTCTCGCTATTACCTTAAAGCCCTCTGCCTTTATTCTGTCCAGAACAGCCTGATTTACTGCATTATATTCATATCCTGCGGGAATATCAATTAAGGAAGAACCGTAGGTGAGAACACCGTTGCTGTCTTTAAAATCAAGCATTACGGCGTTAAAACCGTTTTTCTTTGCATTTTCAAGGAACCGTGAAAAGCCGTCCGTATCGCCAAGCGTGGCGTTTTCAAGATAAATTGCCCTTATTTCGCCCATATTTTCAACAGTTACCGTATTTTCGGTTTCAGGCTTTTTTTCGGGAAGGGGACGGGCGGAAAGCTTAATATAAAGGGACACGCCCACAAAAGCCACGGCGAAAAGGGCAATCAGCAAGAATACCGACAAAATTTTCAAAGAGCGTTCTCTTTTTTTCATTTTACGGCTTTCACCTATTGCATACCCCGTGCCTCGGCGTGAGGGATATTTTTTTGAAAATTTATAATACCCCTTTAATCTGCGTGGGGAGGAATCTTTTTTAGCCATATTAAACCCTTAAATTAGTACCGATGTGCCTGAAATCCCCGTAAACGCCATTGACAAAAGCGCGGTGTAAATAAACAGCGCCGGAGTTCCCTTAAAGCACTTGGGTAAAGTTTTGTTCATATCAAGGACTTTAAGTCCCGAATTTATCAGTAATACCGCAATAATATAGGCGGCGCCTGCACCGATTCCCGCGCCCACAGCCTCATATACCGTAAAGGCGGAGCGATAGTTTATAAGCGGAACGCCCAAAACAAGGGTATTAAGAGCGGCAATACCTATTCTGCGAACGGTGCGGGGAGAGGCTTTGCCTGAAATAAGCACGGCAAAAACCGTTATAAAATAGCACACGAGCAGAACCGCCGTAAACACCACGGCGTGAAGCACATCGTTTAAGCCGTGAATTTTCTGAATACCGTCAAGCAGAGCGCATATTGCCGAAACAACTGTGGAAAAAAATGTTATAAACATTGTCATGGGCAAAAGCTGACGGGGCTTTGCGCTCATTCTTATTGCCTCGCTTATGCCGTATCCGCCGTTGAAAATAAGGTTTTGGAAAAGCATTACATAAAGCGCGGCGGAAATAAGCTTTAAAATTACTGTCATTGTCCGTCGCCTCCCTTATCTTCGGTATCATCATTGCGTGTTTTGTACTCTTCAAGCTCTGTGAGCATATCGGAAAAGTCGTCAAGGTATGTTCTGCCGTCCTCCATTTTCGGCGTACGGCGCACAGCCTCGCTCTTTTGATTGTTATCCTGATGTTTTTTCGCCGATTTGTGAGTTTTCGGCTTTTCTTTTTTAACTGCTTTTTCTCTGCGGGGAGGTTTTTCTTTCTTTCTATCCGCTATTTTATCCTTTGGTTTACGCTCTTTTCTGACAACGGCAGTGTCGCTCTCTCCGTCCTCTCCGTAGGGGTTATAATCATCGCTCATAAGCTCTTTCAGCGAGCCTTTGAGCGAGCGGCGGATTTCGGAGGTGTCAAAAGCTCTGTCAGGCGAGGCGTTGGGATATTTCACGCTGATTACGGCTTTGAGCGCCGCCGCAAGAAAGCCCATTATGAGAAGTCCGCCGAAAGGCATGAGCAAAGCGGGAAATTTAACGGGCAAATGAATATCCGCGCCGCCGATTGTGCCCAAAGCCAGCAGTTCACGCACAAATCCCACTATTATCGTTACCGCACCGTAGCTTAAAGAAGCTGAAAGTGCATCCACAAGGCTATCGGTCACATTGTTTTTCACCGCAACTCTTTCGCAGTGGAGTGCAACAAGGGAATTAACCGCCATAAGGGGCAGATAAACGCCGAAGTTCATTGACATATCGGGGAAAAATCTGCCTGTAACATACATTACGGGATAAATTATCGCCGTGCCGAATATAACATAAAGGGCAACGCGCCAATAGCGGCGAACATTTTTAAGCATTAAAGACGCCAAAACCTCGCAAACCACCATTTCGATTGCCGTAACTAACGCAAGAAACAGAGCAAGCCTTAAAGAAAGGGCAATGGCAACCACGGGGCAAAGCCCAACCGCCTCAAAAAGCAAGGGATTTTTAATGACGGCACTGTTTCTTATGCGCTTGAAAATCCTTTTTTTCTCACTCATTGCCGTCACCTCCCGTAATAAACGGAGCTTCGGTTTCATTTACCGTATTTTCCTCCGAAATAACATCTTCCAAACTTTCCTGCTCGGTATTTTCAGCGTTTTCGGAGCTTGTTTTTTCCTCTTTCGGCTGTTCGCCGTTACCTGCCGTATCTTTTTCCTCATCAATATCGGGAATTTCGTTAAGCACCTCTTCGGGCACCGCAACGGGAGAGATTTCAACATAAGGTTCGGCTTTTCTGATACGCTTTTTCTCCCACGGTGTTAAGGGAATACGGTCAAAAAGCTCCGACATAGCGTCGATTATGAGTATTCCGAAGCAAACCGACTCCTCCATTGCTCCGAAAAGACGGATAAGCATACATATAATTCCGCCTGCAAAGCCCCACACCGCGCGGGAAACAAGGCGCCGAGGCATAACCGACGGATAGGACATAAAAAATACAGCGCTGAAAAGCATCATTCCCGAGCAAAGCTCCATAACCACCGAAACGCCTCTGCCCGTGCTGACTCTGGGGAACAAAGCCGCCGTTATTGCAACAGCAGAAAGGAAGGTTATTACGGGAATACAGTTTTTCGGCCGCCTGAACGCAAGATATATAAATGCACCTGCCAAAGCGATAATACTGCCCGCGCCTACGGCAGAGGGGATACTGCCTGTAAGAAGTTCAAGCAAAGCCACCGAATTTCTGCCCACAGAGATATTCTGCGTGAGCATTTTAGTAAGCGCAAGGGTGTTCCCTGAGGAATAGCTGAACATTTTATCGCTCCAGCAAAGAGTTAAAAAGCAAATTGAAGATGCCGCGGGAACAAAGGGCGATTTTTTAACCGAACCGAAGGGCAAAACACACACGGTAACGGCGAACGCACCTGCGCAAACCGCCATCCACCAAGGGGCGGTAACAGGCAGTAAAAGTGCCGCGGACGCACCGATTACAAGAGAAGAAAAATCTCTTGACGCACCGCCGCCCAATATTTTTTCGCCCAGTCTGCGGCAAATCGCAGAAGCCGAAACAGAACAAAAAACAAGGAGTAATACTCTTATTCCGTAATTAAAATATGCGGCGGCAAAAACAGCCCCGAGCATCACGGCATAATCTGCCATCTGCCGGCGGATTTCAAGAAAATCCTGAGATTTTTTCGGCGTTACTGTATCTGTCAAAACCTTTGCCTCACTTTTTCCAAAATTTATTGATTGCACATTGCCTGTCCGCGTAATATTATGGAATAAGAACACTTTTACGGAGGACACCGCCATGACCTTTGAAGCGCTTAACAGCAATGTTGTACTTGTTGAATTGTCGGGAGAAGAAATGAAAAAATTCAATATTACATACGATACGCTTGAAAGCGACGAGCATACCGAAAGAGTAATAAGAACAATTTTAAAAGATATTCCCTGCGAGAATTATCCCCAAAGAGATAAAATCATCGTTGAAGCATTACCCACCGACAACGGAGGATGTTTTTTCATTTTCACCTTTTCCAATCGTAAAAAACAGCGCTACCGTGTAAAGAAGCAGGAAATACCCACAGTTTTTGAAATGGAAAGTGCCGATGATTTTCTCGATTTTCTATCGGCGGCAAAAAACACCATGCCACGGAACATTCAGTGCCCCGTTTACCGTATGGAAAACAGCTTTTACCTTGTATTTCCCAATTCTGTATCGGAATACGGTCATCTTTTAGGGGAATTCGGGAAAATCAGCCGCCCATATACTGCCGCCTCAATATACGAAAGGGGCAGGCATATGGGATTTATCAATATTTAGCGATATTTTTTAAATAGTTTTCAGCCGCAATCGCCTTGAATTTTTCAACAGTATCTTTGCGGTTTTCGCTTTTGAAAAGAGCGTTGCCCGAAACAAAAACATCTGCGCCTGCACCTGCGGCCAGGGCGATGGTTTTTTCGTTTATTCCGCCGTCAACCTCAATTTCACAGTTTAAGTCTCGGCAGTCTATCTCTTTACGGAGAGCAGCAACCTTGCCCATCATATCCTCCATAAAGCTCTGCCCGCCGAAGCCCGGCTCAACGGTCATTACAAGCACCATTGAAAGCTTATCGAGATATGGGAAAATATCTTCTGCGGGTGTTGCAGGCTTAACGGTCAAAGAGGCTTTAACGCCGCGGGAAAGGATTTTATCCACCGTTTCGCCGATAGGTGAGCTGCACTCTGTATGAAAGGTAATTATATCGGCGCCCGCATCGCAGAAATCGTCAATATATTTCAGCGGCTCGCTTATCATAAGATGAACATCAAAGGGAAGCTCGGTAGCGCTTCTTATGCACTTAACAACAGGCGCGCCCAGAGTGATATTGGGGACAAAATGACCGTCCATAACATCTATGTGTATATAATCCGCGCCGCAACGCTCCATATCCTTTAATTCCTCTGCAATTTTTCCGTAGTCACAGGAAAGAATAGAGGGGGAAATTTTCATCATAATAAAGCTCCTCACCTTTGTATAATCATTTCATTTTAACATATTTTCAGGGAAAATACAATACACGACCTCGAGCACCGTGAAATTACACCGAAAATTTTCAAAATTCAACCTTTGAGGTTGTAGGGGCGGGACTCTGTGCCCGCCCGAGAATTTTATACGATTTCAACGGCGGAAGTAGGGCGGGGGCTTGCTCCCGCCGCACCGAAAATAAATGAATGATGAATGATATATAATGAAAAATTAAGAATTGATGTAATTGGCTTGTAGGGGACGGTGCACACACCGTCCCGTAAAATTTGCCGAAAAGCCGGAGGAATTTTCCTCCCTCTGACGAGGGAGGTGGATTTTGCGTAGCAAAAGACGGAGGGAGAGAAAGAAATTCGGTTAACAAATAGTTTTTCTCTCCCCCAGTCGTGGCGTCGCCACGCCAGCCCCCTCGTCAGAGGGGGCAATAAAAGGTTTGCGCCGTAGGTTGATATATGATTTTTCGGTGCGCCGAGTCGTCGCACCCTACAAAACAAAAAACTCCTGCAATCTTTTGTTTTCCGATTGCAGGAGTTAATTTTAACTTCCGTATTCACTTTTTACGGTTTTCATTACCTTTGACGCCACGGGGACGGCGTTCTTTATACCTGAGGAGGAGTCCTCCACAACAACGATTATGGCAAAGGGCATACTGTCAAGCCGTGAATACCCTACAAAAAGCGTATTTGGGCGCACATCGGGGTTGTCGCTTATCTCCGCTGTACCCGTTTTTCCGCAAAACTCCATTTTGGGGAAATAGTTATCGCCGTAATAGTTTTCCACATTTGAACGAAGCAGGTTACTGAGTCTGCCCGCCACATCTGCCCGGAAATATTCACCGATTTCCGTTTTTGACGCGGTAAAGGTTGTTTTTCCCTCGGGCGTGGTTATCTTGCTTACAATATAGGGCGACTGTGCCGTTCCGTTGTTGGCTATGGCGGAAACAACGGTAAGCATATGGCAGGGATTTATAAGCGTTGTATATTGACCTATTCCCGCCCAGCCTATGTCAAGCCTTGCGGCGTTTGATAAGTTCAGTTTACTTGAAGAGCACTTGATTTTTCCGCTGATATTGGGCAAGGGCGTATTAAAGCCTATTCTTTCTGCCGTTGCGGCAAGCTTTTCTGCACCCAGCTCATCGGCAATCTGTGCAAACGCGCTGTTGCAGGAGCAATTCAGCGCCTTTTCAAAGCTTATCTTTCCGTGAGTACCGTTGCAGATAACATACCCTTCGCCAATCTGTACCTTACCCTTGCACTCAAAGGTGCGCTCGTTAATATCGGGGATATTTTCAAGAGCACAGGCGGCGGTTATCACCTTAAAGGTTGAGCCGGGAGTATATAAACCTGAAAAGAAACGGTTCATATATACGCCCTCATATTTACCTGTTGTATCGGTGAGAATTTCCGCAGGCTTGTTGAGAACATCGTATGTGGGCGTTGAAACAATACAAATAAGCTCGCCCGTTTTATAATTCATAACGGCGACCGTACCCTTTTTATCTCCCAGCGCCTTATATGCGGTTTCGCACACTGCAGAATTGAGCGTTAGGGTAACATCGTTGCCTTTTCCGTATCGTTTCAGATTATAAACGCCGTCAACGAGGGTATATCCCGTCAGCTCGTCCTTAAATGAGGTCTGAACTCCGCTTGCAATATAGCCTGCACTGTCACCCACCGTATGAAGCGTTGCCATACGAAGCGCTTTATTATCGCTGTATGTGCGCTTGCCGTCCTTTGTAGTTACAAGAATATTGCCGTCGGAATCAAGAATATCACCTGCCGTTGCCAGAACGCCCTCCGAGTACAGGTGACGGTCGGCACGGTTCATTGCCCAAACATTTGAATTTGAGACAAGATTAAAAAACAGGAGTACAAAGCCTGCCATAAAAAGAAGAATTAGCAGATAAAGCGTCAATGCACGCCTTGAAATTGTTTTCACTGACGCTCACCTCCGTATCTGTAAGTACTGCGGTCAACAGCCTTAATAAAGGAAAGAAGCATCCAACAGCACATAATGCTTGAACCGCCTCGGCTGATAAAGGGCAGGGTTACACCTGTAAGTGGAAGAATATCGTTTACGCCGAACACATTGAGCGCCGCCTGAAACAGCATAAGTGCCGACGCCGCACAGGCAGAAATAGCGTAAAATGACGACCTGGCATATTTTGAATGGCGGATTGAATATACAAGCAAGGCAACATAGGAAAGCAAAATCGCCCCTGCCATAATCATACCGAATTCCTCGCAAACAACGCCGAAAACCAAATCCTCGGTGGCGGCGAAAACATCTCGCAGTTTACCGTTGCCCAGCCCTACGCCGAAAAGTCCCCCTGCGGCTGAATAAATCATCGTTCTTGTCTGCTGAAAGCCCGATGTGTCGAAATACTCCCACACATGGCCGTAGGACATAAACCTTTTTGCCACATAGGGCTTAAAGGTCAGCACAAGCACTCCGCCCATGAGAGCAACAACGCAGATAAGCACCAGCGTTCTTATATCACCCGAGCGCATAAAGGAAATCACGATAAAGGTAAAGAAGAATATTAAAGCCGTTCCGAAATCGTACATCAAAAACAGCGTTCCGATACAGCCCATTGCAAAAATGATGTATTTTGTAAGGCTTCGGTTGGATTGGAGCTTTTCAAGCGTTGCGGCACCCACAAAGATAAACGCTACCTTTACAAGCTCTGAGGGCTGAATTGAAAGACCGCCTATATACAGCCAGTTTTTTGCGCCGTTTGTGAATTTTGCAAATACAAGAGTTCCTGCCATAATTATTAAGGATACAGCCGCAACGGGAACACGCAGAAACATCACCCTTTTTATGTCACGCAAAAGCCACTGCAAAAACACAAATCCGCCTATACCGATAAGTATTGCAACAAGCTGTTTTGTTGCTCTTTCGGGGTAAACGCTGGTGGTTATGGAAAGTCCGATTGAGGTGAGCAAAAATGCGATAAGCTCCACCTCAAAGCCGCGGCGCTTTAAAATTGCTCCTGCGCCGATGAAATATGCGTATTCCACAAGAATATACACGCCGAAGGTGATGAATATACCCAGCTTATGCTCCTCCTGCGCCTTTGAAATAAGCGTAAAAAGGCAGGTGAGCTGAAACGCCGTAATAACAAAAAGCATTAAAAACAGATTTACATTTTTTCCCTTTGCAAGCTGCATATAATCACCTTCTTTCTTAAAATTAAGGAAGATTTATTCCTCATACAAAAATCCGAAATCGCCTATTCTTATCACATCGCCGTCACGAAGTATCACTTCGCCCTCAATGGGCTCACCGTTCAGCGTTGTTTTTGTAACGCTTCCGAAATCCTCGATATACCATTTATTACCTACCCTCGTAAGCTCCGCCTGCCTGCGGGAAACATATCGGGCGGGAATTTCAATATTACTGCCCTCTTGCCTGCCTACCGTTACATAATCGCCGTCAAGATAAAATTCCGAATTATCCACGATATTCACAAGCTTTGCAGTTATTTGCTCCTCATCGTGTTTATGGGACATATCACGGTCTGCGTCACTGCCGATAAAAAAGCTCATTATGGCCGTACCGAAAGCTATCACATCGCCGTTTGAAAGCTTTGCTTTTTTTGTAATTTTTTCACCGTTTACATACACTCCCGTTTTTGATTCCGTATCAAAAACATAAAATCCGTCGGACCGAAGTGCCACAACGGCATGGGAGCGGGAAACGGTGGAATTTGTGAAAACAATATCGCAGGATTTGCTCCTGCCTACTGATGTTTCATAACAGGTTATGGGGTATTGATTGCCGTTTGCCATATCCTGAAGCAGGGCATAAACCTTTTTCTGAGGCCGCAGACGGACAAGCGACCAAACGCAGTTGATTATAACGGCAATAGCAAGAAAAGACAGCACATACCGCATAATATATTCCAGATTGTCCATACAGCGCCTCCTTTTCTATATATATGTAATAGGATAACTTTTATAAAAAAACTTGTCAATCGTTTTGGAAACACTGTAATTAAATTTTAATTTTTTGTAATAAGTTTTAATTATTGATTTTACGGTGGTATTGTAGGGACGATTTAATTTCCTCCCTCTGACGAGGGAGGTGGATTTTGCGAAGCAAAAGACGGAGGGAGAGATAATATTTACAGAAAACAAATAGTTTTTCTCTCCCCCAGTCGCGGCAACGCCACGACAGCCCCCTCGTCAGAGGGGGCAATAATTTGCACCCGTAATTTCTACTGCATTTTTCGGGCGATTCGTGAATTGCCCCTACTTTTCTTTACAGAATTTGCCGTTTATGGTAACATGTTTTCAATAAGGAGAAATTTATATGACCGATACTCAAAAATATGTGCAAGAAAGCCTTTTCGCCCTTGCGGATAAGGAATACAAGAATTTTCATTCAAAGCTTATACCCACGGTAAATCCCGATTTGATTATGGGGGTGCGTGTTCCTGCGCTTCGTAAATTTGCCAAAGCCTTCGGCAAAACCGAACTTGCCGCAGATTTTATAAATATTCTGCCCCATAAATACTATGAAGAAAACAATCTTCACGGTTTTTTAATTGAGCAAATCCGTGATTTTGAGGATTGCATTAACGCTTTGGATAAGTTTTTACCCTTTGTTGATAACTGGGCAACCTGCGATATGACTTCTCCCAATGTGTTAGGAAAAAACACGGAAGGCTTGCTCATAAAAATCAACGAATGGATAAAATCCGAAAAGACCTACACCGTGCGTTACGGCATAGGTATGCTTATGCGGTATTTTCTCGATGAAAAATTCGATAGTAAATATCCTGACCTTGTATCGGGCATAAAATCCGATGAATATTACATAAACATGATGATTGCGTGGTATTTTGCCACCGCTCTTGCAAAGCAACGGGAGAGCGCCTTGCCCTATATTGAAAATAAAGTCCTTGATGCTTGGGTGCACAACAAAGCAATACAAAAAGCAGTTGAAAGCAACCGCATAACCCCTGAACAGAAATTATATCTCAAAACACTAAAAATAAAATCAGGAGCATGATTTAACTCATCTCCTGATTTTATTTTTATTCAGTTTCGTTTTCTTTTTTGTTCTTTTTGCGCTTTTTTCTGACAGTAACCACCGTTACTGCCGCCGCCGAAACAACAAGAACGCCGAACATACCGAAAAACAAAAGAACCCTAATATGGTTTGTTTTTTCCATTTCCACATGCTCCTCGATAAGCTCCTGTGTAATGCTGTACTCAAAGTCTTGCGGCTGATAATCACATTCTTTAATTTCGCCGTTTGCGGAAATCAGAGCAATGCGCAAATTCTGCTTTCGTTTGCTTATTACGGATACGCCGTCTTTTGACATAACAGTTAACGCCTTTGACTCTCCGCCCCGCAAATTTATCAGATTAACGTCTTCTTCCGACGATAAAGCAGAAACAGAATACGCCATATCCTTTCCCTTTATGGTAAATTCACCGGGGATAATATTAACGGTTTCAATATTCATACCGTCAACGCCGCAAAAAATACCGTTACTGCCCGAAACGGTGATATCAAGATAAGTCCCTTCGTTTTCAACGGTAAAGCTCTCGGAATTATCAACAGAAATAAGCATATCGCTTTGGTGATTATTTCCGGTTAATATGTAGTTTTCAACGGTATAATTCATATCGCCCGAAAAACCGTTTTCGTTGTGAATAAGCTTTTGTCCGCTGTCATTCGTTATTGTCAGAACTGCGTTTTGCTCAATTATAAATATACATTTATCGGCAAGCTTTTCCGCCTTTTGAGAAATATCTGTTTCCAAAAGCGTTTGCGCTCTGTCAGCGGTAATATATCCCAGCGAAACAATCTTTCCGTTATCATAACTGCTTCCGTTAAACGAACATTCTGTAAAATCCTTGCTTACGGACAGATAAATATGTTTATTTGTGGTGTCAGGGTCCACAAGCGTAATGTTATATGAACCGTCCTGATTTCCGGAATAACCGCAGCCCACAAGCGTATGCCCGTATGCTTTACCGTTACTTTTCCATCTGCATCCGATAATTACGGGACTGTCGCTCTTTACTGTTTCAATAAGGCTTTTTAATACCGCCGTCTTTTCACTTTTGCCTAAATCATCGTCAAAATATACATAATCCGAAAAATCCCTAAAAAGCTGCGACACCTGATAATAATTTATCAGCGCACGGAACTTATTATTCTGTGAGGGCTGCTGCATCTTATAAAAGCTTATGCCCTGACCATCTTGGTATTGAGAAATATCAATTTTTCCGGCAAAGGAAAGCGCCATGGCCATAGAAATACCGTAGCCTGAGCCGTCCCAGCCGCCGGCTATATATTCATACAGGGCATTTTTTAAATTCTCCGGTTTGTTTTCGGTAAGCTTTTTTATTTCTTCCCCATTTGTATAATATCTTGTTCTTTCTGCGTATGTAATAAATGCGGCGCCGTTATTCAAAAAGCTGTTATTGTCAACGGAAATTGTTAAAGGCTCGTTTTTCAACGCTTCTTCAACTCCCGATGCTTCGCCTGCATAATAGATTGTCCAGCGGCGCACGCCTGAAATTTCTTTTAGTGCCAAAACGGTTTTTAAGGATGACGCATAACCTTTGCCGTTTACGGGGACGCTCTCCACATCTGCTATGTATCTGCCGTTTTCATACTGCTGCCAGCTCTTTACCGAAATTGCAAAATCACCTGTTTTTGCCCCTGTTCTGCCGGAAATATAAAAGCATCCGTCATAATAATAGCAACGGCTGTTATCATATCCCTCCGGATTAAAGCCGACAGTTACAGAGGGAGAAACATTAAATATTTTAGTAAGTATCCAATCAAGGTTTTCCTTTGTGTATTTGTAATAAAACCCTGTTTGCTTCGTTTTTTTATCGGCGGCAAATCTTTTCATGGGGTCAGGCGTTTTTTCATATTCAATTGCCTCACTGCCGTTAAAATACTCGCCGTACAAAACGCTCTTTCCCGACATATCGGTCAATATTTTGTTTAAAAATACCTCATATGTCAGTTCCTTCGAATTTATTTCAAAAAGAGTTTCGTCCGCACCGTAAAATACCGTTCCCAAAAAGGAATCCAGCTCTTTCAGCTCTTCTTCGGTTGCTGTAAGGCAGGCGGCGTTTGAACGGATAACGGAAGTTGCCGTGTCACCTGACTGAACAGCATCTGCCGCAGAACCGATTAACGCCTGGGAAAACATCAAAACCGCTGCAAGCATCACCGCAATTATTGAAATTAAAATGCTTCTGTCTTTAACTTTCATACTCACAACTCCGAAAACAACACAGAGTGAATTAAACTGATTATTCGGCGATTTTTTTGATAATCGCTTCAAACTGCTTTTCCTCGCAAAGCTCAATAGCGCCCTTATCAACAAGCGCCGCATTTGCAGGATTGATGGGAAGCTTTGCAAGAACGGGAATACCCAGTTCTTTTGCCACCCCGTCAATTTTGCTCTCGCCGAAAATGCTGTGTTGTTTACCGCAGTCGGGGCACTCAAAGTAACTCATATTTTCAACAATACCCAAAATGGGAACATTCATCATCTTTGCCATATTAACAGCTTTTTTTACGATAAGAGTTACTAAATCCTGGGGAGTTGTAACGATTACAATACCGTCAACAGGCAGGGATTGGAACACGGTCAGGGGTACATCGCCCGTTCCGGGAGGCATATCCACAAACATAAAGTCAACATCGCCCCAGACAACCTCCTGCCAGAACTGCTGAATAACGCCCGAAATAACGGGACCTCTCCACACTACGGGCTGATCCTCTTTTTCCAAAAGAAGGTTTACGCTCATAATTCTTGTCCCAAGCTTTGAAATCATGGGATAAATTCCCTCGTCACTACCCTCCGCGTTGCCGTGAACACCGAAAGCCTGAGGTATTGAGGGACCTGTTATATCCGCGTCAAGAACGGCTGTCTGGTAGCCCATTGTCTGCGCCGTTACAGCAAGCATTGAGGTGACAAGGCTTTTGCCTACGCCGCCCTTTCCGCTTACAACGCCGATTACCTTTTTAACACTGCTCAAAGCATTAAGCGGTGTGCGTAAATCCTCTTTTCTGCTTTCGCAATTTGAAGAACAACTGCCGCAATTTCCGCTGCATCCTTCGCTCATTTTAAAGACCTCTTTTCAAATAGATGTTTATTAACTAAAACGATTTTACATATTCGCTTTTTAATATACTTTTTTATTATTTTCAGCAGCCACCGAAAAATTTGTCATATGCGATTTGTACGATAGATTTTTTACTGTAAACAGTACTTGACCGAGGTAATACTTTGTGTATTGCCGAGGGAAAGGACGAATTACAGGGAAAAATATGCGGACAAGGCGTATATGTAAAAATTTTGAGGAGGCTGCACTTTATTTGCCTACGCAGAACTGTGAAAAAATTTCGTTTACTACAAGCTCCGTGGCTTTTTCGCCTGTGAGCACCATAAGATTTTCTGCGGCGCTGTCAAGACAGACTGTAACCGCGTCCATAGTAAGCCCTAAATCAAGAGCGTTTTCGGCATCGTTTAAGGCGTCAAGGGCTTTTTTACAGCAGTCACGCTGACGCTCGTTTACAACTGCCGCCGCCGAAGTATCAAAATCCGCCGTGCCTAAAAGCGTTTCTATTGCGCTTATAAGCTCTGCTTTTCCCTCGCCTGTTTTGGCTGAGATAAAAACTGTCTGCGGGAAATTTTCTTTAATTTCATTGTTTAGATAATTTTTATCTAAATCTGTTTTGTTGATTATTCCAACCGCTTTTTTTCCCTTGCAAAGGTCAATAAGGCGGCGGTCATCGCTGTTTAACGGACGGCTTCCGTCAAAAACCGCCAACACAAGCTCCGCATTTTCAAGCCTTTTTACCGCTCTTTCAACGCCGATGCTCTCAACGGTGTCGTCAGTATCTCTCACTCCTGCCGTATCGGCAAGACGGAGAGTTATTCCCCCTGCATTAACGGTATCTTCAACAATATCACGGGTTGTTCCCGCTATTTCCGTTACTATTGATTTATCCGTGCCCGAAAGCAAATTCATAAGGGTAGATTTTCCCACATTGGGGCAACCCACAATGGCGGTATCAACGCCTTCAAGAATAATCTGCCCCTTGCCGAAGTCATTTATTAGCTTTTCTAACTCTTTTTTGCTTTCCGCAATATGACTTTTAAGCTTTTCTGCGGACAAATCCTCAATTTCTTCATAAGGATAATCCACCCAAGCGGACAAAAGCGCCATATCATAAAGCAATTTATCAGTTATTTTCTTTATTTCCTTAAAGAGCTTACCCTCCAAAACGCCCAAGGCAATTTTTTCCGCCTGCTCACCCTGCGCGGAAATAATACTCATAACCGATTCAGCGCTTGTTAAGTCCATTTTTCCGTTTAAAAAGGCGCGCTTTGTAAACTCCCCTGCTTCGGCAGGCACAGCCCCTGCCTCCAAGACGGCGTTCAGCACCCTGTCGGTTACAAAAAGTCCGCCGTGGCAGGAAATTTCAACAACATCTTCACCCGTATAGCTTTTAGGCGCTTTAAAAACAAGAGCCACAACATTGTCAATATTACCGTTTTTATCAGATGCTTTGCCGTAAAGAGCGGAATATCCGGGGATTTCACAAAGCTTTTTACCGTTAAAAGATGAAAAAACACTATCAGCCACCGCAATTGCATTTTCACCGGAAATTCTTACAATTCCGATACCTCCCGGTGCTCTGCCGGTGGAAATTGCGGCTACCGTACTCATTTTTTCATCTCCTCATTCTTTGTTTTCTCCGTTTTTCTTTTCACGCAGGTTTTTGAAAAAAGATGTGAGCACTTCTGCACATTCTTTTTCCATTATACCGCCCTCATACAGCGGTTTGTGGGTAAAATTCATATCAAAAAGATGTGAAACGGAAGATACCGCTCCGTTTTTTTCATCGTATGCTCCGAAATATACATTTTTTATTCTTGAATTGATAATAGCGCCTGCACACATAGGACAAGGCTCCAAGGTAACATACAAATCGCATTTCCAGAGCCGCCAGCCGCCGAGAGTTTTGCACGCCTCGTCAATCGCCTGAATTTCTGCATGGTGCAGGGCATTTTTCACCGTTTCACGGCGATTTCTGCCCTCGCCCACGATTTTTCCGTCACACACAACTATTGCGCCCACCGGTACCTCGCCTTCCTCTGCGGAAAGGCGGGCAAGTGACAGCGCATAGTTCATAAAATCAAATTTGCACATAAATTAAACCGAAATACTTGACAAAATAACAAAGCCCATGACCACAAGAGTGATAATCATCAAGGGATTCCCGAACATTGCAGCGAGCTTTTCGCCTGTTTTAAGCGTTTTCACACCTTTTGCGAAGTGAGGACGGTATCTCATAGTAAAATAGATCACGCCGCCTGCTATTCCCTGCAATACCATTATGCCCAGCAATATAAATACAAACAAATTTGCTGCAACTTCGCTCATATTTGAATCTGCGCAAAGTATTAAAACGGAGAACAGATTGTTCAAAAAATGCAGCACGATGGATGGCCAAAGACTTCCTGTTGAAACCGCAACCGTACCGAATATTATTCCCGCTGTGAGAGTGTAAGGAATCTGAACCATATTGCCGTGCATAAGTGAGAAAATCAGGGAGGAGGCAATAATTGCAAACCAATCGCCGTATCTGCGCAAGGGCTGTAAAACAACTCCCCTTATTGCAATTTCCTCAACTACTGCGGGCAAAACCGCCACGGAAATTACCGACATCGCAATTTCGGCAGGGCCGTTAATTGCTTCATCATATCCCCCTGAAAACTCTATTCCCGTTGCCGACTGAAAAATAAAGGATATATAATTTATAACCATTGAAGTTATAATAACAACGGGGAAAAGCATCATAACAAGGCTAATACTTGCCTTTTTGTTATATGTTGTTCCCAAGGGCAAAATCCCCGATATTCTCTTTTTTCTTAATATGAGATGAGTAATGAAAAAAGGCAAGGCAATAAACAGCACCGAAGCCATGTTTGAATATGCGTAGTATAAAAGCGTATTTTCAAAAATCAAACCGACTTTCGGGAAAAAACTGCTTAATACGCCCAAGATTACACCGGAAACAGTGGATAAGCCCAGGTATAAAAGTATTGCCATAGCCGCAAAAGTGCCGATTGTTCTTATAATTTTTCTATCGTTGTTCTTTTCCTGCTGCAACGGAGTAATCGGGCTTCCCTGATAATAACTTGACCCATATACAGGCGTAACATAACCGTTTTGGTAACCGTACGGCACACCGTAATAATTACTGCCGTTGTTTGCGTTATACGGAGTCCCTCCGTACTGTTGTCCCCCATCGCCAAACTGACCGTTTTGATTATTATAGTTGTTCATTGGGAACACTCCTCATACCGTCATTTTCAGTCAGTTACTTTTTTCCGCACGCAGCCCCATAATTGTCAGTGCGGTTTTTCTGTTTTCTTCAAGTACAATATTTGTTTTGCCGTAAAGCTCTTTCTGCAAATTCTGCGCTGCAAGGGGATAATCCACTACCCATATCCATGCCTTACCGCTGTAACCGCTGCGAGCATCGGGAGTAGGCATTGTAACTTCCGTCAATGTGAAATTTGCCCAACCGTCCGTAACCGCCTGTGTGGCATATGAAAGAATTTCTTTTTTGCCTATATTCGTTCTGACATTTGCCAAAATAACATCCGCAACATTATTGATTTGTGAAAGAGAAGCACCCTTACATTTATTTATCAGCGCAGTTATAACCTGGCGCTGACGCTGAACACGGCTTACATCGCCGTTTGCGTCGGATTTTCTTATACGGCTGAATTTAAGCGCCTGGTCGCCGTTAAGAAGCACATTATCGCCTGAGGGGAAGGTTCCGTCCTTTGCATTGCTGAGATAATTTGCAACATACTGCGGCACATCAACATTTACTCCGCCCAGAACATCAATAACCTGCCTGAAGGAATCAAAATCCACAAGGACATAACCGTCAATTTCTATCTTGTAGTCATTTTCGATTGTTTCAACAAGATAAGCGGGACCGCCGTTTGCACACGCCGCATTGAGCTTTGCATAACGGTCAAAGCCGTCCATATAAGTATAGCTGTCACGCATAAATGAAACGAGCTTGACGGTTTTATTAACCTTATCAATGGAGACAAGAATCATCGCGTCCGTATTTCCCTTATCGGTTATGTTGGAACGGCCCGGCTCCTCGGTGGAAGCGTCACTTCCTATTAAGAGCACATTGACAACATTTTTGCTGCTCATTTTTTCGCCGCCGTTTGTAGCCCAGTTTTTAAGAATACTTTGGAAATCGGCTCCCGTGGCGTCATCGATTTCTCCAAAGTCCATTTTATCGTCCTCTTTTTCAACAAACTCCTGATTTGGATCAATTGTTGTTGATTCGGTATCATATCCGATAAGATTAAGCTTGTCGTTAACAAACCATATACCGAAGCCGACGAGGGCAGTAATTAAAAACAATATCACCAAAAAAACTATGAGAGCTATTTTTTTGCTCTTTTTCTTTTTGTCTGTTTTCTTTTCTGTTTTAACCTGCACATCGGTTGATTTTTTCTTGTTGTCATTGTTCATAATGTATCTTTCCTTTCACAAACAGAAAAAATTATTCCTCTTTTTCCCCAACCGAATTTTCTTCGTTTTCCTCATCCGAACTTTCTTCCTCGTGCTGTGCGAGGGAGATAGTGGCAACCTTTTCGCCGTCCTTAACCTTCATAAGGATTACGCCCTTTGAGGGACGGTTACATTCTCTTACCTGCTCTGCGGGAAGTCTTATTATAATTCCGTCAGAGGAAATCATAATAATATCCTGCTCGGGCTCTACCATTTCGATGGCGCATACATCGCCGTACTGCTCGGTGTGGTAGTTGGTAAGACCTTTACCGCCTCTGGACTGGACACGGTAGTTGGAAACATCGCTTCTTCTGCCGTAGCCCTTTTCGCTGATGGTGAGTACCTTGCCCGCATCGCTGAATACTACCATGCCCACAACCTCGTCGCCCTCTTTTAAGGAGATTGCGCGAACACCTCTTGCAGTTCTGCCGATGGCGCGGGCGTCGTTTTCATCAAAGCAGATGCTCATACCCTTTTTAGTGGCGACCATAAGCTTTTGTTCACCGTCGGTAAGCTTAACCCATCTTAATTCGTCGCCCTCGTCAAGGTTGATGGCGATAATTCCGCTTTTTCTTATGTTTTTATATGCGTCAAGAGCCGTTCTCTTGATAACGCCGTTTTTGGTTGCCATGCAAAGGTAATATTTATCCTCGCCGAAATCGGGAACGCGAAGCATGGCGGTTACCTTTTCATCTGCCGTTATGGGAAGAATATTGACAATGTTCATACCCTTGCTGTTTCTTGTGCCCTCGGGAATTTCATAGCCCTTTAAGCGGTACATCTTGCCCTCTGAGGTAAAGAACAGAATATAATCGTGAGAGGAGCAGATAAACATGGTTTCCGCCACATCCTCCTCACGGCGGCTCATACCCTTTATACCCTTGCCTCCTCGGCGCTGAACCGTATATGTTTCAACGGGCTGACGCTTGATGTATCCCATCTTTGTAAGGGTGAAAACGCAGTCCTCCTCAGCGATAAGGTCCTCAATATCAACCTCGCCGCTGACATTTGCGATTTCCGTTCTTCTCTCGTCTGCATATTTTTTGCCGATAACCTGCAATTCGTCTTTGAGAATTTCGTGGATTCTTTCTTCGGAGCCGAGAATTTCAAGATATTCCTTGATTTTTGCCAATAACTCGTCACGCTCGGCAATAATTTTATTGATTTCAAGACCTGCCAACTGACCTAACTGGAAATTGACAATAGCTGTTGCCTGCGGGTCATCAAAATCAAATTTATCCATAATTGCCTGCTTAGCCTCGGGCTTACCGCCCTTGCAGGCGCGGATTGTTGCAATAATCTCGTCAACAATATCAATGGCTCTTGCAAGACCTTCCAATATATGCTCTCTTGCCTGCGCCTTATTCAAATCATACTGTGTTCTTCTTGTTATTATTTCACACTGGAACGCAATATATTTCTCAATGATTTCCTTTAAGGTGAGAATTTTCGGCTCGCCGTCAACAAGGGCTAACTGAATAATACCGTAGGAAATCTGAAGCTGTGTCATCTGATAAAGCTGATTGAGCACAACCTGGGGGTTTGCGTCACGCTTTAAGTCGATAACTATTCTGATACCGCCGCCGCGCTGTGAGGAATAGTCGTTAATATCGGAAAGTCCCTCAATGCGCTTATCCTTATGTAAATCGGCTATGGACTCAATGAGTCTTGCCTTATTTACCTGATAAGGAAGCTCGGTAACTATTATCTGAAATCTGCCGTTTTTCTCATTTTCAACAATTTCCGCTCTGCCGCGAAGAATAATTTTTCCTCTGCCGGTGGCATATGCGGCGCGGATACCCGCTTTGCCCATAATAATTCCCTGCGTGGGAAAATCGGGTCCCTTAATATGCTCCATTATGTCGTCAAGAGAAGCCTCGGGATTGTCAATAACACAGCAGATACCGTCTATCAGCTCACCTAAATTGTGAGGTGGAATATTTGTTGCCATACCTACGGCAATACCTGTTGAGCCGTTCGCCAAAAGATTGGGATAGCGAGAGGGCAGAACGGTGGGTTCTTTTAGCCGGTCGTCGTAGTTTGTTACAAAATCAACGGTATCCTTATCGATATTCGTGAGCATTTCAAGTGAAATTTTGCTCATTCTTGACTCCGTATAACGGTATGCGGCAGGTGGGTCGCCGTCGATTGAACCGAAGTTTCCGTGACCGTCAATAAGAGTATATCTCATTGAAAAGGTTTGTGCCAGACGGACCATTGCGTCGTAAACAGAGGCGTCACCGTGGGGGTGGTACCGTCCGAGAACTGAACCTACCGTATCGGCGCACTTTCTGTACGGCTTATCGGGATACAGAGAATTTTCATACATTGTATAAAGTATTCTTCTGTGAACGGGCTTTAAGCCGTCACGCACATCGGGGAGTGCACGGGAGGTAATAACAGACATTGAGTAATCAAGGAAAGATTTTCTCATTTCCTTATTTATCTCAACATTTACTATGTTCTGTGCCTCAAGGGGTACATATTCACCTAAATTATGCTGATTGTTTGTACTCATTATTTTTCCTCTTATTTCTTATATATCAAGGTTTTGAACATACTTTGCGTTTTTCTCGATAAACTCACGGCGAGGCTCAACCTTATCGCCCATAAGTATTGAGAAGGTTTCGTCCGCTTCCATTGCGTCTTCAAGAGTTACGCGGAGCATAAGCCTTGTTGCAGGGTCCATAGTGGTTTCCCAAAGCTGCTCGGGGTCCATTTCACCGAGACCCTTGTACCGCTGAACATCACAGCTTCCGCCCATCTCCTCAATAAGCCTATCTCTTTCTTCATCGGAAAAGGCGTATTCATGTCGCTTGCCTTTGCTTAATTTGAAAAGCGGAGGCTGCGCAATGTAAATATATCCTTCTTCAATAAGGGGACGCATATATCTGAAAAAGAAGGTTAAAAGAAGTGTCCTGATATGCTGACCGTCAACATCGGCATCCGCCATAATTACTATTTTATGATACCTGATTTTTGAAATGTCAAACTCCTCGCCGATACCCGTTCCGAGAGCTGTAACAACAGGGGTTAATTTATCATTGCCGATAACCTTGTCAATCCGTGCCTTCTCAACATTGAGCATTTTACCCCAAAGAGGAAGAATTGCCTGAATACGGTTATCTCTGCCTTCTTTCGCACTGCCGCCTGCCGAATCTCCCTCGACGATGAAAATTTCGGTGTTTTCAGGGTTTTTATCTATGCAATCCGCAAGCTTACCGGGGAGGGAATTACCTTCAAGTGCCGATTTTCTTCTTGCACTGTCACGGGCTTTTCTTGCCGCCTCACGGGCTCTGGAAGCATCAAGAGCCTTTGAAAAAATTCCTTTTGCAACTGCGGGATTTTCTTCAAAATATGTCATCATCTTCTCGTAAAGCATTTTATTTACGAGAGACCTCATTTCAGTATTACCGAGCTTACCCTTTGTTTGCCCCTCAAACTCTGCCTCGGTAAGCTTTACGCTGATAACAACCGTTAAGCCCTCGCGGACATCGTCGCCCGAAAGGTTTTTATCGTTATCCTTTAAAAGCTTGAATTTTCTGCCGTAATCGTTGAAAACCTTTGTGAGCGCCGCTTTAAAGCCGTCCTCATGGGTACCGCCGTCGATAGTACGGACATTATTTGCAAAGGAAAGGATTATTTCGTTATATCCGTCGTTATAGGAAATTGCAACCTCGGCGCTTCTGTCTCCCTGAACGGTGGAAAAATGAAGAATATCATCGTGAATGGGAGTAAGTCCGCGGGAAGTATTTATAAAATCAACAAAGGAACGGATACCGCCCTCATAGCAATAAACTTCCTCAATTATATTATCTTCATCTCTTTTATCCGCAAGAGAAATGCGAAGCCCTGCGTTAAGGAAAGCCTGCTCACGAAGTCTTCTCTGCAAAACCTCAAATTCGTAAACAGTTGTTTCCGTGAAAATTTCAGGGTCGGCTTTAAAGCGGATAAATGTACCTGTTTCATCAGTATCGCCTATAATTTCAAGGTCTGATGCAATATTTCCGCGCTCAAATCTCTGCTTATAAATATGGCCGTTCTGACTTACTTCAACTTCAAACCATTCCGAAAGGGCGTTAACAACCGAAGAACCGACGCCGTGTAAACCGCCGGAAACCTTGTATCCGCTGCCGCCGAACTTACCGCCGGCGTGAAGAACCGTTAAAACAACCGTAACTGCCGGAAGTCCCTCTTCTTCATTTATGCCTACGGGAATACCGCGGCCGTTATCACGAACGGTAATAATATCGCCGGGCAGAATTTCAACCTCAATATGGGTGCAATAACCTGCAAGCGCTTCGTCGATTGAGTTATCCACAATCTCATAAACCAGGTGATGCAAGCCCTTGGGTCCCGTTGAACCGATATACATACCGGGGCGTTTTCTTACTGCTTCAAGACCTTTTAAAACCTGAATAGCATCAGCACCGTATTCTTCGGTAACGACGGTATTCATCTCTTCGTCTTCCATGACATTTTTGATTTCTTCGCTCATTTTTCCCTCCGTCAAATTTTTTGACCTTTTATTCTTTTAAATATTGTTGATGTGTTGAAAGGAGATATATAAACATTTCTGCCATTTTTATCCGCCGTTACGATAAACGATTTGGGCAGTTCCTCAAAAGAAACCGTTACACATTCTCCGTTTTTTGACGCGGTGTTTATATATTCTCTTGTAGCCTTTGATACGGTAGTATTATCAAGGTCAAATATACCCAGTATATCTTTATCCTTAATTACCGTGTCCTGTCCTATACCTATATACATCAGACTACCGCTTTTCCTTTTTCTATTTTAAAAACCTTTCCCGCATTAAGACGGGATACTGTTTCTTTTTCACAGCAGGTTATGAAAACCTGTTTTTCACTCATTTTATTAAGAATGTAATTCTGCCTTACATGGTCAAGCTCGCTCATAACATCGTCAAGCAATATTATGGGATGCTCGCCCTTTAAATCCTTTATTATTTCCGCCTCACCCAGCTTTAAAGAGAGAGACGCGCTTCTCTGCTGACCCTGTGAGCCGAATTTTCGCGCCGAAATACCGTTTATGAGTATTTCAATATCATCTCTGTGGGGCCCCGATGAAGTGTTTTTTAAATACAAATCGTTTGGGCGGTGCTTTTGCATATTTTTAAAATAAATCTCCGCAATATCCTGCTTTTCTTCACTTTCATAGCGGACATTGCTTAAATATTTTATTTCCAATTCTTCTGTTTCTCCCGAAATTCCGCCGTATATAAAAGACGCTTTATTTTGAAGCATTTTAATATAGTTTATTCTCTCAACTATTACCTCTGCCCCTGCAAGGGCAATTTTTTCGTCCCAAATATCAAGAGTATCAAGGAGCGACGGATTTTCAGCCGCATTTTTCAAAAGGGCGTTTTTCTGCCCGACAAGATGATTGAAATATGTAAGCTTTTTTGCATAAACACTGTCAATCTGACTTATTGCGGTATCAAGAAATTTTCGTCTGTTCAAAGGACCGTCCTTAATAAGTGAGAGATGAACGGGAGAAAACACAACGCTGTAATACTTTCCTATAAGCTCCCTCGGTGAAGAAAGCTTTACTCCGTTTAATGAAGCGGTTCTTTTTTTATCAATAAAAATCGAAGCGTTATTTTCACGAAAGCTTGTTTGAAAGCTCATTGAAATTTCTGCATTTTCACTGTCAAAACGGACTAACTCACTGTCTTTTGAGGTGCGAAAGCTTTTACAACCCGTAAAAAGCCATATTGCCTCCAAAAGATTTGTTTTCCCCTGACCGTTCTGACCGTAAATAACATTTATTTCTTTATGGGGAAAAATTCCCATAAAGCCGATATTGCGAAAATTCTCAATTTTTATTTCTTCAATATGCATTAGATAACCTCATAAATGCAATTATCAAAAATAACACTGTCGCCTTTGTGTATTTTTTTACCTCTTGCGGTGCAGACCTCGCCGTTAACCTTTACATCGCCCTCCTGAATGACGATTTTCGCATGGCCGCCTGTCATAACCGCATTTGCAAGCTTTAATAACGCGTCAAGCCTTATAAAATCCGAATCTATTTCAATTTTAATACGCTCTTTTTCTTTTATACGTGCTGAAATTTTCTTCATTATCAGTTCATCCTTACGGGAAGCACCATAAACAGGAAGCTTCTTTCATAAATAAGCGAGGAATCATCGTCAGGCACAATGATTATAGGCGAGGTTGAACCGTTAAGACGAAGTGTAATTTCATCTGTATCGCAAACCTTCAAAGCGTCTAAAAGATATTTATTATTAAAGCCTATTTCAACTCTTTCGCCCTCTGTATCGGCAAGAATTCTGTCGTTTGCCGTTCCGAGAGCGGTTGTGCTTGAAATTCTTATCGACTCATTATCAAAAATACATCTTACATAGCTTTTTATTCTTTCGGTAATGATAAGAGAAGTTCTTTCAATACTGCTGATAAGCTTTCTTGTATTAACGCGTACCTGAGTTTTTGCAGTTGTGGGAATAGCGCTCTTATAGCTTAAAAATTCACCTTCAAGAAGTCTTGAAACTATAACATATCTGCCGCACTCAAAGAGAATATGGCGGGAAGCCACTATCATTGAAACTGTTTCACATTCGTCGCCTATAAGCTTTATTACCTCATTAAGCGTCTTTTTGGGAACAACAAAAACCTTTTCTTCGCCGTTATAATCAATTTTTTCGTTTCTTATTGCAAGCTTGTAGCCGTCAACGGAAACAAGGCGGATGTTTGAATCCCCAACCTCAAAGCGTATTCCGGTATGTATTACCTTTGAATCGTTTTCAGCGGCAGCAAAAATAGTCTTTTTAATCATATCCTTTAAAATCTCGCCGCCGATAACAATGGGAAATCCTCCCGAAACCGAAGGAAGCTCGGGATAATCGGCCTCTGAAAAGCCCATAATTGAAAATTCCGAATCACCGCTCTTGATTTTGCAAATAAGACGGTCGTCACACTCGATTGATACAAGGTCATCGGGAGTATTTCTTAAAATATCGCAAAGAATTTTTGCATTAAGAATAATACTGCCTGTTTGCTCAACTCTGCCCTCAACCGATGTGATTATTCCTACTTCAAGGTCATAGCCTGTAAGCATAATACGGTCGTTTTCCGCTTTTATAAGTATTCCTTCAATTGTGGGAAGATTTGAAGATTTTGTGCTTGTTGCACGCTGAACATTCATACAAGCTTCGCTGAGAATTTGTGAAGAACAGATAAATTTCATTTTCATTCTCCTTTTTGAAAAATAAAAGTAATAAAAGTATAGTATTAGTAGTAGGGACGGTTCAAACTGTTGAAAACTACTGTTTTGCTTGTAAATAAAAGGCTTTTGCGAAAAATTTACCTTTTAAAAACCTTTTAATAAATGTTAAGATAAAAGATAAAAAATAACTTGTTTAAAACTTCATTGTTGAAAACTAAAAAACTGTTGAAACCTGAGTTAATTTTAATCATTTATATTTTTTATTATTTCATTGATAAGATTTTTATATTTTGAATCTTTTTCTATTCTTGACTGAACATTTTTAAGTGAGTTATTAACCGTGGAATGATTTCTTCCGAAAACTTTTCCTATTTCGTCCTGGGAAAGGTCGGTAATTTCACGGATAACATACATTGCCGCCTGACGGGCTCCGTTAATATTTGCATCTCTGCGTTCACTTTTAAGCTGTTCGGGCGTTACGCCGAAGGTAAAGGAAACCTTTTCAAGAATATTGTCGATAACAACGCTTACCGGCTGGCTTGTCATAAGAATATCTTTTAAAACATCTTTTGCAATTTCAATAGTGGGAACAGCGTCGTTAAAGGTGCAGTAAGCATAGATATTTTTAACTGCACTGCCAATCTGACGGACATTTCTCTTAATGTTTTCCGCAATAAAGATGCAGACATCGTCGGGAAGCTCAAAATGAAGAAAGTTTGCCTTGTTTTTAATAATGGCAACTCTCGTTTCAAAATCGGGCGGCTGAATATCGCATATTATACCGCTTGCAAATCTTGTTTTGAGTCTGTCTTCAATTTTAGGTATTTCACTCGGCGGCTTGTCCGAGGTGAGAACAATCTGTTTTCCTGCCTTGATAAGAGTATCAAAGGTGTGGAAAACCTCTTCTTCCGTTTGAGTTTTACCTGCAATAAACTGAATATCGTCAACCAATAATGCGTCGCAGGTTCTGTATTTATTATGAAAATCGTATGTAGTTTTCGTCTGCAAAGCAAAGAAAAGCTCGTTTGTAAGATTTTCACTTGTTGTATATACAATGTTTGCATCGGGATTGTTGCTTTTTATTTTTTCAATAATTGCGTTTAAAAGGTGAGTTTTTCCAAGCCCTGAATTACCGTAAATAAAAAGAGGATTGAAAACCGTACCCGGTGTTTCGGAAATTCTTAAAGACGCGGTATAAGCCATTTTGTTTGAAGGACCTACGATGAAATTTGCAAAGGTAAATTTTGCGTTTTCAAGGTTGGAATAACCGCCGTCCTCCTCCTTCGGGACTGCCTCTTTCGGAACATCCTCAAAGGGGATAAGCTCAATTTCAACATTAAAGCCCATTACATTATAAAAAGCTTCTTCGATAAGCTGACGGTATTTTTCCATTGTAACATTTATTTTAAAACGGGCGGTGGAAATAATAACGCGCTCTGCATCTATTTTTATAAGCTCTAAATCTTTTATCCACATATTATAAGCGGTTTCGTTTATATTGCTTTTGCAATATTCCTTAACCATGTCCCATAATTCGGAATATGAGTTCACTTTCTCGCTCCCTTTCACATAAATTTTTAGGTATATGCCGTAATTTCAATAAAAACGGCTCTATTTTGCGTTTTTACTCTTTTAAAGCGATTTTACTCTATTTTCATACATAATCAATTTTAGCATACTTTTTTGCCTTTTTCAATGGAAAATGTTATAAATATACAATTATATATATAATATTTATAGTGCAAAATTTTGCCGAAAAAAAGAATAAAAAAATTTTTTAGAAAGTTTTTTTATATTCAAAACACAATATGTTGTTAAAAATTTTCTTATATTTTTTAAAATGCGGTATATGTTGACTGAAAATAAAATAAATTTATAAGTTGACAAGTTGACCGATTTTTTATATAATGACTACTCGCAGATATTTTTACAATGTGTGACTATATTATGAAACGGAGGAGTAGTAATGAAGAGAACTTATCAGCCCAAAAAGCGTCATCGCAAGATGGAGCACGGCTTCCGTAAGAGAATGTCTGACAGAAACGGCAGAAAGGTACTTGCCCGCAGAAGAGCAAAGGGCAGAAAGCAGCTGACATACTGATAATTGTCGGCTCGGGTTTTAAAATTGAAGCGGACAGTTACAATTAAAAGCAACTGCGATTTTCGCAGACTGTACGGCAAAGGAAAATCTTTTCAAAATCCTGCACTGGTTTCTTATGTAATGAAAAACCGTGCGGGTATTTGTCGTATCGGAATAACTGCTTCAAAAAAAACAGGAAATGCAGTGGAGCGCAACCGTGCAAGGCGTGTTATACGTGCGGCTTATTCGTCTCTTGAAGATAAAATTCAGGGTAATTACGATATAATTTTCGTTGCAAGGTCAAAAACGAAATACCAAAAGAGCACGCAAATTGCAGAAGTAATGCTTTCTCAGCTTATTAAAGCAGGTGTTATTGATGAAAAAGCTGATAATTAGAGCAATCAGGTTTTATCAGAAGAAAATTTCGCCGCTTTTCGGTCCCCGCTGCCGATATTACCCGACCTGCTCTCAATATGCCGTTGAAGCTGTTGAGAGATTCGGAGCCTTTAAAGGCTCAATTCTTGCTGTGTCAAGACTTTTACGGTGCAACATCTTTTTTCCCGGCGGTTATGACCCCGTTCCGGAAAAAAAAGAAAAGTAAGTCCCGTGTATTTTGGAGGACATAATGGAATTTATAAGAGAAATATTTTCAATACCGTTCGGTTACCTTATCGGATTTTTTTACAGTATAAGCGGTAACTACCTTTTATCCTTGTTGTTTATGACGATTTGCGTCAAGCTTATTTTACTCCCGTCCTCGATTAAGCAACAAAAAAGTATGGCAAAGAGCCAGAGAATGCAGCCGAAAATTAAAAGAATTAAAGAAAAATACGGCTCAAATCAGCAGAAAATGCAGGAGGAAATGAACGCTCTCTATGCGAGAGAGGGCTACTCCGCCATGACGGGCGGCTGCTCTTCCATGCTTATTCAGTTTCCCATAATGATGGGCGTTTATCTTGTCAATTACAGAATTTTATCTTATGTTCTGCGTATTCCGGAAAATGTGCTTGAAACTATAAAGGCGGCGGTTCGCGCCCTGCCTGAATTTGCAAGCAACAAGCGCGGCGAATATCAGATTGAGCTTATGGCGATTGAGTATTTTGATAAGCTTGATAAGTCACAGATTCCTGTTGATGTTGTTGAAAAGATTGAAGTTTTTATTGATAAATTTTCACTTTTCGGCGTTGACCTTGCTTTAACTCCCAATGTTAAAATGGGAGCCACTCTTTTGTGGCTTATCCCGATTCTCACAGGTGTTACATCGCTTATGATGGCGGTTTACACTTATTTGAGACAGAGAAAAACAAATCCCGAAATGGCAAAAAATCCGTCTATGGGATGTATGTCGCTTATGACGCCTGTTATGAGCATCTGGTTCTCTTTTATGTTCCCTGCAAGCGTAGGCGTTTACATCATAATGTCGAGCATTCTTTCCTTTATTCAGATGATAGTGCTGTATCAGATTTATTCTCCCAAAAAGGTGCTTGCAAAAACTATGGTTGACGAAACTATCAACAGGCGCGCAAGAGAAAAGATAATTAAAAATGTTGCTGAAACATTAAGTGAAGATGAAAACCGAGGTGTAGATAATGATTAAAGAAGCAATCGGAACCGGCTCAACGGTTGACGAGGCAAAAGCCGCCGCAATGCTTGAATTGGGTATTAGTGATTTTGACGATTTTACGGTAGAGGTTTTACAAACTCCCGCGAAAAAAATATTGGGACTTTTCGGCGGAAGCCCCGCAAAGGTTAAGGTAAGCGTTGAAAAACCCGATGAAAAACCCGAAAGAAAAGAAAAACCTAACAAAAAGGTTGAGAAAAAAGCTCCCGTAAATAAGGAAAATAAAAAGGCAGAGAAAAAAGAAAAGGCAGAAGCTCCCAAAGAAGAAAAACCTGAGCTTCCTTTGGAAAAAACAAATCTTTATGCCGATACGGCAGATTATATTAAGTCCATCGTGTTGGCTCTCGGTATGAGCGAGTGCGAAATCACCGAAATGTCAAACGAAGAGGAAATCTATTTTGAGCTTCAATGCGGCGATGATTACGGAATTATCATCGGCAAAAGAGGTGAAACTCTTGACGCTTTGCAGTATCTTGCAAGAATGATTGCAAATAAAGGCAGTCAGAATTACAAGAGAGTTTCCATAAATGTTGGCAACTATCGTGAAAAACGTGAGGAAACACTTAAAATTCTCGCAAGAAAAACTGCGTCAAAGGCAGTCCGTCAGGGCAGAAGCATTTCTCTTGAACCTATGAATCCTTATGAGAGAAGAATTATTCACACCGCAGTTCAGGAGGTTGAGGGCGCTTCATCTCATTCCGTTGGTTCAGACCTTGACAGACGCGTAGTTATCACTCCCGTTGACGGTGGGCGCAGAGGTAATTCACAGCGCGGCAGAAGCGGCGGATACAGGGACAGAGGCAGAAGAGAAAAGAGAGAGCCTTATACTCCCGAAATTTCTCCCGACAGAGCTCCTAAGAGTGACATTGACGGTTCTTCACTTTACGGTAAGGTTGAAATCCGTTCAGCCGCACCTGAGGAAAACACCGAAGAATAATTAAAGGTTGGGCGGGGGCTTGGCTCCCGCCTGTTTTTTGTTTAAAATACCTTTTAAGGATGAAGTGCTATGGAATATTTTGCAAAGGAATATGATATTGCCGTTATCGGCGCAGGCCATGCGGGAATAGAGGCGGCGCTTGCGGCGTCAAGGCTCGGTTCATCGGTAGTTGTTTTCACAATTAACCTTGACTGGGTAGGCAATATGCCCTGTAACCCCTCAATCGGCGGAACATCAAAGGGGCACCTTGTTCGTGAGATTGACGCTTTGGGCGGCGAAATGGGAATTGCTGCCGATAAAAACACTATTCAAAGCAGAATGTTGAATTTGGGAAAAGGTCCTGCCGTTCACTCATTGCGCGCGCAGATTGACCGCCGCGAATATTCAAAATATATGAAACACACCCTTGAATTGCAGGAAAACCTTGACTTAAAGCAGGGTGAAATTGTTGACCTTTATAAAAAAGACGGAATTTTTTATTTGAAAACACAGCTTGAAGCGGTTTATTCCGCAAAAGCCGTGGTGCTGGCAACGGGTACATTTTTAGGCGGCAGAGTTTATATTGGCGATGTTTCATATGAAAGCGGACCTGACGGAATGTTCCCCGCTACCCGACTTTCGGAAGCCCTTAAAAAAATGGATATTCCCCTGCGCCGATTTAAAACAGGTACGCCGTCAAGAGTTAATAGACGGAGTGTTGATTTTTCAGAGCTTGAAGTTCAAAACGGCGACGAACCCACAGTTCCGTTTTCTTATGAAACCCAAAATCTCCCCGAAAACAAAGCGGTTTGCCACATTACATATACAAACGAAGAAACAAAGCGGATAATTCTTGAAAATATCCACCGTTCCCCTCTTTATTCGGGGAAAATTGAGGGAGTTGGACCCCGTTACTGCCCAAGCATTGAGGATAAAATCGTAAGATTTTCCGAAAAAGAGCGCCATCAGCTTTTTATTGAGCCCTGCGGTCTTGATACGGAGGAATTATATTTGCAGGGAATGTCATCTTCTCTTCCCGAAGATGTTCAGCTTAAATTTTTACGCAGTATAAAGGGTCTTGAAAATGTTGAGGTAATGAGAACGGCATATGCCATTGAATATGACTGCGTCGACCCCCTTGCGTTAAAGTCGTCCCTTGAATTTAATACAATTGACGGACTTTTCGGTGCAGGTCAGTTCAACGGCTCATCGGGATACGAGGAGGCCGCCGCCCAAGGCTTGATTGCAGGCATAAACGCCGCACGAAAGGTACAGGGCAAAGAGCCTTTTGTACTTGACAGAGCAAGCTCATATATAGGCACCCTTATTGATGACCTTGTTACAAAGGGCTGCTCCGACCCTTACAGAATGATGACCTCACGAAGTGAATACAGGCTTTTGTTAAGACAGGATAATGCGGATATCCGCCTTATGAAATACGGATATGAAATAGGGCTTGTACCGCAGGAGAGATACAATAAGTTTCTTGAAAAGCTTGAACTTATAAAAAAAGAAAAAGAGCGCGTTGAAAATACCACCCTTCCCCCGTCGGCGGAAATCAACGAGATGCTTGTTTCACGTGAAACCGCGCCTATGAAAACGGGTATAAAGCTTTCGGAGCTTATAAAAAGACCTCAGCTTGACTATGAGTGCCTTGCTCCCTTTGACAAAGCCCGTCCCGATTTGCCCCGTCAGGTGTTTGAGCAGGTTGAAATCGACTTGAAATATGAGGGATATATAAAGCGTCAGCAAGCGAAGGTTGACGAGATGCGCCGCCTTGAAGTTAAGAAAATTCCCGCTGACATTGATTATGACGATGTTTATTCACTCCGTCTTGAAGCCAGGGAAAAGCTTAAAAAGGTGCGCCCCGAAAGTGTTGGGCAGGCGTCAAGAATAAGCGGTGTTTCCCCCTCGGATATTTCCGTTTTGCTGATATATTTAAGTAAGCAGTAATTAAGAAAGGAAAAATTATGCTTAACAGGGATTTATTTTATAAAACAATTGCCCCTTTTGAAATTGATATTGACTCTGCGGCGTTTGACCGTCTCGATAAATTTGCCGAAATGCTTGTTGAAACAAACAAAAGCTTTAATTTGACGGCAATTACAGAGCCTGACGATGTAACCGTAAAGCACTTTGCCGACTGTCTTGCGATTTTCAAATACGCTCAAATTCCCGAAAATGCAAAAATTATTGATGTGGGAACGGGCGCGGGCTTTCCGGGGCTTGTTTTAAAGCTGGCAAGACCGGATATAAATATGACCTTTCTTGACAGCACACGCAAAAAGCTCGGTTTTATTGAACAGGTTTTGTCGGCCGCAGAGCTTGAAGGCGAAATACTCCATATGCGCGCGGAAGAGGCGGCACAGCTTTCAAAATACCGTGAGAACTTTGATTTTGCCACTGCCCGTGCAGTTGCGGCACTTCCCGTTCTTTCTGAATACTGCCTCCCATTTGTTAAATGTGGCGGAATGTTTATTTCTATGAAATCGGCGGACAGTGACGAAGAAATTTCCTCTGCCGAAAAGGCTGTAAGCATTCTGGGCGGCAAACTCATAAGCGATACGGTGTTTAATCTTGTCGAAAATATGCCGCGGCGCATAATAATTATAAAAAAGAATTCGCAAACCCCGACAAAATATCCCAGACCTTCGGCACAGATTGCCAAAAAACCTTTAAAATAATATCGAAAACCGTTGAGACAAAAGCCTTTTCGGCGAACGGATTTTCTTTACAAACAGACCTCTGCGGTGCTATGATTTTATCAAGGACAAGCACTGCGGAGGTTTTCTCTATGTTAAAAAAGCAAAACAAAATACGGCCTGATAACAAAATACTCTCAATTTCTCAAAGCGACATTCTCCCAAATCCAAATCAGCCGAGAAAACGGTTTGATTATGACGAGCTTGAGGGATTGGCACAAAGTATCAGGTCCAACGGTATTTTACAGCCGCTGATTGTAAGAGAGCTTGAAAACGGAAAATATGAGCTGGTTGCAGGCGAACGCAGACTCAGGGCGGCAAGGCTTATCGGTATGACAAAGGTACCGTGCATAATCAGCGATATTTCGGAAACCGACTCCGCCGTGTTTGCCGTGCTTGAAAATTTACAGCGTCAAAATCTGGATTATTTTGAAGAAGCCGAGGCGCTGGCAATTCTCGTAAGCGACTATCATATGGGACAGGATGAGCTTTGCAAAAGGCTGGGGAAGGCACAATCCACACTTTCAAACAAATTGAGATTGCTTAGGTTAAGCGATGAAATGAGATACAAAATTACCCGCGCAGGGCTTTCGGAGCGTCATGCAAGAGCCTTGCTCTCATTAAATGACGAGGTTCAACGAGCCAGAGCACTCTCAATAATAATAGACAGGCACTTAAATGTAAGTGAATCGGAAGCGCTCATTGAGCAGATGCTTCGCAAGAACGAAACTCCCAAAAAACAGATGCTAAGAGGGTTTAAGGACATTCGCATATTTATAAACA
>JBJEPW010000020.1:0-11448 GCA_051881435.1 Candidatus Fimenecus sp. | reverse complement strand
TTGGAAATCCCCTTTTGAGGTCTTTTGGGGTGTTGCACTTGCTTGACAATCTGCCATGGCAAAACCGCAGGTTTTGACAGAGGGAGAGAATAAACTCAATATAAAAATCAATCTCTCCCCCAGTCGTGGCTTTGCCACGCCAGCCCCCTCGTCAGAGGGGGCAATAATGTGTAGCCGTGGGTTTTGCGTAGTTTTTCGGGCGATTCGTGAATCGCCCCTACCGTAATGTTCTCTCCGCCCAATTTTATTATACCGATTATTATATACTTCGTCAAGATTCCTTTATTTCAAAATACACTCTGTATCGCTGATGGTGGACGGAATAGAACGGGACGAGCTGAATGTTATTGTTTTTCAGCTTAAAAATAAGTGCTTCTGCCGTTTTTTCGGGCATTTCAAAGAATTTTAGGGGTGGAACTTCAATCCCCTCATAATTTGTTAAGTCGTTTTCACCCGGTACTCGGTCGGTTCCAGGAAAATTTTCTTTTCCCATGGGTTCGCAAAGCACCATAGGTCCGTAAAGGTATGCAATGCTTTTGTCATCGTCTTTTTTGCGGTAAACCGAAAAATCGCAAGGGATATTAACTGTGATTTTGTCCCCCGCTTTCACATTTTCGATTTTTACATAGCCGTTTGTGCTGTCTGTATATATTCTGCCGTTTATTTCCGCGCGAAAGCCCTTGCACCAACACGGCTTACGGACAAATATACACTCTCCGCCGATTTCCTTGACGGTAATTACCGCCTTTGTGCCTGATGGGAAATCGGTATCAAGGGATATTTCCGCCGTTTCATTTTTAAAGGTTGAGGCAACAAACAGATTGATATACAAACCGCCGTTGTAATGATAAATGTGACGGTTATATGTAAACGGATTTTCAAGCCCCGAGCCGAAACAGCACCAAAAAGACTCCTCAGGCGTTGAATACACCTTGAAATGTCCCGATTTTAAGCCAACGAAATAGGTCTTCATTCCCGTTTCGTCCTGCGAGGCAAGAATATGGTTATACAAAACCTTTTCGCAATAATCGTAATATGCGGCGTCAGGCGTTATTTCATAAAGAGCCTTAGTAAGAGCCAGCATATTGTTTGAATTGCAGGTTTCACAGGTGTTTGTTTCGAGGGGTTCTTTGCGAAAATCGCTGAAATGCTCGCCTGCTCCGTGCCCTCCGATTACATAACTGCGGTTTTGAGTTACGGTATCAAAAAAGAACTTTGCCGCATTATAAAACGTTTTGTCGCCGCCGTTTTTATACACTTCCAGCGCACCTATGATTTTCGGAATCTGAGTATTGGCGTGAAGTCCCGAAAGAATATCTTCACCCTTACTCAAAGGTCGAAGCAAATCCTCCTCGCAGAAAAACAGCGATGCTTTTTGAAATCTCTCGTCCCCCGTAATTTTGTAAAGGCGGGACAGCACGCAGTTCATTCCGCCGTATTCGCACTTTAAAAGTCTTTTACGCTGTTCGTCATTAAGGGTTGAGGTTGTATTGTAAACCCAGACGGCTAATTTTGATACAACCGCCAGCGCCTTATCGCTTTTGAAGATTTCGTAGCAATCTACAAGCCCGCGCATTATCTTATGCAAAGTATAGTAAGGCACCCACCAGCCTGCTAAATCGAAGCCTGCCGAGGTAAACGAATCGGGATTTTCAAACACTCCCATAAAACCTTCCCTTTTCGGGAAACCGCACACATAACCCTCTTCGTCCTGTAATGAATCAAGTTCGTCAACAACATACATCGCCCGTTCTTTCGCCTTTTCCTCGCCCGTTGATTCATACATAAGCGACAGCGCCGTAAGATAATGGCCGAGAGTGTGCCCTGAAATGCCCTTTGATTCCCAGCCGCCGTACCGCGGCGCTTTGGGAGATTTACCCGCCGCCTCATAAAACGGGGCTAACAAGCGGTCGGGCGACAAATTCATAAGCATTTGCACTCCGATTTGCTGTGACTCGTAAAATATACCGTTTTTCAATCTGACCGTATTCATAAAATCACCTAAAAAATCTGCACAGCCCGAAAACGAGATGTGCAGATATTTTTTAACTATTCTTCAAAGGCGAAATTTTCACCCTGTTCGGAAACATATTCGTCACTGCTCACGAGAATGGTGACTGCCTTTTCAATATTGTTTATTTCCGCATAGGAATGGTCGCCGCCGTATTCACCGTCCAAGGTCCAAGGAACGGGCTCATCAAAATAAAACTTAAAGCTCTTACCCCGCTTAACAATGATATACTCATTATCAAGAACTTCTTTTTTCAGCATTGCCGTGAGAATTGAGGCAAGCTGTGAGGGGGTTCGCGGCATTTTAATGAGGGCTAATTCGTGATAACCGTCGTTAAAACTGACGCCCGCGTTTTCCAAAACGGGGAATCCCGCAATAGAATAGGAATTGGACACGCCGCCGTAGAAAAAGCTTCCCTCGATTATCTCGCCATCATCACACTCAATTTTAGCCTTATACCCTTTTATCTTTAAAAGCTCCTTGGCAGTTTCAAGGTAGTACGCCTGCCTGCCGATTTTATTTTTCAGCTTTTGCGGAGCTTTATAGGAAACATCACAGAAATTGCCGAAGCAGGAAACATAAATAAACTGCTCCGTACCGTTAAAATCGCCTAAATCGCAGGGCATTTCCTTGCCGCACACAACGGCGTTTGCCGCCATCACAGCGTCGGTGGGAATACGCACCGAATGGGCAAAATCGTTGGTTGTGCCCAAAGGAATATATCCTATTCTTGTATTAAGCCCGAGAGCGGTTACGCCGCAGATGGTTTCTTTCAGCGTTCCGTCTCCGCCGCAGCAAACTATTAAATCGAACTCTTTTCCGCGGTTAAGAACTATATCGCAGGCATTTTTATTGATTTGCGTACAGCAGGTTGTAACATGATAGCCCGCCGCGTCAAATTTATTTATAATACGCAGTGTATAGTCCTTTGCCAGCCGCTTGCCCGCGGTGGGGTTAATGATAAGTAAAAGCTTTTTTGTTGTGCTCATTACCGTCTCCCTGAAATCAGAACTTTATTTTTTCCGAAATATATGAAGCAAGGTTTTCAATAGGCATTCTTACCTGCTCCATTGTGTCACGGTCACGAACCGTAACACAGCCGTCGGTTTCACTGTCAAAGTCATATGTTATGCAGAACGGAGTTCCGATTTCGTCCTGACGGCGGTATCTTTTACCGATTGAGCCTGTTTCGTCGAAATCAGTCATAAACTCTTTGCCGAGTTCTTCATAAACCTCCAAAGCCTTATCGGAAAGCTTTTTGGAGAGGGGCAGAACTGCCGCCTTGTACGGTGCAACGGCGGGGCTTAAATGAAGAACTACGCGCATATCGTTTTTCTCGGCGTCGATAATCTCCTCATCATATGCCTCGCAAAGGAGCGCCAATACCGTTCTGTCAAGACCGTATGTGGACTCGATTATGAAAGGAATGTATCTCTCATTGGTTTCGGGGTCAAGATAATCCATTTTCTGACCGCTGTACTCCTGATGTCTTGTAAGGTCAAAGTTTGTACGGTTATGAGTACCGTTAATTTCGCCCCAGCCGAAGGGGAAAAGGAACTCAATATCGCAAGCCGCCTTTGCATAGTGCGCCAGCTTTTCGTGGTCATGATAACGCAGGTGCTCCGCAGGAAGGCCCAAATCCTCGAAATATTTTTTACCGTATGCCTTGAAGTAATCGTACAGCTCGCCGTCCGTACCCTCCTTGCAGAAGGTCTGGAACTCCATCTGCTCAAACTCGATGGTGCGGAAGGTAAAGTTACCGGGAGTAATCTCGTTTCTGAAAGCCTTGCCTATCTGGCCTATGGAGAAGGGAAGCTTTGCACGCATGGTGCGCTGAACATTGAGATAGTTTACATACTCGCCCTGTGCGTTTTCGGGACGGAGATAAATAACGCTCTTGCTGTTATTTGTAACGCCGCGGAAAGTCTGGAACATAAGGTTAAACTCACGGATATCCGTAAAGTTGTGCTTACCGCAGTTGGGGCAGGGAATATGATTATCCTTAATATACTGGAACATTTCTTCCTTTGTCATACCGTCGGCATGTGCGTCGGGATTGAAATCATCAATAAGATTATCTGCTCTGTGGCGCATTTTGCACTCCTTGCAGTCAAGAAGCGGGTCGGAGAAAGACGCAACATGGCCGCTTGCCTCCCAAACTCTGGGGTGCATCAAAATATCGGCGTCAACCTCATAGCTGTTTTTGCGCTCCTGAATAAAGCGTTTGCGCCAAGTATCCTTAACATTGTTTTTAAGCCTTGCGCCGAGAGGACCGTAGTCCCAAGTGTTGGCAAGTCCGCCGTAAATATCGCTTCCCGGGAAGATAAAGCCTCTGCCCTTGCAAAGCGCTACAATTTTTTCCATTGTTTTTTCTGTGTTGTTCATAACAGACAATTCATTCCTTTGTATATAATAATTATTATTCAGCGATTTCTTTTTTTACGCTTTCAAAATTATCCGTAATTTCCTTTGAGGGAGCTCTCGTTGCAAGTGAGAATATCACAATAAAGAAACAGGATACCAAAAATGCAGGAAGAAGCTCATAAATCTCAAATATTCCGCCTAACTTTGAAATAACATATTTCCAGATAAATACCATAGCACCGCCGGAAATCATACCTGCAAGTGCGCCGTACATATTTGTGCGTTTCCAGAAAAGTGCAAACAAAACAACAGGACCGAAAGCGGCGCCGAAGCCTGCCCAGGCAAAGGACACAATCTCAAATACCTGACCTTCTTTTCTTGCCCAGATAACACCTACTATGGCGATTACGATAACCGTACCGCGGGCTACAAGCATTGAGGCTTTCTGTGAAAGCTTTTTGCCGAAAAACTCCTGAAAAATATTCTGCGATACGGCAGAGGAGGCGGCAAGAAGCTGTGAATCGGCTGTTGACATTGTTGCGGCAAGAATACCCGCAATAATAACGCCTGCAAGCAGTGCGAGAGCCGCACCGTGAGCGCTGATTTTTTTCGCAATCTCTATAAGTATTCTCTGTGCATTGTCAGAGCTTAACTGAATTGTTCCGTTAGCAACAGCCGCCGCGCCTACAACGCCGATTAAAATAGCAACCGCCATTGAAATAAACACCCAAACGGTGGCAATTCTGCGTGAGGTTTTAAGTTTCTTTGTATCGGAAATTGCCATAAATCTCAATAAAACATGAGGCATACCGAAATATCCCAGCCCCCATGCAAGTGTTGATGCAACGGTAAGGGCATTATAGGGAACCTTTTCTCCCGAGCTTGCATCAAAGGTGTTGAAAAGCTCTAAATATCCGGGATTTGCCTGTGCATTGGCAACAACATTATCCCAGCCGCCTGCATAGCTTATACCGAAGAACACTACCACAAACAAAGCAACCGTCATAACGATTGACTGAATTAAGTCGGTAGTGGAAGCGGCAAGGAATCCGCCCAAAGTGGTATATGCAACGATAACGATTGCGCTTATAATCATAGCGGTGAAATAATCAACGCCGAAAAGACTTGAAAAAAGTGTTCCGCAGGCGTTAAAGCCCGACGCGGTATAAGGTACAAAGAAAATGATTATCACAAGCGCAGCTATTGCCGCAAGGATATTCTTCTTATCGCCGAAACGCTTTGAGAAGAACTCGGGTACGGTAACGGCATCAAGCTTCTGAGTGTAATTTCTTAATCTTTTTGAAACAATAAGCCAGTTTACATATGTGCCTATACCGAGACCGATTGCAGTCCATGTGGCCTCGGCTAAACCTGATACCAAAGCTACTCCCGGAAGCCCCATAAGCAGCCAACTGCTCATATCCGAAGCCTCTGCGCTCATGGCGGTAACAAGCGGACCTAATTTTCTGCCGCCGAGATAAAAATCATCAGTATTTTTGTTTTTTCTTGAATATACTGCGCCTATCACTATCATCACGATTAAATATATCGCAATTGACGCAATAATGCAGATTTGTGATGCAGACACACAACTCCTCCTTATAATTGAGTACTATAATACCCCATCATATAAAAATACTATTATAGTATAATAAAAAAACGGCAATTTGTAAAGGCTTTTTCCAAAATCACCCTTTATAAATCGCCGTTTGTGTTTTACTTTTTTATTTCCAACTACGGATTACCTGCGGATTTTCAAAAATTTCATCAAGTTTTCTGAAAAACGGAACAATATCGCCGTAATCAAGGGCACGGTGGTCCATTGCGAAGGTTATGGGAAGCACCCAGCGAGGCTCCACACTCTCGTTTCCGTTTTCATCGGTTACAACCCAAGGTCTTCTTTGTGCCGCATTTATTGCAAATGCCGTTATCTGCGGCGGAATTATCTCCAAAAGGAAACACATTCCCTTTTGCTCGCGGTGAATTGAGCCCAAATTTGAAATTGTGGTTGTGCCCTGCTCAATATCGTGCTTTGTGAGCCTGTCGCTTGCAGGTATGGAATAGTATTCTTTTTTGGCTTTGCCCGTTAATGTTCTTACACGGTGTTTACCTGTTTTCGAGCCGTAAAGGCGTCTTAAAGTTTGCATTACCTTGCCGTGTTTTAAGCCGTTTATCGTATTGTCCAGGGAAACCTCATACATAACCTCGTTCATATTGCTGTTTTTAAGGCGGCGCATTTTATCGTTGATTGAGGCTGTCATTTCCGTAAGAGTTTTATTGCCCATATCGTGCATATTAACGGTCATCATTGAGCCGTCTTCCAACAGAACCGGCATTGAAATATCAATGTTATCGTGATAATTCAGGCAACCGCGTACAAGCTTGCGGTTAAACTCCAGGGTGCAGTTCATTTTGGGCGCAACTTTGAGTCCCTCGCAAATTGCTTTCATAATAACCGTATTCATAGTTATTTTTTGACTTTTATCGGTACAGCCCTCGTTAAGCTTTTTACACTCTGCCATAAAATCCGTAACATCGGCTTCATAGCTCAATGTTGCGTGGGGAATCTGCTCCCAGCTCTCCGCAGTCATATTAGACACGATTTTTCTGCCGATTCCGAAATGCTCCTGTTTGTAAATTGCCATAATTTCTAAATCCTCCGTTAAAATGGTTTTTCGCCGAAACGTCTTTCAAATTCCAGGCACAGCTCGTCCCTGAAATCGGGGTGCGCTATTTTTATAAGCGCTCTCGCACGGTCTTTCATAGTTCTGCCCTTTAATTGGGCAATTCCGTACTCCGTAACCACAAAATTCACATCGTTTCTCGTGGTGGTAACCGCTGAATATTTAGTTATTTTCGTAACGATTTTTGAAATGGTATTGTTTCTCGCAGTTGAGGGCATTGCAATAATAGAACGGCCGCCCTTGCTCATTGTGGCGCCCCTTACAAAATCCACCTGACCGCCTACGCCTGAAAACTGGTCAATGCCGATGGTATCGGAAACCACCTGCCCCATCAAGTCAATCTGAATACAGGAGTTCACGGAAACCATATTGTCGTTCTGCGCAATCACGGTGGGGTGATTAACATATTCAATCGGGTACATTTCAACATCTTTGTTGCCGTTTATATAATCAAAAAGTTTTTTTGTGCCGAACGCAAATCCCAAAACCGTTTTGCCGCGGTGAATATTTTTCTTTGAGTTGTTTATCACGCCGCTTTTAAGTAAATCAACAACTCCGTCGCCCACCATTTCGGAATGAAGCCCCAAATCCTTTTTGTCTTTAAGCTGTTCGCAAATCGCATTGGGAATCCCGCCGATACCGAGCTGCAAGCAATCGCCGTCATGAATAAGAGAAGCACAGTTTTCGCCGATTTTATGCTCAACCGCTGAAATGGGCGGCGAGGGCACCTCGGGGAGAGGCTCGTCCAGCTCCACAAAACAATCAAATTCCGTAACATGCTTTAAAGCCTTACCGTATGTTCTGGGTACATATTTATTGACCTGCGCTATTTTTACCTCGCAAAAGCTCAAAGTGCTTTCAATATAATCAACATTTGTGCCCAGAGAAACATAACCGTTTTCATCGGGAGGAGAAACGGACATTATCGCCACACGGGGCTTGATGATTTCACGCAGTACCATTGGTATTTCATAAAAATGGCAGGTGGTAAAATCGGCTATGCCGCTGGAAATCGCCTTTCTGTTAGAGCTTGAAGCAAAAAATGAATGATAGGAAAAATGCCCCTTAACCTCGTCGCGCACCCAAGGGGTATCGCCGAGAATGAGCATATTTATAACCTCAACATTTTTAAAATCCTTGTAATTTTCAAGCATTGCCCGCTCAATTCCGCAGGGTTCTCCGCACCCGAAAGCGGTTATCACCTTATCGGATTCTTTAATTAAACCGAGTGCGTCTTTTACGGACATAAGTCTTTTTACATATTCCCCGTTTTGTTTCAAATTCTCACCCCGATTGTAAAGAATTGGATTTATTATACATCTAAATGTAAAAATGTTCAATAGTATGTCAAAAAATTCAAACAAAATTAACATTTGATTGAAATATGACGATTTTTCAGCCGAACGAGAAACGGTATGTGTAAAAATTTTTACTCATTTTTTATAAATAATGACGATACACAGCATATTGATAAAAAATGTCTTATTATTGTATAATTATACATGTAAAAACCTTGATTATCGGGAATTTTTAAAGGAGAGGGTTTTATGAATTATATCAGCAAAAAAGAAAAATTCAGTTTCTTGACCGGTCTTGCGGGGCAAAACATTGTATACTGCATGATCGGTGCATCGTTCTTTACATATTTTATGACGGACATTGCACTGTTCCCCCCTGCCGTTGTTACGGTGCTTCTGCTTTTAATGAAAATCTGGGACGGTGTCAATGACCCGATTATCGGTTCTATTGTTGACCGTCACCGTTTTAAAAACGGAGAAAAGCTGCGTCCCCTTCTTAAATATACACCTGTTCCCGTCGGTATTTTTTCGGTTTTGATTTTCGTAGTATTTTCAACTCAAGAAAACCTTTTGTGGCTTCGGGTAGGCTATTTTGTAATTGTTTATCTGTGTTGGGACATTATATACACAATGCAGGACGTTGCAATTTGGGGTATGACTGCGGTTGTTTCACCCGATTCAAACGAGCGTGACAAATTTGTTCAATGGGCAAGAACGGTTGGCTCACTCTTTTACGGTGTATTCAGTATGTTAATTCCTATGATTATGGAAACCGTGGCAAAGCAGTCAGGCAACTCCCTGGCGCTTATGACCGTAATTTTTGCCGCCATATTCGGTTTGGGCGGTGCACTTATCAGTTCAAAATGTTATGCCGCACAGGAAAGAGTCCGTCTTGTAAAGCCCGAATCACAGCAGACTTCAATTATTGAATGTTTTAAACTTCTTTTCCAAAACAAGATGCTTCTGCTTATAACTCTTGCAAACTTGTTCGGCTCGTTGGCATTCGGCAATAATCTCATAACATATTTCTTCAAATATATGTTCCCCGATAATTATTTCGGCGGATTTATCGGTGCATTGGGACTTACAACAATTTATTTTGCCCTTACAAACGCGCCGAGTTTCATAGGTATGATTTTTGCAGACAAGCTGAAAAAACTGTGCCGAGGTTACAGAAATGTTCTTATTCTTGTTCAGATTTGCACAATTATAGGCAGAACTGCCGCTTTCTTTATCGGATTTGAGGGCAAGAATATGATTATAGGTATGGTAATTATGTCCATACTTTCTATTCCGTCAGGTGCAACGGGTATTGCACAGACTTCGCTTTTCTGTGACAGCGTTGACTATATGGAATGGAAAACAGGCAAACGCACAGAGGGTGTTACCTTTTCTATGCAGACCTTCTTCACAAAAATTTCAAGCGGTATTACGGGTAGTCTTACAACATTTGTGTTGGGACTTATCGGTTACATTGCAGTTGAAGATGTGCCCGGTGCAGTTTATTACGGAACACAGTGCACAACCTTTGAAACGTGGATTTGGCCCCTTGTAATGCTCAGCCCCGTTGTTGCGGCAATACTCTATATCATTCCTCTGCTTTTCGTGAAATACACACCCGAACAAAAAGCTCAGGTTGAAAGAGAACTGAAAGAAAGACGGCAAGAGGCGGAATTATCGTAATATACGAAAGCGGGTCTCATATGAAAAATTTTTCCAAGATAATTTGCATCATACTTTGTTTATCTTTAATGAGCTCCTGTTCATTAAGCAGCAGGAAAAAGGCGGAGATGCAGTTGAGCAATCCCAATGCCAACGATACCACGAAAAAGGTGTACGCCTATATTTGCGACACATACAAAACTAAAATCATTTCAGGGCAACAGGAATCCACCTGGATGGACAGTCCCGAGTACGAAATGGACTACATATATGAAGCAACGGGCAAATTGCCTGCAATGCGCGGTCTGGACTTTATGAATGATGATTTCGACGGCGTTGTGGAGCGTGCCGAGGATTGGTGGAACAGGGGCGGACTTGTGACGATTTGCTGGCATTGCGGCGCGGATTTTACAGGCAATTATGACAACTGCAAAGAGGACGAAATCCCTAATTGGGATTTGGTGCTGACCGAAGGCACGGCGGAAAACAAAGCATTTATGGAAAATATGGATAACGCAGGCAAGGCGCTTTTGCAGTTGCAGGAAAAGGGCGTAACCGTCCTTTGGCGGCCATTCCATGAATTTGACGGACAATGGTTCTGGTGGGGCAAAGGCGGCGAAGAGAATTTCAAAAAGCTTTGGATTTTGATGTATGACCACTTTACCAATGATTTGGGGCTCAATAATCTCATTTGGGTTTTGGGTTATTCCCATAACGGCGAGGATATGAAAAAGTGGTACCCCGGCGACGCATATTGCGATATTGTGGGTGCGGACAGCTACGAGGTCGCCGAAAACGGCGCCGAAAAAAGACTTTACACGGGTGCAAACAAGGTAACAAAGGGACAAAAACCGCTGTGGCTTCACGAGTGCGGGCAAATCCCCACCGTGGAACAGTTGGAAAAAACACCATGGGGTGCCTTTATGACATGGCACACCGAATGGCTTATTGATACCAACACCAAAGAAAGCCTAAAAGCAATCTACAACAGCGATTATGTCATCACCCTCGACGAATTGCCGAATTTTAAATGATTATATTATAGAAAAGACAGGGCACTGTCCCTTTGCATTATTTTTCCAACATATATTTATATAAATATATGTATTGTCAATTAAATATACCTTTAATAAAATGAATACAAGAGGTGCAGAATATAATTATGATTAGATTAACTCTTGATAAAGCATTGGGGAAACACGGTATAACAAGATATGAACTTGCGAAAAGAACAGGTATCCAATATCAAATAATAGATAATTATTATAAAAACAGAGTGAAAAGATATGACAGCTTTGTGCTTGATAAAACTTGCAGTGCCTTAGGATGTCAGATTTCAGATATAATAGAATATAAAAAGTAAAAAGCAGAGCTAAAATGAAGTGAACCCCAAAGTTTAGACAAAATTTAATATTAAATTGTTTGCGAA
>JBJEPW010000019.1:0-45322 GCA_051881435.1 Candidatus Fimenecus sp. | reverse complement strand
TTCGGATTACTTGCAGTCGTTTTTTATTCGGGCTGTTTTTTTTACAGCTCCTTGTAAATTAAAAGTAACTTTTATTTAAAGAGCTTTTCAACCTTTTCCTTGTATTCCTCTTTAGTAATCTTACCGGATTTACGAAGATAAATATACGATTGAATATCCGCAACTTTCTTCTTGTCTGTTTTATCGTTATCGACGCCATTTGCTGATTTCTTTGAAGCTTTTTCCGCCTTGATTTGGGCTGCCAATGCTTTTTCTTCCGCTCTCAAACGCTCTGCCTCTTCTGCATCGTCTGCAAGCTTCTTTTCATGACGCATTTTTGCTTCTTCATACATAGCTGCAATCTCGTCAAAACGGCTGTAATTCTCTTGCTGCTTGATAAGCCTTTCAGCGTCAAGATAAGGCTTTGCGGCACGGTTAAAGTAAGCGTGCTTATCCATTTCGGCTTTTGAATTGTCACGCGCCGCTTTGCGTTTGATGTTGTATTCTTTGATTTCTGCTTTAAGAGAAGCAACTTTGCTTGCATCCTTAGCTTTCTTGGCATCTTTAAGCTCAGCATAAAGAACTTTCAGTTTCTCATCACATTCGTCCTCTTCATCAAAGTACTTTTCAATAACAGCAAAATCGGGCTGTACAAAATCTTTTCCGTCGGCAAAATACTTTTTGATGGCTTTGTATGCACTCTTTTTGTTTCTTGCAATTTCAATTGCAAACTTGCGAAGCTCTTTTTCGTCGGCAGTATTTTTAGGCATAGCCTTTGCAGCGGCAAGTTCAGCCTTGATGTCAGCAATATTCATTTTCAAGAGTCCTTCAAGTCCTGCGTCGTAAACCTCGGAGTATTCTGTTACCTGATGCTTAACAACATCTGTGGAGAACTTGTTGAGCTCGTCACATACAAATTTCGCTATTTCAATTTCTTCGTTAAACTTGATGTCTTCGCGGTATTGTTTCTTTGCCGCCTTGCGAAGTGCCTTGTCGCTTATTGACTTGTAGGAGTTTTTGTCAATTGTTTTAGGTTCTGCAACAGCCATGGCCTTTGCATCACGGATAATATCAATTGCTTCAACGAGTTCAGCATCGTCAAGAACGCCGTTTCCGTAATCCTCAAAAAGGGCACGGACTTTAAGAACGCGAACAACTGATTTCTGCTTTCTTTCGTTAAAATCATACCAGAAATAGGGAATAACATTCATCAAAGCGCCTACTGCGGAAATGATAATAAGAATATGAAGCAGGTTTATGAGTATTTCAGGGTCGTAGAGTGCCGAAAGAGCAGTATGGCGGGGATCCTGTCCGTTTGCGATTTGTTCCTCCAAAATTGCGCCAACCGTTTTCCCGTCGCCGAGAACTCTGTTGAGAATTTCAGGTCTTCCTGTGATTGCAAAGGCATTTTCCTTTGTAAGACCGCTCTTTTCATAAATAATGGGAAGAACCGAAGATGTAGCAAGAGCAATAACAGTACCGATGGTGGCAACGGCAGAGAACATACCGTCAATACGCTCACCTGTTTTGTACTGCTGATAGTCGCGAATGTCAGCCTGGATTGCAGGGTTGAGAATGTGCGCAAAAGCACCCATAAATCCGTTAAGATAAAGACATCCCATAACAAGCCATATAGTGAGATTATCAATCTGATTTGTAAAGGGAAGCATCATAAGGATGAATGCAATGTTAAACAGATTTGTAATTACCAATACTGACTTTTTACCCCAGCGTTTAATACAGAAGGGAGCTAAAAGCATTCCCCATAAAGAGGAGTTACCGTAAAGGGTAATAAGAAGTCCGTAAACATTACCGGAGCAAGCTCCGCCGTAGTTATACATCCAGAAAAGAATATTAGCATAGGATGCTTCAAGGAAACCAATCCAGCCTGCAAGCGAAATTATCCAGAAATACTTGTTCTTGGCAACAGCACGCAAAGCGTCGGTAAATTTAATCTGTACAACGTGTGTTCTCGCCTGAACGATTTTTTCTTCTGTATATTTGTAAACAATAATGCAAAGCAGAATTCCGAGAACACCGAGTATGGGATAAAGGAGTCTGTAAACACGGATATCCGTGGTGTTTGTATGGAAAATATTCTGCGCAATAATAGGCGTAAATAAGTTTACAAGAGTGGGAGCCAAAGAATAAACAACGCTTTTAACAGCGGAAACATCGGCTCTTTCCTGTGTATTGGGAGAAAGCACATGAATTAAGTTTTCATATGCGTCATAGAAGAAATAATAGAAAAAGTGCAGGAAAAGGTTCAATACCATTATGATGGCACACTTTGCAATATATGCTCTTGTTTCACCGAAAATAGTGCCTGTTCCAACAATGGCTTCAAGCTTATTGTACGGAAACCATACCATTAAAATACATATTATTGCAGTAGGTAAAGCCATAGAAACAATATACGGACGGTATTTACCGGCCTTGTTTCTTGTATTGTCTATGATGTTTGCACGGATTCCGGTAAGGGGAATGTTTGCAAGAACCGCAATAACATACATTATGTACATATCCGTGGGGTCAACGCCCAGCGTGCTTGAAAGCAGGGTGTTATTTGCGGCGAGAAGACAAGCAGTACCCAGCGTAATAACCATATAGGCACCGATGCCGCCGCCTGAATATGCGGCAATTTCACGGAAGGTCATATAGCGACCTGCCATTGGCGTTTTCCAGTAAGTGCGTACTTTGTCAACGCCTTCTTTTACTTTTTGAGATAAATTCATTTTTTTGCACTCCTTATGCAGTGATAGTGATATTTTACCACATAAAACAAATTACTTCAATTGAAAAACAGTTTTTTAACAAAAAATGAACGGAAAATATGAAATTTCGTTATATGTTACAAAAAACATGTTTAAAAATTTACAAAACAGATAATTGACTTTTCTAAAAAATAAGTAATAAACAATAAAAAACACCGAACATTTTGTAATAATGTTCGGTGTTTAGTTTTAAGTCAATGCTTACGCGTGTGCAAGATTCACTTTGTTTTCTTTTGCATACTGTTCCGCCGCGCTTCCTGCGGGGGTAATAACGGTTACGTTTTTGTCACCTGTGAAAATATCTTTATCCAAAGATGTAACGGAAGCTCCGATTTTGCAGGTTTTTAAAGAGGAACAGTTATAGAAAATATATGCCTCCATAACGGTAACGCTGTCGGGTACTGTTATTTCAGTCAACGCACTGCACTCTTCAAAAGCACCTTTTTTAAGCGTTTCAATTCCGTTGCCGAGAGTTATTTTTTCAGCAGAGGAGCACTGATAGAATGCGCTTACATCAATGGTTTTACAGCTTCCGGGTATTGAAATTTCTTTAACTGCACGGCATTTAAGAAATGCGTGGTCACCGATAAACTCAAGCCCGTCGCCGAGAATAATTTTGTCTGCACCGTAACACTTTGCAAACGCCCATTCCTCAATTGTCTTTACTCCGGCAGGAAGAACAATTTCCGTTAGCTTGTCATTGAACAAAAATGCTTTTTCGCCTATTCTTTCGGGAGCGCCGTTCCATACAATCGTTTTGAGTGAGCCTTTGCCAAGGCTTTTTGTATTGTCGCCCTCGCTCTCAAAGGCGCTTACGCCGATAACCTTAATATTTTTGCCAAAGGTAATCTTTTCCAGCTTTTCACAGTGAAGAGCCGCAAAGTTACCGACGATTTCCAATGTGTCGGGTAATATAAGCTCAGTAATTTTTGATTCGTAAAGAGCTTTGTTTTCAAGACCTATAACCGTGTTGCCGTCAATTTCCGCGGGAATTGAAAGCACCTTATCCGAACCGCTGTACTCAGTTATTGAAACTGTGCCGTCCGAATATAATGTATAAGTAAAATCTCCGCTTTTTATTTCGGATTTTGAAACGGTTTTTCCCGTCATATCGGCAACGGTTTCGGTGGCGGGGTCATAAGTGCTTGTATCAATGGCTAATATTTTCATAATTCCGTTTGCCGAACAGCCTGATAAGGCAACGGAAAGTATAAGAGTTAATCCAATAACAACGGCAATAACTTTCTTAGTCATTCTTTTTACCCCCTTTACCGCTTTTTGCAAGTCGTTCGTTCTTCCTCTTTTCAAGATCTGCTTTGCGCTGTGCTTCAAGCTTTTCAGCTTCTTCTTTAATTAAAGCATATTCGGCTTCGTGCCTCTTCTTTGCTTCGTCATAGTTCGCTCTGATTTCGTCAAGGTGAGTGAAGTTTTCTTTTTCAGTAAGCATTCTTTTGGCGTCAAGCAAAACCTTTACGGAACGAATATATCTTGACTTTTCATTAACAAAAGCTTTAATAGCCTTTTTCTTGGCAATTCTCTGCGAAAGTGTATCCTCCGGCATATTCTCAGCAGCTTCAAGAACGGCTTCGTCAGGCTCTGCAACATTTCTGTCGGGATAATACTTTAAAAGATTCTTTTTACAGCTTAGCATAAGCCTTGCATATGCTGCCGCGTCGGAACGGATAACCCGCTCCTCGTGGGTGGATTTGGGCATCGCCTTTGCTTCTTTCAGTAAGCTTTTGTCCGCATTATAAACAGCTTCAATACCTGCTTCGTAAAGAGCCTTGAAACGGTCATACTGAACTTGAATACGGCGGGTGTTGTATTTGTCCATTTCGTCAACAACAAAGTCGCAAACGGAAATATCTTCATTTAGGCGCTTATAAGTGCGTACCTCCGCTTTGGCCTGTTTAATTGCGGCCTTTCGCGCGGCTTTTTCTTCAGGTGTATTTTTGGGCATGGATTTTGCATGCGCCTTTGTATCGTGAATTTTTTTCTTGTTCTCTGCCGTGAATACTTCATAAGCCTTTTTAAGACGCTCAATTTCAGCCTTTTTGAAGGCTTTTTCTTCCGCAGTGCCGGCAGGGAGATGCTTGGCCTTTTTGATGTCATCCTTTGTAGTCATAAACTTTCTTTCTTCATAGAAACGGTTTGCCTCATCAATAAGGTCAATGGCTTCAACAAGCGTATCGTCACGGAGAACGCCGTTACCGTAGTCCTCAAACATAGCGCGGATTTTTAACACCTTTACTATGCCGCGCTGTTTAACCTCGGTAAGGTCATAGAAGAAATAGGGGACCATATTCATAAACGCACCGATAACCGCCGCAATAATGAGAACCTCAAACATATCTTCACGGAAGGATGCGACCTCCATAACATCATAGTTATCCTGAAGACCGAGCCCCTGGTAAATGGCAGGCAGAACCATACCTGTGAACATACCTATGAAACTTCCGATAATACCTACAGCGCCGAACATACCGTCAATGCGCTCTCCCGTGAAATATTGCTGATAGTCACGCATATCGGCACTGATGCCGGGATTGTAAACAACGGCGAAGGAGTTTACAAAACCGTTTAAGTAATACAAAATAATCAAAGCATATAAGTTCTTATACAGCGGATATAAAAGACCGATTAAGAAGATGTTTGCAAAGTTGCACCAAATCAGCAAATTACGCTTGCCGATGGTGCGGATTGCAAATGGGCAGATAAGCATAGCCCAAAGCGCGGCATTTCCGATAAGTGTTGTTGCAATGCCGTAAAGTGCTGTTTTTTCGGGATAGCCGTAAATAAAGGTCCAGCCGATGATAACGCCCACAGCACCTTCAAGGAAACCGAGCCAGCCTGCAAGAGAGGTAATCCAGAAATATTTGTTCTTTGCAACTGCACGGAACGCGTCGGAAAACTTAAAGTGAGAAACATGCGTTTTTGCAACGATAATACGCTCTTTTGTGCCGAACACGGCAACATATGTAAGCAAAAGACCTACAATCGCAACAATAGGGTGAATGATACGGTAGGTTCTGATGTTGTTTAATCCGCCGGTCAGGCTTGAAAGCATAGGAATAAATAAGCCTGTTAACGAGGGTGCCATAGAATAGATAATGGACGACACCGAAACAATATCCGTACGCTCGTGGGAGTTGGGTGAAATAACATTGACCAAATCCGTATATGAGTTTTGGAAAAACGGATAGCAGCATTGCAACAGGTTATAAATAATAAATACCGCCGCCGCTTTTTCCATATATGACATTGTTTCATATGGAAGCCAAACGAATATAACCGATAAAATTACCGTGGGAATACCCATAATTGCAAGCCAGGGGCGGAACTTACCCATTTTCAGCCGCGAGTTGTCTATGATATATGATCTTGCAATAGTTATGGCAAATCCGATGAGTGTTGACAAAACTGCCATATACTGCAAATGCATCGGTTTGATACCGATTGTGTTTCCAACCAAAAAGCTGGTCGCCGTAAGGGCAATCTGTCCTGCAAATGCCATTACAAACTGCACGCCCATGCCGCCTACGCCGTAGGTAATCATTTCTTTGTAGGCAACATACTTTCCCAAAGGCGGTGTTTTCCAATAGGTTCTGACCTTTGAAAGACCGTCTTTTGCTTTTTCTGCTAATTTCATTAAGCAAACACTCTCCTTAAACATACAATAGATATATTTTAACATAACTTTTATTTTTCGGGTAGTTTTTTAACAAAAAATGAACAAAAAATCAAAAAATCGGCGAACTCAACAAAAACCTTTATAATAATTTGTGCATAATAAAAATGAATATTTGGGGAATTGTATACGATGTCAGAATACTTTTTTTATTTTTCTTTTTGAAATTGTATTGACAAACAGCGAAAAAAATATGATAATATGTAAAGTAAATTGAAGATTTACGAATATAAGCCTATTCGGTAGGTAAGGCTACCACAGGGATACGGATTACTGCCGCGAAACGGTGGAGACACTGTCAGCAGGTCAACAGGCCATATCGAGCATAAGGTATGGTTTAATGTAATTTCATCGCCCTGCGAAGCTAAAGCTTGAACGAATAATGCCATTGTCTTATGACTGCATTTTGCGTTCTTGCAAATGCAGTTTTATTTTTGTAAAAAGAGGTGAAAATTGTGGACACAGTCCGAAGTACTAACGCGAAACCACCGAGTATTTGCGCGGCAAAAGCGAAAAAAAGCTTGTCTTATTTTGCGCTTTGTGTCCGCAGTTTTTAAAATACTTGTTGCGTTTCACTGTAAAATTCCAGGAGGAGTGGTGAAATGTGATGGAAACCTATGAGCTTCTTACAGAGCTTCTGCACGGCAAAAAATGGCAGGAGCTGAAAAACATTTTAAGCGAAATGAACGAGCAGGATATTGCCGAGCTTTTCATGGAGCTTGACGAGCGTGATTTGACGCTCATTTACCGTTTGCTGCCCAAGGAGCTGGCGGCAGAGGTGTTTGTCAATATGGAGCCTGAGTATCAGGAAATGCTTATCCGCGCTTTCAGCGATACGGAGCTGCGTGAGGTTCTGGACGAGCTTTATGTTGACGACGCCGTTGATTTGATTGAGGAAATGCCTGCAACGCTTGTAAAAAGAATTTTGCGGCATACCGACCCTGATACAAGAAAAAGTATAAACGAAATTTTAAGATACCCCGAGGATTCGGCAGGCAGTCTTATGACGATTGAGTATGTTGACCTGAAACGCTCAATGACTGTTGCCGACGCATTTACAAGAATTCGCAGAACGGGTGTTGATAAAGAGACAATCTATACCTGTTATGTAACTGACAGTAAAAGAAAACTGAAAGGTTATGTAACCGTAAAGGATTTGCTTCTTGCCGATGAAAATTCAACAATCCGCGACATTATGGAAGATAATGTTATTTCGGTTACTACTCATGAAGACAAAGAAGTTGTTGCCGATATCTTCCAAAAATATGACCTTGTTGTTCTTCCCGTAGTGGACGGCGAGGGCAGGCTTGTGGGTATTATTACCGTTGACGACGCCATTGATGTCTTGCAGGAGGAAATGACCGAGGATATCGAAAAAATGGCGGCTATTACCCCTACGGATAAGCCCTATCTTAAAATGAGCGTGATCGAGAATTTCAAAAAGCGTATTCCCTGGCTTATGCTTTTGATGGTTTCGGCAACCTTTACCGAAAAAATCATCACCCATTTTGAAGGTACTCTTACAGCCTGCGTTGTGCTGACCGCGTTCATTCCAATGCTTACGGGAACCTGCGGTAACTGCGGCGCTCAGTCCTCGGCAACCATAATCCGCGGACTTTCCTTGGGTGATATTGAGTTCCGCGATACCTTTAAGGTGATTTTCAAGGAATTCAGAATAGCCTTTGTGTGCGGCTTGGCGCTGGCGATTGTTAATTTTGCAAAGCTGATGATTTTTGACGATGTAGGCGCAAAGGTTGCCCTTGTGGTAAGCTTTACAATGATTATGGCGGTCATATTTGCAAAGGTTGTGGGCTCTGTCCTGCCCGTTATTGCAAAGAAATTGGGCTTTGACCCTGCTGTTATGTCAAGCCCCTTTATTTCCACAATCGTAGATGCCGTAACGCTTCTTATTTACTTTACCGTTGCGTCGGCTGTGCTTAATCTTTAATACAGGTGTTGGGCGGGGGCTTGCTCCCGCCGCTTTTTTTATTCCAATATTTGTATTTTGTGTTCGTTGACTTTCATACGCAAATATTGTATTATTATAATGTAATAACTTTTCGGGGTGATATTTTGAAAAGGATAAAAAGAATGTTGGCGGTTGTAGCCGCATTTGTAATATTGCTTTCTGTAATTTTTGCTGTTCCTGTCTCCGCCGCAAGCGTAACATATTCCTGCACAAGCGCCAGCGGAGCAAAAGGCGATACTGTAACAGTAAGCGTTAACGTTTCAAGCAGTATCGGTGTCACATCGGCAATTCTCAATGTTAGTTTTGATAATACAAAACTTCAATATGTAAGCGGTACTCCGGGCAGTATGTTCAGCACATGTACTGTCAATGCAAACGGCGCATCAAGTGTTCAGTGCACCGGCATGACAATGGGTGACAGCAACGCTAAAAAAAGCGGAACCTTTGCTACTCTCAAATTCAAAATTTTGGCGGAATCCGGAACAGCAGAACTGAAAATCACTCCGTCAAGTTCGGCGGGTGACCATTGTGGTGTGGGTACTCCCCCTGAAAGGCTCAGTCCGTCAGTTTCTAACGGCAGAGTTACAATTACAAAATCCGTCACAGGCATTTCCCTTAACACAACAAGCGTCAGTCTTAAAAAGGGCGGTACGGCGCAGTTAACAGCAACCGTTTCACCCTCTGACGCCACCAATAAAACCGTTACATATTCCTCGTCCAATTCAAAGGTTGCAACCGTTACAAGCGGCGGCAAAATTACTGCCGTGGGCGGAGGAACGGCAACAATCACTGCAAAGGCAGGGGGCAAGAGCGCAACCTGTAAGGTCACCGTAAGCGTTGCACAAACAGGAATTACAACATCGGGCAGTGCAGAAAGAACGGTGGGAATTGGTTCAACTCTGCGTCTTTCAGTTGCAAAGGTTCCCGCCGATGCAACGGATAATTACAGCGTTACCTGGTCCTCCTCGGACACAAATATTGCAACGGTATCCTCAAACGGTACCGTCACAGGCGTTGCTCTCGGAACAGCCACAATCACCGCAAAATCAAACGGCTGGACCGCAAGCTTTAAAGTGACCGTTACGGAAAAAGCCGAGGAATCAAGCTCCGATATTTCCTCGGAGGAAAGTTCAAGCGATGTTTCGGAAATTGAATCCGAAAGCACCGAGCTTTCTTCCACAGAGGCGGTAACCGAATCCACAACAGCACCGTCGAATACAAAAAAGGGCTTTTTCGAAAAGCTCAAATCATTATTTGGCGGAAGTAAGGATGACAATTCCGGAAACAACTCAACTGACGGTTCAAAATCAGATGGCAGCAGCTTTTTTTCGGGATTGATTAAAAAACTAAATGAAAAAATGAACGATGAAAATAATAAGGTAACAAGATTTTATCACTACTGTATGGTTGCGGCATCGTCTGCCGTTATGGCGGCTATAACAATTCCCGTAACCGCTATAATTACATCGGCAATTTATAAAAACAAAATGAAGAAAAACGGTAATAATACCAATAATATTGAACAGAGGTAGTTTATGCTTAACATAGGTTGTCATTTATCATCGTCAAAGGGATTTTACCATATGGGCGAGGAGTCCCTTTCCATAGATGCAAACACTTTTCAGTTTTTCACACGCAATCCACGCGGCGGCTCCGCAAAGGACATTGACCCGCAGGACGCACAGAAGCTGAATGAACTTATGAAAGAAAAAGGCTTTGCAAAAATACTCGCTCATGCTCCATACACGCTCAACGCCTGTGCCAAGGTGGAGAGTATCCGCGAATTTGCCCACAACACAATGCTGGACGATTTAAAGCGTATGGAGTATGTCCCCGGCAATATGTATAATTTCCACCCGGGAAGTCATGTGGAACAGGGCATTGAAACAGGAATAAAGCTTATCTCCGACCAACTCAACGCTATACTGTGGGAGGATATGCATACCACGGTATTGCTCGAAACAATGGCAGGCAAGGGCAGTGAGGTGGGCAGTCGCTTTGAGGAACTGCGGGAGATTATTGACAGAGTTGAACTGAAAGATAAAATGGGCGTTTGCCTTGATACCTGCCATGTGTATGACGCAGGTTACGATATTGTGGGCGACCTTGACGGCGTGCTCACACAGTTTGATAAGATTATAGGGCTCGAAAGATTGCAGGCAGTCCATATAAACGACAGTAAAAATCCCTTTATGAGCCATAAGGACCGCCACGAAAAGATAGGCGAGGGTTCAATAGGTACAGAAGCCTTTGAAAGAATTATAAACCACCCTGCTTTAAAGGATTTGCCGTTTTTCCTTGAAACGCCCAATGACCTTGCAGGCTACGCCGCAGAAATCAAACTTTTAAAATCACTTTATAAGTAGATATGTTATACGATTAAAGAATAACGAAGGATGGATGTATATGTCAAAATTTTGTGGAAAATGCGGAGCAAAGCTTGATGAAAAAAGCGGAAAGTGTCCATATTGCGATGGAGTAAAAAATAACAAGGAATTTAATAATAAAAAGCGCGACCCCGATGTGAAAGCAAAAACTAAGCGAAAGAATAAAGGTTTGATTATTTTTGCGGTGATTTTTATTTTTGTTTTAATTGTTGCGGTTGTTCTTGTGCTCAACATCAAATCGATTGTGCCCAAATTTAACGAATTATTTGTTTCTATGGGTCAAATAGAAGAAACTACTACAATACCGGATGTAACAAACAATATTTCGGATAATACAGCAAATACTGCTGATGTGGATTTAGGTGAGAATTACACAGTACCTGCATTTGATGCCGAAAAGTATTTTGATGAATACACACAATTAGTGTCAAAACTTGATGTACCTTCTTCTCAAACTGTTTTCACTGCAAACGAAGCATATAAAGCTTTTGAGGAAAGAGGTTTTAGTAGTGTAACTTTGATGTATGAATACGATATGAGTGGTGAATATTTAGGTACACAAGAAGCCTCTTATTATTCCGACGATAAAGCTCCTATTTATCAGACCTATTACAGCACATCCGATGGTAACTTGTGGATTATTATGGAAGTGAACGGAGAATTCTTTGCAACTCCCGTTTTTTATAATCTTGATGAAAATGCAGCAAAATATGTTGTCATTTCTGAAAAGGAAACAATAACAAGTTATGACAGCACAACAAATAAATTCTATGTTAATGTGCCGGACCAATCTAATGTAAGAGTGAAGGTGGTTGCGAGAATTGATGCAGAAACCATTGAAACACTTACCAAAGAGGAGATTGAAAAGTAATGATTAGTATGACTAAGAATTTTTCAATAAAAAAACTGACATCTATTTTTATAAGTGCTTTAATTATTGTAAATATTTTTCTTCATGTGTTTTCAATAAGTGCTTTTGCAAACGACGATAAAAAAGGAAGTAGAATTATAGTGTCTCTTGGTGACTCATATTCTTCCGGTGAAGGAGTTGAGCCATTTTATGGTCAAGATCAACCGGTGGGTGAAAAAGTGCATGACCTGGATTGGCTGGCTCATAGATCGGAAAAGTCTTGGAGCGGTCAACTCACGCTTGATGGTGTTAGTGGGAAAATGCATGACCATCGTAACGAAAATTGGTTTTTTGTAGCGACATCAGGTGCCGAAACAAAACACTTGCAGAAAAAACAAAAAAAAGAGTATGACATTGGCGGAGAAAAAGGGTATGAATATATTCCAAGACAACTTGATGTTTTTGAAGAACTTGGAGGCAAAGAGGCTGAATATGTTACTTTTTCTCTTGGAGGAAACGATGCAGATTTTTCAAAAATAGTAACTGAAGCTGCTGTTCCGCATCCTTTTAATCCTGGAGCACTAAATGACAAATTAAACAGTGTTTGGCATGAGTTTTATTATGGAACTGAAGACGAAGACAGTATAAGGGACAGATTATATAACGCTTATCATGATGTGAGTAATGCGGCAGGCAGTCAGGCGAAAATTATAGTTGCCGGATATCCTAAATTGTTTGATCCCAAAGGCAGTGGTGTGCTGTTTAGTGCGAAAGATGCAACTTTGATAAATGATTCTGTAGTAAGATTCAACGATGAGATAGAAGTAATTGTTAATCAGTGTAAATCCGAAGGAATCAAAATTTGTTTTGTATCAGTTGAAGAAGCATTCGAAGGTCACGGTGCTTATTCGAATGACGCCTATATAAAAGAAGTAGATTTCCGTAATTCTCAGGATTTGCAAGGCTGGGTTTCAGCCTACTCAATGCACCCAAATGAAAAAGGTGTTAAAAAATATGCGGAATGTGTTCAAGCAAAAATTGATTCAATCGAAAAAGACGGAGGGAAGTCAGAGTGGCCATTGATGGGTGGCTCAGAGGAGCGCGATGTAGTGCTTGTCCTTGATAATTCGGGCAGTATGAGCGGAAAACCTCTTGAAGAAACTAAAAATGCGTCATATAAGTTTATTGATACCGTTTTAAAACAAAAAGCAAGTATTGGCGTTGTTACATACGATAGTGAAGCTATGCGCGTTTCAAATTTCTGTATGAACGAAGGATATCTCACAAATGTTGTTGGGGCAATAAATTCAGGCGGCGGAACCAATATGGAAGCGGGACTCATTGAAGCACAGTCAATGCTGAGGGAGAGTAGTGCAAAGAAGAAAATAATAGTATTGATGAGTGACGGCAATCCCAATGAAGGTAAACTTGGTGATGAATTAACCGCTTTTGCGGATAGCATAAAAGACGAAGGAATCATAATTTATACACTTGGATTTTTCAGCGATTCATACGATAAAACATATCAACAGGCACTTATGGAAAAAATAGCTACCGAAGGTTGCCATTTTGAAGTTGATAATGCTGACGATTTGGTATTCTTCTTTGATGATATTGCAAGTCAGATAAATGGGCAGAAGTACATATATATCCGAATCGCATGTCCTGTAGATGTTACTGTTGAATACAATGGAGAAATACTCTCTTCCTCCGAAAAAGATTTGAATACACGCACGAATTTTGGAGTTTTGTCTTTTGAAGAAAATGAAGAAGAACTGGAAACTAATGAAGATGTTGATAACAGAGTAAAAGTCTTACGATTGAAAGATGGTGTTAACTATAATGTCAAGATAGAGGGAACTGACCGCGGAAAGATGAATTATACAATAGGATTCATGGATGAGAACGGCAAGTATAGTGATATGCGTAAATTCAAAAGTATAGATATTACAAGGAGAACGGTTGTTGATACTGTTGCCAATAATAGCAAATCCACAGTTTTAAAAGTCGATGAAGACGGTGACGGAAACTATGATTTGATATACAAAGCTAAAGCAAACAGTACAGGTGAGATCGTAGATTATTCGTATATACTCTATATTATTATTGGTATAGCGTTATTGATATTTATCGCAGTTTGTGTCTTAATTATTGTGATAAAGAGAAAGAATAAAACAAAAGTCAAGAAAGTAAAAGTTGTATAAAAAATACACCCGAAAAAATCATGTTTTTCGGGTGTATTTTTATGCCAATGTTTATTTCGAAAAATCAAAAGTATCAATGATTTGCTCTATTTCGTGCTGTGAAACCTCAAAAATTTTTGTTCCCAGCTTTGCAGTTTCTCTGCTTTTATCATTGCCGCAGAGCATTGCAAAGGAAACTCCGATATTAGCGGCAATATCAACACCTTTTCTGACAGCGAGATAATAAAAACTGTATTCCGCCGCATCGTCAAGCCTGTCATAAAACTCAAAAGCCTTTTTCTTGACTGTATCATACATTGCGTTAACAGCGGTATTAGAAAGCAGGGGGGAGGGCAGATAATGATTTATGCAGTATTCCGCAGTGAAAACAAGCAAAACCTTAACCTGATACATAAAGCCGTCGTCATGGCGAAGCGGACCAACCTCGTTTTCCAAATCGGAAAGCAGATGGGGCTCGTCAACAAAAATTTCAGCAAGGTGCTTGCCAAGTTTTTTTGCTTTGTCAATATTTCCGTTGCTTCTGTGCTTTGTCATTTCAGCAATTATTGAGACTTCGTCAAAGGAGTCACCGTTATTTTTGCCGTCGTTGAAAATTTTAACATCGCTGTCGTCAAAAAGCATCTGTCTTCCTCCTTAATTGTATTTTGTGAAAAAAACTTTATTTATTCGCTTTCTGCTTGCTGTGCAAGCTTCTTTTGAAGCCTTTTCTGCTTTGATTTATAGCCTAAAAGAGCGTGCAAACAGTCATCGGGTGTGTTGTAATCTCCTAATGAAACATTATATTGATTATACATACCGTGGAAATCACTGCCGCCGGTCATCAAAAGCTTGTTGGCAGTTGCAATTTTTTTGAGTTGAGCCTGCTGTGATTCATCGGCGGAGGGGTGGAATACCTCAATACCGTCAATGCCCATTTCAATAATTTCGTTAATAAAATCTATGCAGCCGGAAGCCGCGGGATGTGCAAGAACTGCAATTCCTCCTGCGGTGTGTATCTCGTCAATAACATTCTGAACGCTGTCATATTTGGGAACAACAAGAATATTGTTTTCACTTTCGGGAGTAAAGAGTTCTTTATACAAATCTCCGTTGAAAGAATTTGCATATCCGCATTCAATAAGCGCCTGCATAATGTGCTTTTTGTAAAGATTGGTAGAGCCGGTTGCGCATTTAATAATAAATTCTGTAGTTATGGGATAGCGCTTAGCTGTTTGAAGCATCATAAAATGAGATGCTTTTTTTCTTGCAAGAGAATTTCTTTTGCAAAGCCCTTCAAGCATATCGGGGGACTCGGGCAAATAGCAAAGTATATGAAGATTTTTATTGTACTTTTCAAATGTCGAGGAAAGCTCAACACCGGGTATAACCTGAATACCGTGACGGGCGCCGATAACCTTTCCGCGAACAGGACCGGCAAGGCAGTCGTGGTCAGTTATTGCAATGGTTTCAAGACCTTTTTTCTTTGCAAAAACTATAAGATCCTCAATGCCCAATGAACCGTCGGATAATCTTGTGTGACAATGTAAATCTCCGCTCAAAATAAAAACCTCCAAAAAACAGGTGCCGAAAGCGCATAACCCCTCAATATATAAAGTATTATATATCAAAATTGTTAAAAAATCAAGGAAAAGAGGAAAAATTAGTTAAAAATTGTATTTTACCGCTTGCTTTTTGTGATATAAGTAGAAAAAAGCTGTAAAAAATCCATTATTTGCACAAAGGAAAAAGGGCACATACTTTGAAGATGTGCCCTGAAAAACAAAACTTTATTATATTATTTCAAGTATTCTCTGTATCTTATTCTGTTTGTAATGTAGCCTATGAGGAGCGTTAACAGAATAATGGGAAGCAGAATGATTGCAAGAAGAAGTGAAATTATTACTATGGGCACGCCTTTCTTGCTCTTTTTGCGCGCCGGCTTTGCCTCTTCCTCGTGCTTCGGTGCAGGATTATCTGCTGTGTAGTGAGGCATAATCGGCAATACTGCGTCATAAGACGGAATACCGCTGTTATGTAAAAGCGGCTCGACAAAATCACACAGTGAATCGGACACTTTCAAAAGCTTTTTCACCGAAATGTGGAGTGCCGAGAATACTGAATCGAAAATACTCAAAAGCCCCATTGTGATTTTATATTCCGCGTCTTCGGGGTTGTAAAGATTTTCGCCTGCATAAAGATTTGTGACAATATCCACAATGAAATCCACAACGGATTTATCCTTAATATCCGCGTAATCTTCGGGCTTTAAGCCTGTTTCTTTTTTTGTCCATTTGGCGACTGTGCCGATTTTAAGGCTGTTGAGGCGTTTGGCAAAGGGCTTTATAAGCCAGCCTATTTTGTAAATAAGCTTCTTTTTAATGCTCATTGCCGTTGCCATATCGGCAAATTTGTGAGTGTCGCCGCCTGCGGCCTTCACCATATCGCGCACCATACCCACAAGCTGATTTTTCAGGTAATCCTGCAAGGAGCTGCCCTCTAAATCAAAATCTACCTTTTCGGTGATAAAATCGGTAGTGGTGGAAACAATGCCTGCCGCTTCATCTACAACAACGGTGCGGATTGGGGCAGGATAGCCAACGGTTGCAGAGGTGGCAATCGTATAAAGGGTGTTGCCTATGTCGCTTTCCATTTTGTCGATGTGATGAATATGCGTGTGCCCGGTCAATATGAATTGCAGTCCCAAATCGGCATACTGCTTGCGGCGGATATCAAAATCTCCGTGCATATCATTTTTGCCGATAAGCGCATATATGGGTGAGGGTGCAATCAGCGGGTGATGTGTCATCATCAGCATAAACTGATTGTTTTTCTTTGCGTCCTCAACCTGCTCGCAAAGCCAAGCGTAACAGTCGTCGGAAATTCCGCTTTTTCCTGCCGAATTGCTGTCATCGTTTATGGCAAACAGGCGGTAGCCCTCCTGCAACTGCACCACATATGACATACTTTGTCTGTGTACGGAAATCGCCTCGTCGGGACCGAATTCACGGTACATTTCGTATAGCTCCTCGCGCTTTGCCGCGGGGATTTTTACCTTTTCGTCACCAACATAGGAATTTGTCTGCCCGTCGTCCTGATAATCGTGGGTGGCGGTGATAACATATACACGCTTTCCCGCCGCTTTAAGGTCGCGGAGCATCTCAATAAATTCACGGTGTGAATCGTATTCGCCGTTGCTTGTTGTGTCGCCGGAAAGGAGCACAATATCGGTGCGTGTGTCAGCTTTAATCTGACGGAACGCGGCGTCCAAAAGCTCTGCGGAATACTTTAAAAGCATCTGGCTTTTTGTGTTTGCCGCATCGTATGCTGCGCCCTCAATGCCTGTGGATTTCGCGTAATAATGCGTATCTGTTATGACGGTTACCGTCAGCGGTGCTTTTGCCATATCAATCTCTCGCTTTCGTTGCAATTTCGTTGTTTAAGCGTTGAAGGAGCGCGTCAATATCCATTGTACCGATGTCACCCTCGCCGCGGCGGCTTACGGAAACAGTTCCGTTTTCAACCTCTTTGTCGCCGATAACAAGCCAGTAGGGGAGCTTTTGAAGTCTTGCTTCGCGGATTTTGTATCCCGTCTTTTCGCTCCTGTCATCAACGGTGACGCGCAGTCCTGCATTTTCAAGCTGTTTCTTGATTTCGTAAGCTCTGTCATGATGTCTGTCAGCAATGGGCAGAATTCTTACCTGCTCGGGAGCAAGCCACAAGGGGAATGCACCTGCATATTTTTCGATAAGAAGAGCGAGAGTGCGCTCGTAGCAACCGATTGAGGTACGGTGAATGATATAGGGATTTTTCTTTGTGCCATCTTTATCCGTGTATTCCATACCGAATTTTTCCGCAAGAAGCTGGTCAACCTGAATTGTAATGAGGGTATCTTCCTTGCCGAAAACGTTTTTAATCTGAATGTCAAGCTTGGGACCGTAGAATGCGGCCTCACCTATGCCTATTTTATAATTCAACCCTAAATCGTCGAGAATGGTTTTCATGGTTGACTGAGCTTCATCCCATTGCTCGGGAGTACCGATGTACTTATCTCTGTCGTTGGGGTCCCATTGCGAGAAGCGGTAAGAAACATCCTCGTAAAGTCCCAGCGTTTTAAGCGTATAAATGGCCAGTTCAAGACAACCTCTGAATTCATCTTCAAGCTGTTCGGGAGTGCACATTAAGTGACCCTCTGAAATTGTGAACTGACGTACACGTATAAGACCGTGCATCTCGCCTGACGCCTCGTTGCGGAAAAGCGTTGATGTTTCATTGTAGCGAAGGGGTAAATCCCTATATGAACGGGGACGGTTCAGATATGCCTGATATTGGAACGGGCAGGTCATTGGACGCAAAGCAAAAACTTCTTCGCCGTCTTTTTCCTTTTCGGGGTCGCCCAAAACAAACATACCGTCAAGATAATGGTCCCAATGTCCCGAAACCTTGTAAAGGTCGCTCTTTGCCATATAAGGAGTTTTTGTAAGCAACCAGCCGCGCTTTTGCTCTTCGTCCTCTATCCAGCGCTGTAAAGTCTGGATAATTCTTGCGCCCTTGGGGAGCAATATTGGGAGTCCTTGGCCGATAAGCTCACTTGTTGTGAAAAGTTCAAGGTCACGGCCTAATTTGTTGTGGTCACGCTTTTTGGCTTCTTCAAGCTGTTCCAGGTGCGCTTCAAGCTCAGCGGCTTTCGGGAAAGCAACAGCATAAATTCTTTGAAGCATCTTGTTTTTCTCATTACCTCTCCAATATGCGCCTGTGCAGGAGGTAAGCTTAAACGCCTTAACCGCGCCTGTGCTCATAAGGTGAGGACCCGCGCAAAGCTCCGTAAATTCGCCCTGCTTGTAGAACGAAATTGGCTCGCCCTTTCCTGCGTGCTCATTTATCAGCTCAACCTTGTAGATTTCGCCCTTTTCTTCCATCATTTTGAGAGCTTCATCGGGAGAAAGTTCAAATTTTTCAAGAGGTAAATCCTCTTTCACTATTTTTTTCATTTCCCCTTCGATTTTTTCGAGAATTTCGGGAGTGAAAGAAATTTCGCTGTCAAAATCATAGTAAAAACCGCTGTCAACAGCAGGACCTATTGCCAGCTTAACATTTGGATAGAGGCGTTTAACAGCCTGCGCCATAATGTGAGAGGCTGTGTGCCAGAATGTCTTTTTACCGTCAAGGTCGTCAAAGGTGACGATTTCAAGAGCGCAGTCGGCTGTGACGGGCGTGCGCAAATCGCAGTATTTACCGTCAATTCTGCCGCCGCAGGCTGATTTATAAAGCCCCATACCTATGGATTTTGCAATCTCTGCAACGGTTGTGCCGCTTTCATACTCCTTAATTACATTGTCTTTAAGCGTTACTTTAACCATTGTTTTAACTCCTTTCAAAAAGAAAAAGCACTTCATCCCGAAAAAAGGGATGAAATGCTGTAAATAACATTCCACGGTTCCACCCGTATTGCAAAGCAAAAGCCTTGCCGCTCGTTTGACTTTAACGCAGTCTTACGGTACGGCTTAATCATAATAATATGTTTTCGCCGACGCTCGAAAGCGGTCTCGGGACGAAAAAACTGATTTCTTACACCGACCGAAATCTCTCTGCAAGCTTTTAACTGTCCGTCGTTCTTTCTCAACGCTTTATAAATATGTATATATTCTATACTCATTTTTTGAGTTTGTCAATATTAAAATCTAATACCGAAGCCACATAAGGTAGGGCGGGGGCTTGCCCCCGCCGCGTGGATTGATGTGATTTGACGGCCGGTCAATCACTCCTAAGGGTTACATAAGAATATATTTGTATATGAAATTTCATTGTTGTCATTATTAAAATGAAACGCTGAAAGAGCAAAAGTATAAGTTCTTAACAAATTGTTTACAAATATTTCCTTGACATTTTTTGAGAATGAATGTATATTTATTAATAGAGTTAGCACTCTAAATACGAGAGTGCTAATACGGACAAAAAGGGGGCGATGAAATGCAGCTGAGTGAAAGAAAAGAAAAAATTCTTGCGGCAGTAATTGAGCATTATATTGCAACGGGCGAGCCTGTTGGTTCAAAAACACTGCTTGAATTTTTGAACATTCCCGTTTCAAGCGCAACAATCCGCAACGAAATGGCAGAGCTTTCCCGATTAGGGCTTCTTGAACAGCCTCACACCTCGGCAGGCAGAATTCCCTCGCAGTCCGGTTACCGCTATTATGTTGACCGCCTTATGAACCGTTACGAGCTTCCCTTAAACGAAAAAAGGCTTATTGAGGCAAGGCTCAGTACAGCGGGCGGTGAGCCGCAGCAGATTTTGGAGCAGGCGGGGCAGGTGCTTGCGGAAATAACGAATTGCGCAGTTGTTTCAACTACCCCTTGCGACGATAACGCGGTTATCCGCAGAGTTGAATTAGTCCCTCTCGGCACTCGCACCGTGATGATGGTTATGCTTTCGTCCTCCGGAATTTTGAAAAGCCGTGTTTGCCGTACGGACAGCGAGCTGAATATGGAGCTTATTGAAACCTTTTATAATATTGTTTCACAGCACTTTATCGGCAAATCCGCGTCCGAGGTGAGTATGGCGCTTATTCAAACGCTGGCCTTATCCTTAGGAAGTAAATCCCTTGCGATTTCACCCCTTCTTGTAACGCTTTCCGATTTGGCACAGTTAACGGAGCAAACTCAGCTTCTTTTGGAGGGGCAGTCAAATTTGCTTAATTATTCCGATTATCCCAACGCATATGAATTGCTTGAATTTTTACGCCGTTCGGACCCGCTTACAAATCTCTTTTCAAATCATAAGTCGCAGGGCGACGCCAGCGTGCTTATAGGTAAAGAAAACCTGTTCAGAGAGTTGCAGGAGTCCAGCGTAATATTTTCAAACTATTCCGTAAGCGGAAAAGAAAGCGGAACATTGGGTATAATAGGTCCCACAAGAATTGATTACGCAAGGCTTATTCCCAGCCTTAAATATTTAACAGAAATCGTCGGCAACATAATGTCCGACACCTTGGAGGATTGACATGGCAAAAGATAAGGAAAAAAAGACTGTTGAAGAAACAGAAGAGAAAACCGAAGAAAAGGAACAGACCGAAACAACGGGAATGAGTGAAACCGAAAAGCTTACAGCAGAGCTTAACGAGAAAAAAGACCAGCTTTTGCGCGTAATGGCTGAATACGATAATTTCCGTAAGCGCTCGCAGAAAGAAAAGGAGCAGGCGTACGGTGACAGTAAAGCCTCAACGGTAAGCGAATTTCTCCCCGTATATGATAACTTTATGCGCGCAATGGCGGCAGAATCAACGGATTTGGAGTCATATAAAAAGGGTATCGAAATGATTTTCAATCAGTTCGGCGAAACTCTTAAAAAGATCGGCGTTGAGCCCTTCGGCGAAAAAGGCGACGAGTTTGACCCCAATATTCACAGCGCCGTAATGCACGATGAGGACGATGATCTCCCCGAAAACAGCGTTGCCGAGGTTTTTTCAACAGGCTATAAGATGGGCGACAGAATAATCCGCCCCGCAGTAGTAAAGGTAGTAAATTAACTGAGAAATCAGTCAATAATATATTATAACAAGCATACATTTAGGAGGAATAAATTATGGCAAAGGTAATTGGTATCGACTTAGGTACAACAAATTCATGCGTAGCAGTAATCGAGGGCGGCGAGCCCGTTGTTATCGCTAACGCAGAGGGCGCAAGAACAACACCGTCTGTTGTTGCATTTTCAAAAACAGGTGAAAGAATGGTAGGTCAGGTTGCTAAAAGACAGGCAATCACAAACCCCGAAAAGACCGTATCTTCAATCAAAAGACACATGGGAAGCGATTATAAGGTAGATATTGACGGCAAGGGCTATACTCCCCAGGAAATCTCCGCAATGATTCTTCAAAAGCTTAAAGCGGACGCAGAGGCATATCTTGGCGGTAAGGTTACAGAGGCTGTTATCACCGTTCCCGCATATTTCACCGACTCACAGCGTCAGGCTACAAAGGACGCAGGTAAAATCGCAGGTCTTGATGTTAAGAGAATTATCAACGAGCCCACAGCGGCGGCTTTGGCTTACGGTATTGATAAGGAAGAGGACCAAAAGGTTATGGTTTATGACCTTGGCGGCGGTACCTTTGATGTGTCAATAATCGAAATGGGCGACGGCGTTCAGGAGGTTCTTGCAACAGCAGGTAATAACCGTTTGGGCGGCGACGATTTCGACCAGAGAATTATTGATTGGCTCGCAGATGAGTTTAAAAAGGAGCAGGGTATCGACCTTCGTTCCGATAAAATGGCAATGCAGAGACTTAAAGAAGCCGCAGAAAAGGCAAAAATCGAGCTTTCAGGCGTTACAACCTCACAGATTAGTCTTCCCTTCATTACTGCGGACGCAACAGGTCCCAAGCACCTTGAAACAACTCTTACAAGAGCAAAGTTTAACGAGATGACAGCAGACCTTGTTGAGGCAACAATGGGACCGGTTCGTCAGGCTCTCTCCGATTCAGGACTTCAGCCCTCACAGCTTGATAAAATCCTTATGGTAGGCGGTTCTTCAAGAATCCCCGCAGTTCAGGAGGCAGTTAAGAAATTTACAGGCAAAGAGCCCTTCAAGGGCATTAACCCCGATGAGTGCGTAGCAGTTGGCGCGGCTATTCAGGGCGGCGTTCTCGGCGGCGAGGTCGAGGGAATGGTGCTTCTTGATGTTACTCCCTTGTCACTCGGTATTGAAACAATGGGCGGCGTAAATACAAAGATTATTGACAGAAACACAACAATCCCCACAAAGAAGAGCCAGATTTTCTCAACTGCCGCTGATAATCAGACCTCCGTTGAGGTTCATGTTCTTCAAGGCGAAAGAGAATTTGCAAGGGATAACAAAACTCTGGGTGTATTCCACCTTGACGGAATCCTTCCCGCACGCAGAGGTACACCGCAGATTGAGGTAACCTTTGATATTGACGCAAACGGCATCGTTCATGTATCCGCAAAGGATTTGGGTACAGGCAAAGAGCAGTCAATCTCAATCACATCTTCAACAAATATGTCCAAGGAAGATGTTGAAAAGGCTGTAAAAGAAGCAGAGCAGTTTGCCGAAGAGGATAAGAAGCGCAAGGAAGCGGTTGACACAAGAAACGCCGCTGATCAAATGGTATATCAGTGCGAAAAAATTCTTGCCGACGAGGGTGATAAGTTCTCCGAAACAGACAAAACAGAGCTTCAAACAAAGATTGACGCTTTGAAAGAAGCACTCAAAGGCGAGGATATTGAGGCAATCAAATCAAAGCAGGAGGAGCTTACACAGCAGTTCTATAAGGTTTCAGAGGAGCTTTATAAGGCGGCTCAGGCTCAGGCACAAGCGCAGGGCGGTCAGGCTCCCGGAGCAGACGGCGCGGCACCCGGCGGCGACGGTTATTATGACGCCGATTTCAAGGATGTTGACGATAATAACGCCAACTGATAAAAATAACGGGCAGGACAGAGCGAAAACTCTGTCCTAACCCGCTTTCGGAGTATTACTTATGGCAGAAAAAAGAGATTATTATGAAGTGCTCGGTATCGATAAATCGGCTTCCGAGGACGAAATAAAAAAAGCGTACCGCAAAGCCGCTAAAAAATATCACCCCGATTTAAACCCCGGCAATAAGGAAGCGGAGGAAAAATTCAAAGAGGCAAACGAGGCTTACGAGGTTCTCTCCGACAGTACGAAAAAGGCGCGCTATGACCAATTCGGCCATGCAGGCGTTGACCCTAATTACGGCGCAGGTCAGGGTGGATACGGCGGCGCAGGCTTCGGCGGAATGGATTTCGATTTGGGCGATATTTTCGGCTCAATATTCGGAAACGGCTTCGGCGGCTTCGGCGGTAGCAGGGCAAATCCCAACGCACCTCAGCGGGGAAGCGATACGCAGTCAAGCATCACAATCTCCTTTGAGGAGGCGGCAAAGGGCTGTAAACGCACCATTGATACAATGCGTATTGAGGTGTGCGAGGAGTGCCACGGCAACGGCTGTGAAAGCGGAACCTCACCTAAAACCTGTCCCGAATGTAACGGCAGAGGTCAGGTAACGGTTCAGCAGAGAACGCCTTTCGGTGTTATTCAGTCAAGCAAGCCATGCTCAAAGTGCGGCGGCAGAGGAACTGTTATTGAAAAGCCTTGTAAAAAGTGCAACGGCGCAGGCAGAGTACGCAAGCCCTCAAAGCTTGATATCAATATTCCCGCAGGTGTTGACGACCGTCAGATTATAACTGTACGCGGTCAGGGCAACAAAGGCGTTAACGGCGGACCCGCAGGCGACCTTAATATTGTTGTAAATGTCCGTCCTCACCCGATTTTTGAGCGTGACGGATATAATGTATGGTGCGATGTGCATTTAACCTTTATGCAGGTTGCATTGGGCTGTAAAATTCAGGTTCCAACGCTGGACGGCAAGGTTGAATACTCAATTCCCGCAGGCACACAGCCGGGTGATGTTTTCAAGCTTCGCGGCAGGGGTATTCAAAGCAGAAGCGGCATAGGCAAGGGCGACCAGCTTGTACGCATTATTGTTGATGTGCCGAAAAAGCTTACGGAAAAACAGCGCGAGCTTATAAATCAGCTTGCCATTGAATTCGGTGCCGCAGACGGAATCGATAACGAGAAAAAATCGTTTTTCGGCAAGAAAAAGAAATAAAAAGTATAAGTATAAAGTAAGAGCAGACTTTTCTTAAAGTCTGCTCTGTTTTTTCATTGTACTTTTTTAATATCGAACCAAAATTCAACGCCGTTTTCCGCATTTTTAACGCCGTATTCCATACCGTGGAGATTTTGTATGGCGCTGACAATTGAAAGCCCAAGCCCGAACCTGCCTTCTTTTCGTGAATGGGATTTGTCCGCACGGTAAAAGGATTTCCAAATCTTTTCAATATCCTCGTCTTTTATGTGCTCGCCGCTGTTAAATACGGTTATTCTGTACTTATCAGCCATATCACGGCAGGTTATTTTAATTACTTTCTCGCCGCTTGCATGGGCAACGGCGTTTGAAACATAGTTATTAAGCACCATTGAAAGCTTAACCGTATCGCCCTCGCACAATGCGTGTTCGGGGATTTCTGAAGAAAAGCGTATTCCCTTTTCCTCAAAAACTATTTTCTCTGCGTCGGTATAATCCTCAATAAAGGGCTTTAATTCAAATTTTTCAATTTCAAGGCGGCTGTCGCCCAATTCATACCTTGATAACTCCAAAAGCTCATAAACGAGAGCGTTCATTTTATCGCTTTCTTTTGTAATTATCTCACAGTATTCAGCCGCACCCTCACTGTCATCACCGTCAAGCATCATCTGCGCGCCCTCGGCATAACCCTTGATAATTGCAATGGGCGTTTTAAGCTCATGGGAAATGCTTGAAATAAATTCCTTGCGGAGCTGTTCAAGGGTTTGTTTTTTCTCAATATCATCGCTTAATTGCTTGTTCTTTTCATTCAAATCGTTAAGCGTTGTATCAAGAGAAACGGAAAGGTTGTTAATACTGTCCGAAAGCCGCCCGATTTCATCACGGCTCTTAACATCGCACTTCTCCGAAAAGTCCATATTGGACATTTTTTCGGTGATTTCACTCATTTTAATGAGGGGTTTTGTAAACCTGCGCGTGTAGAAAAAGATAAAAATAAGAGAAGCAAAGAAAATGAGCAGAACCGAACCCCAGGTGAAGGTCAGGGCAATATCGGCGTTGGTGTCAATATCGCTTTTATTAGCGTATATTTCAAGCTCGCCGCCGAAAGAGAGGTTCTTTTTCAGCAGAATATATTGCTTGCCGTCAATCTCGTGAATTTCAATAACCGAACCGTCCTTTTGCGTTTCGGTTTCAATTATCCGCGCGCTTCCGCCGTTTGCCGAAATGTTTTCGGAACTGAGATAAAGGGGAGTGCCGTCGCTGTCATAAATATCAACGGAGATATTCTTTTCCGCTTCAAGGCTTGTAACAGAGCCGAAATAAATGCCCGATTTTATATCGAGTGTATTTATGTATTCGGCAGAACTCATCATATCTTTCTTTTTGTTGAAAAGATAAATATCGTTTAAGTATCTTGTGTTGATAAAAAGTATGAGAATAACTGCGGCAAGAAGAATGGCAGAAACTTCAAAGAACATTTTAAAACGGATGCTGAGTCCTTTTTTCTTACTCATTGGCGTCACTTTCCTGGATTTTATATCCCACTCCGTAAACAGTCTTCAAATGCTCGTTACCCCACGCGCCCAGCTTCGTGCGGAGCCTTGCAACATGGGAATCAACGGTTCTTGTGTCGCCGAAATAATCAAAGCCCCAAATATCGTCAAGAAGCTGCTCTCGGCTGTAAACTCTGCCTATGTTGTCCATCAGTTTCACAAGTATTTTAAATTCCTTTGCGGTAAGGCTTACTTCGTTACCGTCAACGAATACCTCGTGGGCGTCGTTGTCGATAACAAGACCGTCAATGCCGCTTTTATCGTTATTTGCAATAACTGATTGACTGCGCTTTAAAAGCACATCAACCCTTTTCATTAAAAGAGCAGGACTGAACGGTTTTGTAACATAATCGTCCGCACCCGCTTCAAAACCCGCGAGCTGGTCGAATTCCTGACTTCTGGCGGAGAGCAAAAGAACGGGAACATTTGAAATTTTTCGTACTTCCCGTGTGACCTCCCAACCGTCGATTTCAGGCATCATAATATCAAGAATAAGCAAAGATACATCGGGATTTTGTTTGAAAAGCGTTAAAGCCTCCGCGCCGTTTTCGGCTTCAAGGGGAGTATGACCGCTTTTTTTCAAAAAATCGCATACAAGACGGCGTATAAGCTGTTCGTCGTCTGCAATTATTATTTTTGCCATAAAACCACCTCACGGCTTTATAATATCATACTTTTTTCAATAAAACAACCGCCTGAAATCAAAATTCAGGCGGTGAAATTTTACTTAAAAAATTTGTCTGCTCCCGTTTTTTTGAGAGCCGCAAAAAGGGGAATACCCAATCCGTAGCACATAACAAGCTCGCCGGCTCCCACCTCTGCCGCGGCAATCAGGAATGCCGAAAACTTAAAGCCCTCCGGCATAAAAAATGAAATTTCAAGTCCTACGATTATGGCGTTCGCAATTACCGGGAAAATCGCCGAAATAAGAGGCATACCCTTAACCGTAATTTTTCTTGTGTAATACGAGCAAACAGCCGCAAGGAGAGTTGCCAGTGTTCCGCATATAATATCTACTATACCGTAGGGGCTTGTAATGTTGCCCAAAAAACAGCCTATTGTAAGACCCGGTATGGCGGCGGGTGTTAAGCTTGCAAGGATTGTGAGCGCTTCCGAAAACCTGAACTGAATGTTTCCGTAAGCAAGGCCTGCAAGAGCCGCGGCGTATGTGAGCGCGGCATAAATTGCGGCAATAACTGCCGACTGGACGATGAAAACCGTCTTCTTTTTGTTCATTTTTATCACTCCGTAGTTTTGTTTTTTGTCAGGATGGTTTCGAACTGACATTTTGTATATATAAAAAGCTTTAAGGCAGATTTGCCTTATTGCTCGTTTGCCGTGGAGAGCAGGGGAATACTTTTGATTTTGCGCTTTATAATCCTCTTTTGCGTTGTTGCAACCGTGTCCTTTGCGGAAACGAAAAGATTGCCCAAAACCTTTAACATAAGGGAACGGGTTTCGGGATTAAGGCCCTTGATAGCATCGAGGATTAGTGTAGTGTTTCCTTTCAGATTTTCGCTCCATTGAGCAAAGGTTGCGGCATTTTGAGCGTTGGTCGCCTCAATCACATTGAAAAGACCTTCGATAAACATTTCCCGCTGTTCCGGGGAAAAGCCGAAAACCCATTCGTTAAAGGTGCCGTCAATAATTCTCGCCTTTGTCACAACGCCCTCTGCGTTAATAAAATCGTTGTTTTCAATTTTCCACATAAAGGGGTCGTGCTGATAAAATCCCACACCGTCGCTTTTAACCACTCTGTATCTGCCGCGGTTATTAAGAAGCATACCGATCATTGATTCTTCGGGCACAAGCTTTGAAATTCTGCTTTCCGTTTCAAGGTATTTTTCAGAATTGATAAATTCCTCGGTAAAACCGGGATTATCAAAGCTTTGAATTTCAATAATTCTGTCCCTTACCGTATCATTGCACATAACAGCCGCGTAAATTGCAAGATTTCCGCCTTTTGAGTGCCCTAAAAGAGTTAAATTTCCCTTTGTTTTGCGGGCAACCTTCTCAACATAGGGAACACATAATGTCTGGGAAGCAACAGGGGACATATAAAGCATATTGAAGTTTTCTTTCCAGCCTGTTATGGTGGAATCGGTGCCTCTGAAAGCGATATATGCGTCGCCGTTTTCCAAAATGAAGGTTACGGCGCAAAACTGTGCGTCTTTTGAAGAATCAAAAATATTCTCATAATAGTTTACGCGTATTTTGCCGTACCGCTTGCTGTACGCAACGGCGTTAAGCAGCATTTTGTTCCTTTCTGCCGTGCGTTCAAGGGGAAACATTCTGTTGTATCCGTCGCTCTCAACTATATCGGAAAACAAAACTCCCTTTGTTCTGCTTTTCACATCGGGAACTATACCGTCATAGCGCATATACGAAAGCTGTGCCAGAATAAGCCCGTCAATTTTTGAAAAGGGGACAGTGTCAAAATCTTTGTTAGCGTTTAAAAGCGCATAATCAATAATGTTTGCCAAGGTTACACCTTATTTCTGAATTTTAAGAGAAGCAATATCCGTAAGGCTTATGTTGCCGTCGGGAACAATAAATGTGCTTCGCATTATGCTTAATGCCGCGTCCAGGGAGGTAAGGCAGGAGGTGCCCGATTCAACTGCAATGCGGCGAAGCTTGAAGCCGTCACGGTCGGAAAGTCTGCCGTGGGTGGGCGTGTTTATGATGAGGGAAACCTGACCCTCGTGGAGCATATCCATAATGTTCGGGTGTGCTCCCGTAAGGGGATTTACCGTTTTGCAGGGGATTCCCGCTTCACTCAAAGCTTTTTGAGTTCCGGGCGTTGCATAGAATTCAAAATCGGAATCCTTAAATTCTTTAAGCATTTCGGAAACCTCTTTTTTGTCCTTGTCGCGGACTGTTACAATTATCTTTGCATTTTTGGGCAACGAAACTCCGCCGCCCTCAAAGGCTTTGAGAAGAGCCTCGTTGTAGTCCTTGGAAATACCGAGAACCTCGCCTGTGGACTTCATTTCGGGACCTAATGAGGTGTCGGCACCGATAATCTTTTCAAAGGAGAATACAGGCAGTTTTATTGCATAATAACCGCTGTTTTCATAAAGTCCTGTGCCGTAGCCCATATCCTTGATTTTTTCACCCAGCATCGCTCTCGTGGCAAGGGCAATAGCGGGAATACCCGTAACCTTACTGATGTAAGGAACCGTTCTCGATGAGCGGGGATTAACCTCAATAATATATACCGTCTCACGGAGTACAATAAACTGTATGTTCATCATACCGATAACATGCAATGCAGAGGCAAGACGCTTTGTATAGTCCACAATGGTTTTCTGAACTTTCGGTGAAAGTGTAACGGCAGGGTAAACCGAAATTGAGTCGCCTGAGTGAATACCGGCACGGTCAATATGCTCCATAATTCCGGGAATAAGAATATCTCTGCCGTCGCATATGGCGTCAACCTCAACCTCCTGACCCATAAGATACTTATCAACAAGCACAGGGTGCTCGGAAAGGTCGGGGATAGTTCTCGTGATAATATCCATAAATTCGAGAATATCCTCGTCGCTTGAAGCAATCTGCATACCCTGACCGCCCAGAACATAGCTGGGGCGAACGAGTACGGGATAGCCTAAGCTGTGAGCAGCCGCAATGGCCTCCTGCGCCGTGAAAACAGTCTGTCCTTTCGGACGAGCAATATCGCAGAATTCAAGAATTTCATCGAAACGCTCTCTGTCCTCAGCGGCGTCAACATGGTCTGCGTCCGTACCGAGGATTTTTATGCCTAAATCATTCAGCGTTTTCGTAAGCTTAATCGCAGTCTGACCGCCGAACTGAACAATAGCACCGTCGGGCTTTTCAAGCTCAACAATACTTGTAACATATTCGGGCGTCAAAGGCTCAAAATAAAGCTTATCCGAAATATCAAAGTCGGTGGAAACGGTTTCGGGGTTGTTGTTTACGATAATCGCTTCACAGCCCGCTTTTTTCAGCGCCCAGACAGAGTGAACGGAGCAGTAGTCAAATTCAATACCCTGACCGATTCTGATAGGACCTGAACCCAACACCATAATCTTCTTTTTGTCCGTGACGGGATTAACCTCGTTTTCAACGCCGTAATCCGAATAAAAATACGGTGTTTGCGCGGCAAATTCAGCGGCGCAGGTGTCAACAACCGAGAAAGACGGTTTAATTCCCCAAAGCTCTCTCATATTTTTAACTGCGGATTTAGTAGTTCCCACATTTTTTGCAATTACGGAGTCTGTAAAACCGAGCCGCTTTGCTTCAAGTACCGTATCGGGGTCGAATTTACCGCTTTTAAGCGTTTTTTCCATATCCGTGATTACCTTAATCTTGTCAAGGAACCACATATCAATTTTTGTTATATCGTGGATTTCTTTAAGGGAAATTCCGTTATAAATGGACGCCGCAACAACATAAAGACGCTGATTGTCAATGTTGTGAAGAAGGGGACGAAGCTCATCACAGCCGAGATTGAGAAAATCGTCAAGCAAAAGGCTTTCGCGGTTTTCCTCCAAGGAATGAAGCGCCTTGTGAAGCGCCGCCTCAAAGGAGCGGGCAATCGCCATAACCTCGCCTGTGGCCTTCATTTGCGTACCGAGAGTTTTCTTTGCGGTAACAAATTTATCAAAGGGCCATTTGGGAATTTTAACAACACAGTAGTCCAGAGCAGGCTCAAAGGAGGCAAAGGTTTTGCCTGTAACTGCGTTGGGAATTTCGTCAAGTCCCAATCCAAGAGCAATTTTCGCCGCAACCCTTGCTATGGGATAGCCCGTAGCCTTTGATGCAAGAGCCGAGGAGCGGGAAACTCTCGGGTTAACCTCAATAACAGCGTATTGGAATGAGTCGGGGTGGAGCGCAAACTGAACATTACAGCCGCCCTGAATACCTAACTCCGTAATAATGTTGAGTGCCGCGGAACGAAGCATCTGATATTCCTTGTCCATAAGAGTCTGTGACGGTGCAACAACTATTGAGTCGCCCGTATGAACGCCAACGGGGTCAAGGTTTTCCATATTACAAACGGTAATGCAGTTGCCCTTTGAGTCGCGCATTACCTCGTATTCAATTTCTTTCCAGCCTGCAATACATTTTTCAATAAGAACCTGATTAACGCGTGAAAGACGGATGCCGTTTGAAGCTATCTCGCGAAGCTCTTCTTCGTTGTCGGCAATGCCGCCGCCTGTACCGCCAAGAGTGTAAGCAGGACGAACTATAACGGGATATCCGATTTTGTTTGAAAACTCAACTGCGTCCTCAACCGTCTCAACCACAAGTGAGTCAATGCAGGGCTCGCCGATTTTTTCCATTGTATCCTTAAAGCTTTGTCTGTCCTCCGCCTTTTTGATAGCGTCTGCATTTATGCCGATAAGACGGACTCCGTTTTCTTTAAGAACGCCTATTTCTTCAAGCTCCATGGCAAGGTTAAGACCTGTCTGACCTCCCAGAGTGGGGAGTATTGAATCGGGCTTTTCTTTTTTGATTATTTCGGTAAGTGTGGGAATAGTCAAAGGTTCAATATATACCTTGTCGGCAATATCGCCGTCAGTCATAATGGTGGCGGGGTTGGAGTTAACAAGCACAACCTCAACGCCTTCTTCTTTCAGCGAACGGCACGCCTGCGTACCTGCATAGTCAAATTCCGCGGCCTGACCTATGATAATGGGGCCCGAGCCTATAACGAGAACTTTTTTTATGGATTTATCAATCATCGTAGCGGCCCTCCTTAACCATCTTTAAAAATCTGTCAAACAAAAACGAGGTATCTCTCGGACCCGAGTTTGCCTCGGGGTGGAACTGTACCGTAAATACGGGCTTTCCGTGATAAACAATACCCTCAACCGTGGAGTCGTTAACATTTATACAGTTAATTTCCGCGTTTGACGGAAGTCCCTTGCCGTTAACCATATAACCGTGGTTTTGTGAGGAGAGATATGTTCTGTCGTCATTTATAAATTTTACGGGGTGGTTTGCACCTCTGTGACCGTATTTCATACGCTCTGTTTCACCGCCGTTTGCAAGAGCCATGAGCTGATGCCCAAGGCAGATTGCAAAGGTGGGAATACCGTAGTCATAAAGCTTTTTGATTTCTTTTATAATGCTTACACAGTCCGAGGGGTCGCCCGGTCCGTTGGAAAGCATAATTCCGTCGGGTGAAGCTTTGATTATTTCCTCGGCTGTTGTGAAAGAGGGGTACTGAATAACCGAACAGCCTCTTTTAACAAGACTGTCACCGATATTTCTTTTCGTTCCGAAATCCATAAGCGCAATTTTTGCACCGTCGCCCGTTGAGAGAACCGTGGGCTTATCAACCGTAACCGATTCCACCAGCTTTTCCTGACGGAATGCTTTGATTTTATTCATAAGGGAGTCTTTATCTGAAATATCGTCGGTTATTATTCCTCTCATTGTGCCGCTTTCACGGAGCTTTTTAACAATGGAGCGCGTGTCAAGCCCCGTAACGCAGGGAATACCGTATTTTATCAAAAGCTCATTAAGCGTCATTTCATTTCTGAAATTTGACGGCGTGTCGCACAGCTCGTGAACAAGAAAAGCGCAGGGTTGAAGCCTTCCGCTTTCAAAATCCTTTTCGCTCACTCCGTAATTGCCTATCATGGGGTATGTCATAACGATTCCCTGACCTGCATATGACGGGTCGGTAAGAATTTCCACATATCCGGTCATAGATGTATTAAAAACAATCTCACATGCCGTTTCTTTAAAATTTCCCGCAGCCTGTCCGCAGTAAACAGAGCCGTCTTCAAGCATTAAATACGCCTTCAAAGCTTCCACCGTGCCTTTCTTTATATCAACTGATTATTATACCTCATTTTCAACTGCCGTTCAATATAAAAACAGCAATTATTCAAAAAAACAGCGGCGGAAATTCCGTCGCTGAAAAAATCAAAATAAAAAATGTACCGTACCGCCAACCGCGGCAATTAAAGAGAAAATGAAAACGGCTTTAAAACTTATGCTTTGTATTTTCTTTGAAAAGGCAAAGTATGAAGATAAGCTCATGGTTTTCACTCCTGTCAGATTTCCTATGAATTTTAGCATAAAAAGCATAAACAGTCAATAAACATATTGAAATAATTTCAATTTTGTTTATAATTATGATTATATAATAATACAAATAATATAAATGGTCAATTTTGCCCAAAAAATATGTGCAAATAATTCTTGACAAGTTATAATGCTTGTGGTAGAATGTCAATACCTCGAAAAAGAGGGTTCTTTTTTTGTGCCCATTTTTATTGAGGTAGGCTATACAGAAGTTACCTGCCGATTTTTCAGGTAACACATTAACGGAGGTGCCGAAAAATGAGAGTAAAAATCACATTAGCTTGCACAGAGTGCAAACAGCGCAATTACAACACAAAGAAAAACAAGAAGAACACTCCTGACAGACTGGAGATGAATAAGTATTGCAGATTCTGCAAGAAACACACTCTCCACAGGGAAACAAAGTAACCGGAGGTATGTGAGATGTCTGAAAGCAAAGAAAAGACCACTGCCGAAGTAAAGAAGGAAAAATCAAGCAAAAAGTCTGCCGATGCTCCTAAAAAGAATAAAGAGAACATCTTTAAGAGAATGGGCAAAAGCATTAAAAGATTTTTCAAGGATTTCAAAGGCGAGTGCAAAAAAATCACATGGCCTACGGGAAAAACGGTTCTTAATAACTCACTTGTAGTTTTGGTGGTTGTTGCAATAGTCGGTCTTGTAATTTTCGGAATAGACCAGGGGCTTGCGTTTATTATCAAACAGCTTATTGCATTGAGCAACAGTCAGGATGCAAAGCAGGCAGCAGAAGCAACAGCTCAGATGATCAGCATGTTTTTCTTGAAATAATCGGAGGAGATAATTTATGGCAGAAATCTCCAAATGGTATGTAGTGCATACTTATTCAGGATATGAAAATAAGGTTGCAACAAACATTGAAAAAGTTGTTGAAAACCGAAAAATGCATGATCTTATCCTTGAGGTAAAGGTTCCTACGGAAATCGTTACCGAGATAAAGGACGACCAGAAAAGGGAAGTTGAGCGCAAAATTTTCCCGGGTTATGTAATGGTTAAGGTTGCAGTGTTTGAAAACGAAGATACAGGCGACCTTGAAATGACGGATGATACATGGTATGTAATCCGTAATACACGCGGCGTAACCGGCTTTGTCGGCCCCGAAAGCAAACCCGTGCCCCTCACAGACGCTGAGGTTTATGCAATGGGCGTTGAAAAGAAGGTCGTTAAAATCGACTATGAGGTCGGCGATATGGTTACGATTATTGACGGCGCGTTTGAAGGCGTAATCGGCGTAGTCCGTGAGCTGGACGCTGACAATAATTCCGTATGCGTGGTAATCTCAATGCTCGGCAGGGAAACACCTGTTGACCTTGAGCTCGACCAGGTAGAAAAGGTTGAGGAATAATTTTAATTTGGTAATCAGCGTAAAATACGCTTTTTATGACGCTTTATTTATGTAAGGCGTCGTGGGAGGAACGGCAAGAGCTTCCCGTTCCGCCATACCACGAATTTTGGAGGTGCTAAAAATGGCTCAAAAAGTAGTAGGCTTTATTAAGCTTCAGATTCCCGCCGGTAAAGCAACACCGGCACCGCCCGTAGGACCTGCACTGGGTCAGCACGGTGTTAACATTATGGCGTTCACAAAAGAATTCAATGAGCGCACAAAGAACGATATGGGACTTATCATCCCCGTTGTTATCACGGTTTATGCAGACCGTACATTTACATTCGTAACAAAAACTCCCCCCGCAGCAGTTCTCATTAAGAAGGCATGCGGAATAGAGAGTGGTTCGGGTGTTCCCAACAAAACAAAGGTAGCTACAATCACAAAAGAGCAGGTTAGAAAGATTGCCGAGCAGAAAATGCCCGACCTTAACGCTGCTACAATCGAAACCGCAATGAGCATGATTGCAGGCACAGCTCGCAGCATGGGCGTTACGGTAGTTGACTGATCTCCTTTGTGGGAGGAAAAATCAGATCCGATTAACCACTTTTTTGGAGGTAAATAGATTATGAAACACGGAAAGAAATATGTTGAGAGCGCAAAGCTTATCGACAGAACAAAACTTTATGATACAGCGGAGGCTCTTGAACTTGCAGTTAAGGGCGCAACCGCAAAATTTGACGAAACAGTTGAGCTTCACGTTCGTTTGGGCGTTGACTCCCGTCATGCTGACCAGCAGGTCAGAGGCGCTGTTGTTCTTCCCAACGGTACAGGTAAAAAGGTAAGAGTTGCAGTTTTCGCAAAAGGCGATAAGGCTGACGCGGCAACTGCTGCCGGCGCAGAGTTTGTCGGTGCAGAAGACCTTGTTGCTAAGGTTCAGGAAGGCTTCATGGATTTCGATGTTTGTATCGCAAGCCCCGATATGATGGGTCTTGTAGGCCGTCTCGGTAAGGTTCTCGGCCCCCGCGGACTTATGCCCAGCCCCAAGGCAGGTACAGTTACTCCCGATGTAGCAAAGGCTGTTACAGAGGCTAAGGCAGGTAAAATCGAGTACCGTCTTGATAAGACAAACATCATTCACTGCCCCATCGGCAAGGTATCCTTCGGTGCTGAAAAGCTCAAAGAAAACCTTGACACTCTTATGGAGGCAATCGTTAAGGCAAAGCCCGCCGCAACAAAGGGACAGTACATTAAGTCCTGCGCAGTTGCAACAACAATGGGCCCCGGTGTTAAAATCAACGCCAACAAATTTACAGCAGTAGCAACTGCTGCCGAATAAAATACTTGACAATACCTTTTTGGTATGTTAGTATAATTAAGCTTGCCAAAGACAGTAGGTGCTTTATTGCATAAAGGTTTTAACCGCCTACCGAGGACATAAGCATTTATTTAAAATGTTTCAATGCCCTTTCTGTCTTTGTCAGAAAGGGCATTTTTCTCCTTGCAAGCGACATTTAATTGGTACAGGAGGTGAATTCGTTTGCCAAGTGAGAAGGTTTTAGAGTTAAAGAAACAGCAGGTAGCTGACCTTAAAGAAAGACTTGATGCTTCCATCGCCGGTGTTGTTGTTGATTACAAGGGCATCAGCGTTGAGGATGATACAAAGCTTCGTAAAGAGCTTCGTGAAGCAGGTGTTGAATACACCGTTGTTAAGAACACTCTTTTGGGCCGCGCTATCGAGGGTACATCTCTTGCTGATATGAGCAGTGTTCTTGAAGGAACAACCGCTATCGCAACCAGTAAGGATGATTATGTTGCCGCCGCAAGAATACTTAATAAGTATGCTGAAAAGAGCAACAGCTTTTCAATCAAGTCAGGTTATCTTGATGATGAGGTAATCAGCATTGAAAAGATTACAAGTCTTGCAAAGCTTCCGTCAAGAGAAGTATTGCTTGCTACTGTACTCAATGCGTTCAACGCACCTATCGCTTCTTTTGCGCGTGCCGTTCAGGCTATCGTTGACAAAGAGGGCGAGGCAGCACCCGCTGCAGAATAATTATTAAAAAATAAACTTTAAAAAATATTGGAGGTAAATATCATGGCATCAGAGAAAGTAACAGCTATGATTGAAGAGCTTAAAGCTCTTACAGTTCTTGAGCTTTCAGAGCTCGTACACGCAGTTGAAGAGGAATTCGGCGTTTCAGCCGCAGCAGCAGTTGCAGTAGCAGCACCCGTAGAGGGCGGCGCAGCAGCAGCTGAGGAGAAGACAGAGTTTGATGTTGAGCTTACAGAGGTAGGCGCAGAGAAGATCAAGGTTATCAAGGCAGTTCGTGAGATCACAGGTCTCGGTCTTGCTGAGGCAAAGGCAATCGTTGACGGCGCTCCCAAGGTACTCAAAGAGGCTGCTTCTAAGGAAGACGCTGAGGCTGCAAAGGCTAAGCTTGAAGAAGTTGGCGCAAAGGTTACTCTTAAATAATTCCAGATTAACCGTAAAATTCCCTGTTTCGGTACGGAACAGGGATTTTTTATTCCTTTTTTCACGGTTGCTTCACGGAATTGGTGTTAGTTACCAAATTTATATTTTGTTTTTTGTTAAACATTTTTTTTAAAATGTGTTGACTATATTCGATTTTAATGCTACATTTGTATAAACGGAATAACTTAGGAGGTGAAAACCGTGGAGATGCTTACAGGACTTATTGAAACAATCAAGGGTTTGCTCGAGGGCTTTGATTTCAACGCTATTCTTGAGAAGATCACAGGCCTTTTTGGTTGATTTTTGAGCTACTTATTTAACGAAAGGGTGTTTATACACCCTTTTGTTATATTCTCCTTTAATTATGAAAAAAATATGTTTTTTACTATGTGCGGTATTTATTCTTTTAGGTTTATCAGGCTGTAAAAAGAGCGATCCCGATTATATTCAGCCGCTTACGGAAGCGACTGTTTCCGTATCTGAAACAGATAACGCTTCCCGTTCCGATGATACTGTCAGCAGTGAGCCGAGTTCTGTGAACAGCAGTACTCAAATCGCGGAGAATACTACTAAACCAAGTTCCACGGCTCAGCCCACCACCACGCTTTCGGCACTCGAGAATGTTCAGAACAGTGATGTTGTAACATACTATTCCGAAAATCCCAATAACAGATATATTTGTATTGTGGCAAATCAATATGGCGTTGATAAGTCGAATCTTGTGGCACTTATCAGAACTCAGGCGCAGAACCCGGGCGCAACGGTTTTGGAATTTTCAGGAAAGAAAGATGCCAACGGTCAATTGATTAAGAACAAAAACGAGTTGAAGTCCGTTTTTGAAATCAGCGACAGTGACGGAACTATAAGAAAAGCTACGGGAAAAATGTCAGGCAATGTGGGGTACAATTATGCTGAAAGTCTTGCGGCTTTCGAGCTTACAAAAGAGTTTATTATTCCGCAGCTTGACCAAATGAAGGAAGAGCGCACATATCCCGAGTAAATGAAACAGGTTATAGTCGGTTTTTGATTATAACCTGTTTTTTATATGCCTGTAAAGCTATTGAAAGTAATGGGAATTTGTGTTAAAATTATCACAAGTATAATTGATTGGGGAGATTATTTTGTCACAGTATTCAGAGAGAGCGGTAAAACTTTTTCAAGAGGGAAAGAACTGTTCACAGGCAGTGTTTGCGGCATTTGCGCCTGATTTCGGATTGAGCGAGGAAACAGCTTTGCAAATATCGGCAGGCTTGGGCGGCGGCGTTGGCAGAATGAGAGAGGTCTGCGGGGCTGTAAGCGGAAGCGCAATGCTTGTGGGGCTCAAATACCCCGACCTTGATAAAGCGGGCGTTTATGCAAAGGTTCAGGAAATTGCAGAGGAGTTTAAAAAGACAAATCCTTCAATCGTTTGTAAGGAACTGCTCGGGCTTTCAAAACCCGAACACAGCAGTACACCGGAGCAGAGAACGGCGGAGTATTATAAAAAGAGACCGTGCGTAAAAATAGTTGAGGATGCGGCGCTGGCGGTCGAAAAGGTGTTATTTGAAGGGGAGGTATAAATATGGCAGGGGCATATGCATATTTTGAAAACACAACTGCAACAATCGGCAATGATTATATTGAAAGACAGTTTTCAACGGAGAATAATAAGCTTGTAACCACTAAAATAGTAAATAAAAGAATTGATGGCGGAAAAGCATTAACTTTTAAGGCTTTTTCGGCGGAGTTTTTCGTAGGCTTCAGGCGTAAAAAACTGTTCGGATACGATACTGATTTTGTATCGTCAAATGACCTTATCCTTGATAAAGTAAATGTGTTTAAGCGCAGAGTGGAGTTCGTTTTTGAACCTTATTCATATAACGGGGCAAAAATAACCTTTATTATGAACGTGGAAATTGAGGATAACTGTCATTATATGCGCAAAAACATTGAAATGATGGTCCCGCCCGAACAGCAGCACTTGATTACCTTGGATTACATAGACTGTGAGCACATTTGCTTTGAAAACCCTGAACAGCAATGGACAATAGGCGATATTGACAAAGCGTATTTAAGCAAATACCACAGCGCTCTCGGTCAGCCATTTTATATTAACGGTATGTTTTTCGGCTCGGAATTTCCCCTTGCCGAAAACAAAATAAAAGACAGTACAGCATATATCCGTTATTTCAGCGGCAAACGCTTTGATATGCTCAATCTTAATTGCGGACACACCTTCAAAACATGGAATACCGTGGCAGGCGCGGCAAGAGATTTGGAGCAGGAGGTAGTCCGTGAGGATTTCTTAACATATATCCGCGATATTGCAAGAGATGTCAAGCCACGTTTTCAGTACAATTCGTGGTATGACCATATGCTTGATATAACCGACGAAAACATTTCAAAATCCTTTATGGAGATTGAAAAGAACCTTGATAAAACCCTTGTACCGCCGCTGGACTCTTATGTTGTGGACGACGGATTTGTGGATTATCATAACACTTTTTGGAGCTTTAACGAAAAATTCCCCAATGAGCTTTATCCCGCGTCGTCACTTGCCAAAAAGTTTTCATCAAATTTCGGCTTGTGGCTTGGACCGCGAGGCGGATACAATAAGGATACACCGGGATTCGGCAAACGAATGGAACAGGCAGGTACGGGCGGCTTTAACCGCGCGGCGCTTGATGTTTGCGTTTCATCAACCGCATATATTAAAAATGTTACTGACTATTTCATAGACAGTATGGATAAGTTCGATATAAATTATTGGAAGCTGGACGGTTTTCTTCTCAAAGCCTGCCCCTCGAAAAAGCACGGCCATATGACAGGCGGCTTTAACGATATGTATCAATACACGGAAATGTGGGAAAATTGGATAGATGTTTTCCGCAAGATAAGATTGCACCGTGAAAGCGCAGGCAAGGATTTGTGGATAAATCAGACAAGCTATTGCAATGCAAGCCCCTGGTTCTTACAGTGGGCGGATAGTTTCTGGATTCAGAACAGTAACGACATCGGTTTCCTTGAAAAAGGCAAAGGCGGCGAGAAATTAAGCTCCCGCGATTTTGATAAGGTCCTTTCATACCGTGACGACCGTTATTACGATTTCAGCGTAAGGCGTGATTATCAGTTCCCTCATGAGTTTATATATAACCACGACCCGATTTACGGCAATACCGCAAAAATATCTTTAACAGACGAAGAATACCGTACGTATATGCTGATGATGGCAACAAGAGGTACGGCGTTTTGGGAGCTTTATTATTCCTATAACCTTTTCAACGATGCCAAATGGCGTATAAATGCGGACGCTCTCCGTTTTATCCGTAAAGAGTATCACATTCTCAAAACATCACGCTACATAGGCGGCACTCCTGCCGAAAGTCAGGTTTACGGCTATTCCTCATGGACGCAAAAGGCGGGAATTGTTTCCTTGCGTAATCCCGCAAAATACCCGCAGGAATATGTTTTAACTCTTGATAAAACTCTCGGAACCTTTGAGGGAATGGATAATATGCGCCGCGCGTTTATTTATCCGTATTCCGAGGAAGTTGAAAGCAAGCGTTATTCATACGGTGACAGTATAACCGTTAAACTTCCCCCTCTCGGTGCGGTTATTATGAAATTCTCATTGGAAGAGGAGCATCTTCCCTCGCTTATATACGGAAGATTTAATTCTGCAAATGAACTTTTGCTGTTCTTTGATGACAGAATATATTTTGACGAAAAAGCTATTTCTTCCGATGCCGAAATATCAAAAACAGAGCTTTTGGAGGATTACAGCACACTTAAAATCACCTTTGGCGGTGATGTTGACACCGTAAATGTTGATTTAACCGTCAAAAACGCTTTCGGCAACAGCACAACCGTTAATTTCAGCGGAAAATACTATCCCGATTTCATCTGTGCAGACGGCAAAATCCCCTGCGGCAGAGATTTTACGGTCGATTGTACTGTGGATAATGCGTCGGACGGCAATGTGCTGAATATAGGCGAAATTATCAATATCAGTATAAGCGAGAGCGCGGGTACAATCCGCTTCGGAGAAAAGGTGAGCAGGGGAGAAACCGAAATCAAAAACGGCGACCGCCTCACCGCAGTCTGTGAGCCCAACGGCTTATTGAAGCTTTATGTAAACGGAAAACTTGAATGTTCCGCATATAATGCCGAATACTGCGCTGAATTGGAAAATTGTGATGTAACGCTTTCCCATAATGCATCGGAACTCCGTGTTATTTCAAAAGCTCTTGCATACGATGAAATATAGAAAGGTGATTGAAATGACAGAATTAAACAAACAGTTGCTTGCCGCAACAGACGGCGGTGCATTTGAAGAAAACATTATTAAAGCAGGTAATGTGCGTGTATCTGTGCTTACCGAGCGTATGATCCGCGTTGAGTTTTCCACCGACGGTAAATTTACGGATTTACCCTCCCAGACCGTGTGGTACCGTAATTTCGGCAAGGTGGATTTTACATCGGCGGAAAATGCCGATGTCTTGACCGTCCGTACAAATGCTGCGGAATTTCAGATAAACTGCCACACAGGTAATTTCAAATATGCTGTGATTGACGGTAAAAGCGTTGCATACAGCCCCTCAAACAACCTCAAAGGAACAACCAGAACTCTTGACCAGACTTTCGGACCCAAGGAACTGGACGACGGAATAATAAGCCTTGACGGAGTAAGCGTTTATGACGACAGCCAAACCTTGCTTTTAAAGGACGACGGTATGCTTTGCCAAAGAGAAAAAGGGACAAAGGATATTTATGTCTTTGCTTTCGGAAAGGATTATGTGGGCTGGATAAACGATTTTTATAAAATCACGGGCAAACCGCCGCTTATTCCCCGTTATGTTCTCGGCAACTGGTGGAGCCGTTACAGGGCGTACACTCAAAAGGAATATGAGGATTTGATGGAGGAGTTTTTCCGCCGCGATATTCCTCTTACAATAGCCACTGTTGATATGGACTGGCATTGGGTTGATATTAAGGGCAAGTTCGGAATGCCCAATAAAAAAGGTTCTATGTGGGGAGCCGGTTGGACAGGGTATAGCTGGAATACCGATTTGTTCCCCGATTATAAGGGATTTTTAAATAAGCTTCACGATATGGGATTAAAGGTTACTCTCAACCTTCACCCTGCCGACGGTGTACGAAGCTTTGAGGATATGTACGGCGATATGGCAGAGGCTATGGGCATTGATGAAAAAACGGAGCAAACGGTGGAGTTTGACCTGACCGATAAGGACTTCATCAATGCGTATTTCGATATTCTGCACCATCCTTATGAAAATCAGGGTGTTGATTTTTGGTGGATTGACTGGCAACAGGGCACAAAAAGCAAAAAAGCAGGTCTTGACCCACTGTGGCTGTTAAACCATTATCATTATCTTGATACGGATAGAGAAAAGCGCCGCCCCATGATTCTCTCCCGCTATGCAGGTATAGGCTCCCACCGTTATCCACTCGGTTTTTCGGGCGATACGGCAATAAATTGGAGCGTTTTAAATTTCCAGCCCTATTTCACCGCCAACGCGGCAAACTGCGGATATACATGGTGGAGTCATGATATAGGCGGACACCATATGGGTGAGCACGATGACGAGCTTTATATACGCTGGCTTCAATTCGGCGTATTTTCTCCCATTATGAGACTTCACTCAACGAATTGGGAGTTTTTGGGCAAAGAGCCTTGGAATTTCAGTTGGGAGGCGGAAACTCTCTCAACGCAGTTTTTGCGCCTGCGCCATAAGCTTATTCCGTATATTTATTCAATGAATTACCGTTCCTTTAACGAGGGCAGAGCCCTTTGCGAGCCTATGTATTACACATATCCTCAGGAAAAGGAAGCGTTTGAATACAAAAATGAGTATATGTTCGGCTCTCAGCTTCTCGTTTGTCCCGTAACAACAAAACTGGACGAAAAAACCAAAACCGCCGCAACAAAAATGTGGCTTCCCGAGGGCAGATGGACAAATATTTTTGACGGAAAGATATACAAGGGCGGTCAGAAAGTAATAATAAACAGCCCCATAAATACAATTCCCGTTCTTGCCCGTGAGGGGGCAATAATTCCCATGTCGGAAGACGGCGGAAACTCCTGGCAGTGCCCCGAAAATCTTGAAATCTGCGTTTACAGAGGTAATAATACCTTCGATTTCTATGAGGACGATGGCGAAAGCGGAAATTATAAAAACGGCGAATATTCAATTTCAAAAATGACCGTATCCGAAACTGCGGATACTCTTACCTTTACCGTAAGTGGAGGCAAAGCCCTTGCCTGTATCCCCAAATGCCGTGAATACACCGTGGAGTTTAAGGATATAGAAGATTTCGACACGGCAACCGTAAAGGTGAACGGCATAGAAAACTCCGCTACGGTGGGCAAAAGCTTTGTAACGGTACATAATGTAAAAGTTGAAGATGAAATAGAAATTACATTAAAAGGAATATCGGTCCGTAAAAACAAGCCCATAAATGAGCGCGTGCTGGATTGCATAATTCACCTGAACGGCTCAAATATCAAGAAAAAGTGTATTCAATCAAAGGCGGCAGATTGCAAAACAGATAAAGATTATGCGTCCCTGGTTCGCAAAGCACGCTCAAAATCCCTCAGAATGTGCCTTGATGAAGCTGTAAACGCTATGGAATAAATTGTTTCACCCTTGTTTGCCGGTTGTATGTTGTTTTCAGTGTGCAATCGGCAAAAGGGCTTACTGATTTATGCCGAATTATTTGATAACGGGTGATATTATGTTGCTGACAAGATGCTCGAACGGACATTTTTTTGATAAACATAAATACAATACTTGTCCTCATTGTGACGGGAGCATTATATTAACAAATACCACGGCAACTAATTCACAATGTATTGAAAAATGTGAAAACGGACATTACTTTGACAAAAACATTTTCGATAGTTGTCCGCAGGGCAAGAGTGCGGAAACAGACGAAAACGAGGCTTCAATCGGAGTGAATTTTCAAACACCGTTGCATTGGGAATCGCTCAATTCGGAAGAAATGGCGAAGAAGTATAGAGTTACGGTAAAAGAAGATATAGAAATAGGCGACATTGTAAAGCTAAAAGGCACAGGTCAAATAGTGGAAATAGTAAAAAAGAACTGGAAATTTAACGAAAATTGGAAGCCGGCAGAGTTTGGCGGAAAGTTGATAAATGCGGAGGATGAAGGTCTTTTGTTATTCTCAAAAGGCAGTATTAAGAAAAAATACAACAGTATTGCAAAAAAACTTTTTAAGTTAAAAAAATAATCTTATCGTATTAGGGCACTGTCTGTTCCGGACTTACGCGTTTTGAGGTAAAACAATTAAACGTTTATACCGATTTATCATACTTTTATATATGTATTCTTTTTGAGTATTGACAAAAATTGTCAATAATTGTATTATATAATCAATTATCCGGCTGAATGTCGGGTTCTGCCGATAAATCGGCAAAAAATAAAAAAGGAGATATAAAAATGGCACAGTTTTGTACAAATTGCGGAGCACAGATGGATGATAACGCAACCGTATGCGGAAATTGCGGAACAGCACTTGCGGCTCCTGCAGGCGGCGTTAATGCAAACGCAGCAGTAAACGCAGTAAATGATATTAAGAAAAAGGTTCCCACGAAGCTCATTGCTCCTATCGCAGGCGGCGTTGTGGCTTTAATCTTACTCATCGTTATCATTTCGGCAGTTGCTTCAGGCGGCGGAGTTAAAGGAACAATCAAGGATAGCTTTGAAGCGTATGTAAAAGGCGATGCAAAGAAATTCGCAGATTGTGTTTATCTCTTCGGCGATAAGGAAACAAAAGAGGATTTCATTGAAGCAATGGATGATGAAAAAGAAGATGTCTTGGAAGACCTTGAAGATGAATTCGGCAAGAATATTAAGGTTAAAAAAGTAGAAATCAAAAAAGAAAAAGATATTGACAAAGACAGCAAAAAATTCGATGAGTATGTTGAACTCCTTGAAGGTTGGGCTGATTCAGGCGATATAGATTTCAAAACAAAAGACATCAAAGCAATAAAGGTAGTAGATTTTAATGTCACCGTTGAAGGCAAAGATGATGAGGATACTCTCAAATATGAGGATATCGTTTTCGTAAAAACTTCTGATGGTTGGCAGTTCACCTTAATTGGCGCTGTTCAGGTTTTTGATTATATAGGTTATTGATGATTTTATCTCCCCGCAGTTTACTGCGGGGTTTTTTATTGACTTTTGCTCTGTGATATAGTATTCTATAATAAGACAGTAAATTGTCTTATTAAAAAGGAGGATATGGTGATGTTTTGTCCGAAATGTGGGGCAAATAACCCCGAAGATGTAAAGTTTTGCGGCGTGTGCGGAGAACCGTTGGACGCAGTAAAAGAAAATGCTCCCGTCAATGAAAGCGCTGTGCCCGGTAACGGAGTTCAGCCGCAGGGAGAGGCGGCTGCCGCAGTAAAGAAGAAAAAGCCG
>JBJEPW010000018.1:0-11600 GCA_051881435.1 Candidatus Fimenecus sp. | reverse complement strand
CATAAAAATATGCACCTCCAAAAGTGTCCAACTTTTGGGGTGCATATCAAAATGCCCTGCTCAGTCTGTTGAAAAAACCTATTTTAGGCTCCCCTTGTCAGGGGAGCTGTCACCGTAGGTGACTGAGGGGTAGTCAGAAAAGGCTTTATTAAAGCATTTTCTCTCCCTCCGTCACGGCAAAGCCGTGCCACCTTCCTCGTCAGAGGGAGGCAAAAAATAGTTTATCGGCACTCTAAGCAGGACAAAATTTCCTGCTTTCTTTTTTATCCTTTACGAATATTCATATTTTTTATTCCCACTTGAAGAATTTGACTGCAATCCCTGTGCAAACAACTGTAACGGCTATCATAACCGCAACAGGTATCCACACATTTTGGGCAGGCAAGCCGAGAAAAGCCGACTTCATAAGCTGAATACCCTGCGTCATCGGAAAGACGCTTACTATTCTTTGCAAAACTTTCGGCATTACCTCAAAAGGAAGCGTTGCACCTGAAAAAATCAACATCGGAAAGTAAAGAATACAGGCAATCACGCTTGCACTTTTAGAATTTTTTGCAATTCCGCCCACCATCATTCCGATACTTAACGTTGATACCATTGTCAACAGCCAGCTCCCTAAAAATGCCAACCAAGAACCGCTGATTTTAACCTTCCATATCAGCATTGCCGCAGGAATAAGCGTAAGCATAGAAATCAGACAGTAAAATACATAAATTGAAAACTCAACGGCGAGCAGTTGTAAAGGGCTGACGGGCGTAACCTGAAAACGCTTTAATATTTTACGCTCTCGGTATTCCGATACAACGAGGGGTAACCCCATCAATCCGCCGGCACAAATACTTATCGTGCAAAGTGCGCCGAAGGATTGTTCAAGAAAGGTATAAGCCGCACCGTCCGCGGCGGGTTTTGTTCCGTAGATAAAACCAAGAATTATCAAAACCACCAACGGCATAATCACAGCGAAAATAACCATGTTCATATTTCGGATATTCAGTTTAAATTCGTTTTTAAACAGTGTTATAAATGATTTCATTCTGCTTCCCCCTCCTCACCGGAAATAGCAAGATAAGCGTCCTCAAATTTTGCACAGCCGCTTGTTTCTTTTGCCTCTTGCACCGTTCCGTAAAATACGATTTTACCTTGTTTAAGAATACATATCTCATCGCAAAGGGCTTCCACCTCATCCATAAAATGGGAAGTCAGAAAAATAGTCAAGCCACGGCTTTTCAAATCGGATAAGATTTTCCATACATCCCGGCGGGCTTTTGCGTCAAGTCCTGTTGTCAGTTCATCAAGAAATACAAGCTGTGGATTGGGAATAAGCGCAAGGACGATAAACAGCCGTTGCCTTTCTCCGCCGGAAAGCATTTTAACTGCGTTGTTCACCTTATCTCCTATTCCGAATTGGATACAGAGTTTTTTCCAATCTAACGGATTCTTGTAAAGACAGGCTGTTTCCTCGCATAGTTCGGAAACCTTTATTTCCGGCTGATAATCGCACGCTTGGAATTGTACGCCTATCTTCCGGAAAAGATTTTTCCTCTCTTTTTTTGGATTACTGCCGAAAACGGTCACTGTACCGCTATCTGCGGTTTTTGTCCCTAAAATACATTCAATGGTTGTGCTTTTTCCTGCGCCGTTTGCGCCGAGCAGTCCAAAAACAGTGCCGCGTTTTACCGATAGACTGATATTGTCTATCGCAAGCTGATTGCCGTAGGATTTTGACAACCGCTCAACATTTATTGCTGTTTGCATAGCAATACCTCCTTTATTTTGTTTTCGCACATAGGGTAACGGTAATAATCCGGATTATTACCGTTACCCTAAAAATACCACCAATGAAATCATTGGTGGTAAAGTGTAGGGTTCGATTCTTAAAATTTGCTTTTCATATCTTGAAGCATTGCGCGTATTTTGTATGCGTTTTTCTCGGCGGAGGATAAAGAAACAATCAGCCTGTCACAAACAGAAATAATATCATCCGATTGTTTCGGCGTATTCAGCGTAGCCCGAATATCCGTATTGGGATTTTGAGACAATTGCTGTAACAGCCGCAAAATCGCTTCTAATGAATAATTTGCACACCGCAAAGAGCGAATCACTTTCAGCCGCCGAATGTCATCATCCGTATATACACGATACCCGTTTTCTTTTCTTTTCACGGTGAGTAATCCGTTCATTTCCCAATTCCGGAGCGTATCCATAGAAATATTAAGTGCTTTTGATACTTCGCTCCGTTTCAGATTTTGCAGATGTGACTGTTCGCTACCGGACAAAATCCGGTTTACAATCCTGATAGAGTCCTCAGCATTGACGCGTTCCTGCTTAATTTGTTCAATGTATTCATTGATTAGCAAAATTGCAGTTTCAAAATCCTTATTCGCAGAAGCTTTAATCATTTTCGTGATTTTCTTTCGCAGACCGTTTTGCAATACCTCTACCTGAAAGGCAATTCGTACCAAACGGCATTGTTCTATGTGAAAATCCGTAAATACCCGATAGCCGTTTGGTAACCTTTCGGGCTTCGGGATGAGTTCCAGCTTTTCATATAGGCGTATCGTATTCGGATGCACTCCGATTATTGCCGCAACCCGGGAAGTTTTATATGTTGCCATAGATTATCACCTCTCTCATACATAATAGCACAATCCAAAAGTCAGGTGTTATAGTGGAGGGTTTATTATAAAAATTACTACTTTATTCACAATGTGCAAAAGCCGATAAACATGTGATATGCCTCACTGTTTATCGGCCTTCTTATATCTGACAATTATTTAACTTCATATGCACATTTGGTGAATTTCCAATTCCCGATTTCGATTTTTTTGCCGTTAATTCGCTTTGCAAGCTGACGGGTTTCTATAAACTCATCCGTTACGGTAACAAAAAACTGTTTGCCGTCTTTTTCCACCAAATAGAACTGTTTATCCGTATTTTTTACCGAGTTGATTAGTCCGGGAATCCCGAACGGAGCGTCGGTTAAAAAGCCGAGCGCATTGTCAATTACTTTTTCGCTCTTTGTCAGTTTCTGTTCACCGATAAGAGTGTGGATTTCTGCATCGGGGAACTTCTCCCGAACAGCACGGTCTTTCCGTTTACCTTTACTGCCTTTACCGTATTGCGCCAAGTTATACGGTTCACGCATAACCAATTCGTCAATCGCTTCGCCGTCGTCGAGCAGATAATCAATGCTCACATTCAGTAATTTGGAAAGAATTTTCAGATTATCTACATCGGGAATACCGTTATCCGTTTCCCATTTTGCAACCGCAGAACGGGAAACACTCAATTTTTCAGATAACTGCTCTTGGGAAAGACCTGCCTGTTTTCGGGCAGATTTTAATTTTTTACCTAATGTCATTATGATGACCTCCTTGATTGTTTTGATGAACCCAATGTAATCCCGAACGTCATCAAATGCAATAAACTATCTATGACAATGCTGTTACTTTGCGTGACAATTTCTGTTTTGTTTATATATTCTCTCTTTAATAAAAATCCGCAGTTCAAAGAACAGCATAAACAGCGTTGCAATTAAAAATCCAATCATCAAAATCCTGTGGAAGACAGCAAAATAAGCGATATATGCCACGATAGCCAATAAGTACACGATAACTAATATGTGCCATTTCTTGGCGGAGCTATCGGCAATTATTTTCTTTTTTACGGCAACATCTCCCTTAATCAGCTCGTCCAGGCTCAGTCCGAATTCATCGCTGATTGCAATCAGATTGGCAAAATCGGGAATACCTTTATCCGTTTCCCATTTGGTAATTGCCTGTCTGGACACATTTAACTTTTCTGCAAGCTGTTCCTGTGAAAGACCTGCCTTTTTTCTTTGTTCTCTGATTTTTTCTCCTAAACTCATTTTCGAGTCCTCCTTGTATTACTTTGCAAACTTATCATAGCGATTTTGCAGAAACTTTACAAGAAACAACCGATTACATTTTTGCTACTTTGCGTAGCAAGCATTATTTTCTATTGCTTTGCGAAGGAACGACCGATAATAAATACGCCAACGAGCATTTCTCCGACAGATATTCCTGCCATTAGGCCGGACAGAAAATCCCTGAAATCCGTTCCGCCGAGCAACTGAGAAAATGCAAGCAAAGCGATTCCCATTACAATCAGCAGGATACCGAGAATTGACATTCTCTGTTTTTCCAACTGCTGTATTCGTTCAAGCATATTCAGTATTTGTTCTTCGTCAAACACCCCAATACTGCTGTCAGCCTTAACCTCACCGTCCATAAGCTCGGACACGGTAATACCAAGCTCCTGACACAAGGGTTTTACAATGCCGTAGTCAGGCATACATTTTCCACATTCCCATTTTGATACGGTTTTATTTGATACGCCCAGTTTTTCAGCAAGCTGTTCTTGGGTTAGATTTTTCTCTTTTCTTCTCCGGGCAATAAATTTGCCGATTGCCAGTTGATTCATAACTTTACCTCCAAAGTGTTTTTGCTTCTTTATTTTAATGCTGTTTTGTGCAAAAACACACCTCTCAAAAGGGGAATATGCGTGGAATCGCCGATTTTAATTTCAATTCATTATTACAGCCTGCAACAATCCGCTCAATTCAGGAATATGTGCATCATAAACCCGATTAAAAAGCAAACCGCCGCCGTAACAACAGCAGTGATTATAACTTTTAATATATTTTGGTACGGACGCTTTCCAACTTCCACTGCTTTGCGGAGTTCATCTAATTTCTTTCCTTCCGTAAATGCAACTATCTCCTTGTAAGTCTGTATATCATTTTCTTTTTTGATTTTTTCAACCTTCAAAGCCCAAAACATGGTAACAGCAAAAATTATTCCGAACGGAATAAGCGCATACAGTTCAAGCCACATAAACAAAGGGACAGCCGATAAAATCAGCACAATAAGATGAACTGCATAAATTGTACTGTAATGATTGAGCTTTTTTACTTCCTGTTCGTTGATGATTTCTTTCATTGTCTCAACATCTCCTTTAATTAGTTGGTCGAGAGATACATTGAACAATGAACTGAGAAGCAACAGGCTGTGAATATCGGGGTAGCTCTTTCCGTTCTCCCAATTTGAAATCGTCTGTCTTGTCACATATACCTTTTCAGCCAATTCCTCTTGGGACAGATTAAGCTCTGTTCGGTATTTTTTTATTTGTGCGTTCAGCTCCATAAATTTTCCTCCTTCGCAAGTAATTTGTTCTCCCTACCTACTCCGAGAATAATCACTTTTTCTTTTTCTGTCTATCAAACCTGTTTTACTTCGCTGAAAACACGGTGTCAAAAGTATTCGACAGCACATAAAGCCTTATAAAAAGAACTTGATTATTTCTTTTGCCCATGAGAGGTAGTTGGGAACAATTGTATCAAGTAAATTCTTGACTGTTGCAATTTCTTGTTCAGTGAGCGTCCTAACAGTAACATTTTGTGAAATCATCTCACTGCTTTTTTGAAATATACTGCCGACAGCCTGACTGTCGCCTATGGCAATCATCGCTTTGGCATTGTCACCAAGGGCAAAATATTTTCCAACGGATAATGCACCCACTGAAAAATCGCCGATTGCGATTGCACCGAGGGAGATAATACCTACGCTGATCGCTCCGGTGGCAAAAATGCCGACAGAAAAACAGCCTGCGGACAGAAGCCCTATTGCAAACAGCCCGAGAGAAAGCAAGCCGAGAGAGAGCATACCCAGCGATAACATACCAATGGATAACACACCGAGGGAAACAACTCCTGTTGCTTTAAGTCCTACTGCAATCACTCCGCGGGCATTTAAGCCCACGGCAACAAAGCCCCTTGCGTTCCTGCCGATATGCCACAGGGGCATACCCCATACTGTTTTTTCGCTTTTTCTCTCACGCAGACGCATTCTGAAAATCGGGCTTTGCACACCTGACTGATTTTTACTGTCCGTTTCCTCTGTGTCTTTGAGCAGATAATCAAGCGAACAGTCGAATAACTCGCTCATCCGTACCAATTTATCGGTTTCGGGATATGTAATATTGCTTTCCCATTTGCTGATTGATTGTCTTGATACGCCGAGTATATCAGCAAGCTGCTCCTGCGTGTAATTGTTTTCTTTTCGTTGTTTTGATATTTTATCGCCTAATGTCATAGTGCGTCCTCCAATCTGTACAACTTGTACTTGATAATATTACCTGCTTGATGTCTGAAAGACCACCGCCATTGAAGTTCTAAATGTAAACCACAGGTTGCATTGCTGATTTTTCACATGACATCAGATTATTCAATACCATTCTCTGCTTGTTGTAATTTTATATAATCGTCTTTCTGTACTTTATATGCTTATTGTTTTATTAGTTTTTCATTGCATTCTGCTAAGTTACGCATAACTGATATCTCAGTATACATGGCAGTATATTTTTGTGTCAAGCATTTTCTCACAATACAATACGGATTTTTGTTGACATACCTCTGCCTTTGATTTACAATGAAATTACCGAAGAAAAAGGAGGAGTTTTTGTGGATTATAAAATTATCGGTCAAACTGTTCCCGTTGTGGAAATAGGGCTTCACAGAGGTGAGTCTGTTTATACCCAATCGGGTGCAATGGCGTATCAAACGGCATATGTGGAAATGAAAACAAACGCCCGCGGCGGCTTTATGAAAAGCATAGGCAGGGCGTTCAGCGGCGAATCGCTTTTTATGGTTAATTACACAGCCATGAGCGATTACCAGACCGTTGCTTTTGCCACAACCGTTCCGGGTACGATTATCCCCGTTGACCTTTCTATGATGCCCGCGGGGCTGATTTTGCAAAAAGGCGCGTTCCTTTGCGCACAGCAGACGGTAAACACAAGCGTTGCTTTTTCAAAGCGGTTCAGCGCAGGGCTTTTCGGCGGAGAGGGCTTTATTCTTCAAAGAGCCGCAGGAAACGGTATGATGTTTTTGGAAATTGACGGCGATATGATTGAAAAACAGCTTGCCCCCGGCGAGGTTTTAAAGGTTGATACGGGCAATGTGGTTGCCTTTGAACCCAGCGTGGCGTATGAAATTGAAACCGTTAAGGGCCTGGGCAACATATTCTTAGGCGGTGAGGGCTTGTTCCTGACAAGACTTACGGGACCGGGCAAGGTTATCTTGCAGTCACAGAATTTTGTTGACTTTGCAAGCCGTATTGCCGCATTCGTACCCACATCGAAATAAGAATTTAAAGCATATACTCGGTAAAAAGGGGACAGTCCCCTTTTTACCGAGTATTATTTTATGATATTTTTGGCTGAAAAGCCGCCGGTGTACTCTATCAGAGTATTGTTTTACCGTTATTTTGCTGTATAATTATAATTAAAATAATAAAACGAGGTGGATAAAAGTGTGTAAAAAAATCACTGCCGTGCTGCTTGCAGTTGCGATAATCTTTTCCTTTGCAGCTTGCAAAAAAGACGGCGAAAGTAAAAAAGAAGGGGAAAACAAGGCTGCTGTTGAGGGCGGATATATGCTGAAAAACCAGGATTCTGTTGAACTTGAAGCTCCTGCAAATCCTCTTAATCCCCAAAGTGTTTATGACAGTCTTACATATTCCCCAAAAATGTTTTACGGCGAATACCGTATTCTCAAAAGCGAAGAAGAAGGCTTTGCGGATACAGTAGGCTTTATGGACTATAAGACAGAATTTGCCGACCGGATTTCAATCTTACCTTATCATATTACGGCGGGACGAAATTCTTTAAGATATTTGCTTTGCAACGCAACGGAATATGAATGGATGAGTTTGAAATTCAAAACAGACAGCGGCTATATGGATGAGCTTGTCTGCGCCTATTCCGTTGATGGAAACCGTCTTGTACTAAAGCCCTTAAAATCCTGGAGCGGCGACAAAGAAACGCAAAAAATCACTTATGAATTCACAGGGGACACCTTAGAGTATGAATTCAGCTTTAAAGGACCTGAGCTTACTCTCTCAAAAGACGGTAAGAGCGTTACAATGCACGGAAACTTCTGGCCAAGTGAAGATATTGCTCTTTTTTCTGCTGACCATTATGTTTCCAAAGATTCAAACAAAATTGACAATATCGACAGAATATCTTTCCGATACGATGGGAAGGAAACGGTTGACAACAGCTATATTACTTTTTCATATGCAGACGGAAACGCCGTTTATAACGCCACAGGCCATTTATCCGACGACGGTCTTTTCACCTTTACCATTCCATATGAATCAGGAACAAAAACATATCAGTTTGTTTATTTTTACTGCGCCTCTGACGGCATTGTACTGACCGACGGGACAAATACTTATTATTACAACGCCACTTGGTCAGATCGCAATCAAACGGATTTAAAGCAGTATATTTCCGAGGACAACACAGGCAAGGTTGATAAATTATCCGAAGCCCAGTTAAAGGAAATTGTTGAAAAGAAAAACAACCTTCTTGACGATTTGGCGGCTGAATTCCAAAAAGCCGGCATCTCTGTTACCGTTAATGCAGAAACAGGTGAGCTGGCAATGGATTCCTCCGTTCTGTTTGGCGGAGACTCCGCAGAATTAACTGCCGAGGGCAAAGAATTCCTCAATAAATTTATCGGCATTTATACCTCAATAGTGTTCAGCGATAAGTACAACGGATTCATCTCAAAAACAATGGTTGAGGGACACACAGCGCCTGTTTCAGGCAGTACATACGAGGGCGGTCTTCCCCTTTCAAAGGAGCGTGCAGAAAATGTTAAAAACTATTGTCTTTCTGCCGAGAGCGGTGTTGACGCACAGTATCTGACCGTTCTTTCCGCCAATATGGAGTCTGTGGGATATTCCAACAGCAAGCCTGTTAAAGACGCAAACGGAAACATTCATATGGACGCTTCCCGCCGTGTTTCTTTCAGATTTATTATAAATCTTGACAACGCTTGATTTCGCAAAAACCGAATAAAATTAAGGGGCAGGAATTTTCCTGTCCCTTTTATTATTTGTCACCGCAGAAACCAATGGCGGTTTTTGTAGTGTGCGACTGCCCGTGCACAGCGGATAAACCCCTCTGTCACTTTGTGACATCCGCTGACGGCGGCCGTCCCCTTTTCACCGATTTTATCTATGGATATTCAATTCCCTTTTTTCTTTCTTATGTTGCTTGTAAGCACATATAAAAGCAATATGACGGCAGACGAGCCGAACAGCACGGCATACTGTGCCGCAACGCTCACCTCATTATCGAAAAAGAAAATGGTGTTGTCAAAGGCTTTGCGGAGTTCTTCCGTCATTTCGACAGGCAAATCTTTTGTAAGTTCTGCGATTGCGCCGTGCATAAAGTGATTGCGCAACAGCACCGTGCCGTAAGTGCCGGGCACAAAACTTACAAATTTCTGAATACCGTCTGCAAATTGGGCAATCGGCATATACGCCCCGCAGACAAAGCCGTACATGGAAGAAACAGCGGTGGAAACGGCACTGATACCGCCCTGTGTGCTGACAAACTGCTCAACAAACGCCGCAAGAGAGGTGCCGAAAAATACACAGCCCAAAACATCTAAAAGAATATACGGTATATCCTGTAAGGTCAAGTACCAGCCTGTTTTGCCCAAGAACAAAAGGGAAACACATAATGCAATCAGGCACACAAGCAAGGTAGTAAAAAAGTTTGCAAAATAATAGGCAACCGCCATTTGTCCCCGTTTCACGGGCGTTACATAAAAATCGTTTATGCGCTTGCTGACCTTATCCATTGCCATAATATTGTTGGAGCAAAACGCCACAGTTACGGCAGACACACCTAAAATTGAGGACACAAGCCAACCGCCCGTAAAGCCGTTTATAAGTTTTTCGGGTATTTCAAACCCCTCGGGCATTCCTGCAAGCAGAGAGTCCACATAGACGCTGCGTAAAAAGGTTACATATAAAATCAACAAAATAACAGGGGTAATCAACGAGGTGAAAAAGGTCACCTTATCCTTAAAATAGATGCGGATATTCCGCCCTGTGAGCAAAAGTACCGTTTTCATTCGTTCTCCCCCTTTAACTTCTTGCCTGTGGCGGCTAAAAATACATCGTCCATTTTGCCCTTTATAATCTCGAAATCGTCAAACAATTCGGGATTTTGCAAAATCAGCTCCTTGGCCCCGCGGGTATTTTCCGCTTCAATCTGCAAATAGCCGTTTTCCTCGGAAAACGCAATTCCTTTTGCGGAAAGAGACGCTTTGTCGCCGTTATACAAACGGATAAAGTCCCCTGTGTAGCGGTTTTTCAAATCGTTTGGCGTACCCTCGGCGGCGATTTTTCCGCTGTCGAGAATAACCACATAGTCCGCCTCTGCCGCCTCCTCCATATAGTGTGTGGTAAGGAAAACGGTCAGCCCCTTTTCACGGCGATAGCGGTCAATAACCTCCCATACCGTTTTGCGGGAGCGTGGGTCAAGCCCCGTTGTAGGCTCGTCTAATATGAGAATTTTCGGGTCGTTAATAAGGGCACGGGCAACATCAAGCCGCCTGCGCTGGCCGCCCGAAAGCTTTCCCACAGGACGTTTGATAAACTCGTGCAAATCAAGCAAATCGCTTAAACTCTTTATGCGCTCGTCACAGTCCTTACCGTAAATGCCGTAAAGCCCTGCGCGGGTTTTCAGGTTATCTCTGCCGCTTAAAACGCTGTCCAGCACCGAATCCTGAAACACAATGCCGATTTCGCTTTTGATTTTTGCGCTGTCACGGTCAATATCCATTCCGTCTATGGTCACCTTACCGCCGTCACGGGCAAGTGTAGAGGTCATAATGGAAATTGTGGTGCTTTTGCCTGCGCCGTTTAATCCCAAAAAGGCAAAAAGACTGCCCTTTTCCACGAAAAAGGAAATACCGTCCACGGCGCGCACCTGACCGAAAGATTTTTGTAAATTTTCAACTTCTATGATATGCAAAACGCTCACTCCTTCATATACTTTATAAGACTTAACCCCACCTCGGTGAGCATGGCGTCTGTTTCTTCATCGGTAAAATTGCAAACTCCCGTTGCCTGCAAAACGGCGATACCGTGGCTGTAAATCCACAAATGGTGGTGCAGCTTCTCCGCCGTTTCACGGTCAACCTCAAAGCTTTCCTTTGCCGCATCGGTCACGGTTGTGCTGATTTTATCCACATACTGCATTAAATCGTCTAAATCAGGCGCTTGCGGCGTACCGGTCATAAAGAGCAATCGAAACAAATTCGGTTCTTCACGCGCCATACGGATATACGCCTTGCCTGTGCCTTTAAAGGGCTGTTTTTCTTTGAGCCCCTCGCGGATATACTGATTGTAAATTTCATATGCGGCTTTTTCCACCTCATCACGCACTTCTTGCATACTGTCAAACACCGTGAAAATCGGTCGGGCGGAGCTTTGAAGCGCGTCGCCCAAAGAACGGGCGGTCAAAGCGTCTGCCCCCTCTTTACGCACAAGGTTTAAAGCGGCGGAAATAATTTCTTCTTTCGTAAATTTCTGTTTCGGCGGCAAAATACAACCTCCTTTTAATCTAAAACATATGTTTTAAAACCTATGTTTTTAATATAATACTAATCTTTTATATTGTCAAGGAAAAATTTTTAAAAAATACAAATTCCATCCTGTTTTTATATAATCATAACCACTAGTAAACTAGTGGTTTGCACAGGCCCTATAAGGGCC
>JBJEPW010000017.1:0-11605 GCA_051881435.1 Candidatus Fimenecus sp. | reverse complement strand
TCATTGAACGGCGCAATTTACGATACACCCAATATGGACAGAATCGGCGAAGAGGGCTTGAACTTCGATAATTTCTATTCAAGCTATTCTGTTTGCTCACCTGCCCGTTTCTCGCTTATGACAGGCCGTTATCCTTTCAGAGGATATGCCGATAATGTTATGTATCCCACTATCGACACACTTTCACCCTTTGCCGCTACAAGACTTTTCAACTCAATAGAAATGGGCGCTAACTGCGACGGTATGCTGGGCGATGAAATCACTATTGCCGAGGTATTCCAGAATGCAGGCTACAACACAGGCGCTTTCGGTAAGTGGCATTTGGGCGACTACGGCGAGTATCTTCCCACAAATCAGGGCTTTGATTATTTCTACGGAAGCCATCATGTTAACGATATGACTCCCTTCTATCATGTTTCCGAGGAGAACGGCGAGTATGAAATCGTTCACGGAACAGACGAGATGTTTGTTGACGGCAAGAAAGACCAGAGCAAGCTGACAGAGTGGATAAATAAGGAAATGACCGATTGGATTACGGATAAGGTTACAAATTCCGACGAGCCTTTCTTTGCATACTATGCTTCTCCGTGGCCTCACGCTCCTGTTTTTGCAGGAGACGAGTTTGACGGTGAAAGCGGTATGGGTACATATGTTGACTGCCTTACAGAGGTTGACTATTATCTCGGTCAGCTCTTTAACACTCTTGAAGAGCTTGGCGTAATGGACGATACAATTATTATATTTACAAGTGATAACGGACCTGCTCTTGAAGGCTCCGTAAACGAGCTTCGCGGCGGTAAATATCTTGCCTACGAGGGCGGTCAGAAGGTTCCCTGCATGATTCGTTGGGGCAATAACAACGGTCTTTGGAAAGCAGGCACAACTATTAAAAACAGCGCAACCCTTGTTGATATGTTCCCCACTCTTATTGAGCTTTGCGGAATTACAGGCGACGGCGGAAAAGAAAACTATCTTCCCTTTGACCGTGAAATTGACGGTGTTTCAATGCTTCCGCTTCTTACAAACGACGAGGTTATTCACACTCCCGAGCACCCCATTCTTCATATGAAGCGTGAGAAACTCAAAGCTATTCAGTACACCGTTTCCACCGATAGCATTCTCTCTCGTAAAGAATATGCGGACTATGAATATCCCGTACTTACCGATAACGAGTTTATCACCTTTAAGTATTTCCAGAAGATACAGAACGATAACTCCGCTTTCTTCGATAAGTACCGTAAGAATTGGCTTCATATTTTAAGTGACGACATCGGCGAAAACTACAACCGTGCCGTTACATATCCCACCGTTGCGGAAGAAATGAACGAAAAGATGAATGAGATAATGAAAAATCTCAAAGAAAACCGCAGAGGTATCAACGAAGAATATTACAAAAACAAGTAATAAAAGCCAAAAACAAAAATCGCCCCACAGTATTTGCTGTGGGGTATATTTAAAGGAGTAAATACTATGCCGCCGCTTTCAATAATGATAAAGCCTGCCTCCAGCCTTTGCAATTTAAGGTGCAGGTATTGCTTTTATCACAATGTTTCCGAAATCCGTGAGGTCTCCTCTTTCGGAGTTATGACGGAAGACACCGCCGACAACATAATAAAAAAAGCATTGAGCTTTGCAAACGGTGAAAGCGTGGCATTTGCCTTTCAGGGCGGCGAGCCGCTGATTGTGGGTCTTCCGTACTTTAAGCATTTTGTGAAGAAAGTCAAAGAAGAAAACCGCCTTAACAGTCAGATTTATTTGAGTATTCAGACAAACGGCACGCTTGTAACCGATGAATGGGCAAAGTTTTTCCACGATAACGGCTTTCTTGTGGGTTTAAGCCTTGACGGTGACTTTAAGAACAATAAATTCCGTGTTGACGAGAACAGAGAGAACGCCTTTTATAAAATTCTCACCGCCGCCGAAAAATTCAAGCGGTTTAATGTGGATTTCAATATCCTCACCGTTTTGACAGGCCACTGTGCCGATAATATTGACGATATTTATAAGTTTTTCCGCAGTAAAGGCTTTCGTTATCTGCAATTCATACCCTGTCTGCGTCCTTTCGGGGACAAAAGTGAAAGCGAGCTGTATATGACCAACGAACAGTATGCGAATTTCCTTATTCACTGCTTTAACCACTATGTTAAAGACTATGTGCGAGGTCAATATACAAGCGTCAGATACTTTGATAACCTTATGCACCTTTACTTGGGCAATCCTACGGAGCAATGCGGAATGTGCGGACATTGTATGCACCAATTTGTGGCAGAGGGCAACGGAAATATTTATCCCTGCGACTTTTACTGCACGGACGAATGGCTTTTAGGCAATATTGACGATGAAAATGAGAATTTTGATACCCTCGCCCACTGCCCGAAAGCAATTGAGTTCTTGCGTGAGAGCCTTGTTGTTCCCGAAAAATGCAAAAAATGCAAATACTATCCCGTTTGCCGTGCAGGAGGATGTAAGCGCACCCGTGAGGACAGAGATTACTGCGAAGCGTACAAAAAATTCTTTTCAGCCTGTATGCCCCTGTTCCGAGCGTTTATAAATGAGAAGAAGTAGGTTGGATTTTACAATAAACCTACATATTCTCGTCTCCCCTGAAAGGGGTGATTGTCACGAAGTGACAGAGGGGTTATTTCCCGGGCGATTCGTGAATCGCCCCTACCTTAAAAATAATGTTGAATAAACACATTCTTTGTGCTATAATGCACTTATTATGTTTTATATGGGTTTGGAGGAATTAAAATGTCATATGCGGAAAAGAGCGTTTTAAACGGTGAGTTAGTGGTTGCCGAAGGAAAGGTCAGCGCAATTGCGATACTCCCCGCGATATTATTCGGGGTATTGTCGCTGATAATCTCTTTTATCCTTTTGGCTTCGGACGAAATAGAAATGGGATTTTCCTTGATTTTTTTCAGCGTAATTGTAGTAGGAATAGCAATTATAATTATCAAAAACACGCAGTTTACCCTGACAAATAAAAAGATTACCGGCAAAGCGGGAGTAATAAGACTTGATGTAGTGGATATACCGTTAAGCAAAATAAACACTGTGGCTATAAATCAAAGCACTTTCGGCAGAATGTTCGGTTATGGGACACTAATAATCGGAACTTCGTCCGGCAATAAAAGATTTAGAAATCTTGCAAATCCTCAGGATTTGAGAGTCCAAGTTTTAGCTCAAATCTCCGAATATGAAAATACATACTTGAGAAAGCAAGCAGCGCATATTGCAAATGTTATGATTCAACAACAGGTGTAAAACAGAGAGACAGAGATTTTTTCTCTGTCTCTTATCTTTTTAGCGGCGTGAGCAAACAGCGTCCTACTGTGTTACAGTAGTTTTTATGTGATTTTTTCGGGACGATGTGGGTTGTCCCCTACAAGGTTTACTTAAACTACGGTAAATTTCTTTCCTCCCTCTGACGAGGGAGGTGGGTTTTGCGAAGCAAAAGACGGAGGGAGAGATAATATTTACAGAAAACAAATAGTTTTTCTCTCCCCCGGTCGTGGCAACGCCACGACAGCCCCCTCGTCAGAGGGGGCAATAATTTGCAACCGTAATTTTTACTGCATTTTTGCGGGCTGTCGAGGTCGCCAGCCCGTACGAAATAACCCCTCAGTCATTTTCGCAGAAAATGACAGCTCCCCTTTCAGGGGAGCCGAGAGACACGCGGTATTGCGGAAAAATATTCAATTTAATTTTCCGTCGGACAATTTCGTCGAAACAAAATTCTGTAAAATAGATTTAGTTTTTCGCAAGACAATGTGTCAGAGGCGAAGCTGTATAAAAATACTGCGAGCCGAAAGACACGCAGTATTGCGGAAAAATAAACTATTTAATTTTTTGTTAGGCAATCTCGTCGAAACGACGCTGTATATAGATACCGCGAGTTGAAGACGAGGAAGCATAACGGAAAATTTACGCTTTGTTTGCTGAGCCGAAGAGTTCTATCTTCTCACGAACCGTCGCCTTGATAGCTTCTGCACCGGGAGCTAAAAGCTTTCTCGGGTCAAAGCCCTTGCCTTCAAGGTCCTTGCCTGCTTCAATATACTTTCTTGTTGCTTCCTGGAATGCAAGCTGGCACTCGGTGTTAACATTGATTTTTGAAACGCCGAGAGAAATTGCTTTCTTAATCATATCTGCGGGGATGCCTGTACCGCCGTGGAGAACGAGAGGCATTGTGCCTGTTTTTTCCTGAACTGCTGCAAGTGTTTCAAAGGAAAGGCCTGCCCAGTTTGCAGGATATTTACCGTGAATATTACCGATACCTGCAGCAAGCATTGTAACACCGAGGTCAGCAATCATTTTGCACTCGTCGGGGTCAGCACATTCGCCTGCACCTACAACGCCGTCTTCCTCGCCGCCGATTGAACCGACTTCTGCTTCGATTGAAAGACCTTTTTCCTCACAAATTGCAACTAATTCTTTGGTCTTTTCGATATTCTCATCAATAGGATAGTGAGAACCGTCGAACATAACCGAACTGAAACCTGCTTCAATGCAAGCCTTTGCGCCTTCGTATGAACCGTGGTCAAGATGAAGAGCAACGGGAACTGTAATGTTAAGCTCTTCAATCATGCCCTTAACCATACCTACAACTGTTTTGTATCCGCACATATATTTACCTGCACCCTCAGATACACCGAGAATAACAGGAGAATTCATCTCTTGTGCAGTGAGAAGAATTGATTTAGTCCATTCAAGGTTATTGATATTGAACTGACCTACTGCGTAATGACCTGCTTTTGCTTTTGTAAGCATTTCTTTTGCATTTACTAATGGCATTGGAATACACTCCTTATATATTTTTACGCTTGTATTATATCTCACCAGCCATTAAATGTCAATAAATTAACAGAATTAAAGCATTTGAATAGAATAAAATGAGGTGAGATAATTGACAGTTGATAATCACATAAAAAAATACTTTTCCTGTAAGCTTACAAGCGGCGGCTTTTGCTGTGCCTACAACACTATTTATAAGCGTGAGCCCGATTCCCGCGTTTACATATTAAACGACGGTGACGACCTTGAAAGAGCCGTATTTTTTGACAGACTCATTAAAAATTTAAGCGGCTATTCCCTGACCGCATTTAACCCCTTTTATGACGACAGCGCCGACGGTGTTTACATTGAAAATCTTGACACATATGTTTTATCGGACAGCGGCTACAACCGAATTGCGCCCGTAATACCGGGAGTTTGGGAAAAATATATATCAATAAGCGGTGATAAAAACTATTCTCCCGCATTGAAAGAGGAAATAATTCTCCGCCGTACAAAAGAAAACGGACAATACAAAAAAGCCTGTGACACACTTAAAAGAGCCTCGTTTATCAGGGAAAAGCTGCATTCTGAGGTATCGCCTCACCTCAATGATGACAAAGCGGTAAATTTTATGCGCCGTTTTTGCGCCGGAAAATTCAGAGACCAAAACACCCGCGGCACAGGGGTTATCCGCCTTTTAAGCAGTGCCACTCCCTTGGGCATTCATACCCACTATGACACAATTTTCAGTATGTGCGAAAAAACGGTGGATATTCACGATGAAACAGGCTTTGCCGCCGCAATTATAGCAGGCGTTATAAAAGACTATGCCATAAGCGAAAAAATCCCCTTTATGATGAGCCCCGCTTATTTTTCGGGAGTTATTCCTCAATTTTTGATTTTCCCCACGCTGGGCACAGCCGTTACCGTATCGGACAGCAACCATATTCTGCCCTTTGAGCCTTATGAAAAAATATCGGCGTCACGGTTTATTAACGGTGACGCCGTATCATGGGAAAAGATTAAAATACTTATTGATGTTGAAAACCGACTTTTAGAAAAATGTGTGTTGGAAATATATGCAGGCCGTGAGGAACGGTTTGCCGCAAGCACGGCGGTGAGCGATTATTCCGACACACACAAAGCCACGGAATGTGCCGATAAATTTTGCGAAAAAATTATAAACTAATTGTAGGGGACGGTGTGGGCACCGTCCCCTACGAATTTTGTGGAATTTTTGCGGGCGATTCGTGAATCACCCCTACCGGCTTACCTTTTCCGCCTAAATATCAGCGGTTTTCCGTCTTTATTTAAGGCGGTCATATTCCTCCGGGGTAATTTCGATTACCTTGCCGTGCTTAAAGCCGTAGGGGAAAGAAAAGAGTTCTTTTGCTTTTGTAAATTCCGCCTTGCCCACTGTGTGGGAAATAAAGGGTACATATCCCATTTTGTCTTTTTCACAGCCGAAAAAGTCCAGCATCAGGCACCATTTACCGTCAGCAAGGGTAAAGGTTGTGGGGGCTTCATATGAGCCGGGGTGATATATTCTTTGGTCCATATATCTCTCGAATTTTTCATCGTGTTCATACGGACCGTAAAGATTTTTCGAGGTTGCGTGCATATTCATGGGCGGATTGTTTGAATTTTTGTAAAAAAGGTGATATGTATCCCCCACCTTTGTTATGTGGGAATCAAGAATTTCATTTTTCTTATCGAAAAACAGCTTGGGAGTTGAAAAGCTTTCAAAATCCTTTGTGGTACAGCAATATATGGACATATGCTCAAAATCGGTTTCCTTAACCGTTGAGCCCCAATGGATAAGGTACTCCTCATTTTCCTCATCAAAGAAAATTTCAGGCGCCCAAAGACAGCCGAAATCATCACGGCCGAAATAGATAAGCTTTTGCTCGGAGAAATTCACCAAATCGTCGGTTTTCCACATACAAAGCTTCTTACTGCCGCCGTGATTTATGGCTTTCCAATCCACATTATAGTTTTCATCCATACGGCGGGCTATACACAAATCGGTGGCAAGAATTACAAATCCGCCTGTGTGCAGTCTCACAATTTCAATATCTCGGCAGCCTTTTTCACCCATTGTGCTTGTAAGCACGGGATTACCCTCGTTTACCTGCTCCCAATTATAGCCGTCACGGCTTTTTGCAAAATAGACCTGCTCTCCGTCGGGAGTGATTTTCTCCTTAAAATGTACGCAAAGATACGGCATAATCAATCACCTGTTATATCCTTTCTTATAAAGAAATCGTATAAGGAATTAACAATCAAAAACAGCGTGTAGCCTATAATTGCGGCGCCGACCACATCAGTCAGATAATGTGCGCCCGCAACCATTCTCGAATACCCCATAACGGCAATATATGCGCTTGCTAACGCCAATACGGGCAACGCAATTTTTTCCGTTTTCTCAAAAGCTTTGCACAATATGTACCATAAAAACGCCATACAGGCATTTATTGTATGACCGCTGGGAAAAGAATCCGCCCGGCTGTATCTGCCCATATCGTCACCTATTTTGTACCACGGTGTATAGGCGCTGAAATCGGCGTTTTTTGCCATTTCGGAGGTTAAGGGAGAATATCGGCCCTCACTTAACCCCTCGTCATTCAAAAATCCGTTTGAATAAGCAGTCATTTCGCGGAACCGTACACGGCTTGTAATCGGCTTGCACTCTTCAACTATTTTAAAGAAAATGCCCAAAAGAACGCCTGCCAAAGCCACGGTTTCAAGCTTTTTCAAGGTTTTCTTATCAATTCGGCTGAACACCAGTATTCCGATAACCGCTACAACGGCACTGATAATAAAATAAACTGCCTCGCTGAGGTTTTCCCTGCCCATATCGAACAGAACATTTTTTGTGACATTTTGTATAAGCTTTTTCCAGCCCACAACAGTCAGCACAAAAAAGCCTACGGTAAGCACCGCTTTTACGATAAAATCAAGGACCTTATATGCTTTGCTTTCCGTATTCTTAAAGGGCTTTATAAAGGGAAAAATCCTGTTGATAACGGTCAGATTTCCCTGCAAATCGCGGCGGCAGAGGAAAATCACCGTCAATGCAGGCCCCCACATTCCCCAGCACACAAACTGACCGAAATTTTCCAAAAGATGTGCAAATCCGCTTTGAGGATTAAAAACCTCTTTATCTATTTGCAGGTCATAAACCGTGCCTATTGCCATAAGCGACAGAAACACAATGTAGAAGAATACAGAAAAACAGATAAGACCTTTATTCTGCTTTGTTTTCATACAACTCACCCCACCTGAATTTTATGGAATAATTTTATCACAGCATAACGGAATTTGCAATAAAAAAGGGACGGCACCCTGTCTTTTTTCTGTAAACTTAAATTTGTATTTGCACGGTAGGGCGCTGTCTGCCCTCGCTGTCAATTCACATCGAACCCCGCGGCGGGAGCAAGCCCCCGCCCTGCCCTGAAATTTTTATTTCGTGCGTAGGGGCGATTGACGAATTGCCCGAAAAATTATATATAATAATCCACGGCGAAAACCGATTATTGCCCCCTATGACGAGGGGGCTGTCATTTTGAAAAATGACTGGGGGAGAGAAAAACTATTGCTAACCTAAAATTTTTCTCTCTCCGTATTTTGCTTCGCAAAATCCACCCGCTGACAGCGGCGGTCTCCCTCTGTCGCTTCGCGACATCTCCCTCACACTGTGAAGGAGTCGGCCCTCATCAGAGGGAGGAATAACGGATTGCGAGTCGTCGCTCCCTACAATTTCCGATTTATTTACCGTTGAAACACAAATATATGTGCAAATTCAGTTTCATATTGTTCAAGCAATTTTAAGCCTGCAAGATTTGCATATTTTATAATATCCTTCGGATTATCGGGATAAACGGTAATTTTTGAGAAGCCTGCATCTATTATATCGTCCTGATTTTTATCAATGGACCATACAAAAAGTCCCTCATCTTTTAATAATGAAAAAATCTTATCAAATGCTTTTTGCTTTTCCTTTATATGCATAAAAGTCAACGAGGAATATACAACATCAAATTTTTCTTTGAAATCAAAAGTCAAAAAGTCACCGCAAAGCAAGTTTTTGTGCTGTATTGTTGCGAGATTTTCTTTTGCTTTCTCCACGGTTTTCTCGGAAATATCAATGCCTGTAAAGAAACCGCATATGGGTGCAGCCTTAACTGCCAAACGCCCTGTCCCGACGCCGATTTCAAGAACGGATTTTGTCTTATCAAGCTGCATTTTGTCAATAAAGCTCTGACCGTCCCATTTATCCATATATTTCTTTAAAGGCTCAGCATCATGAACGGGGTCTTGATTTTCGTCAATCAGCCTATCGTAATGCCGTGCAATGTCGTTCATAAAAACTTCTCCTTGATGTATTATTGAAAAGAATTTCCTCGTATTTTTACAGCGGATTTTGTAAGGGCGGGTGCCCGCCCGTGAGTTTCAATTTGTATGTTTTGCATAAAACAACTCATGTGGCGTATAGCCGCAATTTGCCCATTTTCGGGTATTGTTATGAACTTCGGTCATTCTTTGAATCAATTCATTGGCTTGTGCCATATTTTCCGGATTTACATGGAATTTATCAATTAAGCTGTATTGCGCTCTCGGCGGCTCTTCAATTCGGATATACCACAACAATTTTTCCATAAAGGCATTCGTCACAAGCATATTGACTTGCATATCCATCGTTAAAAATCGCGCCAATTCGTTCGTTTGCGGTGTTTGCTCAAAATAATGCGCATTGGCATAAGAAAGAATTTCCGCCTCTTGCGGCATATAGTATTTCTTTCCGGACTGGTATGATACTATCTCACCGATTTTCTCCTCATCCACCTGTTTGTTTATAATTGCATTGCTGTATATTTGATAATTCATATAAGAGTTTCTCACCAGCTTATCCGCGCATTTCATAAATTCTTCCTTTAAAAGCTTGGGCTGATTGTACCGATTAAACACTTTCAGGAATTGTCTTATAGTCACAAATCCGTATAAATTGACGCAACCCTTTAAATATGTGTCCATTACCTTTTGACGCTCGGTCAATGCGTATCGATTTGCCATAATTATACTCCTTTTTTCATTGAATAGGAGACAGTCCCCTGCCTTTTGATATTATCTATCTTTGAGATTATCGTATGTGGTGGTAAGTGCATTCCAAAATTCAATTTTACTTTCTTTAGTTTGAAAAGATATTCGCAAATCCTTATTTTCTGTTATCAGTAAGACTTCCGTAACATATGTTGAGTCATAATTGTTGATATTATTGCTTGCACGAACAATATCTAAAACAGAAAAGCATTCCAATAATTCTTTTACATTTTCAAGCGAAAATATTTCAATCTTACCGTTCTGAGAAACAGAGATATCACAGCCACACATATATCCAAGAGAATCATCCGAAGACATTGCATTAGAATTGGTAACATCAAGAATACCTTCTCCATGAAAAAGGACATATTCTTGTTGTGTTTGCTTTTTTCTTGTTTTAAAAAAACGATACATTTTTCTGTCTCCTTTATAAACCCCAATTCATTTGAACAATTATATCATACAACTAACATATAAATCAACGCTGAGAATTAATATCATACACAGCCCTCTATGTAGTGAAAAACAAAAGGCAGGGGCAGTCCCCTGTCTTATCCGGGGTACATATCACTGCCCCCTGTCTTTTATTTAAAACACCTTTTTATAACATTCAGTAAGATCCTTTGTGATTGCTCTTATATCTTCTGGATTTATATGTATTGTTAATCTGCCAGATGTAAATTCATCGTAATAATAATCCAATTCGTCCCTCAATTCATCTGTCAGCATATTATGCTCTATCTCCCACTTAATCACGGATAGCATCATGATAAGTCGCTCTCGTTCAGTAAGTTTATCCTCTTCTAAAAAATATAAGCCCTCTCGTTGAGCTTCCTCTCCATCAAAAGGCTCTCTTTTATTAAAGAGATAATATATAAAATGCAGATATTCTTCATAATTATCCGCGTAATCGCTAAAACAATCAGTCATAAAATTACCACCTTACCTGATATCAGTATATAGCAAAAGCAATTATAAATCAATACGGAGCATTGCATATCATAAATTTTATATATCATCATTGCGAAACTTTTTGATACACGTTAAAGCGTGATGCTATACCATGCGCAATCGGTGAAAAGATATTGTTCCGAAAGACAGGATACTGTCCCTTGTCTTGCACGAGCTAGTTAACAGGCGGATGCGTCTGCCGAAACACAGGGCCGGAGATTGAATTCAAATTTTGAGAGAAAAAGAAAAAGCACACCATTGGTGTGCTTTTTCTTTTTGGCTCCCCAAGTTGGACTCGAACCAACGACCCTGCGGTTAACAGCCGCATGCTCTACCGACTGAGCTATTGAGGAATATTGATGTCGGCATTACCTATTTTCCCGGGCCGCTTCCAGCCAAGTATCTTCGGCACGAATGAGCTTAACTACCGTGTTCGGGATGGGAACGGGTGGACCCTCACCGTAATCAACACCGACTAAATCGACCTTTTAAGCCGACTATTTGTATTAACAGACTCGTCTGTTATGGTGACCCGTAGCGGATTCGAACCGCTGTTGCCGGCGTGAGAGGCCGGAGTCTTAGGCCACTTGACCAACGGGCCATATTAAGCATGGTACACCTTCAGGGACTCGAACCCTGGACACCCTGATTAAGAGTCAGGTGCTCTACCAACTGAGCTAAAGGTGCATATACACCCTGAAAACTGAACAAAGGAAGAAGTGAAGAGGAAGAAATTGTGTACACATAAGAGACCAAGAAAATGGTCAAGCCCTCGACC
>JBJEPW010000016.1:0-48265 GCA_051881435.1 Candidatus Fimenecus sp. | reverse complement strand
TCAGGCGAAAATATGCCGTTTTAAACCATATCGGGTTCAACTCCCCTCACCTTAACCAAGGAAAAATCAAAAACGGAATAAAACCATATATATACTTAAAATTTAACCCGCAGTGTATTCGCACACTGCGGGTTTTGCTATGCCTTTATGAGAAAATCTCTTTAAGTTCATAATTATTATTTAATATACTCGTGCTTTGTTGGTATATAGTCTTTTGATATATAGCTTTCATATAGTTTCTGTTTATCGTTATCAATGTCATCAATGTCATCGTAATTAACAGGTTTTGTGCAAATTGCGTCACACAAAATTTTTTCTAAATGCTCAAATTCCGAATGTTCGCCAAAGCAAGCCAAAACAAAAGCATCGCGAACATAGCCGGCACTTTCTGCCATTAGCCTTTGATCGAAATAATATCCGTAGTTCTCAACAAAGAAAGTCATCATCATTACCGTAGTTCGTGTGTTACCTTCACGAAAGGGGTGCACCTGCCATAAAGCGGGAAACAGTCTTGCAACTTGTTTAGCAAAATCATTTTTGTTTAGCTTAGACCACTTAACACGGTGTATGTTTTCCCATGCTGCGTTTAAGTCATTTTCAATATTCAAGCAATCAGAATACCATACACTTTGACCTGCTAACAGTGTTTCTCTTTTTCTTATATTGATTTTTCTATATTGTCCCGCCCATTCATAAATATCACCGAAAAGAGTTTTGTGTATAAAACACAAGCCATTGGATGAAAAATCGTTAAATCCGTTTTCATACAGCAGTATCATATTCGCACGGGATAACTCGGCTTCAGCCAAGTCGAGTTCATCTTCATTTGTAATACCGAGAATATTTTTTAAGACAGAACTGTTGTCGATTAAATAAAAATCATTGTTCACAGTGAAGTCCTCTTATGCTTTTTTATTAACATTTCACGCATTTGGATTCCTGAAATCTCACCTTTTGCCCATTTTGCAGAAAGTTCTATGGCAAAATCTGTTACAGGTACTCCTTCAATTTTGTTTAAAGTATTTGCAACAATAATTGCATTTTTTCTTCTTGCTTCAGCCTGTGGTGACATAAAATCACTCCTCTGTATTTTAATATATTCTACCACAACAGTCTTAATATTACAACAAAAAACATCTGTAGCGTCAATAAAACAGAATAAATTTTTATTACAATATGAAAAATGCCGTAACAAATGTTTTTACTGAATTTCAAAACCTTTGTTACGGCATATGTTTATCCTAATTTAATTAAGATTAAATTATTCCTCTTCGGGAGCATAGAGAGCTTTAAGGCGCATAAGATGCTCATATCTTGCCTTAGCTGTATCCTCAGCCTTGGTGAAGAGAGCCTCTGCTCTTTCGGGGAATGCGCGTGAAAGTGAAGAGTAACGAGCCTCGTTCATAATGAAGTCACGGTAGCTTGTAGATGCTTCCTTGCTGTCGATTGAGAACGGGTTCTTGCCCTCAGCTTTGAGTGCGGGGTTGTAACGGAACATATTCCAGTAACCGCAGTCAACAGCTTTCTTCATTTCAGCCTGGCAGTTAACCATACCGCCCTTGATTGAGTGCATCTCGCAGGGTGCGTATGCAATAACAATTGAGGGACCGTGATATGCCTCAGCCTCTGTGAGAGCCTTGATTGTCTGATTCTGGTCAGCGCCCATAGCAATCTGAGCAACATAAACATAACCGTAGCTCATAGCGATTTCGGCAAGGCTCTTCTTTGCAACTGCCTTACCTGCGGCGGCAAACTGTGCAACCTGACCGATGTTGGAGGCCTTAGATGCCTGACCGCCTGTATTTGAGTAAACCTCGGTATCGAATACCATGATGTTTACATCCTCACCGCTGGCGAGAACATGGTCAACACCGCCGAAGCCGATGTCGTATGCCCAACCGTCGCCGCCGAAAATCCATACAGATTTCTTTGAGAGGTATTCGCTGTTTTCAAGGATATCCTTGCGTGTTTCGCAATCGCAGTCGAGAGTTTCAAGAGCCTTAACAAGAGCCTTGGAAGCGGCTGTGTTCTTGTCGCCGTCCTCAAGAGTATCAAGGTATGCCTTGCAGGCGTCCATAACCTCTGCGGGAGCTTTGCCCTCAGCAACGATAGCTTCAACATCAGCGATAAGACGGTTTCTGATAGCCTTCTGACCGAGATACATACCAAAGCCGTGCTCTGCGTTGTCCTCGAACAGTGAGTTAGCCCATGCAGGACCGTGACCGTCCTTGTTTACGGTATAAGGAGATGTAGCGGCAGGTCCGCCCCAAATTGAGGAACAGCCTGTTGCGTTGGAGATATACATTCTGTCGCCGAAGAGCTGTGTAATAAGTCTTGCATAAGATGTCTCGGCACAGCCTGCGCAGGAGCCGGAGAACTCAAGGAGAGGAGTCTTGAACTGACTGCCGATTACTGTGTTGTTAGCAAGGTCTTCCTTAACGGAAACATTTTCAACCATATAGTTGAATGCTTCCTGCTTGTAGTCCTGGCTCTCTCTGGGAACCATCTTCAAGGAGTCTGTGGGACAAACACCGATGCATACGCCGCAGCCCATGCAGTCCATGGGAGAAACAGCCATTGTGTACTTGTATGTATCCTTGCCCTTACCCTTTTTGTCAACGATTGTTGCGCTTGCGGGAGCATTAGCAGCCTCGTCTGCATTAAGAGCATAAGGACGGATTGTAGCATGGGGGCAAACATAAGCACACTTATTGCACTGTGCGCATGTGCTGCCGTTCCACTCGGGAACCATAACTGCAACGCCGCGCTTCTCGTAAGCGGATGCGCCCTGCTCGAATGTACCGTCAGCGTGGTCAACGAAAACGGAAACGGGAAGTGAGTCACCGTCCATCTTGCCAACAGGCTTCATGATGTTGTCAACCATCTTAACAAGCTTTGCAGGACCGTTCTCTGCCTCAACAGCGGCAGTGTCAACTGCATTTGCCCAGTCAGCGGGAACATCAATCTTAACATAAGCTGTTGCGCCTGCGTCGATAGCCTTTTCGTTCATTTCAACGATTTCTTTACCCTTCTTCATGAACTTCTGGGCTTTTTCCTTCATGTAGCCGATTGCCTCAGCCTCGGGAAGAACCTTTGAAAGTGAGAAGAAAGCAGACTGCAAAACTGTATTTGTACGCTTACCGAGACCGATCTGCGCGGCAAGGTCAATAGCGTTAACAGTGTAAAGCTGAATGTTGTTCTTTGCGATGTACTGCTTTGTTTCAGCGTTAAGCTTTTCAGCAAGCTCTGCCGCATCCCACTGGCAGTTGATAAGGAATACACCGCCGGGCTTAACATCCTGAACCATCTTGTAACCCTTTTCAATGTATGAGGGGTTGTGGCAGGCAACAAAGTCAGCCTTGTTGATGTAGTACGGGCTCTTGATGGGCTTGTCGCCGAAACGGAGGTGAGAAATTGTGATACCGCCTGTTTTCTTTGAGTCGTACTGGAAGTATGCCTGAACATACTTGTCGGTGTGGTCACCGATAATCTTGATGGAGTCCTTGTTAGCGCCGACTGTACCGTCACCGCCGAGACCCCAGAACTTGCACTCGATTGTGCCTTCTGCCGCAGTGTTGGGAGCAGGCTTTTCTTCAAGTGAAAGATGAGTAACATCGTCGTTGATGCCGAGAGTGAACTGACGCTCGGGAGTTTCTTTATTAAGATGCTCGTAAACCGCAAAAATGCTTGAGGGAGGAGTATCCTTTGAACCTAAGCCGTAACGGCCGCCGCAAACCTTTGCCGTTCTGCCCATCTCGTTAAGAGCGGCAACAACATCAAGGAAGAGGGGCTCACCGATTGAGCCGGGTTCCTTTGTTCTGTCAAGAACTGCAATTTTCTTAGCTGTTGCGGGGATAGCCTCGCAGAGCTTTGCAGCGGAGAAAGGTCTGTAAAGACGAACCTTAACAAGACCGACTTTTTCGCCCTTTGCGGTCAGGTAGTCGATAACTTCTTCCGCAACGTCGCATACGGAGCCCATTGCAACAATAACTCTGTCAGCATCGGGAGCACCGTAGTAGTTGAAGAGCTTGTAGTCCGTGCCCAGCTTCTCGTTAACCTTGTCCATATACTTCTCAACAATAGCGGGAACAGCGTCATAGTAGCTGTTGCAAGCTTCTCTGTGCTGGAAGAAGATATCGCCGTTCTCGTGAGAACCGCGCATTACGGGACGCTCGGGGTTAAGAGCGCGCTTACGGAATGCTTTAACAGCGTCCATATTGCACATCTCTTTGAGATCTTCATAATCCCAAACCTTGATTTTCTGAATTTCGTGTGATGTACGGAAACCGTCAAAGAAGTTGAGGAAGGGAACTCTGCTCTCGATTGTAGCAAGGTGAGCAACAGCGCCTAAATCCATAACCTCCTGAACATTTCCCTCGGCGAGCATTGCAAAGCCTGTCTGACGGCAAGCATAAACGTCTGAATGGTCACCGAAAATGTTAAGTGCGTGTGAAGCTACACAACGGGCTGAAACGTGGAAAACCGAGGGGAGAAGCTCACCTGCAATCTTATACATATTGGGAATCATAAGAAGAAGTCCCTGAGAAGCTGTATAAGTTGTGGTAAGAGCACCTGCTGCAAGAGAACCGTGAACGGTACCTGCGGCGCCTGCCTCGGACTGCATCTCGGCAACACGAACCTGAGTGCCGAAAATGTTCTTTAAGCCCTGTGCGGACCACTGGTCAACATAGTCAGCCATGGGGCTTGAGGGGGTAATCGGGTAAATACCTGCTACTTCTGTGAAAGCGTATGATACATGAGCAGCGGCGGTATTACCGTCCATAGTCTTTGATTTTCTGACTATGGGGGTCTTTTTTTCTGCCATTTTTATTTCCTCCTTGATGGATTTGTATATAGAGTTATGACACAATCATACAAAATAAATAATAACACCTTTCTCGTGAAATGTAAATAGATTTTGACTTAAAAATGTGCTTAAACTTTGATGAAATTTTACCCTTTTTTCCCTAATCTTTTGTTTGTTTGTAAACAATAGTTTAACAAATCTTTGCCGTGCTTGACGAAATACATATTTTAGTATAAAATATACAATGATATTCTGTACGAATATACATTTTATAAATATTAAGGAGAGGTTTTGTTCTATGGACGCAGACCCCGGGAGTATTATTCTGAAAATAGTAATCCTGTTTGCATTGATTTTGGTCAATGCGTTTTTTGCAATGTCGGAAATAGCGGTTATCTCGTTAAACGATAATAAAATCGAAAAAATGGCTGAATCCGGCAATAAAAAAGCAAAGCAAATAAAAAAACTGACGGAAAGTTCAAGCTCGTTTCTGTCAACAATTCAAATCGGCGTAACCTTGGCAGGCTTTTTAACATCTGCAACCGCGGCACAGTCTTTTGCGGTAATGCTTGCCGACGCTATTTCAAAAACGGCGGTTGTAAAGGTTATACCCATAAGCGTAATCAGCGGCTTTTCCACAGTTGTTATTACCCTGATAATGTCTTATTTTTCGCTTGTTCTGGGTGAGCTTGTTCCCAAAAAGATAGCCATGCAGAAATCCGAAAAAATGGCATTTATGGCGGCGCCCGTTTTAACCTTTGTTGCGGCGGCCACCCGTCCCGTTGTTAAGTTCTTGTCTCTTTCAACCAACGGCGTTTTGAGAATTATGGGCATTGATCCCCATGCCGACGAAGAAACCGTTACCGAGGAAGAAATCCGTATGATGGTTGATGTGGGCGGCGAAAAGGGCGTTATTGAAGACAGCCAAAAAGAGATGATAGACAATATCTTTGAGTTTGACGATATTGATGTTGCCGATATTATGACTCACAGAACGGATATGGTTTGTGTTGATGTTGAAGAGGGGCTTTCAGAGGCTGTTAAGCTTTCCATCGAAAACGGTTTTTCACGAATCCCCGTTTATGAAGAGGACCCCGATAACATTATCGGAATTATTTATGTTAAGGACTTCTTAAAATATGTGGGCACCTCGTTGCCTAAAACAAAGTCAATCAAGGATATAATGCGTGAGGCATATTATGTGCCCGAAACAAAGCGTTGCGGTGAGCTTTTCTCGGAAATGACGGAAAAGCGCGTCCAAATGGCGGTCGTTGTTGATGAATACGGCGGCACGGCAGGTATTGTAACCCTTGAAGATGTGCTTGAATCGATTGTCGGTAATATTCAGGACGAATATGACCAGGAATCCGATGAATTTTCAATTATAGACGATAAAACCTTTACCGTTGACGGTATTACGGATATCGAAGAGGTTGAGGAGCATATCGGCAAAACCTTCCCCGAGGGTGATTACGATACAATCGGTGGCTATATTATCAGCGTTTTGGGCTTTTTGCCACAGGACGGCGAAATGAACGAGGTAACCTTTGAGAATATCAAGTTTACCGTGCTCAATGTTGAGGACCGCCGCATAGGTAAGGTCAAGGTGGAAATTCTCCCCACGGAAGATAAATAAAACGATTAAAATCAGGGCGGGAGCTGTGCTCCCGCCGCTTCTGTCAGAGGCATATTTATGGAAAAGATAAATTATCAGAAAAAACTTGATAATATTATTGAAAATTTGCAGTCTGCGCCCAAGCTGTTGCTACATAGCTGTTGTGCGCCGTGCAGCAGTTATTGCATTGAGTATCTTTCCCGGTATTTTAATATCACCGTGCTTTATTATAACCCCAATATTTATCCCGAGGCCGAATATGAGCACAGAAAGTCGGAGCAAAAACGGCTAATCGGGGAACTCCAAACAAAATATCCCGTAAAAATGCTGGACTGTGATTTTGAAAGCGAAAGGTTTTACGAAAGGGTAAAAGGTCTTGAAAATTGCCGTGAGGGCGGGGAGAGATGCTTTCAATGCTACCGCTTACGGTTAGAAAAAACGGCAAAAGCGGCGGCGGAAAACGGGTTCGATTATTTCACCACAACACTCACCATAAGTCCTCTCAAAAATGCGGCGAAAATCAATGAAATAGGGGAGGAGTTGTCAGGGATTTACGGCGTAAAGTTTCTGCCCTCCGATTTCAAAAAGAAAAACGGCTTCAAGCGTTCAATTGAGCTGAGCCGTGAATATAACCTCTACCGCCAAAATTATTGCGGATGTGTGTTTTCAAAGAGAGGTGAAAAAGGCACGGATTGAATGAATCAAACCGTGCCTTTTCGTTTTATTAATTGTTCTCTTCGAGTTCTTTTTGTACACATTCCGGACAAGCTGGATTGCCATTATCAAGACACTCGTATTCAGATGTTTCAATCTTTTTGCCACAGATAGGACATTGGATATAATCAGCCATTAAAAAACCTCCTTAATATTTATTGTGTATTAAAAGTTCTTTAATTAAGAACTTCCAATAGTCAGGTTTCGGTTCTCTGATGAACAAAATTCAAATGATTTAGAGTAGGGCGGGGGCTTGCCCCCGCCGTGAGGGTTAATGCAATTTCTTACGAAATACTCATAATATAAATCTGGCAAGGGTTATCTTTATCCCATAAATTTTCTATACACTCTAATTCCTTAAATCCAATCCTTTTATAAAAAGAGTTTGTTATATCGTAGGAAGCATATTTACCGCTTCTAACCGTTTTGACCTGAATAAAATCATAATTGTTATTTTTAGCAAAATCATAAAAACTTTTGAATAATTCAGCGCCGATTCCTTTCCGTTGATATTCTTTTAAAACACCCATAACACTAATTTCAACAGTATGAGGACTGTTTTCTTTCATCATAATAAAGCCGATAGGATTATCACTTTCAATATCTGCCCAAAAATGAGATACCCTGCTTTCTTTGATATATTGAGTTATCCCATCTTTTTTACCAAACCATTCAGGTAATTGACTTAAAATATTTCTGCAAATTTTTTCCTTATCATCTATATTGTCGATATACCTAATCATTTTTCATTTCCTTTTGTGAATATAGTCTTTAAATCATTGGAGTAGGCGGAATGTTTGTGCGATTTTGCGGTGATTTTTCGGCGGGGGCAAGCCCCCGCCCTACCATATTGAAATGGAGTTTGTATATGATTTTACGGGACGATGAAGGGCATCGTCCCCTACAAATTCATATTCTATTTTATTTTACAGGCTTTGCCACAACTCTGAATATGGGCATACCCATGTCTGCAAATTTCTGCTCATATTCGGTGACGATATTATCTTTAAAATCGCTGTTGTGCAAATCTCTTGAAATCTCGGAAACGGCAAAGCCGCCGATTTATTCGTGAATCAGCGGTTTTATTTTTTTGACTTGTATGATTTGACTAATTGCTCAACAACATCTTTTTGTTCTGCCGAAAGGGAGAGCCATTTACGAAAAAACTCTTTTTGTTCTTTATTCAGGTATATCGGTGATTCGGTTTTGTCATCTGAAAAAAACTGTGCCATAGATATTTCTAATCCTTTGCAGATTGATTCTATTGTGGGGATTGTCGGGGCGGTGTTGCGGTTAAAAATATTTGAAATCGTGCTTTGAGAAAGTCCGCTTAGTTTGGCAAGCCTGTACTCGGATATATTTTTCAGTTCCATAAGTTCCCTTATTCTCTTTTTTGCGTCCATACAATACACCTCTTATGAGTTAATTTTACTATTATAATGAGCACAAAAACAGTTAATATTAGTATTGACATTACTACTCAATAGAGTTATAATTTTTAACACTACTTCGGTATGCAGAGAAAAAAGGGGGCAATATGATGAAAAGAATATTTAAAAGCGGTGTAAGTATTGTTTTAACTGTATGCATTCTTTCGTTGCTGCTCGGCGGATGCAGTTCGGTAAAGAAAAATATTGTAGGTAAGTGGTATAACCAAAAAGACAAATGTCTTGACATCCGTTCCGACGGAAGCTGGAAATTGGAAGGCAGCTACGGAACCGGTACATGGAAGCTTCTTGATGACAAAACCACCGTTGAGTTTACTGATTTCTATGGTGATACGCAGGAATCTGAAATATATGAGGATGATTACGGTGAATACATAGATTTCGGTTATTACGGAGATTTTTACAGGGATTCATATCCGTCAGAAAGAGATGATGATTCATCGAAAGGTGAAAAAGAATCGAAAGGCGATAAAAGCTCAAACAGCGGAAAAACGGTGCGAATAAATCCGTTTGACGGAATCAAATTTGAAATCAGCGGTATTTCTCCGTATTGCAAAATAACCGTCAATAATCAGAATTGCAGTGAGGAAGTACAAAAGTATGTAGAATATTCTTTTGATAAGGAATATTATGCAAACAATGAAACAGCTGTGATTAACGCCGCGTTATCTTACGGTGCGGGAGATACCTCGTATGTTTTGGAAAAAACCGATTTTCAGTATGAAATAAAAAATCAACCGGAGTATATAACTTCAGTTGATAATGTGGATTTGTCGTTTTTAAATAAAGAATTAACCGACTACATTACATCACAAAAAGCTTTTGCCGAAAAGAATGATACTGTTTTCGGATTCTACTACGCAAGTAAAACACGAAAAGTCAAAATATTGAATATGTCCGAGTGCCGGGCAAATTATATCAGCAGTGTAAAGAGCACAAAAAGAGATGTGTTTGAAAAGACAAAGGTATTTAATCAGCTTTCTTACATTTATACTATCAGATATACAAATCTGTGGGAAGACGAGTGCGTTTTGTATGTTAATGTTTCTGCATTGAATATAGTAAAGTATCCTGACGGTACAGTTAAATGGGGTAGCCAAAGCACGGATAGTATGGATTTTGTGAACAGCTTCACAGAAGACAGTGTAGAAGGATGTGTTAATTCAACCATTATGTGCAACAGCGATAATTATAACATTTCAAAGATAAACTAAATTATTGTAAAAAGGTGATATAAATGAAATATTGTTCAAAATGCGGTGAAGTGATGAACGACAGCGCAAAGTTTTGCGCAAAATGCGGCCATCCTGCGCCTCAGCCGCAAAAGACGAGTATAGGAGCACAAACACCGGTTTCAGCCGATTGCGGACAGGCTAAAAATGCGAATCCCGTTAATACTTATCCCAATATAACGGCACAGGTTAATAAAGAACTGTTACCGGATACTGACAATCATAAAAAAGCCGTATTAGTTTCAATTGTTTTGCAAATAGCAACATTGATTATGTGGTTCGTGCCTGTGCTGACCGTTTCATCTGTTTTTAGAATGACTGTGGGCGATGAAAGTACATATAAAACATCGGACAGCACAATTGCGCTTTATCAGTGTTGGGAAGATGTTACATTAGGACTTATAATATCAATTGTAATCATCGTAATGTCAATTTTACTTACTGCTTTGCCGATATTGAGAAAATCGCTGAATAAACGCCACCGTTTTATTTTGCCCAAGCTTTCTGCAATATACTCTGCACTGATGTTTGCATTGGTGCTTGTTTCGGGTATTGATACAGTAAGCAAGTATTCAGAATACGGGGCTGTATGTCAACTGACGGTGGGAGGATATGCATTTATTATTTGTGCGTTATCTTCGATTGTATTGCTTTTCGTTGCATCTCATCAGTCAAAAGTAATCAGCAAATGTGTTGCATAAAGTAAATTGGTGGATATTGAACCCGATAGGAGTTGTTATTTCGCAATAAAAAACGGAGTAGTTTGAACTGCTCCGTTTTATGTTTGTATAATGAATTTTTATATTCAATTGAAAGCACAAAAATCAAACTGTTGCATTTTATCTCGTCGCCCATGAAATGTGTGACTCCCCGCAGTTCGGGGAGATGTCACAAAGTGACAGAGTGGTTATTTTGCGGGACGATGAAAGGCATCGTCCCCTACGGGTTACATAAAATTTAATAAATTTGCTTGTAGGGGCGGGTCTTAAGTGCCTGCCTGATAAAATATATCAAAAAAGCGGCGGGGGCAAGCCCCCGCCCTACCTATAATTTCAGCGTACTTGTAGGGGCAGATGCCCACATCTGCCCGTTCAATCATATGAAATTAACGGCTGTTTTGTAGGGTGCGACGACCTCGGCGCACCGTTAATTTTACAAAATTTTTGCGGGCTGTCGAGGTCGCCATATATCCGTTTTCGTCGAGATAGTACCAATTACCGTTCCATTGTAACCAACTGTTAGTCATCATTCTGCCCTGTGCGTCAAGATAGTACCAACCAACTGAGTCTTTAATCAACTTGTTTGTTGCCATTCTTCCGTTTGCGTCGAGATAGCACCAACCATGTTATTATTGCAACGATTATGAGTATTGCAACAATTAAACCTAAATAAAGCCACACTTGATTGTCTTCGACCACTTTGTTTGTTGCCTTTTCGTCATCGTCACGGCCTGTATGTTTGCTACTCTCATTATCCAAACCGTTAAGATTAGAAATCACATAATTGTAATGAATTGCTGCATAAGTTAAATTTTCATTACCTTCTTCGATTCCTATTGCGTTCCACTGTGTTTCTGTGCCTGTGTAATATACAGCTTCAAGTGCTGTGCAATCATAAAATGCACCATCGCCAATTGATGTTACACTGTCCGGGATTGTTATGCTTGCAAGTGATGTGCAATTTTCAAATGTACCCCAACCAATTGATGTTACACCGTTACCGATTGTTACGCTTGCAAGTGATTCGCAAAATTCAAATGCCAAACTACCAATTGATGTTACACTGTTTGGGATTGTTATTCTTGTAAGTGATGTGCAATAATAAAATGCCAAATCACCAATTGATGTTACACTGTCAGGAATTGTTATGCTTGTAAGTGATGTGCAATTATAAAATGCATAACCGCCAATTGATTTTACACTGTCGGGGATTGTTACGCTTGCAAGTCCTGTGCAATGAGAAAATGCACCCAACCCAATTGATGTTACACTGTCAGGGATTGTTATGCTTGTAAGTGATTCGCAACCACTAAATGCACCAATACCAATTACTGTTACGCTATTAGGGATTGTATATGTTGTTCTCGCATTACCTATAGGATATCGTATAAGTTCAGTTTTATCCTTATCAAATAAAACTCCGTCAACAGATGAATATGCTTTATTATCATTTGATACATTTATGCTTTCAAGTGATGTGCAATCTTCGAATGCATAACTACCAATTGATGTTACACTGTCCGGGATTGTTATGCTTGCAAGTGATGTGCAACAACTAAATGCACTCTTACCAATTGATGTTACACTGTCGGGGATTGTTATGCTTTCAAGTGCTGTGCAATCATAAAATGCACTATCACCAATTTTTGATACACTATTGCCGATTGTTATGCTTTCAAGTGCTGTGCAAACATAAAATGCACCATCACCAATTGATGTTACACTGTTAGGGATTGTTATGCTTGCAAGCGATATGCAATCATAAAATGCGTGATCTGCAATTGTTTTTGTTCCGTATTTAACTACATAATCACCGCTGATTGTGTCTTTTGCTTTAATTAAATATTTGCCAATATATAAAACATCATTTTCCCAATTAGTTGCATCATTATAGTATGCAGTATTATCAAATGCACCCAACCCAATTGATGTTACACTGTCCGGGATTGTTATGCTTGCAAGTGATGTGCAATCTTCAAATGCCCTATCACCAATTGTTGTTACACTGTATCCATCAAGCGTTGATGGAATTGCAAGGTTAGTTGCAGAACCTTTGTATTTAGTAATTTCGCAAGTTTTGTCTTCTTCAGAAATTACTGAATACTCAAAATCTCCGCTTGTCGCCGCAAATGATGTGATTGCAGTTAAGGGAAGAGCAGTTATTACCATTAAAACTGCTAAAAGTAATGATAAAGTTTTTTTCATTTTCATTTTCCTCCAAAATTTATGGATTAAGTAACCTAAAATTCTACAATTTCATTATATCATCATTGTGCAAAATGTCAATTGCTTCATATTTTATCGGTTCTCTTTTGAATCCCTCCACCGCAAGCGGTCCCCCTCCTACGGGTTACATAAAATTTTATAAATTTGCTTGTAGGGGCGGGTTTCCATGCCCGCCCGATAAATTACATCAAAAAAAGCGGCGGGGGCAAGCCCCCGCCCTACCATATTGAAATGGAGTTTGTATATGATTTTGCGGGACGATGAAAGGCATCGTCCCCTACAAGTTGCATAAAAAATCAACTGCTACTGAATACTTGTCTCCCCTGAAAGGGGAGATGTCACGAAGTGACAGAGGGGTTATTTTACAGGCTTTGCCACAACTCTGAATATCGGCATACCCATATCTGCAAATTTATGCTCATATTCGGTGACGATATTATCTTTAAAATCACTGTTGTGCAAATCTCTTGAAACCTCGGAAACGGCAAAACCGCCCGCCTCATAGCTTTCAAGTGAATAGTTGAAAAAGTCCTCATTGTCCGTTTTTTGTGCGATAAAACCGTCGTCACAAAGGATTTTTTTATATATTTCGAGAAAGCCTTTGCTTGTAAGTCTGTGGCTTTCGTGTTTCGTTTTGGGGAAAGGCGTGCTGAAATTCAAGTATATTTCCGAGACGCTTTTTTCCCTAATAAACAAGGGCAGATATTCCGCTTTCATTTCAAGAAATTTAACATTTGGAACAGAGAGGGATTTTGCTCTTTCACACGCTTCAACAAGTACGCCCGGGACGCACTCCACGGCTATTATGTTCTTTTCGGGGTTGCGGAGTGCATATTCGCAGACAAACTGCCCCTTACCGCATCCGATTTCCATAACAAGGGGAGCGGCTCTGCCGAAAATTTCATCAACATTCAAAAAGCTTTCCTCTGTGTCGTCCGTTCTGTAATCAAAGGATTTAAGCTCATAAGGTATTCGCAGGTCGGTGCATTTTTTCCGCCTTGCTTCAAGATTTTTTATTTTTCTCAGTCTCACTGTAATCACCGAAAAGATAATACCATATTTGCTATTGATTTTTCAAGTGAAAACCTATACAATCATATATGAGGTGAATTTTATGAGCTACAAGGCTTACGAAAACAGATATAATGATATGGAATATAACCGCTCAGGCAACAGCGGACTTAAACTGCCGGTTGTTTCATTGGGACTCTGGCACAATTTCGGTACATACGACAGCTTTGAAAATATGAAAAAAATGTGCTTTACCGCCTTTGATAACGGCATAACACATTTTGATATTGCAAATAATTACGGTCCCGAGCCGGGGAGCGCCGAGGAAAATTTCGGTAAAATTTTGAAAACGGAAATGTCCGCCTACCGTGATGAAATGATAATCAGCACAAAAGCAGGCTACCATATGTGGGAGGGACCCTACGGCGATTGGGGAAGCCGCAAATATATGCTTTCAAGCCTTGACCAAAGCCTTAAAAGACTGGGGCTTGATTATGTTGATATTTTTTATCATCACAGAATGGACCCCGATACACCCTTGGAGGAAACAATGTGCGCCCTTGACCAAGCGGTAAAAAGCGGAAAGGCGTTGTATGCAGGACTTTCAAATTATGACGGCAAGACAATGCGCAAAGCACGGCATATTTTAAAGGAGTTAAACTGTCCCTTTGTTATAAATCAGAACAGATATTCGATTTTAGACCGTAAGATTGAGGAAAACGGTTTGAAAAAAGAGTCCCACGATAAAAAAGTGGGCATAATTGTGTTCAGCCCCTTGGCGCAGGGAATTTTGACCGACAGATATTTAAACGGTATTCCCGAGGACAGCCGTGTAAAACGCAGCGGAGTTTTCTTAAACGAACAGCGTGTAAACGACAATATTGAAAAGGTGAGACGCCTTAAAAAGATTTCCGACGAAAGAGGGGAAACCTTGGCGCAAATGGCACTTAATTGGGTGCTTCGTGACGGCGATTGCACAAGCGTTTTAATAGGTGCGTCAAAGCCTGAACAGATAATGGAGAATATCGGTATTGTAAAGCGCACTCCCTTTACAGGAGAAGAGCTCCGCCTTATTGACGAAGCAGTAAAATAATTGATAATTTATATCATAAAAAACCACGGCAAGGACATTTTTAAGTGCCCCTGCCGTGTCTTTTTATTTTTCTTTTCTTAACAGCGTACCCTGCGGAAACACAAGGTCTGACTTGATTTTTACCGTCATCATGGGGTGGGGGGCGGACTCGATTTCATTGCCCTCACCGTCATAAATTTCTTCTGCTGTGAAAATAATGGGTTTACATTCAGGCTGTAAGGCGTCAAGTATATCACCTTTACAGAACTTGTTGCGCTGTTCGGCAATTATATAGCCGTCACAGCACTCTTTAACAACCGCCATAACATCGTAATGACGCTTGTATCCGCCGTCAAAAGAAATCTCGGCGTTCTCGTTGGGGTGACCGAAGTAAAATCCCGTGCAATACTCACGGTAGCTTACCTTATAGCACTCATCAACAGCCCATTTGGGAGCCTTAAAATCGGGAGAGGGGTTTTTAAGGTATTCGTCAATAACCGTTCTGTAAGCGTTTGTAATTACCGCCGCATAATAAGCGGATTTTGCCCTGCCCTCTATTTTAAAGCTTGAAATTCCCGCCTCAACCAATTGGGGGATATGCTCAATCATACACATATCCTTTGAATTGAGAATGTAAGTTCCCTCTTTTGTATCGTTAATGGGAAAATACATACCGTCCCGCTTAACTTCCATTATGGCGTATTCCCAGCGGCATGGCTGTGCACACTCGCCGCGGTTTGCGTCACGGTTTACAAGATAGTTTGAAAGCAGGCATCTCCCCGAAAAGGATACGCACATAGCCCCGTGGACAAAGCATTCAATTTCAAGCTCCTTTGGCACCTTTGCACGGATTTCCGCAATTTCGGTGAGAGATAATTCACGGGCTGTAACAACGCGTGAAGCACCCATATTGTAAAACTCATTTGCCGTAACATAGTTTACAATTCCCGCCTGCGTTGAAATATGAACGGGTATTGTCGGTGCATACATTTTGCAAAGGGAAAGCACACCTATATCGGCAACAATAAATGCGTCAACTCCTGCATCTGCCCATTTTTCAAGATATGAGGGGAGCAGTGTTATTTCATCGTTCCTCGGCAGGGTATTTACGGTAAGATAAACCTTAACGCCCTTTGTGTGGCAAAGCTTTACAGCCTCTTTTAAATTGTCAACGGTGAAATTCTCGGGTGCGGCACGCATTGTAAATGCGTCTCCGCCTAAATACACCGCATCGGCGCCGAACATCAAAGCGGCTTCAAGCCGTTCGCGGTCGCCTGCGGGGGATAGTAATTCAGGTGCTTTCATATAATCTCCCATATTATTCGCTTGCATTTACATTGGCGACGATTCTTCCGTTGGCGCTATGTTCTTCAACAGTTTTGGCCATATAGATTTTACCGTTTTTATCGTGCCTGAAGAAATAGTACTGTGTTGTATCGGGATAAAGCGCCGCTTTAATCGCATCAATACCGGGATTGCATATTGCGCTTGCGGGAAGTCCCGAACACTCATAGGTATTGTAATAGGGCAGATAAGCGTCTGCTCTTGTCTTTGAAAGTCTTGCAGTAATTGTCTTCGTAACATATTCAGTTGTGGAGTTACATTCGAGTGTGGGATAAAGTCCCGAACGGTTAAGACGGTTATGGAGAACGGAAGAAACAAGTGTAAACTGTTCATCACCGTAGGCTTCTTTTTCAATTATTGACGCGATTCTGATAATATCGTCCGTCGTCATTGAAAGCTCAGCGGCACGGGCAGCGAAATCCTCTGTCCAACGCTTGTTAAATTCATTAAGGAATGTTCTGATTACCGCCGCGGGGTCGGCGCCCTGCTGAAATTCATATGTGGCAGGGAACATATACCCTTCGAGCACATGATATCGGTTTTGCGTATCGCTGATATCTTTAATAAAATCGTATTCGGAGCTGAAATCAACCTCATCAATTGTTTTGTAAAGAGCGGCTGAAGTGCAAACTCCGTTCTTTTCAAGTCTTTCAAAAATTTGGTCGATAGTGTAGCCTTCGGGTATTGTTATGCTGATAACCGCTCCTCTTGTGCTGCTTGTTTTAAATCGGGAAATCATTTTTTCAACGCCCATTGATTCCGAAAGATAATACACGCCGGGAAGATAATTTTTATCGGTGTAGCCCATGGCTTTTATGAATAATTTGCAGAAAAGCTTGTTTTTTATAAGACCTGCGTCATCAAGCACATCAATGGCAATATCTGTATCGGCATCGTTGGGTAAAACAACCTCAACAACTGTTTCGCTGTCACGGCCTATGGCAAGAACATCGTTTATACAGCTCAATGCGATTGATGCCAAAATTCCTGCAATTAAAAAACAGCACCCAAAAACAATAAAACTTCTTTTGTTTTCTTTAAATGCTAAAATCACAGCATTTTTTATGTTCTTTCCGCTAAATTTTTTGCTTGACTTTCCGCCTTCTTCCGGGCCACCATTGGCTTTCGGCGGTAATTTGCCTTGCCCGTTTGGAGCGGATTTTATGATTCGTTGCAGTTTTTTGGAACGGGTGGTATCGGGTTTTCCGTTTGCATTTCGTTTTTCAATAACAGGAGCGGATTTAATTGCGGATACAACTGCGTTTTTATTAAACTCAACCGTTCCTGAAAGCTTGTTTGCGCGGCTGTTTCTTTCAGCCTGTTCTTCTTCAAAGGACTTAATCATATTGAGATCAAGGGCTTGTTTGCGCTTTACCGAAGCTGTATCAACATCCAAATCCCTTTGCACGGCTCTCGGCTTTGTATTGTTCACGGTCGGAGTTTTTTTCACGGGTGCAGGGGGTATGGGCGCACGCTTAACAGGTTCTTTTGTGGGAACGCGTTTTACGGGAATATCTCCATTAGACGCTTCGGCAGAGGTTTGGCTCTTTGCGCGCCCCGTATTTTTGCTGCCAAGGCTTTCGCCTGCATATTCGTTTAAAAGATCCTCATAACTGTTATCTGAAAAGCCGTCTGAAAACTTATTCACAGTATGACCTCCTTACAATCCTTTGTGTTACCAAAACATTTATCTTTATATCAAATTCATCGGCGGGCAGTATATCTGCCAGCATTCCGTCATAGCACGGACAAATGCTCACGCCCTGAAAATCCTTTAAAAACCTGTCATAATAGCCTCTGCCGTAGCCTATTCTGTAAAAACGGCTGTCAACGGAGAGGGCGGGTACAATTACAATGTCATTTTTTTCGGGAACATATTTTGGGCAGTTTCCCGTCGGCTCAAAAATCCCGAACATACCTATTGATAAATCGTTTTCTTTCGCCACCTCAAAAAAATCCATATTGCCGTTTTTGTCGGCGCATCGGGGATAAAAAACCTTTTTGTGATTTTCGCGGCACGCTTTGATAATACTTTCCGTGTTAAATTCATCGGTTGTTGATGCAAAAACAAGCACATTGTTTGCATTTTTAAAAAGCTTTGTACCGATTATCAAATCGCTTATCTTTTTATCATATATTATTTTTTCGCTTTTATCAATATTTTTTCTTTTAAGGATAAGCTCCTGCCGTATTGCATTTTTATCCATTATATATTTGCAGTGATGCCCTAAGCTTTTCGGCAACAGCCTTTCCTTTAAGGATTTCAGCAATCTGCAAGCCGAATTCAACGGCACTGCCCATGCCTTTTGCGGTGATTATATTTCCGTCGCGGCAAACAAAGCTTTGAGAGAGCGTTGCTCCCTCCAATTCTTCTTCAAAACCGGGGAAGCATATGGCATTTTTGCCTTTTAATAACCCCTTGTGACCGAGAATTGACGGCGCGGCGCAAATAGCGCAGATAAGCTTGCCGTTTTCAGCGGCAAAGTCAACAGCTTTCCCCACAACGGGGCTTTTTTCAAGATTTATCGTGCCGGGCATTCCGCCGGGAAGCACAATAGCTTCAACCGTTTCGTCAAGAACAATATCTCTTTCATAAATATCAGCGGCAACGGGAATTTGGTGCGAACCTATAACAAAATCCTCGCCCACGCCCACAGTTCTCACATCAAGCTCAGCACGGCGTAACACATCTACAACTGCAAGTGCCTCAATTTCTTCAAATCCGTTTGCAAGAAAAACATATACCATAATTTTCACTCCAATGTAATGCCAACATAGCATTTCATACTTTTAATATTACCGTTTTCCGTCCTTATCATGGCAGGACTTTCCGTGTCCCCCAAATCAATATCTCCCTGTATTTCCACACCGTTTTTTCTGTATCTTTCGGGAATATATTTTATACTGCCCCGTGCATTTTTTATCACGGTTGTATCATCGGGAAAAGCCATACCCGAAAAATCTTTGTTTTCAATAATTTCGCCGCCGTAGTGAACGCAGGCGTGTTGCCAATATTCAATGATTGCGCCGTCAAATAACAGCTCACAATCGGTTTTCAAAAATTCACTGAACGAATTGTCAGAACTACCAACAGTATATGCTTTACGCACACCGAAACGCTCAAATCCGCATTTTTCGTAATAATTGAACAGGGATTTTCCGGCGGGAACAAGTATAAGAAAATCAAAGCCGTTTTCTTTGCAGTAATCATACGAAAAATCAAGAAGTTTTTTCATATAACCCTTTCCTCTGTATTGGGGCAAGGTCATGGCGCAATAAACGCATTTCCCCTCGTAACCGCCTATTTTGCAGGGCAGAAGAAAAAGTGAAGAAACAATTTTACCGTCTTGCCGTATGACAGGCGTTACCGCCTTTTCAAAAATCTTTTCAAAAAACAGCTCTGTAATCTCGCCGTCTTCAAGAAAGATATTTTGCCACATACGGCTTAATTCTTTTTTATCGGAAAGGAGTGCAAATTCAATCATAATTAACCCTTGTAAACCGCGGAATACTTTATTACAAGCCTGTGTGGGTGATAAGAAAGCTTTGCGTTTCTTAATCCCTCACTGCCTGTGTCATCCTCACGGTTTATATATTCGTATTTTCCTGAAAGCTGCCGGGCAAGCTCACGGTTTATCATTTGATAAGCCCCTCTGATGTCGCCGTAGGCTTTTTCAACATGAGTACAAAATGTATTATCGTTAAGTCTTTCTCCGAATGTGAAAGCAACAATCTCGTTTTGAATTGTCAGCACTCCGCCCTCAAAGCCTAATTCAAAATAATCTGCAAGAGCCTTGTTTATGGCTCGGTGCTCCTCATTTATCTCCTCGGGATTTTTCTGCCGATTAAGCTTTTCCCAATGCTCGTTAAGTAAAATACACTCGTTTATATTGTCTTTGCCGATAGGCTCATATTTCCAGTCGAAGGTGTTTTCAAAATATGAAATATGATTTCGCTTGCTGTGGTACTTTCTGCCTGCAAGATTTGCCAAATCCTCGGTACGGTAAAGATAATCGAAAAAATCTCTTGTTTCGGTAAACTCAAATTTTTCGGGAAAAAGGCTTTCAAGTTCAATTTTGTCCGCCTCGGTAAGACCGTAAAAGGAAAGAACGGTGTCCAAGGATTTTGCGTATTCTATCAAAGATTTGATAACGGCTTTTTTGTCCCCTTTGCCGATGGGATAGCAAAACACGGGCTTGTCCGAAAAATCGGCGGAAACAAAAATTCCGTCAATATTCGATATTTTGTTGTTATAAATATCCGACCACATATAAATGTTGCCGAAGCAGTATTCACAGCAGTCTGTCCTACTTGATGAAAAAGCCTTTTGCACCCATTCACGGTCGGAAAGGGCAGGCGAATGAAAATCCATTAAGATTATCTCCTTAAATTTGCTTTTACAATTCCGAAAATTTCGTCACCGATTACTTCTATCGGCAGAGGATTATCCCCCTCAAAGCATTTTACCACATTCCAGCCGAAGCGGTCGGCAGTATAAAGGGCAGCGGTTCGGCATTTTTTCAAATATTCCACATTTGCCTCGTGAACATCTTTTTTTGCTTCCTCACCGCTGTATCTTTTTGTCATAAGACGCTGGGAAATATCCACATCCATATCGAGATATACAACAAGGTCGGGGGCGGGAATACCCATCATTTCATACTCGGTTTTGAAAAGCCAGTCAAGATATTCGTTCCATTTTTCCTTTGGCAGTTTAACCGTTTGATGAACGGCGTTGGAGGTGGTGTAACGGTCGGCTAAAATCAGTGTGCCGTTTTTGTAATCCTCACCCCACACATTTTTAAAGCTTGCGTATCTATCTACCGCATAAAAAAGTGATGCGGAGTAAATATTCACATCGGAGGGGTCATGCCCGAACTCGCCGTTTAAATACATTTTTACAAGAGTGCTTGATTTGTTGTCATAATCGGGCAGTTTTATTTGTTTAAGCATAACGCCGCTTTCAATAAGCTTTTCCTTTAACAATTCAACCTGCGTTGATTTTCCGCTGCCGTCAAGACCTTCAATAACAATCAGTTTTCCGTTCATAGTGTTCTCCGATATCCATAATTATACATCATACATTATATCAAACATTTCTTCGCATTACAATCTATATTTGCGATATTTTTCTTTAAGATTTATGGAATACCGAGCACAGTTTTCTTGCCATAGAAGTTTTTTTATGATACAATTAGATAAATTATGTGAAAAATTTGTGAGGTATGTAAAAATGAGCTACGATTATAACGAGAGCGCGGCGCTGATTATTGGTATGACCGATACCGACGAAAAAGTAACTGCGGCAAGCGGAAGAATTTCTACACAGGAGGGTACTGCGCTGTCGATTTGGGATAAATCACAGGACAGAGAAAAGAATAAAAACCTCATAAGTAAGGTGACGGCGTCAGGGCATACAAGCACCGTTGAGCATACATATTTTAACCTTGCTTTCCAAAATGTTACGGCTGTTGTTGAGCAGTTTATAATTGAGTTCAGACTTGCCTCTTTTACGGTGAAATCACGCCGCTATGTAAATTTCAGCGACGCAGGCTTTTATATTCCCGATTTCGGAAACGATGAAATCAAAGCTTCATATACAGAGCATATGTCGAAAATGTTTGCCCTTTACGGCGAGCTTTGCGATAACGGAGTTGCAAGAGAGGACGCACGGTTTGTGTTGCCTTATTGCCTTTTCAGCAACTTCTTTTGCAGTGTAAACGGCAGAGAGTTTCTCAATATGCTCCGTGCAATGCTTTACGGCAGAGGTGCAAAATTCCCCGAAATTAAGCGTTTGGGCGAACAGTTGCTTACTCAGGCAAAAGAAAAAGCACCGGGAATTATGCTTGATTTTGAAGAGAGAAACAGCAAAACCGTGTGTGACGAGCCTGATTTGTCCTTTATAAGCCTTGCTCCCGAGCACACAAAGGAGCCTGTGGAGCTTTTGTCATACACGGAAAATGCGGCAAAAAGCGTTGCAAGAAACGCTTTGATTGCAGGCGAAAACTATTCCTCACGGCAAATTGATGAAATTTTGTCACAGGACGGCGTAACGGAAAAAATCATTGAAGCGGTCGTAAAATGCCGCCGCCCGAGAGCGTTGGAGTGCGTTAATTACACCCTTCGTTTTAACAATGTTTCACTTTCCTGCATAACTCATTTTGCCCGTCACAGAATTCAGTCAATAGAAATTCCGTCACTTACAAAAACCGACAGATTAAGTTATATTATCCCGCCTGTTTTAAAGGGAATGCCCGAGCTTTTGGAAAAATATAAAAACGCCTTCAAGGAAACGGCGGCGGAGTATGAGCGCCTGAAAAAAGCAGGAGTCCCCGAGGAATTATTGGTATATTATCAGCTCAGCGGAAATACACTTGATATTGTAACGACTATGAACGCACGGCAGCTTTTATTGTTTATGAAGCTTCGCTCCTGTAACCGTGCCCAATGGGAAATCCGCGATTATGCAATAACGGCGCTTTCGCTTCTTCGCAAAGCAGAGCCCGAAATATTTAAGTTCTACGGTCCCGGGTGCTTTGTTGGTACATGCCCCGAGGGGCGTCTTTCCTGCGGTCAGGCGAAAGAGATAAAGGAAAAATTCAGCACACTTTAAATAAAAACTGCCTTATTTTTTTAGGATGAAAATATGAGAGAAAAAGGTAAAAAGAATAAAAGAAAAAGCTTCCTGTTTCCCATAATTGCGCTGTTTTCCATCTGCCTTTGCGCCGTTACCGCCTTGCTGGCTGTGGGCGGTGACGATACAGTTTATTATTTAAGGCAGTTAAACTTTGTCCCCGATGAAAAGGTGATATGCATTGACCCGGGTCACGGCGGAACAAGCTCAGGGGCTACGGGTGAGGGCGGCAGTCGCCTTGAAAAGGACGATAATCTCCGCCTTTCTCTCCTCGTTCGGGATATACTTACGGAGCGGGGTTATACAGTTGTAATGACAAGAGACAGCGACAGCGATGTATCTCTCGAAGATCGGTGCAAAATCGCAAATAAGGCGAGAGCTTCACTTTTTGTTTCAATTCACAGAAACAGCAGTACGGGAAACGGTAAGGGTATGGAAATGTGGGTGCACAGTACAAGACCGACTGACGATTTGCTCCTTGCGGAAAATTTGCTTGCCTGCCTTGAAAGCGTGGGCTTTTCGGCAAACCGTGGTATCCATTCGGGGTACCGTGACGGAGCGGACCTTAATTACTACATAAACAGAAACACAAAAATGCCCTCCTGCCTTGCGGAAATCGGATTTATAACAAGCGAAGAGGACAATAAGGATTTTGATGAAAAGCTTGAAAAGTACGCCGAATCGTTGGCGGACGGCATTGAAACAACTTTAAGGGAAATGAACGGAGAATAGGGAGGACTGTAAAATGACTGTGTATAAAGCGGCGGATTTCGGTGTAACTTGCGGCTCCTTTTGCGAAAAGGAGCTTGAAGTTTTTTTGGAGTCAATTCCGAAAAACGATGAGGAAAAGGTAATTGAATTTCAAAAGGGCGAATACTTAATTGATGCTGAAAACTTAAAAAAACAGATGCTGTATATAACAAATACGGTGGGGGATAATGAGTTTTCAAAGGACGAAACGCCGCATGAGAACCGCGCGCCCCTTTGCTTTAACGGACTTAAAAATGTTACGGTGGAGGGCAACGGCGCAAAGTTTGTAATCCACGGCAAAGCGACAAATGCTGTAATTTCAGAGTGCGAAAACATAAAAATCAAGGATATCGAGATAACTGCCGTAAATCCCGAAATGCACGAGTTAAAGGTTGTGGGAAAAAGCGCAGTTCATGTTGATTTTGAAATCGACGGTCAGTCAAAGGTGGAGAATAAAAACGGTAAACTTTGCTTTGTGGGCAAGGACTATTGCAGAAGTATAACGGAAAAAGCCAAAACCTCTTGGTGGATAGGGCGTGTTCCCGAAAATCAACCTGAAATGATGATGAGAGTAAGACACCCGCTGGCTGATACATTTAAGATTAAACAAACCGCAGAAAATAAAATCAGAGCATATTGCTTTTCCGCACTCCGGTTCAAAACAGGCGATAAATATTATATTTTTGATGTACGCCGTCAGTATGCGGGCATATTCGTAAGTGACAGCAGGAATGTTACCCTTGAAAGAGTAAAACAGCATTTTAATTATTCCCTTGCATTGGTAGCGCAGAACTGCGAAAACATAACGGTTGACAGCGTGGAGTTCGCACCCGAAAAGTCAACTGGCAGGGTGATGTGCTCCGTTGCGGATTTTATACAGATTTGTATGTGCCGCGGTCTTGTTACGGTGCGTAACAGTTATTTCGACGGTGCAGGCGACGATTGGCTGAATGTTCACGGCTTTCATTTTAAAATTAAAAGTAAAGACGGTAATAAAATAGTAGTAAGCTTTATGCATCCCCAGTCCCACGGCTTTAATCCGCTTCGGGCAGGCGATGAAATAGAATATATCAATCCCAAAACAATGCTCCCCAAATCAAGAGCCGTGATAACCGAATCCGTAATGCTCAATGAGTATGATATTGAGCTTGCCCTTGATAATGCAGAGGGCGCAGTAATCGGCGATGTGATTGAAGATATTTCTGCGTGCCCCGATGTTACTTTTGCGGGCAACACGGCAACAAGAATTATAACAAGGGGACTTCTGCTCACCACAAGGGGCAAGGTTCTTGTTGAAAATAACCATTTTGTAAGCACCACCATGAGCGGGATTTTGCTTTCTGATGACGCCGAAAGCTGGTATGAAAGCGGAATGTGCCTTGATGTTACAATAAGAAACAATGTGTTTGATTATTGCGGCGGCAACGGCGTTTTAATTCTGCCCGAAAACAAGGTTCACGAGGGAGCGGTGCATAAAAACATCACCATTGAGGGTAATGAGTTCAAGGAGTGTAAAAACGCCTGTATCTGCATAAAATCCTCATCGGATATAAAAATTGTGAATAACAAAATCGGCAAAGCCCCGCAAAAGCTCAAAACAAAGGACGCAGAAAATATCACAAAGGATTTTGACTGAGCTATAAATATTATACAAAGCAACAGCCGCCGCAGTTTTTAAAACTGCGGCGGCTGAACTATTGTAGAATTTAACCGAATAAGTAATTCATAAGGCTTTTCTTCTCGTATTCGCATTCGTATTGCCGGTATATTTCTCCATTCTGATAATTTGTCTGTTCTACAAGTCTTTCGTTTTTATATGAGCATTCATAAATCTTTTCGTCGTCTTTGTCAAACGCAACATTTTTTGTGAGTTTATTCTTCTCGAATGATGAAACAGTGTATCCGTCATAAACTTTTTTCCCGTCTTCCATTTTGTAAAGCGAAAGCTCCAGTTTGTCTTCTGTATTCTTTTCTAATTTTGAAAAACGTTCGATTTCGTTGTTGCGGTAATCTTTAGTTTCAATAAGACGGTCTTTTTCAAACTTGTTTTCGGTGACATAAACGAGTGGTTCCTCATCGTTGCCATTGAAGTCTTTAAACTCGGATTTTATCATATTTTTACCGTCATATGTGTATTCATAACTAAATGAAGGCTCAAAGCTGTCTTCGCGCCCGTGATAGTATTCTGTAAATGCAACATCTCCGTTTTTATTGTAATTGGTTACAATCTTATACGCACCGTTAAATTCTGTTCTTGTGCGGCCGTCAACTTCAAGGGAATATACCAATTCGTCATCAATTCTGATAGAAGAATCAATCATCTCACCCTTGCTGTTATATGTTATATCAAGAGTCACTTCGGACATTTCTCCGTAAAGCTCTGTTTCACATTCGGCGGTTCCTATATAGTTTCTGCCGTCTTTTTCATATTCCACCGAAAGCTTGAATTCATTTATTTCACCGTAATCGTTTTCATAAAATACCAGCTTTGAGAGCTGACCTTTTTTGTTGTATTCCGTTTTGACTTCAGAACTGTATTCATCACTACTGTGGCAATAATATTCAATCTGCCCGTCCTCGCGGAAACGCGTTTCTGTTGTTTCGGGTTCACCGTCATTATAATATGTGATAATTTCCCTGCTTTTATAGTATCTCTCTTTGTCCTTTACAAATATGAGAGAGCCTGCCGCAATGGCTATAACAAGAATAATTGAAATTATAGGCAAAATAATTTTTACTTTGCTTTTTTTCTTTTTAGGTGGCGTAATATCAGGTGTACCCACAGCATATGTAACAGGCTTTGAAGCATTATTATATGTAACTGCCGATACGGGTGCTTGTGTTTCGGTTTTCGGCCCGGCCGCATAAGCGGGAGGCGTATCTTGTTGATTTACAGACTGTTGAGGTGTGGATACAGGCGCAATTGTCGGTTGAACAGGCGCAATTTCACCGCTTCCCTTTTCTTCAAACGGGTCATAGTCTTCTTTGACAGCGAATGGTTCTGCATTGTGCTGAATATCTCTGCTTTGATGAATGGCAAACCCGCATTTCGGGCAAAACTTTACCCCATCTTTAATATTTTCTCCGCAATTCTCACAAAACATTTTTATTTCCCCCTTTATTTTATAGCTGTTTATCAGTATTCGTGATTCAATAAGTTTATTCCGTCAATGTTCATATCAAAATACGGCGCAGAACGGTATTCACATTCGTGAACATAACCGTTTTTGACAATTTCCGTATCGGGGCTGTAACTCGGATCAAATTTTACATCTGCAACGTAAGATGTGAGTTTTTTTCCGTTTACGGTAAACGAATCGGTATTAAACACTTTAATTGAGCCGTTAGCAATACCGAGTTTCGCTTTTTCTATCGCTTCCGCCGTGCCGTTTGCCGCCGCCACGCCGTTAACTTCGCTCAATACTACCGAACCTTGAGCAATTCCGCCGCACCAATCCGTAGCAATATTTGTATTACCGCCCACACATTTTATAATATACTCAAAATACGGCTGCCAATTGATAGAGGAAGAAACAATAAAGGTTTTCGGGCAAGATGATATTGTGCTTCCGTTATATGAAATATTGGGAATACCTGCTTTTTCGCAAGCCAGAGGAGCGCCCAAAGAATCGGCGTGCTGACTTATCACTTTACAGCCGCGTGATATGAGTAACTCGGCGGATTCCTTTTCTTTCTGCTCATCATACCAAGACCCTGTAAACCGAACATCCATTGTTACCGTAGGACAAACTGATTTTGCACCGAGGTAAAACGCCGAATAATCCGATATAACCTCTGCATATGAAAATGCCCCAACATATCCTAATTTAGCGTTCTGAGCAGTAATTTTACCGCTTGAAATCATTTCATTCAGCTTCATTCCGGCGGCGATTCCGCAAAGGTATCTACCCTCAAAAGAACGGGCATATGCGTTATGGAAATTGGATACTCCCGCTGTGTTGGCCATAAAGCCCAATGCGCTGCAAAATTGCACATCAGGATAAGCTTTAGCCGCTTCAAGCATATAGAATTCATGACCGAAGGAGTCGGAAAAAATTATTTTGCAGCCGTAATTCACAAGCTCCTCCGCCGCGTCCTTGCACTCGCCGCTTTCGGGCACATTGGTTTTCTCTATGTATTCAACCCCGTATTTTTCACAAGCCGCTTTTGCCGCTTTCATAATGTTTAAATCGTAAGTTGTTTTTTCATTATGTAAGTAAATAAAGCCTACTTTAAAATTCAAATCCAATTTTTCCGTTGATTCATCAGGCTTGTTGTCTCCGTTTTTTTTGGTTTCGGAGGTTTTATTTTCATCGTTTTCCGAGTCGGATTTATTTTTTGAGGTAGTGCTGTACTTGCTTGTAGCGGAGTCATCTTCCTTATCGTCTTTTTTTGAACAACCTGTTACTGAAAAAAGCACAAGTATGAATGACAACAGCAAACAAATGAACTTTTTTAAGCTTTTCATATTTTAACACTCCATAGCATTGATTTAAAAATGATTTGCCAATACAGTATTTTCACAAATTTTGTAAATCCTGTTTTGAGTTATTTAAGTTTATGACCGCATTTCCCGCAAAAAACCGCTTTGCTTTCGACTTCTTTACCGCATTGCGGACAATATTTTATTATTCGCTGATTTGTGTTTGAAGGTGCGGGAGTAAAGACGTTCGGTTCTTTATAAACAGACGAATTTGATATGGGATTTGCCTGTCCGTTAGGTAGCTTCGCACTTTCGTTACTGTATGAAAGCACTTTTGTCTTTTTTTCTGTTTTCATTAAAAAGCCCAGAATTAAAGCGGCTACGGTAAATGTAGGAATAACTCTTATAGCATATGTAATATATGCATACGGCCTTTGCCAATCCTCCAGCATCACACCGTAAACAAAGTGTTGCCCATAGTACTGTGAAAAGGAGAAAACAATATCTGATATCACGCTGTATAGCGATAAACCCACAAGAATTACATATAAAACAATGAAAGTATATTTGAAGGCCTTTTTACCTGAAAACACTGCGAAGTTGAAAAACAATAATATTGCTATAATGGCAATCTGTATCATAAGATATTCGAAAAAATGACTTGAAAAATCTTCGTTCATACCTGCCTCGTACATTCGCTTTCCGGAAATGTAGCTCGAAAATATGCTTAAAAACTCGCTGAAAAACAGAATTACACCAAACAGAATAACATACTGTTTCCAGGATTTATTTAACGGAATTAAAGAAAGCCTGATAAAAAAACCGATATATACTGCCAATAATACTAAACTGATTACGGACAAAACATCTTGTTTCAATCCCGATACATACAGCTCAGATATCGGTGACAACAAATATGTCCATGCAAATTTAAAAAGCTCTGCGGCAACAACATAAACGCATAAGGCTATTCTTAACCGGGGATAATCCTTCATAAAAAATCCGTTGTTATTCTGTCGGTTAAGTGAAGCCATAGGAACTGCCGACGGCATATATCCGATACGGTTATTCTGCGTGTTTGTATATTGAATTGAAGCCGGGACAGGCGAAGCGGGAACTGCCGAAGAAAAAACAGGCGCTTTCTCAATATGCGGGACTTCGCTTTCAACGGCGGGAGCTTTGTTTACGGGCTTATTATACCCCTCGGGTACATTGCCGGTCACAGCTCCTCCGCCCGGGTAAGACGGCTGCGAAAAATCCATAAAAAACAAGCTTATTATAAAGAGAATAAACGCAATCCATGTTCCTACGGAAACGCTGCACGTATCGAAATCAAATATATCCTCTGCTCCGAACCGTGCAAAAAGCCGGATATAAATGTATAAATAAATCAAAAAATTCAATATTGAAAAAACGTTGCAAAAAACCCTTGAATTAGAAATAGCGGCAATAAACAATGCCATACTTCCTATAAACGCCGGAACAGTTACAATAACAGGCCAGTATGAAAAGGCGTCCGAATCGGTGAAAACCACTTCAACAATATCAAAGAAGCTTATGTACGGATCTTCGGGGAAAAGGCCTCCCCAAATATCATACATAGGAACCAGAACCGAGTTCAGAATGCCGATAATCGAAATTGCTATGTAAGCATTTTTGTTTTTCATAATAATCATCCGCTTTTAAAAATTGAAATTACAAATTCTGTTGCTTATTTCCGCATTGGGTACAAAAAACATCGTCTGTGCCGATTTTTTCTCCGCATTTTTCGCAGAAGCGCTGCGGGGAAACATCGGGATTTATTTTATTCCCGCATTGCGGGCAGAATTTTGCATCGGAACTCATATTTGCATTGCAGTAGGGACATAAAATTGTGTTTTGAAGCACAGGGGGACGGTAAGTATCGGGAAAGACGGGGGCGTTTGATTGTCCGTTGGCGTTGGTCTTTTTTACACACCCTAACACCAGCAAAAGCACGCCTGCAATCGCCGCAATTATTCCTATATTATATATTATATCTACATATGCATAATCAGAGCTTCCCCACATACTGTACCAATTGTATTCAAAGGAATCCTTCATATCGGACGCCCATATTGTTGCAAAACCGCCGCAAAAAATGAGAATGATACCCAAAACTATCATATTTTGTTACATCCTTTAATTAAAATCTTGATAAGAAAAATCAGCCGATTATTTTACAATCACATTTCCGAAGCCGTAGGCCGCATCATAATAGTTATCAACAGTTATTTTGAACTGCTTAACACCGGTTACGTCAAGTGTTATTCTTTTGGGAAGCGACCCGCTTTCTATAACATATTCTTCCTTTAAAACTTCGTCGCAATAAATTTTTACGGTCGATGTGTTCATTCCGCTTCCGTCAACATGTCCCAGGTTAAATGAAACAGTGGAATAGTTGCTGTTTAAATTGAATATGGTGTAGCCTGAATTATCAGTGCTTAAAGTAAACCCGTTAGTGTATTCGGTGCCTCCCATACTGAATTTTTCGCCGTTCACAAATTCAACATAGTGATATGTTTCATACGGCTTACAAACATCAAGGAGGTATGTAGGCGTAGCGTCCTGTACCTTTTTTTGAAGTGCTTTCAACTCGGCGGATGCAGGAAGCTTTGAAACGGCATCGTTTACCGTTCTTGACGCACTTATATAGTCCTCTTTTGCAAGGTAATCGTTAACAGAGGCAGTAACGGTTTCAACATATTTCTTTTCTGCCGTTGTTCTCATATTTTTAAAGTCATCATTTTCGTTGTAGGTTATTGCATCGTCAAGAAGTGATATTGCCTCGATATATTTTCCGCCGTTTATCATTTCGGAGGCTTCGGCAAGAACCTGCTCTTTGTATTTTTCGGTGTACTGTGCCGCGGCGCTGTTAAGCTTATTTGCATTTTCACTGCCTGCGGGAACAAGCTCAAGCGCAGTGCCGATAAGCGAAACGGCATCTTTGAAGTTGCCCGAATCGGCAGAATTTGACGCTGAATCGAGAATCGTCTGAGTGTATTTTGAGTATAATTCCGTAAGCTGTGTCTGCGCCTCACCGTATTTTTCACTGTCATCGGTAATTTTGGAAAATTCACGGATAGCATTTTCGTAATCGCCGTCTTCGTAATACTCATTTGCCAGCTCAAACGCCTTTTTTGAAGCGTTTGATTTGGTTATGGTGTCTGCCGCACTTTCGGTGTTATAACCCATTTTTGCCAGTGCGTCTAAGGCTTCCATCGCTTGGTCAAAATCAAGCTTGGCATTTTGATAATCGTTAAGTATCTTTTCGGGATAATTTTTCAGAATTGCTTTCGAAAATGCTTTTTGCAGGAAATTGTCTTCAACATCGGAAAGATATGTGTCCGCCGCGTCTTCATAATCCCCGTCCTTCATCTGAGAATAAACCTCATATGCAGGTCCGGTGAAAAACAGAACGGCACCCGCTATTGCAACCGACAGGATGACAGCGGCAATTGAACAAAGAATTATTATAGCTTTGGTCTTTTTGCTGATTCTTTTTTTCTGTTTTTCAGCCTTTTTAGGCGTGTGAATAGGAGAAACAGGCGGTATATTGGACTGTTTCTTTTCCTGACCTGCCAACGGCGAAGGTTGAGAAAGAGCGTTTACTGCTTCCCCGCATACCGGGCAGAATTTTTGATTGTTGTTAACAGATGCTCCGCATTTTTTACAAAACATTTTCATTCCCCTTTTAATATTAGTGATATATCACTAATATTAGCAGATTTTGCACATCTTTGTCAATATTTGTTAGTGAATTATCACTAACATACATTTTATTAGTGATATATCATCATAGTAGAATAAACGGCGAGGTGCAAAATGGGTATTTATGATTTAGTTGTTCAAAGAATTTATGAGCTTTGCAGGGAAAGGAATATCACCCCAAATGCTCTGAGTTATCTTGCCGGTATTTCCCAGTCAACGGTAAAAAGTATTTTGAACGGCGAAAGCAAGAATCCCGGAATTGTAACTTTGAAAAAAATATGTGACGGCTTGGATATTTCAATTGTCGATTTTTTTGATACCGATGAGTTTAAACAGCTTGAACAGGAGCTTGAATAGTTATTCAAAGGATTAAAGCAAAATTTGCGCAGTATTTTTGCTGTCAAACTGTAAAAAAACTCTTGACAATAGGCGTGCGGTATTGTATAATACCCCTTGCAAATTACAGATAGCGGTATTGTGTAATGGTAGCACAGCGGACTCTGACTCCGTATGTAGAGGTTCGAATCCTTTTACCGCTGCCAAATAAAGAAGAGCATCACCCGATGCTCTTTTTTTTTTTTTTGTATAACGGCAGGATTCGAACCTGCGAAGGTCCGATTGTGTATTCTTTTTTTGGAAGGTCAAATCTGCAATCCTCTGTTGTGCTTATTGTGGATTTATGGTATTATATTGAAAAGAGGAGGATTTACTATGGTTAAGTATTTAAAGGAATTTGCTTTTGCGGTGCTTGCGGGCATGGCAATAAGCATTGGCTGTGTTGTGTTTTTATCGGTGCAGAATCCCGTTGCAGGCTCAATTTTATTCAGCGTGGGGCTTTTAACGGTGCTTGTATTTAAACTGAATCTCTTTACAGGCAAGGCACCTTATATTGTGAAAAACAAGCCGTCATACATAGGCTTTACCGCTCTTGTGTGGCTCGGAAATTTTGTGGGCACGGCAATTTCAGCGTTGCTTATACATTTCACAAAGGTAAACGGCAAAATCATTGAAAGATGCACATCGGTTGCACAGGGCAAGGCGGACGACAGCCTTTTAAGCCTGTTTATTTTGGGAATTTTCTGCGGAATTATGATGTATATAGCCGTTGATACCTTTATAAATCAGGGCGAAAAGAAAAACTTTTCCTCCTCACTTATCGTGGTATTCTGCGTGAGCGTGTTTATCCTTGCAGGCTTTGAGCACAGCGTTGCGGATATGTTTTACTTTATGCTTTCGTTGCCCATAAAGGAGTGGATTTTGCCCCTTATCGTTATAACTCTCGGCAATGTTGTGGGCGGCAATCTGTTCTGTCTTATTACAAAAATGAAAAGGGACTGAATTTTATAAGATAAATAAAACTGCCCGCTGTATTTTGTCACATACGGTTTAGGTCGGTATAGTTAAAAGCTTCGGTGTGGTCAATTAAGCCTACACCGGATTTTGTTTTTACAAGTATAAAGAAAACTATGTGGGTACAGATAGTTATGGGATGCAATGGTATTCAAAAACTCAAGCAGACGGTTCTCAGGTTTGGGTGAGAGTGAGAAACAATACAATTCAAAATGGCGGTATAAACAATCCGCCCAAAATATGGAATCCGTCAACCGGATATAATAAACCTAAAGGAGTTGATTCATATTATGAATACAAAATATAAAAAACAGTCATACATCGCATTATATAATATAATCAATAAATTCTATATGGAATATAAAAACGAAATTCTTGCTGAGCTGGCAAGTGATATGTGTCCGCACACATTTAAGGACAGCAACTCTGCTGACCCTGCCGTTTACGAGGATTTTTTATATTGTTTAAACTCCTGTTTCGCGGAAACCGGGAGAATGGATTATACAACGGCTTTCAATGCGTCAATCAGATTCCTTGAAATGTATCGTGATGAGTTCGGATTTGAAATAAGTGAATATATTGATCGTGTTACAATTGATTTGTATAAAAACGAATTTGGAAATTGAGAATAAAGAGAACTTAACAAATTTATCAGAATAAATTCTTACAATTAGCAAGTAAAGCTAATTAAAATCCGTAAAATGGATTTTTAAGTTCAAAAAAGACATCCTCTTATTTTGCGGCTTTATTCTCCGCATAACAGGAGGTTACTAAATGTGTAGATACGAAAAAAGAAGAGCCGAGAAAGACAAAAATCTTTCTCGGCCACTTTTTTATTTCTGCGAGACACGTTATCTAATGATTTTTATGCATGTAAATCAGAACAAACCGTCGATTTTGCCGTCGGAATCAACATCAATCTTATATGCGGCGGGGGCTTTGGGAAGTCCCGGCATGGTCATAATGTCGCCTGTAAGGGCTACTATAAAGCCTGCGCCTGCCGAGAGCTTAACCTCACGGACGGTCATTTCAAAGTTTTCGGGTTTGCCAAGCTTTGTGGGGTCGTCGGAGAGTGAATACTGTGTTTTGGCAACGCATACGGGGAGTTTATCCTTGCCAAGAGCCTCAATCTCTTTAATTGATTTTTCGGCGGCGGCTGTGTAAATTACACCGTCGGCACGGTAAATCTCCTTTGCAAGGATACCCAATTTTTCCTTGATGGGAAGCTTTTCGTCATAAAGGGGAGCATAGTCAGCCTCGCCCTTGTCGATAACGTCGCAAACCTTTTGGGCAAGGTCGGTGCCGCCCTCTCCGCCCTTTGCGAATACCTCTGCAAGGGAAACGGGAACCTCCATATCACGGCAGAAATTCTCAATAACCTCAATTTCAGCCTCAGTATCCGTATGGAAACGGTTGATTGCCACAACAACGGGAACATTATATTTTTTCATATTCTCAATGTGTGTTTTAAGATTTACGATGCCTTTTTTCAGCGCATCAACATTTTCTGCCTGCAAATCGGTTTTTGCCACGCCGCCGTTGTATTTAAGAGCACGGATTGTGGCAACAATTACGATACAGTCAGGGCGAAGTCCTGCGTAACGGCACTTAATATCAAGGAATTTTTCAGCGCCGAGGTCTGCACCGAAGCCTGCCTCTGTAATGCAGTAGTCGGCAAGTTTAAGAGCAAGCTTTGTAGCCGTGACGGAGTTACAGCCGTGTGCAATATTTGCAAAAGGACCGCCGTGCATAATTGCGGGGGTGTTTTCAAGTGTCTGAACAAGGTTGGGCTTGATAGCGTCCTTTAAAAGCGCCGCCATAGCTCCTACTGCGTTCAAATCCCTTGCATAAACGGGCTGATTGTCGAGAGTGTATGCAACAAGAATGTTGCCAAGTCTTTCTTTAAGGTCATCAATGTTAGTTGCAAGGCAGAGGATAGCCATAATCTCACTTGCAACCGTAATCATAAAGCCGTCCTCACGGGGAACGCCGTTAACCTTGCCGCCCAAGCCTACAATTACATTGCGGAGGGCACGGTCGTTCATATCAAGACAGCGTTTGAAAAGAATTCTTCTCTGGTCAATTCTCAGTTCGTTACCCTGTTGAAGGTGATTGTCAATAATAGCGCAAAGCAGGTTGTTTGCGGCTGTGATTGCGTGCATATCGCCTGTAAAGTGAAGGTTGATGTCCTCCATTGGGATAACCTGTGAATACCCGCCGCCTGCCGCACCGCCTTTTACACCGAAAACAGGACCCATTGAGGGCTCACGCAAAGCAATACAGGCGTTTTTGCCGATTTGGTTCATTGCCTGACCGAGACCAACGGTAACTGTGGTTTTACCCTCTCCTGCGGGGGTGGGGTTGATGGCAGTAACAAGGATAAGCTTGCCGTTTTCACGGTCCTTGTACTTTTCGTTAAGGGAAAGGGGAAGCTTTGCCTTGTATTTGCCGTACATTTCAAGGTCATCGGTATCAATATTGAGTTTTTTTGCGATTTCGGTGATGGGCAGGCAGTTTGCCTGCTGTGCGATTTGAATGTCTGAAAGCATTTTAAATCCTCCTGATTTCAGTTGAACTCCCTTATTATATTAAAAAAGGACAATTCAACTTTTTAAAAATTGAATTGCCCAGACGGTCGGCTTATATCGTTTGCATTCCCCCGTGGTAATCCACGAAATCCGTCAGTAGTGCAAACATCATATTGTAGGTTTATTATACAAGTTAAAATTTTGAATGTCAAGGGAAAACGGTGAAATTTAAAAGGTACCCTTGATTTCGTAATATTTGTTTTTTATTCTGTTTGCGGTGGGCTTGGCAAAAGCGTAGCCCTCCATATATTCGCCGCGGAACATATCAATGTGTTCCCGGGGATTTTCCATAAAGGTGTAGTAATCGCAGGAGAATTTTGAGGTATCCACACTCCGCTGATTTCTCACATCAATGAAAATATCGGAAATTCCCGCGTCGGAAAGGGAGTTTCTCAGGCTTTTTAATACCTTTCTGAAAAGCGACTGCACCGTTTCGTCATATTCTCTTTCGGGCCAGAGTGCGGAAATTGCCTGTTCCGTGCTCACACTGCCGCCCTGTCGGTCGATAAGCAACGCTAAGAACTCCTTTGACTTTGCGCTGGAAAAATACACAGGTCTTTTATCCACGAAAACATCAAAATATCCGAATGCTTTAACCGTAATTTCCTTGCTTGCAACGAAAAATGAAAGCGTTTTTGCCTTGTCGATTTCTTCAAAAACCGCCTCATCGTCGTAAGGCTTCAAAATATATCCGATAGCCTTTACTTTGTATGCATCATAGGCGTATTCCTTGAAACCCGTTACAAAAATAATCTTTGTGTCGCGGCTTACAACATTGATTCTGCGGGCGAGTTCAAGGCCTGTCATAACGGGCATTTCAATATCAAGAAAAGCTACATCAATATCGTCGTTTTTCGCAATATAGACAAGAGCGTCGGCAGGATTGTTAAAAACAACCGCCTCGTCAATAAGGTGATGCGAAAGACAAATGTCGTATAACTCCTCCGAAGCAATACGCTCGTCATCAACTATCATTGCCTTCATTTTATTTCCTCCTTGGGGATTTTTATTGTAACACGGGTGCCTTTGCCCTGTTCACTTTCAATATTAAGCTGAGCATTAACCATTATTTTCAGTCTGTTTGAAACATTGGAAATGCCGATATGAGAATGAGAATCGTCGGGGGCAAAATCGGGGCTTTTCGGATCAAAACCTATTCCGTCGTCCTCAATTACAACACAGTAAAATTCAGCTTCTTCAAATGATGAAACCGTGACCGTACCGCCCTCGGCTTTTTTGGTTACGCCGTGTTTTATGGCGTTTTCCACAAGAGGCTGAATGCTTAAAGACGGTACCGAAAAATCGGTAAAATCCGTATTATATACAATATTAAGCTTGTCGCCGAACCTTAGAAGCTCAATGGCGCAGTAATTTTTGATGTGTTCAAGCTCCGTTTCAAAGGGAATGGGGTATTTTTGGGAAATTGAATCCATATTTCCCCTTAAATATTTTGAGAAGGCAATAACCGCTTTTTCCGCTGTTTTGGGGTCCCTCTTTATTAAGTATTTTATTGTGTTCAGCGCGTTGTAAAGAAAATGAGGCTGAATTTGAGAAATCATAGCGGCTGTGGTAGCCGCGGTAAGCTCGTTTTTAAGCTCGGCGGCATTGAGGGCGGTTGCATAAATTCCCGTCAGCTTTTTTGCAAATATGGCAGTAAATGTTATTACGAAAAGCCCAAAGGCTATGGGCATATATGACGATGCAATAAAGGGGATAAGACCGTTGGTGTAAAAGCAGTCCACCATAATGCCCACAATTACGGCAATGTAGCCGAGAGTGTAGGTGGTGGCATAGGGAACCTTTCTCACCATACAGTCGGTCAGTCGGCTCAAAAGTATTATATCAAGAGGCAGGGTTGCCGCTTGAAGAATTATGTAATAATATGGGCTGAAAACGGTGTATGGGAAAAACGCGGTTATAACCGCACAGCTTAAAAATGCGGCACAGAGAACGGCAAAAGTGTTGTTGCTGATTTTAAGGTCAAGTGTTTCCGTATAGAAAAGGAGCGCAACAAGCTTGATGATAAAGGTGGAAATACATATAATCAGCGTAATATACTCATAATTGACAGAGGGGAAAAGAAAGCCGAAAGCCGAAAAGCCCTCTGTGGAAATCATCATTCTCAATGCTATTAAAAGACAAAGCGGAGGGAGCCATTTTGATGTAAAAAGTGAATTTTTCTTGACGGAGTAAACAAAGATAAATACGCCGCAGAAAAGCACAATTCCCACAATCGCACAGCGCAGCGTAGTGGCAACATCGGTGTAAACATCCGTATATCCGTAATCGGCGATAACGGGGGTCATATAAATTCCCGGCATCATCAGGCAATCTATCTCAATAACTATATCATAGGTCTTTTCGCCGTCAAAAGTAAGGGCGTTACGGCTTTCTCCGTTTGAAACCGAAACACCGTCAACAAACACCTCATAAGAGCCTGCAAAATGAGGAATATAAACAACGGCGTTTTTAAAATCAAGGTTTTTAACAGTAATTCTGTATGACGAATGTGAGCCTGAGGGAGTTGAAAAATTAAAATCATTTGAGGCGAGGGGCGGGGGAATAAGCTCCGCTTTGCCATCATTTGAGTTGGATGCTTCCGTAATAATGTGACCGTCAAAGCGTTCCCATTCTCCCGAAAGATAAAGGGGATTGTTAACTGTTACTTTTGTATCTTTAAAATCAACGGTTCCGTTTATTGCATCGGGGCAGTTAACAACAGCTTTATTGATAAGCCCTGCGGCGAAGGGAGAAAATATTAAAACAGCGGTAATGACAACTGCCGCAATCAGATAAAGATTTGCTTTTAAACGCGCGCTCATGCTTATCCCCCTTTTCTTATCCGCTTATACTTCTTCAATTATAAATGAAAAACGAAGATAAAACAAGACTTTTTATTGACATATTTACATTATAAATGTATAATTTATTGTAATTTTATTTTATGTATTGGAGTAGTTCCTATGGAATGGACAGGTCTTAACGAATTAAGAGAAAAATATTTAAGCTTTTTTGAAAGCAAAGGGCATTTGCGCCTGCCCAGCTTTTCGCTGGTGCCACAAGGCGACAAAAGCCTGTTACTTATAAACTCCGGTATGGCGCCGATGAAAAAGTATTTCACAGGGGAAGTTACACCCCCGAGAAAGCGCGTAACTACCTGCCAGAAGTGTATTCGTACGCCCGATATTGAAAATGTGGGTAAGACCGCACGCCACGGCACCTATTTTGAAATGCTGGGCAACTTCTCTTTCGGCGATTATTTCAAAGAAGAGGTTATTCCGTGGGCGTGGGAATTTTGTACCGAGGTTATGAAAATGGACCCCGAGCGTCTTTATATAAGCGTTTATGAAGAAGATGACGAGGCGTATGATATCTGGACAAAGAAAATCGGTGTAAAGCCCGACCATATGGTGCGTTTCGGCAAAGAGGACAATTTCTGGGAGCACGGCGCAGGTCCCTGCGGTCCCTGTTCGGAAATTTACTATGACCGCGGCGAAAAATACGGCTGCGGCAAGCCCGACTGTAAGGTGGGCTGTGAGTGCGACCGTTACATTGAGTTCTGGAATTTGGTGTTTACGCAATTTGATAATGACGGAAACAATAATTACACCCGTCTTGACCACCCCAACATTGACACGGGCATGGGCTTGGAGCGTCTTGCGTGCATCGCGCAGGATGTGGACAACCTGTTTGAAGTTGACACCGTGCAGAACATTATGAAGCACATTATGCGTATAGCAAATGTTGAGTATCACAAGGATGAGAAAAAAGATGTTTCCCTGCGCGTAATTACCGACCATATCCGCAGTACCACCTTTATGATTGGCGACGGCGTTATGCCCTCTAATGAAGGCAGAGGCTATGTTCTGCGCCGACTTTTGCGCCGCGCGGCACGCCACGGCAGACTTTTGGGCATTGACCGTCCGTTTTTGTCGGAGGTTGCCGAAACGGTTATTAAGGAAAATGCAAATGCCTATCCTAATTTGGTAGAGAAAAAGGACTTCATTTTGAAAGTTATCGCCAATGAGGAGGAGAATTTCTCCAAAACTATTGACGCAGGACTTCAAATTCTTGAAAAGATGATTGAGGCCGCCGATAAATCCGTATTCAGCGGCGAGGACGCGTTCAAGCTTTCCGATACTTTCGGTTTCCCCATAGACCTTACAAAAGAATTGCTTGAAGAACGCAATATGACTGTTGACGAGGCACGGTTCCGTGAGCTTGTTAAAGAACAGCGTGAGCGTGCAAGAAATGCCCGTGAGGACGCGGGGCAGGACGCTTGGAAAGGCTCTGCCGACGCTACCAAGGATATGGCGGCTACCGAATTTTGCGGTTATACTGATTTTGAGTGTGAGGCAACCGTAAAAGCCATTGTTTCGGGCGATAAAACCGTTGATTATGCGGAAAACGGCGAAAAGGTTACGGTTGTTCTCGATAAAACTCCATTCTACGGCGAGGGCGGCGGTCAGACAGGCGACATCGGCGTAATTTCAGGCAACGGATTTACCTTTACCGTTACAGGCACGGCGAAAACCGTAGAAGGAGTATATCTCCACCACGGTTATGTAAGCGACGGCGAGAGCATTGCCGTCGGTCAGGCTGTTACGGCAAGTGTGGATAGAATTACAAGACTTTCCACCATGCGCAATCACACGGCGGCGCACATTTTGCAGGCAACCTTGCGCAAAATGCTTGGCACCCATGTTGAGCAGGCAGGTCAGCTTGTAAATTCAGAAGAAATGCGTTTTGACTTCTCCCACTTCTCGGCTTTAACCGCCGAAGAACTTGCCGAGGTTGAGGCGGCTGTGAATGCGGTTATCTTTGCCGCATTACCTGTGGAAACCGCGCAGATGTCCATTGACGAGGCAAAGAAAATGGGCGCAATGGCGCTGTTTAGTGAAAAATACGGCGATGTGGTGCGCGTTGTAAAAATCGGCGACTACTCCACAGAGCTTTGCGGCGGTACTCATGTTCTGAACACCTCTATGTTGGGACTTTTCAAAATTGTTTCCGAATCTTCCGTTGCGGCAGGTGTTCGCAGAATTACCGCGGTAACGGGTACGGGCGTTTTAGAATATATCAATAAAAACAATGAACTGATTGCAGATGCGGCGGCGTCCTTGAAAGTGGCTAATCCTCAGGATTTGGTACGCCGTGCAACAGCACTTACGGCTGAGTTAAAAGAAAAAGACCGTGAACTGCAAAAACTGCAGAACGAAATCAACAGCTTTAAGACCGCAGGGCTTATGGCGGGTGCTGTTGATGTAAACGGCGTGCAGTTAATCGTATATTACGCGGGTGAAGAGGGCGCAGACGCACTTCGCTCCATGGCGGAAACTGCAAGAGATTCAGCTCCCAACACCGTGGCTGTAATAGCAGGCACGAACGCAGAAAAAGGTACTGTTTCCTTTGCCTGCGCCTGCGGTAAAGAAGCAATCGCCAAGGGTGCGCATGCAGGCAATATCGTCCGTGAGGTTGCCAAAATTGCAGGCGGCAACGGCGGCGGAAAGCCCGATATGGCAATGGCGGGAGGCAAGGACGCTTCTAAGGTAGATGACGCGCTTATGCGTGCCGATGAAATTTTACGGGATATGTTGAAATAAGGTGAAAATAATGGATTGTCTGTTTTGTAAAATAGCGGCGGGAGAAATCCCCTCAAAAAAGGTTTATGAGGACGATAAAATCATAGCATTTTATGACATCGCTCCTCAGGCGCAGGTTCACGGGCTCGTTATTCCCAAAGACCATATTGCCGACAGTGCAAATGATATAAACGGTGATAATTCCTCGGTTATTGCATATATTTTTGAGAAAATCCCCGAAATAGCAAAGCTTATGGGAGTCACGAGTTACCGCATTATAAATAATTGCGGCGACAAGGCAGGGCAAACCGTTAAGCACATTCATTTTCATATTTTAAGCGGAGATAACCTTTCGGAAAAACTCGTATAAAATTTTACTGTAACGGAGGGTAAAGAATGAAAAGACCTTTTGCTGTTCTCGGATTTTCAATGCTTTCCCTATCGCTCATACTCTATAAATTAAATGTAAAAGCAATCATTGCCACACTGCTTTTGGCAATGATTGCTTTTTGTATTTTATTGCTTTTGCCCTCGGCAAGGCATGATAAAACAGCCCTTTTTGCTCTGCTTGCCGTAATTGCTTTTTCTTTCTCCCTTTTATCGGCCCAATATAAGTATTACAGCGTGAGCAAAGAAATTGAGGGGAAATCCTCAAATATCAGCGGCGTTGTGTGCAAAGCTCCCGTATATTCGGATTATGCCGCAACTTACACAATCCGAATAGATGAGTTTAACGGGGAAAGTGCGAATTTTAAAATCCGCTATGTTACCGAAACCGGGAAACAGTTTAAACAGGGTGATATTGTAGGAGGAACTGTTTTGCCGAAAGAAAACAGTGAGAATACGGATTCCCTTGAAAACGGTTTAGCGTCAAATATATACTTTACATGCCTTGAAACAAAGGACAATTTTTTATCATATACCGGCAGGACCGATAAATTGTATAAATACACGGGAGCGGTTAAGAATTATTTTGTAAATGTTGTAAATTCGTATATTCCCGGTGAAAACGGAGCTGTTGCCAACGCCATGGCAATAGGGGACAAAAGCGGAATAGAAAGCTTCACCTTTAAGTGCTTCAATTATGCAGGAACCGTCCATTTGCTCGTGATTTCAGGGCTTCATCTTACCGTTTGGTCTTTCGGAGTTATCAGAGCGCTTTCAAAGTTTTCCCGTTTGAGAAAATATACTCCTTTTATAGGCGCTGTTTGTGTGCTTGCATATTCTGCGGTGACAGGGTTCAGCGTTTCGGTTTTGCGCGCAGGGGCTATGGTGGGCGCGGTCCTTATGGGTAAAGTGCTTAAAAGAGATGCGGACAGTATAAACTCCATCGGACTTGCCGTTACGTTTATACTCATTTTCAATCCTTTCAGCGCATATTCCGCGTCTCTGTGGTTTACGGTTTTGTCAACATCAGGAATAATAGTCGGCGGAGGTTATCTTAAAAATCTGATTTATAATACACGAATCGGCAGGCGTATGTCGGAAAACGCGCTTTTTATATTTTTTACGGAATCTGCGGCAGTAAGCATATCGGCGGCAGTATTTACCTTGCCTGTTATGATTGTAAAATTCAATCTGATACCCGTAATGTTTATTTTATCAAACCTGCTTATGGTACAGCCCGCAATGGTTCTCATGTTTCTGGCGGTTCTGGGTATGACGGTTCACGCATTGCATATTTATCCCCTTGCCCAAGGAATATATGCACTTTGCGGATTGCTGGCAGAATATTTGCGTACCGTTGCCGAGCTTATAGGAATGGGCCGATTTTCAACAATATCGGTAAGTCACAGATATTACAGATATTTTTTAGCGCTTATGCTTATTTCGGCGGTAGTTTGGGTTTTGTTCAGGAAAAAGAGAATAAACCTTACAAAGCATATATGCACTTTTCTTGCCGTAACCTTTGCACTTTTGTCGCTTTACTGCACTTCGTATGAGGTTTCAACGCCCTCCCTCGATTTCATAGGGCAGTCAATAGTGATAACAGCAAACGGCGAATGTGTTGTAATAGGTTGCCCCGATAAGCAACACACAGTAGGAGTTTATGATATAATGGAACGGCACAATGTAAAGAAAGCCGATTGTATTGTGCTGACAGAACAAACGGAATATACGCCGTCGCTCCTTATGAACGCGGAGAAAAGGCTTGGAAGCAAAGAGGCGGTTTCCTGCGGCGAGGGGTACGGTGCTCCGCTGTGTGTGAAGGGCGGGGTAAATGAAATAACGGTGGGCGGCTGTGTTTCGGCGGACTTAGCAAATCCCTCCGATTGCATAGAAATATTCTGCCGTAATACCGAAATGCTGATAGTGAATTGCGAAAGCGCCGAAAAGGTCTTTGAAAACGGGAAAAAGTATGATATAATCATTTTGTACGGCGAAAATGAGGACGCGGTTTTTGCACGCGCCTCGTCATTTTTGAAAAACGGCAGCTCTGAAATATACCGTGCCGATAAAAGCGGCAGAGTATCCGTTTATTTTAATTCGGAGAATTTGTAATGGCGAAGCTTTCTGAACTGGATTTGAAAAAGCAGATTAAAGAAAAGAATATGTCGAATTGTTATCTCTTTTACGGCAGTGAGGACTATTTAAAGCAGTTTTACACTGCAAAAATATGCTCTGCATTTGTAACAAAGGGTAGTGAAACTTTCAGTCTGCGTAAATATGACGGCAAGGATAACACTCTCGACGAGGTGCTTGAAGGCGCTATGTCCATGCCTTTTATGAGCGAATATACGGTTGTTACGGTGCACGATTTTCCCCTTGACAGCCTTACAAACGACCAGAAAGAACAGCTTTTGTCATTTTTGGAAAACACTCCCGATACTTCCATAACGATTTTCTGGATGGACAGTATTGAGGTTCAGCCTAAAAACTCAAAATGGAAATGGGCTCTCGATAATTTTACCAAATATGCGTCAGCGGTGGAGTTCTCAAAGCCGGATGCCCGAGAACTGCGGAAAATAATATGCGCATATGCGTCAAAATGCGGATGTGTAATGGGCGACAGCGCGGCATCCTATCTTATTGAGCTTTCGGGCGACAGTCTTAATATACTCTTTAACGAGGTGCAAAAGGTCTGCAATTTTGCAGGGCAGGGTTCAGAAATAACAAAGGAGCACATAGAGCATACTGCCGTGCGTTCTCTTGAAGCAAAGGTGTTTGACCTTTCAAAGCTCATATTAAACAGAAACGCACAGGGAGCATTGGAACTTCTTCATACGCTCATGCTCCAAAAGGCAGAGCCTATTGATATTTTCGGCGTAATTTTAATGTCCTTTGTTGATATTTACAGGGCTAAAACCGCCGTTTCGGCAGGAGAAAGTGCAACATATCCCGCAAAGTTCTATGATTACAAAAATAAGGAATTCAGACTTACAAACGGAGCGCGGTATGCAGGGAAAATATCCACCGAGCAGTTGAGAGAATGCTTTGACTGCTTTGCGGACAGCGACCGAAGATTAAAAAGCACCGCTCAGAGCGGAGAACTGATATTGGAGCGGCTCATAGTCCGTTTATCTCTGATATTGGCAAGGTAGAATTATGATAAAAATTAAAGAGGCTGTTATAGTCGAGGGAAAATACGATAAAATCAAGCTGTCGGGTATTCTTGATACGGTAATCATAGAAACCGACGGCTTTGGCGTGTTTAATGATAAAGAAAAACAAAGACTTATAAGATTTTTAGCGGAAAAGCGCGGTATTGTTATTATGACGGACAGCGACTCTGCAGGCTTTAAAATCCGCTCCTTTATAAAAGGCATAACGAACGCCGAAAATGTGAAGAATGTGTATATTCCCGATGTTTACGGCAAGGAAAAGCGCAAAACCGAAATGTCAAGCGAGGGTAAAATCGGCGTTGAGGGAATGGAAACCCGGGTGCTCTTGGAAGCCCTCGGCAAAGCGGGCGTTCTATGCAGTGAAAATGAAAAATCAGGCGGCAGAGAAATTACTTATACCGATTTTTTTGAGGATGGCATTACAGGCCACGAAAACAGCGGCGAAATGCGTAAAAAACTTGCACGCCGTTTAAATCTTCCCGAAAAAATCAGTTCCTCCGCACTTCTTAAAATAATAAATTCATATATGACATATGATGAATACAAGGCGGAAACGGAGGCGGTAAGAGCAACTGAATATACAGACTAAATATGTCTTAACTGTAAACTTTATTTAAAATGCTTTAAAAAAAATACATAATATGGTACAATGCAGTTACCGATTATATAATGTGAGGTAAAAAAATGACAGCAGAAAGTTTATTTCCCATAAATGAGCCTTTTTATGAGGTTCGGATGATTGAAAATTTCAAAGAGCTTATTGACCAGAGTGAACAGCTTTATTCCGACCGCCCTGCGTACAAGCTTAAAAATAAGGACGGAATATATTACGATGTGACATATAAAAAATTCCGCCACGATATATATTACTTGGGTAACAGCCTTATTGCCGATAATTATTCACGCAAGCATATTGCGGTTATCGGTGCAAATTCATATAAATGGTCAGTAACTTATCTTGCCGTTACTTGCAGTAACAATGTAATAGTTCCTATTGATAAGGAGCTTATGACTGACAATGTGTTAGATATTTTAAAGGATTCCGATTCAATTATGCTTTTCGGAGATGAGAAATATCTTTCAGCCGTTGCAGAGAGAATTGACGAGCTGCCCGAGGGCTTTAAGCTTTATTCCTTTGATGAAACGGAGAATAAGGCCCTGCTTTCCTATGATGAGTATTTTGAAGCAGGCAGGCAGATGTATAAAAAGGGCAAAAAACACTTAAACGATGTAACTATTGATAAGGACGCAATGACTTCTCTTTTGTTTACATCAGGTACAACCGGCGTTGCAAAGGGCGTTTGTCTGAGTCAGCATAACATATGCTCGGTTATAACAAACCTTGCAGGCGTGGTTAAGGTTAACCCCGAAGACCAGCTTCTTTCGGTGTTGCCCATACATCATACATATGAATGTACTCTCGGCTTCCTTATGATAATTTATTCAGGCGCCTGCATTGCGTTCTGCCAGGGGCTCAGATATATCACCAAAAATATGCAGGAGGTCAGACCCACAATTTTCATAACCGTTCCGCTGATGATTGAAAAAATCCACGGCAGAATAATGAAAAAGCTTGATGAGAAAAAGGGCGGCAAGCTTATTTTCGGTGTGGGCAAAACTGCCGCTATGTTCGGTAAAGCCTTGGGTATGAAGGATATTGAGCGCAAAATCTTTGCCGAGGTGCTTGAAAACTTCGGCGGCAGACTGCGTCTTCTCATAACGGGAGCCGCGGCGCTTGACCCGAGAGTTGCCGAGGATTTCATCAAAATGGGTATTGATATTTATATCGGCTACGGTCTTACGGAATGTGCACCTCTTGTAATCGGCAACCATGATAAGCTTATGCTTCCCGATTCCGTGGGTACTCCGTTGCCGAATGTTGAGGCATGTATTCATAATCCCGATGATTTGGGCGTGGGCGAAATTTGGATTAAAGGCCCCATGGTAATGTCAGGCTACTATAAAAACCAAAAGGCGACCGATGAGGTTATAACCGAGGACGGCTGGTTCAGAACAGGCGATTTGGGTACTGTTGACCGCAACAACTGCTATAAGATTACGGGGCGCTGTAAAAATGTTATCGTTACCAAAAACGGCAAAAACATCTTCCCCGAGGAGGTTGAGCTTTATCTTAACAACTCTCCCGTTATTGAAGAAAGTCTTGTTTTCGGCGACGATGTTGACGATGAAACACTTGTCAGCGCAAAAATTTATCCCAATTATGAGCAGATAAAGAAAAATCTTAAACGCCAGGAGCTTACTCAGGAAGAAATCAGAGCTTCCATTGCCGAGGCGATTAAAGAGGTTAATAAAAAGCTCCCCAAATACAAAAAAATAATGAGCTTTGATATCCGTGAAAACGAGTTTATAAAAACAACAACTCAGAAAATCAAAAGATATGCAAATCTTGACGATAAAAAGTCAGAGGAAAACGAAGAAAAAGACGAAACAGAGGCAACAGAGGAATAAAATCAATGATTTTAGGTAATAACAACGGTAACGAAAATTTTTCAAACGGCAAAAAAGTGCTGGCGCTTATGGCGTCGCCCCGTAAAACAGGATATACGGCAAAGCTTTTAGGAACGCTCTTGCGTGAGTTTCCAAAGGGTACGGCTATTGAGATTGTCAACCTTTATGAGCTCAATCCCACACCCTGTAATGCCTGCGGTTACTGCAAGGCGGTAAACGGCTGTTCCAAAAAGGACTTGGAGGATTTTTTCAAAAAGTTTGAAGAGGCCGATGTAATTGTCTTTGCCACTCCCGTATATTTTATGGGAGTTCCCGCACCCTTTAAGGCTCTTATTGACCGTTTTCAGCGGTATTATGAAGCGCGTTTCCGCCGCAATATTAAAACTCCCATTGAAAAAACTCGCAAAGCGGTGCTTATTGTTACCGCAGGCGGTGACGGCGAGATAGGCTTTGAGGTAATAAAGCATCAGCTTTTGCAGGCATCAACGGTGCTCAATATTGATTTTAAGGGCGCAATGCTTGCAAGGAATACCGATAAATGCGGCGTTGACAAAACAGATATTGAAAAGGCACAATCACTGTATAGGAGCGTGAGATAAATGTCAGTAATTAAAGTTAATCTTGAAAATTTCTCTCAGGAGGTATTAAAGTCCGATAAGCCGGTGCTTTTGGATTTTTATGCCGATTGGTGCGGACCGTGTAATATGATGGCGCCTGAAATGGAGGCTTTTGCAGAAGAAACTAAAACAGTTAAGGTGTGCAAGCTTGATGTTGATGAATCAACCGACCTTGCAATGACCTTCGGTGTTATGAGTATTCCCACCGTTATCCTTTTCAAAAACGGCAAGGAGGTTGACCGCTTTGTCGGCGCACGCGAAAAGGACGGCATTGCCGAGTTCTGCGGTGAATAAATCGAAATTTGAGCAAAGAAAAAGGAGCTGTAAAAAAACAGCCCGAATAAAAAACGACTGCAAGTAATCCGAAAAGGA
>JBJEPW010000015.1:0-12464 GCA_051881435.1 Candidatus Fimenecus sp. | reverse complement strand
CTGCTGCTGTTACATCGTTAAGAAGCTTTACTGCGTCTGCTTTGGATACTGCTGCACCTGAATTTCCGCCGGTGCTCTCTGTGCCTGTGCTTTCGCCGCCGGTACTCTCTGCGCCTGTGCTTTCGCCGCCGGTGCTCTCTGTGCCCGTGCTTTCGCCGCCGGCAGTGCCGCCGTTTGTGCTGCTGTTCTTGTTATCACCTGTTCCTTCGCCGGCCGCTGCCACAGTTCCTGAAGCAACTCCGGTATTAGGAGTAAAAGCAATAACTGCAAGCGAATATGCCATAGCGATTGCAAGGAAAAATGCTAATGCTTTTGTAAATGTCCCAAAGAAAATCTTTCGTCTGCTGACTTTTTTCTCAATGCGAGCCTGATATTCTTCGGGCGTCATAACCTTTTTTGCCATTTTTGGATCCCCTTTCGAGTATTATATGTAACATATACATACTAAATTTACAATAAAATTGACGAATTGTCAATGAATTTTTAAGTATTTTTTAAAATCTTTTCATAAATTCTGCATAACGGCAATCCAACCACATTAAAATAGTCACCCTTTATTCCCGTTATGAACCGTGAAGCATACCCTTGTATGCCATAACTGCCTGCTTTATCGAAGCAATCTTTGGTAGATATATAATCTGTTATCTCGTCATCGGTAATGCTTGAAAATTCAACCTCTGTTTTTTCATAAAAAGATACTTTTTCTTTATCAGTCAACGCGCAAACACCCGTCAGCACGCTGTGGATTCTGCCCGAAAGGGCGCTGAGCATTTCAAAGGCTTCTTTTTCATTTTTCGGCTTACCGAAAATTTTGCCGTCAAGCACAACCACCGTATCCGCCCCCAAAACAAGCTCATCGGGGGCTCTCTCCACCGCCTGCGCCTTGATTTCGGCAAGATAGACAACGGCCTCTTCCGCTGAAATGCCATCGGGCAGAGTTTCGTCGGCTTCGCCCGCACGGACGGTAAACTCAAATCCTGCATTTTTCAGAATTTCACTTCTTCTTGGGGATTTTGACGCAAGAACAAGTTTGTATTTTCCGTTCATATTCTGCCCTCTTGCTTTAAACAGTGAATTTTAAGAATTGCCGTTTGGGTTTTGCTGTCTTTAAGCTCCCCCGAGAGCACCATTTCCACCGCTTTTTCGAGAGGAATTTTATAAATCTCCAAAAACTCGTCGTCATCGGGATTTTGCTCACCGAAGGAAAGCTCTGTTGCAAGATACATATGTATAATCTCGCCGCAATAGCCGGGTGTTGGATAAAGCTGACCTAATGACACATATTTATTTGCAACGGCGCCCGTTTCTTCCTTTAATTCTCTTTTTCCTGCCTCAAAGGGGTCCTCCCCCTTTTCAAGCTTACCGGCAGGGAGCTCCGTAACTATCTCCATATACGGATAACGGAACTGCTTGACGAAATACAGGTTGTCCTCATTATCAAGAGGCGCCACCATCACGCCGCCGTTGTGCTCCACGATTTCACGCTTTGCAATATTGCCGTTGGGCAAAAGAGCGTCGTCAACTCTTAAATTAACTATTTTACCTTTAAACTTATATTCCTGCTTTACAGGCTTTTCGGTAAGGTCCATTTTAATCACTCTCCGTATTTTTTGATAAGCTCTTTGTAATGCCTACCCTTTTCCTCAAAATTCTTATACTCATTATAGCTTGATGCGGCGGGGGACAAAATACATATTCCGCCTTTTGCAGTTTTTTCATATGCTGACTTAACCGCTTCTTCAAGATTTTCCGCCTTTATAAGAATTTTTGATGTGCCCGACTCATTCATCATATCTATGATTTTATGTCCCGTGGATTTTGTACCGATTATTACGGACAGTCCGCTGTTTTCAAGGTCGGCGGCAAACTGTGTGTAATCAATGCCCCTGTCCTTGCCGCCCATTATGAGAGTATCAGCGTTCAGAGCGTTTACGGCGCACATAACCGCATGGGGAATTGTGGCAATGCAGTCATTATAAAATGTAATGTCCTTAAATGTGCCCACCTTTTCCATTCGGTGTTCAATGCCCTCAAAATCGTCAACGGCTTTTTTTGCATCTTTTGCAGTTACGCCGTATAAAGACGACGCCGTAAAAGCCAAAAGCACATCGTGGCGGTTGTGTTTACCCGAAAGATGGGGATTGTTAAATTCAAAAGGCAGTGTTGAGTTTTCGCAAACTGCGATTTTCCTTGATTTTACCGTATCAAGGTCGAGGTAATCACAGAGCCCTTGGGTACCGTTATATATAAAGGTATTTTTTTCGGTCTGATGCTTTACGATATTGAGCTTTGCACCCACATACCCTGCCATACCGCCCTTGTAATGTTCAAGATGCTCCTCATATATATTGGTAAGTATGGCTGTATCGGGAGATGTGCGTGTAAATTCAAGCTGATGGGAGGAAAGCTCAATAACGGCGATTTTATTCTCCGTCATATCCTCTATATAGTCCAAAACGGGAAGTCCCATATTACCCATAAGCTCACAGTCAATCCCTGCGGCACACAGCATTTTATATGTAAGAGTTGATGTGGTGGTCTTACCCTTGGAGCCTGTTACGCCTATTTTTTTGCAGGGGGCGTATTTCATAAACAAATCCGTCTGACAGGTAACATAAGTATTACACGGAATATCGACTTTTGCAAAGGATATTCCGGGGCTTTTAATTACAACATCAAACTGTGTCATATGGGAAAGATAATCCTCGCCGAAAAATGACACGGTGTTTTTGTCGTCAATCTGCTGTTCTTTTCCGTCGGCAATGCCCAGCATTTTTTGCGGTAAATACTTTCTTATATGATTGTATGTGGATTTACCCTCTCTGCCGAAGCCTAAAATCAGCACGGTTTTGTCTTTTAAAAACTCAATTATCGGAGGCAACAAGCTCATACATCTCCTTAATTTCCTCTAAAAATTCATCGGGAACATTATGCTTGGGGTTATAGTCCTTCAAAAGCGACCTGTTAACATCAACGGAATCCGCCTTTTCACAGAAACGGCGCAGTAACGGCGGTAACTCCCTGCCCTCTTTATTCAGTTTTTCCACAGTAAGAGCAAGGGCAAGCCTTATTTCATCGGGAGTGCCCACGCATTCAAAGGGCTTAATGCCCGAAATATCGGCAAGTCCGTCGAAATCCTCAACCATTTCGCCGTCACTTAGCATATCATTTCCGAAAACGGACACAAGCTTATCGTAATCGGTAAAAGGTGCAAGCATTATAAATACGAAAAGGCATTTTGCACATTCTCCGCACCATTTATTCTCTTTACTGCCCCTGTTACAGCTTCTGAAAACATCAAGATACTGAGGACATGCGGCAAAATACTTTGCAATCTGCAATTCGTTAAAGGGACGCAAAAGTGAGAAATAGCGGATTTCGTTCATAATATTTTTTTCAACATACTCGGTGAAATCCTCCTCAAATGCAAAGGATTTTGAATACTGATGATTTATTTCCGTTCCCTTTACATTTGACTGATTTGCACTGCTCTCGTTTGACAGCACGATATTTTTACCGCCTGTAAGGAATGCGCAGTAAAGAGAAAGGAACGCCACTATTGCCGAAAAAGGTGTGTGACCGTTCAAATATCCCTTTGAGTTGAGGGTGAGCAAATTTTTGTCGATAGTACGGTAGGTTTTTATAATTCTGCTCTCGTCATAGCCTGATTTTAAAACCGTTTGGGTACGGGCCTCCTGGTCGTTTACGGTTAAGAACATATTTTTGTCACGGTAACGCTTTAACAAATCCGTTGTAACGGCGGAATCCTTGCCGCCCCCAACGGTAATCAGGTTATAATCGCCGCATTTATACTCGAATGTGGGGTAATCTCGTTTTTCGGCACGGCATACAATGTTCATAAAGCTATCTTTATCGGGGAAAATGCCGTTGCGGTAGAAAAACTCGCCCAAACCGTTAAAGTAAAGCTTTTTCCACCAACGAATATCCCATTCGTCAAGATAGCCGCAGTCAACATAAACTGTTGGCGGACAGGCGCATTTCCAATAGCTTACAAGCTCCACCATTCCCAAGGAAAAGACAATTTTTCTCCCTGCCTCACTGTCAAAATCGTTTAAAAGCTCTAAATTATCCGTCATTATTTTCGTTGTGGGGTTAAAGCTTAACCCGTTTTCCATTGAAAAATCGTACTCAATGAAAATGCAGTCCTTTTGCCTTTCAAGAGTATATCCTCTGTATGTAAAGGACGGATGAAGTCTGCGCAGTTCCTCAAATCTGTTGTTATCCATAAGCGTCACCTGTAAAGCCTAATATTTATACAGTTTAATTATACCTTTACCTGCTTAAAAAATCAACAGAAAAAGGTCACACAATATATTTTAAAAAGTTATGAAAATACCGTTGCATTGTTTAGGCAATTGTGCTATAATTTCGATAAACTGTTTAAAAATTATATGTATATTTTACATAAAACGGTATCAAAGAAAGGGAGGCACGCTTTTATGAAGGCTTATACCTCAAACAACATCAGAAATATTGCCGTGCTCGGTCACGGCGGAAAAGGAAAAACCACGCTTTGTGAAGCAATGCTCTACATATCCGGCGCATCGGAAAGATTGGGCAAGGTTGCAGACGGCAACACGGTGCTTGACTTTGACGCAGAGGAAAAACGCAGAAAATCCTCTGTTTCATCAGCTATGGCGGCTATTGAATGGGACAACACAAAGCTGAATATTATAGACGCTCCCGGTCTTTTTGACTTTGAAAACGGCTCTGCAGAGGCAGTTCGTGCCGCTGAGGCAGTGCTTATAGTTACAAGCGCAGGTTCAGGCGTTGACGTTGGTACGGAAAAGGCATTTAAAGCCGCCGAAAAAAGAGGTCTTGCAAAGTTCTTTGCAATTACGAAAACCGACTCCGACCACAGAAGCTTTTACAAAACCTTTGAGGCGCTGAAAGAAACATACGGCAATAAGCTTTGCCCCACAATAATCCCCTATATGGAGGGAAATATTACAAAGTGCTATGTTAACCTTATGACAGGTATGGCATTTGAATACGAGGACGGCAAGGCAACAAAGGTACCCGTTCCCTCAGACCCTGTTATTGAGGAAATGACCGCCGCATTTATGGAGGCAGTTGCCACCACCGACGATGAGCTTATGGAAAAATTCTTCGAGGGCGAGGCCTTTACACAGGAGGAAATCCTCAAAGGTCTTTGCACAGGTATTTTTGACGGCTCAATTTATCCCGTTTACGCTGTTTCGGGACTTACTGCCGCCGCTGTTGACCAACTCCTTTACGGCCTTGCATGGTCTACTCCCGGAGCATACGGTTACGCAGGCGAGACAGCAAAGGACGAAAAGGGCGAGGAGGTTATACTCCCCTGCGATATTAACGGACCTCTTGCCGCAGTATGCTTTAAGACGGTTGCCGACCCCTTTGTAGGAAAAATGTCATTCTTCAAGGTAGTTTCGGGCAAACTCACACCCGATACTCAGGCATATAATGTTCGTACAGGCGAAATTGAGAAAATGGGCAAGATTGTCACCGTTAAGGGCGGCAAGCAGGAGGACGCAAAAGAGATTATCGCAGGCGATATCGGCGTTGTTACAAAGCTTGCAGGAGTTAAGACAGGCGACACACTTTGCGACAGTAAAAATATAGTTACTCTCGACGGCGTTGACTGCCCCAAGGCTTGCCTTTCAATGGCGGTTAAGGTTCGCAAAAAGGGCGAGGAAGAAAAGGTAGCACAGGGACTTTTCCGCCTTATGGAGGAGGACCCCTCAATCACCTTTACGGTTAATAAAGAAACAAAGGAGCAAATCCTTTCAGGTATGGGTGAACAGCATCTTGATGTTGTTGTTTCAAAGCTTAAAAACAAATTCGGCGTTGAGGTGGATTTGTCCGTACCCAAGGTTGCATACAGAGAAACAATTCGCAAAAAGGCAGAGGCACAGGGCAAGCACAAAAAGCAGTCCGGCGGACACGGTCAGTTCGGCGATGTTTGGATTCGCTTTGAGCCTTGCGATAGTGAAGAGCTTGTGTTTGCAGAAGAGGTTTTCGGCGGAGCAGTTCCCAAGAACTTCTTCCCCGCAGTTGAAAAAGGACTTCGTGACTGCGTATTAAAGGGCGTTCTGGCAGGGTACCCCATGGTTGGTGTTAAGGCAACTCTTTATGACGGCTCTTACCACCCTGTTGACTCCTCGGAAATGGCGTTTAAGACCGCCGCTTCCCTTGCCTACAAGGCAGGTATCCCGAAAGCCGACCCCACAATTCTCGAACCCGTAGGCACACTCGTTGCCCGTATGCCCGATGACAACTTAGGCGACATTATGGGTGATATTACAAAACGCCGCGGAAGAGTTCTGGGTATGGGACCGGCAGACGAACCCAAAATGCAGGAGCTTACAGCCGAGGTTCCCATGGCGGAAATGGGCGACTTTACAACGGTTCTCCGTTCCGTAACGGCAGGCAGAGGTTCATTCTCTTTTGAGTTTACCCGTTATGAGCAGGCACCGCAGAATATAGTGGAAAAGGTTATCGCCGACGCCGCAGTTGAAGAAGAATAATCTGCATCAAAAAAAACAGCGCCCTGATTGTATGAACAGTCAGGGCGCTTTCATATTTAATTATTCATTTTTTGAACTTTCGGAAAGCTTGTTTTCCAATTCTTCAATACGCTTTTCCAAATTCTCAATTTTTGAATCGTAAAATCTTGTCAGTTCAAATATAATCCAAATTACAAATCCTATAACTATGGAAACGGCAATCTCAATCAGTATAACATCGCCTGACTCCACAAGCTTCCAGCCGCCGGCAAAGATGAACAGATAAATACACAAAAAAGTTACAAGCGTGCAAACAAGCCAGTGTAATAACATTTTCAGTTTTTTCATTTTTCATTCTCCTTTGCAGTATTGATATAAGCAATCAGCATAAAATAAATCAATCCGCCTTTACCGACTTTTATACTACAATAAAATTCTTAATTTTGCAAGTAGGGGCGATTCACGAATCGTCCGAAAAATCACAGGGAAACCAACTTCAATTAGGTAGGGCGCTGTCTGCTCCCGCCGTTAATTTACAGGAAACCATGCGTCGGGGGCAAGCCCCCGCCCTACCTTGGCTCCCCTGAAAGGGGAGACGAGGCGAACGGGAGAGTTACGAATCGCCCGCCGTTTTCTTGTGCCTTAATATGTTTTGGCTAACTGCTCGGCAATTATCATATTCATTTCTTTTATTACCTTTTCAAATCTTCTATTACTTATAGCCTCTTTTGTTGCGTTAACAGCTTCGTCAATAACCAATGTTTTATATTTTTCTTCAACCGCCGCGTTTATAATATTATCATTGTATTCATATCCACGGGATGAAAAATACATAATATGATACCCATATTCGGTTTCGATTATATCGGTGTCGCCTGGCTTTCTTGAAGCGTCTGTTGACCAATGGAGAAAATTAGTAACATAACTGCTGTCTTTGGCAATACCGTCAATGAGACCGCCGTCTGCTGCCGAGCCGTAATCCTCTGATTTTTCAACGGCAAGCGCTGCAAAATTTGCCTCTGTGGGATTTTGTCTGTATTCATCAAGAATAGCTTGAGCCCTTGCCTTATATTCTGCTTTTTGCCCGTCGGTAAGATTTTGACTTCCGTCAGGAAATTTTACAAGAATATGTCTTACCGCACTTTCTTCAATCATTTTTTCACCGTATTGGGAGGAATGAGCGTTGTATTCCTCTTCTATTTCCTCATTTGTTATACCGTCTTTGATTGCGTCATACCACAAAGACGCCAACTCCCATTTTTCAAGAAAAGTCTTATATTCATTTGCAGTAATATTTGAGCCGTATATTGATTTTAAATAATCATTTTCAGATAAATTCTGTTTTTCCGCCTCCTCGGATATTTGATTCATGGTTGTCTCAATATCTTCTTTTGCGTCCTCAGTTAAAGATAATTTCATTTCTTTTGCTTTTTGAGCGGCAATATTATTTGCAAAACACGATTCAATGGCCAAATAAGCAAAAACATCCGCCCATGTGGGGTTTTCAATCCCTATTTCTTCGGAAGTAACTCCTGTTGTGCTGCTGAACTCATCCTCATATTGTTGATCTTCGGGAGAGATTTTATAATCATAGCCTGTATATGCTTTACCTAACCCTTCTCCGTAATACGAATCATATTGGGCCGCTGTACTGCTGAAATTAACATATATTCTATAGTAATGATATCTGATCTCATTATCAGTAATTGTCAGTTTATCTTTTTCTGCCTTTTTTTCGGTTACTGTTTCTTGATTTTCACTGCCGGTTTTGTCAGAACCGCATGATGCAAAAGAAACCGAAAGCAGAATAACAGCTAAAATACAGCAGAATACTTTAATTCTTTTTCTCAATATTAACGCCCTTTCATCACAAGTGTTGCGGCGTCCCCGACCCTCAAATCACATATAATTTGGCGATGGGGAAGACAGTGCCTTAAATAAACTTAATTACATTGTTTATTTTAAATAAAATTTATATGCATATCTATAATCATACCCATCGTCGGCTTGATATGGCTCAAATCCTCTATCCCAATCAATAAGTGAATACGGTACATACCAACGTTCACGATTCGCACTTCGTTTCTCTACAAACACCATAAATTCTTTATCGTCAACCGTTTTTCTTTCGGCGATTGTAAGTGTACCGTCCCCCGGGATTGTAGCCGTATCATTGTTTACAACATAATACTGTTGTGCATCATATGTCATAATCTCATTATCTTCGACCCTATGAGTAACAATGTACCCATTCTCAAATGTCCATGAGTTCATACTGTAATCACCGCAATAGAACACAAATTCATCAGCTCCGGATAAATTGTATCCCGTAATTTCCAAAAAGCCGCTCCCCCACTCTTCAATATTGTTAAATCCCCATTGTGACATAGGCGTTGCAATGGTTGTAGGTTCTGTTACAATTGGATTTTCCGATGTTTTAGCCGTTCTTTTTGTGTCTTCAATTTCATCCTCATCTTTTCCGCAGGAAGGAAAAACAAGCAAAACGCACAGGCACAACAACAAAGCTACTGTTTTTTTCATAGAAATATCATCCTCTCTTTCATAATCACATAACAATATGTTATACTTGTTTCCAATTATATAACAATTTGTTATGCCCGTCAATATATCAATTTGTTTTATGCCATAATTTGTACGAGGTGACTTTTATGGCATACGACAGATTGAAGAATTTAAGAGAAGACGCTGATTTGTTTCAAAAAGACCTTGCCGAGCTTTTAAACTGTTCACAGGTTTGTTACTCTCTGTATGAAAACGGAAAAAGAGATATTCCCACAGAAGTTTTGATTACACTCTCAAATTATTATAATGTATCAATCGATTATCTGTTAGGCCAAACCAACAATCCGAAACGGAATAAATAGTCTTAATTCTACCACTACAAGCCGAAACGCCGCTGAAACTCTGTTCCAACGGCGCTTTTTATTTTACTGACAGCAGGGCGTGTCGCCGTCACAGTCTATGACGGGTTCGCCCATACATGCCGAAACCTGATAACTAATGGGGATTTTGATGTTTACCTTTTGCGTAACATTAACCGTACAGGTGTTTGCGCATCTGCTTTCTATGCACTCTGCCGACGACTCTCCGCAGCATTCCACAGATACATCGCCCAGCGTGGTTTTTGGTATCATTTCCAGTGGCACGCTGATGTCTGCATAGTAATTTTCGGTTTTTTCGCATCCGTCACGGTGGCAGTTGCACGCTTCGGTCAAAATATTATTTTCCGTTTCAAAAGGTGTATTCTGTTCCATTGCTTTACAGCTCCTCTTTTTTGCAATTGGCGCATATATCATCTGCTGACGCACCGAGACAGTCAACGAAGGTGTCACCTACTGCGGCTGTCGCGCCGAAGCTTACGGGTACCTCCACGCATATAGTCTGGCTGATTGTAAAGGCGCAGGCGCCGTTCTTTTTGCCGGGGCAGGGCTTTTCTCCCGCAACTACCACAGGGTCGCCGCAGCATTTTGTAACGGTTTGTCCCGCACGGGCAAAGGGCGTAACAATTACAGGTACGCAAACACCTACCTTCTGAAAGCCTGTTGCAGGGCAAGTGCCGTCGTGAGGCTCCGGTGAGCCGTTGACCAAGCCGCATGCACAGCTTGTGTATTCTGACATAAACAATTCCTCCTCTCTTTTATGCCTGTACTACATTTTATGGACAACGGAAAGAATTGTTCGTTTTTCACAACATAAAAAATGAGTTTACGCAAATGCTAACGCCACATAAGGAAGTAATTTGAAAAACACTTAAAAATAAAACTTTATGGGCATTGCAAAGGCAAGAAAGACAGAGTATAAGGCAAAAATGCTTTTTACTCTGTCTTTCTTTATGTTCAAAAATAAAATCGCACATTCGTCATCTTGATATTCTCCTGCTACAATGTAGATACAAAGGAGGTCGAGCGTATGCGAAAGCAAAAATATTACTTAGCGATTGGCGATTATGAGCACAGCGTTATTATCGACAGTCTAAACAATTTGAGAAACAAACTCATTGCAGACGGAAGATATACAGATGCAGTTGATGAACTTATCATCAAATTTGCTCACGCACCGATTAAGAAATTTAGAATTAAGACGACGGAGGTTTAAGATTATGGAAAAGACTATTTTTGAGCAAATGGGCGGCACATACACACAGGTTGGAGATTATTATCTTCCCAATTTACAAATACCCGAACAAGAAACAAAGCCAATCGGAATGTGGGGTCAGCGGCACAAGCGCTATCTAAAGCAAAATCACAAGGTATTGTATATTAATTTGCTGACGAGCGGAAAATTAAACAGTTACCTTACCGATATTGACAAGCAAGCAGAAGAAATGTTTATTCTGTTAGTAAAAGAGCTTGCCGAAAATGAAAATGTAACCGAACAACTCAAAGCAGAAAATCAAATGCTGTGGGTGCATCAAATGAACAATATCCATAATCGTGTGACGGAGATTATAAATACGGATTTAATCTATGTATAACAATAATTTACAGATAATATTTCGGCAAAAATACGGTGTAGCCTCAAAATTAAGGTTACACCGTATTTTAATTAGAGTATCTTTATTTCGTTAAAGCGCTGTGATCAGTAGTTCTCAGCATTCACCTCAAAGTAAGCCTGCGGATGGGCGCAAACGGGGCATACTTCGGGAGCTTTGGTTCCCACAACTATATGTCCGCAGTTGCGGCATTCCCAAACCTTTACTTCACTCTTTTCAAAAACCTGTGCCGTTTCCAGATTGTGAAGCAGTGTACGGTAGCGTTCCTCATGATGTTTTTCAATAGCGGCAACCATGCGGAACTTAGCAGCAAGCTCGGGAAATCCTTCTGCTTCAGCAGTCTTAGCAAAGCCATCGTACATATCTGTCCACTCGTAGTTCTCTCCTTCAGCAGCAGACAGTAAATTGTCAGCAGTATCACCAAGACCGTTCAGCTCTTTGAACCACATTTTAGCGTGTTCTTTTTCATTATCAGCGGTTTTCAGAAACAATGCAGCCATTTGCTCGTAGCCTTCCTTTTTGGCAACGGAAGCAAAGTAGGTATATTTATTACGAGCCTGAGACTCACCCGCAAACGCTGTTTCCAAATTCTTTTCAGTTTGCGTACCTGCATAAGGATTTTTCTTTTCTTCCTCTACAAGATTAAACTTTTCGGCAGGCTGCTTGCAAACAGGACACTTTTCAGGAGGAGTGTCACCCTCGTGTACATATCCGCATACGGAACAAACCCATTTTTTCATAACTTTTACCTCTTTCTTTTTATTTTCATTATTCGGAATCATATTAAGTAGTTTTTTTGCAGTTTCCACAGGAAATCCGTCGGGCGACTTCGCAATAAGTTCTTCCAAAAGTTCATGAGCGTTATTGCTTTGAGGAAGCATGTATCCTGCCTCACGCATTATGTCCTCTGCCACCAATCTTTCAGACTTGGCAACAGCTTTCATCAAGCGGTAGAGGCCGTCTTTTTCGGTAGTTTCTGCAATTTGCAAAGCAGCTTTTTCCTCATCTGCTTTGCGCTGAGCAACGCTATTCAATACCGCTTTGACAGAATCTGTCTTTGCCTGTTGAACAGGATAAACCTTTGGCACCATACTGATGGCTCCGCTTGGACAAGCACCTGCACAAACACCGCAGCCAATGCATTTTTCAACATCAATAATACTGTTTTCTGTGTCCGTTGCTCCCACAGGGCAAACATACAGGCAGAGACAATCCTTTGTACATAGTCTCAAATTACGAACAGCTACTTTATCCATGATTACTCTCTCCCTTCAATTTTTTCAAATTTCCATGCAGGGACTTTACATACAGGACACAACTGAGGTGCCTGTTCGCCGATGTAGACGAACCCACAGGTCGTGCAAACCCAAATATTTGTACCCTCCAGCAGCTTTTCTCCCTCGGTCATATATCGACTCACAAGAGAAGATAGCATACGGGTAACC
>JBJEPW010000014.1:0-48342 GCA_051881435.1 Candidatus Fimenecus sp. | reverse complement strand
GCATAATGTGTATACCATGTCCTTACACAGGTGTATACCATGTTACTCTTGACAAGTGAATCGCCCCTACGAGCTAAATAGAATATTATGTTTTCACAATAAAAAAACAGCCCGACATAATCTATGCCGGGCTGTTTCGTATATTAAATTCAAATTAACTTACATCGACTCAGGTGCGGAGATGCGGAACATTGTGAGAATGTTTGTAAGCACCATTGATACGCAGGAGCAAAGAGTAAGGCGCGCCTGCATAAGCTTTTCGTCCTCTACCGCAACACGGCAGGCGTTATAGAATTTATGGAAAAGCGTTGCCAAATCTATGCAATAGCGTGTAATCTTTGCAGGGTCATAATTTTTAGCCGCCGAAACAATTTCTTCCGTAAATGCGGCAAGGTGACGGATAAGCTCGATTTCTTCGGGCGCTGTAAGCATTTTCAGCTCATCTCTTGTGCAGTCACGCAACGAGATGCCGTCTGCCTCCACCTTACGAATAATACTGTGGATACGGGCATTGGCGTATTGGCAGTAATACACGGGGTTTTGTGAGTTTTCGCTTACCGCAAGCCCCAAATCAAAGTCGATTGTTGAGCCGGGCTCACGGAGATTGAAAAAGAATCTTGCGGCGTCAACGGGAACCTCGTCAAGCAAATCAACAAGGGTAATGGCGTTGCCGCTACGCTTTGAAACCTTAACGGGCTTTCCGTCCTTAACAAGATTTACAAGCTGCATAAGCACTATATCAAGACGGTCGCCGTCAAGTCCTATGGAGTCAAGAGCACCTTTAAGACGGGCAACATGACCGTGATGGTCTGCTCCCCAAACATCAATAGCCTTGTCAAAGCCACGGTCAACAAGCTTGTTGCGGTGATATGCAATATCAGCGGCAAAATATGTGGGATTGCCGTTTTGACGGATAAGCACATCGTCCTTTAATTCAAGCTTGTCAATCTGTTCCTGTGTTTTACCCTGGGACAAAAGCTTTTTCGTCTGCACTTCTTTGTTCTTGTACCAAAGAGCGCCGTCCTTTTCATATGTCATACCGTTGGCTGTGAGAGTATCTACAACCTCTTTAATAGCGCCCTTGTGCAGTTCGCTTTCATGGAACCATGTGTCATAGTTTATGCGGTATGCGCCCAGAGCCGTTTTAAGTCCCTCGATGTTTTTAGGCAACGCAAAATCAACAAGCGTTTTTCTACGCTCTGCCTCACTCTTGTTTATATACTCATCACCGTAAACTTCGGAAAATTCCTTTGCACGCTCAATAATATCAGCACCGTGATAACTGTCCTCGGGCAGCTCGGGGGCATTTTCGCCCAAATGGAGCTGTTGATAGCGTATATCAAGTGACATTCCGAATTTTTCAATCTGATTGCCTGCGTCGTTAATGTAAAATTCTCTCTCAACCTCATAGCCTGCCGCCGAAAGCACCGCCGCAAGACAGTCGCCCAAAGCGCCGCCTCTTGCGTTGCCGATGTGCATAGGACCTGTGGGGTTTGCCGAAACAAATTCAACATTTACCCTTTTGCCCTTGCCATAATCGCTTCTGCCGTAATTTTCACCTGAATTTTTTATGTCGAGAAGAACATCGGCATAAAATTCCCCTGCAAGGGTAAAATTGATAAAGCCTGCACCTGCAACGGAGCAATCGGAAAAATATGTGCCGTTCAAATCAATGTATTTTGCCACTGCGTCGGCAATTTTTCTCGGCGCACAGCGGAAAGCCTTTGCGCAAACGAACGCAAGGTTTGTTGAATAGTCGCCGTTGTCACGGTTCGCGGGAATTTCAATGTTAAAAGAGGGAATTGCCTCCTCGGGCAGTTCACCCTCTGCTACGGCTCTGCCCAGAGCGTCGATTATAAGAGTATGCAGTTGATCTGTCGCTTTTTTTACTGTATCTGACATTTTTCCGTTCCTTTCTACTTACTGCTTTTCATCAATGTAAATATTCATACTGTTTTCCGAAACATAGCCGTTGTTAAAATCCAAGGTATATTTCATTTTGAGCACGCTTTTTGTGCCGTTTCTGAACCAGTTTACATCATTTCCGTAAATCCCCATAGTAAACTCACCGTAGGGAGTTTTGTAATATGTATGGTGGCGGCGGTTTTTCTCAACGCACATTTCCGAGCTGAACTGCCCCTCGCGGACTATGCTTACTGCCGCTCCGTCCGTAACGGTAAGACTTGTGCGCTCCTCGCCCGTTTCTTCATTATCCTCAATGTATTCAATAACGCTTGTGCCGTTTTCGTGGCAGACTGTGCCTGCAACGGTCATTTCAGCCGTATCTCTGCCTTCGTCGGTAGCTTGAATACTGACAATTTTAATTACTGCGTCCTTTTTCATTTTGAAAATTCCTTTTCCCACTTTTCAATTGCAAAAGTGCAAAGTTTGTCAATAAGCTCGCCGTAGGAAATTCCTGCTTTGTCCATAAGCATGGGATACATACTGATTGAGGTAAAGCCGGGAATTGTGTTAGGCTCATTTAAAAGCACGCTTTCGTCACTGCGTTTTACGAAAAAGTCAACTCTGGCAAGACCCGAACAGCCCCACGCCTTGTATGCTTTAACTGCAAGAGCACGGATTTCTTCGCGCTTTTCTTCCGAAAGTCTTGCGGGAATATGTAACCCGCTCTTGTTGTCGATATACTTTGCGTCAAAATCATAAAACTCGTTGCAGGGCTCAATTTCGCCAACCTCACCTGCAAAGGGCTCGTCGTTGCCCATAACGGCACATTCAACCTCTGCGCCGTCAATGCCTTCTTCTACCACAACTCTGTCGTCAAATCCGAAAGCATATTCAAGTGCGGAATAAATTTCGTCAACGGTTTTTGCCTTGCTAACACCCACCGAGGAGCCTGCGTTGGCAGGCTTAATGAATACGGGCAGTCCGAGATATTCTTCACATTCGCGGGCAAATTCCCTGCCTCTTAATGTAAAATCGTGAAGCGTTATGTATTTCCACTTCGCCTGGGGAATACCGTTTATATCGCAAATGCTGTTTGTCATGGCTTTATCCATACAAACGGCGGATGCCATTGTGCCGCAACCCACAAAGGGAATACCCGCAACGGTTAAAAGCCCCTGCATTGTGCCGTCCTCACCGTTTTTTCCGTGGAGCACGGGAAAGCAAACATCAATTTTAATTTTTTCAAATCCGTTTTCCTGAAAAACTATAATACCTCTGTCATTTCTGTCGGTTGAAATTACCGCTTTTTTAAGCAAAGTCTTGTCACTGAGCCATTTGTCCCCCGGCAAATTTTTAAAATCCCCGTTATACAAATACATCTCGCCCTGCTTTGTAATTCCCAGCATAATAACATTATATTTGTCCTTGGGAATGTTTCTTATAACCGAAGAAGCGGAGAGCAGAGAAATATCGTGCTCCGAGGAAACACCGCCGAAAATGATGAGAGCGTTTTTCATAAATATCACTCCGAAAACAGAAATTCATAAAATTATACCATATTATATTTTACTTATCAATCAAATGTTCAAAAATTTTTAATGACAAACGGCGATAAATGTGTTATATTATATGAGAAATACTATGTTTTAATGAGGTAAAGCTATGTTTGAAAGAAAAGAAGCACTTTCACTTATTTTAAAAGGCTGTGCCGATAACTTTGAAGCCAACGGCTTTAAGGTAAGCGTTCCCGAAAATATTGAAAAAGGCGATGCGCCTGTTTTTTCGGACGGGGAGTCGGCATATATCGAGATTACCAAAAACAGTCTCACGGTTCGTCTTGTAAGCCACGACAATATACTTGATATAACCGAAAAGGACGGCGACGGCGAATTTTCAAAGTCGGCATCAAACCTTATGGACCTTGACTCCTTTGAGGAAAGAGATATTAAGTCGCTCTGCAACGAGATTAACGATACTGTTGACAGTTTTTACGGCAAAAAAGCGAAAAAGGCCGCCAAAAAGGCTCCCGCAACAATTTCGAGAACGGCTGTTAAAAACGGTATGTCATATGACGCCAACACTCTTGCAAACCGTATTGCAACACTCTATCCCGAGCTTAAAGAGGAGTATAAGGATAATTTCCAGAGATACGATGAGTTTTTGGCGGAGGATTTCTTTGTAAATCACGCAAACGCATATATAATGGAAACCATACGCTCAGGCGATAAGCAAATGCTTAAAAAGCTTTTCAAAATTCTCAGCGATATTTACGAGAACGGTACCAATGATGTTCAGGACCTCGTTGTAGTTACCATTTTAGGCGAAATCAATAACGACAGCGAGCTTTTGGAAAGGTGCAGTGGGGAGATAACGGACGATGATTTCCGCGATACTCTCTATGCGGTAAACGCCTATCTTGCGTCTTCGGCAGGAAAAAAAGCAAAGGAAAAGCTCAATAATCCCCCGAAATACAAGCCCCGCAAGCAGAAAAAGGGAATGATGGCGTCAATGCTTCAAGCCCAAACACCTCAGCAGTAAAGGGGAAACGGTATGAGATTGCTGAAATCGAGAAAACTTCTTGCGGTTATATCCGCCATGCTTGTGCTTTCAATGGCAGTAGGTCTTTCAGCCTGTAAAGGCGGAAAAGACGGTGAAACAACATCCTCAACGGAGCCCACAACAGAAGCTTCGATGACCGCACAGGACCTTGCAAATGCAATTATTCCCGCCGTTGTAAAGACCGATATGGCAACGGTTATGAGTTACTCGTTTGTAGATGTGGACAAGGCGTTTGAAGACAAAATTTCCGACAAGGGAATGGACAGAACCGCCGTTTACAAAGACCTTACGGAGAGCTTGGGAACAGAGATAAACTGCTATACGGATTTCCTCAAAAAGCAAGCCGAAATTCAGGAGGACGCTTTAAAAATCCAGTTCGGTGAGGATTATAAAATCACATACGAGATAATAGAGGATAATGTTTGCACCCCTGAGGAAAAGGAAGAAAAAATTCTCAATATCATGGCAAAGCTTGAAAAAGGCGGATTTTCCTCCGCAAGATACTTTGACCCTTCAAAGGCAGAGGAATTTCGTGAAATTGATTTTGACTATACCATAGAGGGCAGTAAAAACAAGCAAAGCTCCGCAAGGATTATTACCCTTTGCAAATATGACGGCAATTGGGTTTACGGCGATATTGAAATGATGTAAAAATATAAAATAGAACTCCCAAAGTTTTACGCTTTGGGAGTTTATTGTATAGTTACATATTTTTTAGTATAGTTTTTTGATTTTACAGTTTTTTCTGCTCTTCTTTAAGTCGCTTTTTCGCCTCCTCTACGGATTCTCCGTCTTTTGTTAAATATAAATCAACGAATTTATCCTCAATTTTTGTATATCCGCCCACAACGGCATCGGTCATTTTCTGAAAACCGTTTGTAATCTTGTCTGCAATTTTTTGATTAGCTTTTACAATTTTTGATTTTGCCATTTCATTTATCCTTTCGTTTATAAAGTATCATTGAAACGCCTAATGAAAATACGATTATACAAACCGCCGCCCCGGTGGCTATGTTTACGATATAGGCGTCTTTCTCTGCGGGATTGCCGAAAGAAGCGTTCATATTTCTTTGCAGAGAAAACATAGACGCGGCGGCATCCGCACAGCATATGTTGCGTATAGTGATAAGTAGCGGTGAGTTTGTTTTTCTGACCTTCACACCGTTTATTATTGCAATTGTTGTCTTTGTAAAGGTATATGTTGCGATGGTTAAGGTGAGGAGAGTCGAACTCAATATGCCGAAAATTTGATATTACGGCGTATTTTCACTTTTTCACCGTTGTCGGGCGTCAGCCCGACTGCCGTCTCAAAAGCAAAAATCCATCCGTACTCTCTGCATTTTCGGTGCAGAGCAGTTTAAAACGAGTAGATTTTTGTTTGAACAAGGCACAAAATCGCCGCCATACTGCCGTATGGCGAGATTTTTAACGCAGTTCAGGCGAAAATATGCCGTTTTAAACCATATTGAGCTCAACTCTCCTCACCTTATAATTACAATTTCGTGCTGTGCCTTCGCAACTGCGTTTTGCGAGGTTAAATATACCGTACCGCAAAGCACAAGTGACAGCAGAATAATACACATTCCCGAAAACCGAATTACAAAAAGCTCATTACCGGCGGCGGTTGACTGTCTGCGTTCATACATCACGGCGCAAAACCGCATTACACTCAGGATTATGTAATATGCACACAAGACAATAAACCAAAACGATTGCTCCCAAAAACCGAGGAATCCGTTGTAAAAAGCATATATTAAGTTTATTCCGAACGATGCTTTTGCAAAGAATACCGTGCGGTATCTTGTGTCATTTACAAATCGGTCGGTAAACACCGATTTTTCTGCGAGGTGTGAAACACATTTCAGCATAAAATCACTTTTTCAAATTATTTCAGTCCCTTTATGAGAGGGATAAGACAAAGCAGAATAATAATTCCTGCAAGCCCTACAATAATACCGATTACCATTTTGCCCCAAACCATACACAGGCACATGCCCAAGCCCAGAACAAGCGCTCCCACAATGCCGATTACAGCAGTAAGCACGGTTTTGCCGTTTAGTTTGAGCGGAGCTTTGTTTTCCATTTTTCTCCACACGATAACAGCAATTATTGCGAAAATGATACCGGTGCATCCTAAAACGATTCCGGGAACAAAGGCATCCCATTCAGGCAGGAGTGCCATACACATACCCAAAGCAAAAAGCACGGCACTTACAGTTCCTAAAATCATTGCTGCAAAACTGCTCTTTTTCATAAAAATTACCTCCGAAATTTAAAAATTTTACATTAAAACAACAGTTGTGTGTTTAATGCAATTATAGTATAATATGACTGTAAAGGAAAAACAATCATCAATTTGCCGACAATTGTCGGAATAATGGAGGATTTATGAATACACCCAATAACAGAAGAAAAAAAGAATCCCAAGATAAAATCGAAAAAGCGTTTTTACAAATGATTCAAACAAAAGAAATTGAGGATATTTCCATATCTCGGTTATGTAAGGCGGCGGGGGTAAACCGCTCCACCTTTTATGCAAATTATATTGATATATATGATTTGGTAGAAAAAATCCGTGACAGAATGATAAATGAATTTGCAAGCATTTTCAACGATAAAGAGTTAGGGCATACATATGAAAATTATTTGACAATGTTTCGCCATATTAAGGATAACCGAATTTTTTACAGAACATATTTTAAGCTTGGCTTTGATGCGAATTATGATATTACATATTTTAGCGAAGCACTGTCAAAAAGTGAATTTAACAACCGCTTTATTGAGTATCACGGCGAGTTTTTCAAAGCGGGAATTTCCGCGATAATTAAAATGTGGCTTAACCGTGACTGTAAAGAAACGCCGGAGGAAATGGTGGAAATCATACAAAGCGAATACAAAGGAAGAAGATAGGCAAACAAAAAGCAGGACTATACGAAAGTCAACGCCACAAAGGAAGTAATTTAAAAACATATTAAAATATATTTTTATGGGCGTTACAAAGGCGAAAGACAGCGTAGAAGGCATAAATGCTTTTTACGCTGTCTCTCTTTATATTCAAAAATATTATTGCACATTTGGCTAAAAAAGCATTGACAAATACACATTAGCATATTATGATAAAGATAGTAAAAAAAACCACCCTTAAAGGTAAGGAGAGATTTAATATGATTTTAAAATTAAAAATGAAGGATCAATCAAGAAAAAATATTGAAATTATCAAGTCGCATTTTTTTGATGCTTCTGACAAAATTACGGCCGGATATATAATTGGGATAGCCGTTGAGAGAACGAAAGATATTTCTGACAGTGAATGGAAAAATGCAATGAACCGTGTGCTTTATGAGAACGAATCGTCAGGAAATTCTACATCTGTTAGTTTGAGACAAGAAATATTTGAGGAAATTACCCAAATTAAAGAGAAATTAAAAAAATTGTGCGGAAAATCTTTATATATGTCTCAAGTTATTGATATAATTCTCTTCATAATTGCCAATAAACTCGGTTCTGATGCATTAAGTTCAAACTCTTTGAAGGTTATGGAATGGAACATACATGCAGGAACAGGTTTTGCTAATTATGTCATACCGGTTAATTTAATAGTAAATCAGGTGTTTGATGCAGAACCACATATATTTGTTTTTACAGAATTCGTGCAATCTGCCGGTTGGATTGACCTTAAAACAATACTCGAAAAGAAATACCATATTTTTGATAGTGCTTACTTGCCAAAACAAAATGGAATATGTATTGGAATTCGTAAAGAATGTGGAATAGAATTTTTATCAACTAAATCCAAAAACTCTGTTTTTGGAAACGATTTAGTTTTGCCTGACTTTTATGAAGTAAAAGTCAGAGTTAATTCGAAAGAAATATCTGTTATCGGCACACGCATTAGAATTGATTATTACAAGGCACGGTCAAAAGATGATAATGAAAGGATAGATGAACAAAAGCAACGCTTTGAACAGTATAGTAACTTAATCATCGAACATATTGCTAAGCTCAAAAACGACGTCATTATGTTAGGCGATTTTAATAACTCTAGGATTTTAGGTGATGAAATAAAAATTAACATTAAGGATATTGATAAAATCTATTCAGGACTAGATTCAATAGAATATAATTTTCAAAAAATACGTGCTTTCGCTATAAATGAAACACATAATAAACTTTCGCTTTACACACCCAAAGGTGATAAATCTTCCATTGGTGCTTTTTGGGATTTTAAAAACAAAAAGGCTAAATCTCCCGTCTCAAATTCTGAGCAAAAACACAAATATGATCATTTGATTACAAATTTTGTCCCAGAGAAATTAGAATATAATTGGGATTTCTTGAAGTTGTATGACGACATAAAGTATTTCAATGCAAATGGGACAATCAAAAGAGGATATCCCGATCACGCAATCTTGCTTGCAGTTATAAAAATCTAAAACGAATAATAAAAAATATAACAGTATCGCAACATAAGGTAACCTATAATGTGACGCAATTACGGCTAATCATGATTATTGTCGAGATAATCATCCGCATAACAAATGAGCAAAAGGAGTGAATTTTTTGAAAAGAACCGTAACATTTGTAATAGGCGCTACGGCGTCCGGCAAGACAACTTTTATTAAAAATAATTTTTCTGAAAATGAAGGCACGGTGTTCCTGAATGTGTATGATTATCAGCAAGCCGCCTATAAAGAAGCAGGCTTTGGTGATACTATCTCGTTTAAAGAAGAATTCAAGTGCTTATACAAAGCAAATGAAAATCTTTTAGCGGATATTATTGCTGCGTTAAAGCAGGGGAAAAATGTAATAGTCGAGCAAACGCTGTTTAAAGCGAAAAGACGTATTAGATACATTGAGGCTATCAGAAACGCCTTGAAAAATATAAATATTGAAGTATATGTAATGTGCCCGAGCGAACCGGTTTGGGAAAAATATGTTACCGAAAGAAATTTAGCCCACGCTTTTCAACGGCTTAAAGATAATGCAGAAGAAATAGAATTTCCAAATCCAAGTGAAGGCTTTGATAAAATATATGAGGTTTCAGACAACAATATCCGTTTGCGAATGGATACTCCAAAGCCCGAAATTGTTGACGCCGCATATAAAGAACTCAAAAAAGAGGCTCAACGAATGAAGCAAGAGGAAGAAAAAGCAAAGAAACGTGCGGCTTTGCTAGAAAGTATGAATTCGCGCCCGTTCTGGCACTACTGTGAGTCATGTGGGGCAAAAGTGTACTGCTCCGCTGATCAGGCGTTCGATAATGGTTGGGATTATCCGCCGAGGTTTGGTACATTTGGTGTGTTGGGGCCGCGAACCTGCGGAAACTGCACTATGATTGACACTTTATATTTAAAAGTTATGAAACAAAAAATCCCTATTGTCATAGAATCGGAATTAACCGAAAAAGAACTGCGAACATGGCAACGGATTAAAAACGAGCCTGAAAGCTTGCTTGAAGAAGAAAAATATTAAGTAATGCAATATTACCAAACGATATTCCCAAGTTGTTAAGGCTTTTACAAATAGCCTAACAGTAATGAAAATACGGAGGCCGTAGCCGTAATAAGAGGAACGCCGTAAATACAGTTGCCAAAAGAAAAACGGTGAGCCGTCAATTAAGACAGTTCACCGTTTTTATATAAACATACTTCCATTTCAGACTTTGCCAAACGGAAAGTTCTGTTTTTTACCGTATTATTTATCCCTCGTTCTCCGCCAATGGAAAAGGTACTGCTGGGCTATGCCCTCGGTGCCTTTCGTACATTCGGGGAGTCCGTGGGGGTACATCTCCGCCATAATCCGTTTTACCCATACATCAACGGGGAAAGCCTCGGTTTTGTGAAAGCCGTAGAGAAGAGTGCACTCCGCAACCTTTGCGCCCACGCCCTTTATTTTTTGCAGTTCCTCTCTGCCGAATTCAATGGGCATACTGTCAATTTTTGCAAAATCAACCGAGCCTTCCGCAACCTTTTGTGCGGCGTCAATTATGTATTTGGCACGAAAGCCCGACCGCAAAGGGGCTAAATCCTCAACAGATAAAACGGCAAGTCTTTCTGCTGACGGAAAGCTCTTACAGTCTGCGTCGCCCTCACCGAAAGTATTACAAAGGCGCTCGATAATACCTTTAATTCTGGGGATATTGTTGTTTTGGGAAATGATAAAGGAACAAAGCGCTTCCCATGGCTCCTGCCGCAAAATCCTTATGCCGCTGTATTCGCTTACGGCGGCTTTTAAATATTCATCGTCATATGAGGACACGATTTTTTCATAGTCGCAGTCAAGATCAAAATACGGCTTCCATATTTTTTCAAAATCTTCTTCTGTGCAGTTGTAAAAAATCAGTTTGCCGTCCTGCTGTTCCGCGGTAAGCGCTTTACCGAAAGCAACTCCCCTCCAACGGTTGCCGTCCTTTGTCCAGCGAAATGCCTGACCGCAGTCCAGACACAGCCCCAAATCAAAAACGGGAGGACAGGAAAATTCAATTTTGCTTTTCATAAAACCACCCCTTGCAAAATGACTGAAAATTATATGAATTTATATTGAAAATTGCCAATAAAAAATTGCACAAATAATTTTGTCCCATTTTGAATATTTTAAGTTCCAAACTGTATAAAAAGTAAAGTATTTACAACATTTTGTATTTGATAAGTTTTTAACAAAAGTTTTCAAATATGGTCGAAAAAAGGCAAAATCTTTTAAAATGTAGGGTTTAAAGGGCAAGTTATAAACATTTTCAACAGAGTTTTCAACAATTTCGTTGAAAAGTCTATTATACTGTTTGTATATTTTCCCTTGTAATAAAATTTGTTGAAAATCCCATATTGACAAAAATTTGTGCACAAAATCGATTGTTTTTTCGGTATAACCGCCGCAAAAAAATCCAACAATATACCCGAATGATAACAAAAAATGTGAGGATAAAAAATGGTTAAGGGAGTAAACAAACAGGTTCTGGAAATTCATGAAACGGGCTGTGATTATTTTGAAAAAGCGTTATTTTTTATTAAGCCCGAATACAGCGCCCAAAGCGACGGGCGTCTTAAAGGCAGCGCCTTAAAGGCAATACAAAGCTCCGCCGCGGTCCCAAAAACACGACGGCAAAAAATAAAGAGCCGTTTGCTTTTTATTTTTGAAATGGCGGCTTCGGCAGGCTTAGGAGCAACAATCACAGCCATTTTGTTAAAATAATTACAGTATTATAAGCTCCTTGGGGGCATTTGTAAGATTGCGGCACCCGTTTTCGGTAATGTGCGCCATATCTTCAATCCGAACGCCGAATTTGCCGGGAATATAAATACCAGGTTCAACGGTTACGATATTGCCCGTTTGCAAAATACTTTCGGAAGCAGGGGAGAGATTGGGGTATTCGTGTATTTCAACACCAACGCCGTGGCCCGTTGAATGTGTAAAATATTCGCCGTAGCCTTCATTTTCAATGTATTCGCGGGCAACACTGTCGCCCTCCTTGCAGGAAAGCCCTGCTTTAAGGGAGTTAAGGCAACGGATTTGAGCGTTTAAAACCGTGTTGTAAACACTTTTCATTTCATCGGTGGCATAGCCCACTGCAACGGTGCGCGTCATATCGCTGTGATAGCCGCCTACTATTGCACCGAAATCCATTGTGACAAAATCTCCCGCTTCAATTTTCTTGAAAGAGGGAACGCCGTGGGGCATTGAGGAATTTTTACCGCTTACCGCAATGGTTTCAAAGGACAGAGCCTCAGCTCCGTTTCGAAGCATATTAAAATCAAGCTCCAATGCGATTTCTTTTTCCGTAACGCCCGGCTTTATGAATTCTAAAATACGGTCAAAGGCATCTTCCGCAATGCGCTGAGCTTTTAAGATGTTTTCAACCTCGTTTTCCGTTTTGACACTGCGCAAGGTGTTTATAAGACGGTCAAGGGTGTTGTCGGTGGAAATTTTGGTATCCTTTAACACTCCTTTGAGAGAGTTATATACATCAACAGTCATCCTTGACGCTTCAACAAGCAGCTTGCGGCATCCCATTTCGCTGAGAATTTCGGCAATCTGGGGATAAATCCGTTTTTGCAGCACAACCTGACATGAATTAACGGTATTTTGTGCCGCTTCAATATATCTGCCGTCGGTAATGAAAACCGCTTTTTTTGAATTTACAAGCAAATATCCGTTTGAGGACTCAAAGCTTGTGAAGTATTTTCTGTTTTCCGGGGAAATTATTAAAGCAGAGTAACTGCCCCCAAGTTCTGATAATAGGTTTTGCAAATTATTCATCGTAAACACCGTACCCGTGAAGCTTTTCAAATTCTTCCAAGACAGCCGCTTCTTTTTTGCGCCGTCTTGCATAATAATGAGGATACCTCGTTTCTCCTTTCAGAGGATCAACCCTTACTGCTATTGCTCCGCAGCCGTTTGCCGCCTTAACATCGGCAAAAAGCTGGTCGCCCACCATGGCGAGACGGTTTGTTTCAACGCCCAACATCTTTGCACCTTTGCGCAATTTATAAGAAAGAGGCTTTTTCGCATAGCAAAGGCAGGGGAGCGAGAGCTTCTGCGCGATTTTTACAGGACGGGGCGGAATCGCATTTGAAATAATCATCATTTTTATTCCTGCACCCTGAATTTCTTTGAGCCACTCTTCAAGACCGTCGATACAATCATCTTTGCCGTCGTTACAAATGGTGTTATCAATATCAAGAGCAACTGCCTCTGCACCCATTTTTTTGAAATCCTCCGCCGTTATATCCAACACGCTTTTAAAACGGTATTTAGGCATGGGCGACGATTTTAAAACAATGTCAAGTATGCTTTTCTTATATGTATCAGCCATAATTAACCTCACATTAAATTATAAAAACAGCGGGCTGTCAAAAGACGACAACCCGCTCCCTTTTTGCATTAGCGAATAGAGCCTTGCCCAAAATAAGTAATAACTTATTTATACTTGCGCTTGCGGGCAGCCTCAGACTTCTTTTTTCTTTTTACAGAAGGCTTTTCATAATGCTCTCTCTTGCGTACTTCCTGAATTACGCCGTCACGGGAAGTTTGTCTTTTAAATCTTCTGAGAGCACTTTCCAAGGACTCGTTCTCTTTAACTTTTACCTGACTCATTAAAAATCCCTCCCTTTACATTGGGATACATTGTGTATTATACATTATTAAATTTAAACTGTCAACAATTATTTAAAAAACAGTACAAAAACATAATTCCCTGAAAAGCCAAATAGTGTAAATATCAAGAAAATTACGCTTAAAACCGTAAAAAAAGCAGGAAAAACACAAAATGTTAACAAATTGTTCACATTTTCGTGTGAACTTTGACAAACTCCTATGTTATCTTAAATATGCAAACAGATTGTATCCGCAATCACTTGCAGGGCGTCTTACCCAATGCCACGCAATTGTTTGTGAACAGTCTGATAGATCTTGAACAATCTACTCCTATTTTGAGGTCCGGCGGTAAACGGAGTCTCAAAAAAGAAATTAACCGACAGAAAGTCGGTTTTTTCTTTTTTTATCGCCGTTACCCAAAATGAAATCCCACCGTTCTCTGAGTGAGGGCGGCGGGATTTTGCTTTTTTCAGTTTACCACATTTTGCGGTGTGCCGTTAAAATATGCCGTAAGATTTTCGCGCAGTATATTCATAAGTCTTTCTCTTGTTTCAAAGGCCGCCCAGGCGATATGAGGAGTAATTATGCAATTCTTCGCGCTGAGCAGAGGATTGTCCTTCTGCGGCGGCTCCACGCTTAACACATCAAGACCTGCTCCGCGGAGCTTACCGCTGTTGAGAGCATCTGCCAGCGCCTTATCGTTAACAACAGGTCCCCGTGAGGTGTTAATGATTATTGCTCCGTCTTTGCACTTCCCGATAAACTCTTCATTTACAAGTCCCGTTGTTTTTTCGGTCAGCGGGCAGTGGAAGGTAATTATATCGCTTGTTCTTACAAGAGTGTCCGTATCGGTCCACTTAAAATTTTTGCGGTGGCTTTGATCTGTTTCATGACCTGAAACCGCAACTATGTTCATCTTAAACGCCTCGGCAATATCCGCAACCGCCTGACCTATCTGACCGAAGCCAACAATACCTATGGTTTTTCCGCAAAGCTCCGTAAGGGGTGCTTTCCAATAGCAAAAATCGGGGCAATTGCTCCATTCACCTGCTCTCACGCTTTCGCTGTGTACCCCTGCCGCGTTTGTTATTTCAAGTATCAGGGAAAAGGTGAGTTGCGCTACTGCGTTTGTGGAATATGCGGGAATGTTTGAAACGGGAATGCCCAGCTCCCTCGCACACGCGCAGTCCACAATATTGTAGCCGGTGGAAAGCAAGGCTATGTATTTAAGACCGTGAAGCCGGGTGAGCGTTTCCCTTGTGAGGGGCGTTTTATTTGTGAGTATAATATCTGCTCCCATACACCGTTCAAAAATTTTATCGGCGGGAGTTCGGTCATATATTTTGCATTCTCCCAAGGCTTTGAGCCAGTCCCATGATAAATCGCCGGGGTTTAATGCATATGAGTCAAGAACAACTATTTTCAATGTAATCACTGCCTTTATATATAATACTGTATTATTCTATCACAAAATGCAATAATATAACAATAAAAATATTGACCTTTTGTGATAAATAATATAAAATTATGGTGTATGGGTAAATTTAGCAAAGCCGATAACTCCAATCCTGATTTGATTGAGGGGAATTTAGGCTCAGCTAAGGGGATATAAAAGCGGTGATTAAATGGAAAAACACAACCTTGACCGAAAAGGCGCTTTGAATTTAAGCTCAATAGGATTGTTTGCGGCGGCGGCAGTAATTGCCGTTATAACCTTTTTTATGAGTACCGCCGTTGCAGAGGGCGGATGGGCTGATTTTTTAAGAGCTCTTACCGAAATGCAAGCGGTAATTCAAAGCTTACCTAATAAATGGCTTATTGTAATTGCAATTATGTGCGTATTCGCGTTGAAAAATGTAATTCCGATTCCGTTTCCGTTTATTTTTATGATGACGGGCGTTATGTTCAGCCGTGTTAACGCAATTATAATAAATGTTGCGGGTTTTTGCCTCGTTCTGATTACAAAATATTATTGGGGCAAAAAGTTCGGCGGCGGAACGGCAATGAAAAATCTCAAAAAATACGATAATGTGCGTGAAATGATGTTGAAGGCAGGTCCTGCAAAGCTTGGCGTGCTTGTTGCGCTTCGTCTTATTCCGTCAATTCCCGTGAATATGGTAAGTAAGATTTACGGCGGAATGGAATTTCCCATAGTTCGTTTTATTCTTGCCTCTGTAATAGGCTTTTTCCCGAAAATTTGGACATACAGCGTGATGGGCGGTAATATTTCCCAACCTTTCACATGGAAGTTTATGGGGCCTATTGTGGGACTGCTTATTATTTCCGGAATTTCGACTTTGGTCGTAAACATAGTATTAGAAAAAAGAAAAGGGGACAGTCAAAATGGCAAAAATCAGCCTGTTGAAGAATGAAATTATGAGCGGTGCATACGACAGCCGCTTTAAGAGAGTTTATGTTACAGATGAAGCGGTAAAAGCACAGCATGAGCGATATGTAAGCCTTGCCGACGATTTTGCAAAGTTATTCGGTGAAGATAGGGACGCACGGCTTTTCTCGGCTCCCGGCAGAACCGAGGTTGGCGGCAACCATACCGACCATAACCACGGCAGAGTTCTGGCGGCGGGAATTAACCTGGACGCTATTGCAGTTGCCGCAAAGAATGATGAAAATATCGTCCGTGTTAAGTCAAGAGGCTACGATATGGACGTATGCGATATTACCGACCTTGAAATTAAGGAAGACGAAAAAGGCCATTCACCTGCTCTTGTAAGAGGTATGTGCGCAGGCTTTAAAAAGTACGGTTATGAAATCGGCGGATTTGACGCCGCAACAATGTCCAGCGTGCTTTCGGGTTCAGGGCTCTCCTCATCAGCGGCTTACGAGGTTCTTGTGGGAACAATGCTCAACTACCTTTATAACGACGGAAAGGTTGACTCCGTTACAATCGCAAAAATTGCACAGTATGCGGAAAATGTGTATTTTGACAAGCCCTGCGGTCTTATGGACCAGATGGCGTGCTCCGTCGGCGGATTTGTTACCATTGATTTTAACGACCCTGCCGAGCCTGTAATCAATGAGGTTAAGTTTGACTTTGCTTCCTGCGGTCACGCTCTTTGCATAGTGGATACAAAGGGAAGCCACTCCGATTTGACCGACGATTATGCGGCAATCCGCAGAGAGATGGAGTCTGTTGCAGAGTTCTTCGGTAAAAAGGTGCTCCGTGAGGTAGATGAGGCCGAGTTTAAGAAAAATATCCCCGCAATCCGTGAAAAATTGGGCGACAGAGCAGTTCTTCGTGCAATCCATTTCTTCGCTGATAATGCAAGAGTTTTAGAAGAAGTCGACGCACTTAAAAAAGGCGACTTTGAAGCCTTTAAGGAATACATACTTGAAAGCGGCGCTTCTTCATATATGTATAATCAGAATGTATTTTCAACCAAACAGCCCTCTGTTCAGCCTGTATCGTTAGCGCTTGCAATCAGCGAGAGCATACTTTCGGGTAAGGGTGCTTGGCGTGTTCACGGCGGCGGCTTTGCAGGTACCATTCAGGCGTTTGTGCCCGAAGAGCTTTTGAGCGACTATAAAAACGCAATGGAAAGCGTGTTCGGTGACGGTTCATGCTATGTGCTGATGATACGTCCCGTAGGCGGCGTTGAAATCTAATCAACAAAATTTCCAATTGCACGCACATTTTACGCCTTGGGCACGGCAACTCGTGTATCTTCATACACTTCGCCGTACCCAAAACGCAAACTGCACGCACATTTGAAAATTTTTGAGTGTTCAGGTATAAGGGTGATTTATTTGGAAACCAAATTACTTTTACAAAAATTAACCTCCCCTGCAGGTGTTGCGGGGGAGGAGAGAAGCTCCTTTGAAAGCTTAAAGGAGCTTTTTTCACAATACGGAAGCGTGTCCTGTGACGGTACAGGCAGTATTATCATTGAACGTGAGGGCACAGGAAAGCATATTTTGCTTGACGCACACCTTGATACAATAGGCTTTGTGGTAACAGGCATTGAAGACAGCGGCTTTTTGCATCTTAGCAAGGTTGGCGGCGTTGATATGCGTACCGTTGAGGGCGCAGAGCTTATTGTTCACGGCAAAGAGGATATATACGGCGTTGTCTGCACCGTTCCACCCCATCTTTCAGAGGGTGAAAGCCGTGTTTCAAAGGACGGAACATGTGTTGCAGACATTGGAATGACGAAAGAACAGGCAGAAAAGGTTGTTGCCTTGGGCGATAAGGTAAGCTTTAAGCCCTGCTTTTATGAAATGGGCGAAAATGCGGTTTCGGCGCCTTATATTGACGACAGGGGCGGCGTTGCGGTGCTTTTAAAAGCCCTTGAATACACAAAAACCGAGAATAAAGTTACCCTTGTTTTGTCCGCACAGGAGGAAACAGGGGGAGCGGGGGCTACTTGCGCCGCATTTAATGCAGAGGCAGATTTATCCCTTGCAGTTGATGTAAGCTTTGCTCACACTCCCGATTCAAATGTCCGTGAGTGCGGAAAAATGGGAAAAGGTCCTATGATTGGATTTTCCCCCATACTCGACCGTGACCTGTCGGAATTGCTTGTGAATATTGCAGAAGAAAAGGGTATTCCCTATCAAAAAGAGATAATGAACGGCAGAACGGGCACAAATGCCGACCATATAACCGTATCACGGGGCGGAGTACCCTCAGCCCTTGTTTCTCTGCCGCAAAAATATATGCATACTCCCGTTGAAACGGCAGATGTGCGTGATATTGAAAACTGCGCAAAGCTTATTGCCCGTTTTCTTGAAAGGGTGCGAACGGAATGGATTTGAATTTGCTTGAAAAACTTTGTATGTGCAACGGCACATCGGGTGATGAAAAAAGCGTCAGGGATATGATAATCTCAATGCTCCCCGAGGACTGCTCATATAAAATTGACCCTCTCGGCAACCTGATTGTAAATAAAAAGGGTGAAATGAAGCCCAAAAACCATGTTGCGCTTTTTGCCCATATGGACGAGGTTGGCTTTATCGTAACATATATTACCGACGAGGGATATATTTGCCTTGCTCCCGTGGGGGGAATAGACGATTCGGCGCTTTTCGGGAAACGTATTACCGTAAACGGTTGTAACGGCGTTGCAGGGGGAAAAGCAATTCATCAATGCGAGGGCGACGAGTGCAAAACAATCCCGAAAATTACAGATATTTCAGCGGATTTCGGTTTTTCCGGCCGTGAGGAGGCAGAAAGGAAGATTGCTCTCGGCGATTTTGGGTATTTCAAGTCGGATTTTGTCCGTTTCGGCGACGGATTTATTAAGTCAAAGGCACTTGACGACCGTTTAGGCTGTGCCGTGCTTTTGGAGCTGTTGCAGGAAAAGTCAAAAATTGACTATACCTGCGTTTTTACCGTTCAGGAGGAAATCGGCACAAGAGGTGCCGCCGTCAGCGCATATACGGTTAATCCTGATTACGCCATAGTAGTTGAGACCACAACAGCCTCGGATATCCCCGATACGCCCGACCGCAAAAAGGTTTGCAGGGTATGCGGCGGCGCAGTTGTTTCCTTTATGGACAGAGGTACGATTTATAATAAGGATTTATACAGAAAAGCCTTTGAAATTGCTGAAAAGAAGGGTATTCCCTGCCAGACAAAAACCGTTGTGGCAGGCGGCAACGATGCCTCTGCAATACACAAGTCAGCAGGAGGAATTAAGACAATTGCTGTGTCTTTGCCCTGCCGTTATATTCACTCTGCCTCCTCTGTGGGCGCAGTTAAGGATATGGAGAGCGTGGGAAGCTTAACAAAAGCGCTTCTTGAGGAATTTGCAAATGGTTAAAGCCGCAGAATGTGTGGATAAGTTAATTTTTGACTATTTGGGAAAAGAAAGAACGGCTGTCTTTTTATCATATACACAATGTTTTCTTGAAAACGATGTTAAAAGCGGAAATCTGTGGGTACAGTATGATGAAAAGGGCAGTATAACAGCGGTTTTAGCGGCGTGTCAAGAGGGTAAAACCTTGCTTTTTGTCAATGAAAAAACAAATTATGAGGAGCTTTCTGTTATAATAAACGGTAAAGTGATTTCTACCGACAAATTGCCCTTTCCACAAATAGACAAAAAATATCTATTGCATATTTCAGTACAGCCCCATTCACAGGAAAAAGGCGTAAAATATTCCCGATTCAAAGAAATAAAAGGGCTGAGCAGGGAGTTTTTGCCCGATTACGCCGAGGATATATCATATAAGATGTACCTAAACCTTAAAGGTTACTGTGAGGGTGCGTTAATCGAAGAAAACGGCGAAACTATAAGCGGCGGATTTATCTCTTTTAATGAAAATACGGCGATAATTTCCGATGTCTTCACAAATCCCGAATACAGAAATCGTGGCAACGGAACAGGGATAGTTAAAAAACTTCTAACGCTTTCTCTATGTGAAAATGTGTATCTTGTATGCGAAGAACACAATCTTAAATTTTACGAAAATATGGGCTTTAAAAAAGCCATAGAAATATATGAATACGAAAGCAAAGGATAAACGGAATGGTTGAATTTTTTGAAATCAGCGAAAGGGTAAAAGCTCTTTCGGAAACTGCTCTTAAAAAGGCGGAAAAAGCCTTTGGGGGCATTGACGAAATAACGGAATACAATCAGCAAAAGGTGCTTTCTGCCTTTATAAAGAACCGTGTTGATGAAACGGATTTCAACACCACAACGGGCTACGGTTACAGCGATAAGGGCAGGGATAAGCTTGACCGCCTCACCGCCGATATTTTCGGCGCAGAGAGTGCAATTATCCGTGCAGGTGCTCTTGCCTGCGGCACACATACCCTTGCCGTTTGTCTTTACGGAATTTTGCGTCCGGGGGATAAAATGCTTTGCGTTACAGGGGCTCCCTATGACACAATTCACCCCGTAATCGGTATGGGCGGCAAAAATGCGGGGCAGGGTACTTTGGCTGATTTCGGCGTAAAATACGGTCAGGTGGATATGACGGATAACGATGGGCTTGATTTTGCGGCAATTGAAACAGCGGCGGCTGAAAAAGACGTGAGAATGGTATATATTCAGCGTTCACGGGGATACTCCCTGCGCCACACAATCTCCGTTGATGAGATAGAAAAAGTTTGCGAGCTTGTTCATAAGGTTAACAGCCGTGCAATTGTAATGGTGGATAACTGCTACGGGGAATTTACCGAGAAAAAAGAGCCCTGCGATGTGGGCGCCGATTTAATGGCGGGCTCTCTTATTAAAAATCCCGGCGGCGGCATTGCACCGTCAGGCGGTTACATAGCAGGCAGGGCTGATTTAGTGGAGCTTTGCGGCTACCGTCTTACCACTCCGGGGCTCGGAACGGAATTGGGCTCAACCTTGGGGCAGAACAGAAATCTGTTTATGGGGCTTTTCCACGCTCCCCATGTGGTGGGTGAGGCGCTTAAAACGGCGGTTTTTGCTGCGTCACTTTTCTCTGAATTGGGATTTAAGGTCACTCCGAAAACCGACGAAGCACGCCACGATATAATACAGGCAATCTGCCTTGAAAAGGCGGAAAATTTAATAGCATTTTGTCAGGGACTTCAAAAAGGAGCTCCTGTTGATTCATATGTTACTCCCGAGCCGTGGGATATGCCGGGCTATGACAGTCAGGTAATTATGTCGGCAGGGGCGTTTACCTCCGGCTCATCAATCGAGCTTTCGGCGGACGCACCGCTTCGCGAGCCCTTTGCCGTTTGGATGCAGGGCGGGCTTAATTTCCACAGCGGAAAAATCGGCATAATGCTGGCGGCGGAAGAACTTAATAAAAGAGGGTTGATATAATGAAGCTTACACACTTAAAAAGCGGAACAGATGTAAGAGGAACGGCGATTGAAACCTCGGAGCACCCCCAATATGAACTGACCGATGAGGTTGTTTCCGCAATCAGCGGAGCATTTATTGATTTTCTTTCAAAAAAGACGGGGAAAGAGTGTAAGGACCTCACCGTTTCCGTAGGTCACGATTCAAGAATTTCCGCAATGCGTATAAAAGACGCTGTAATAAAAACACTTGTAAATATGGGCGTAAATGTGCTTTACTGCTCATATTGCTCAACTCCCGCAATGTTTATGACAACTGTTACAAGAGGCTGTGACGGTGCTGTGCAGATAACCGCAAGCCACCACCCCTATGACCGCAACGGGCTTAAATTCTTTACCCGTGACGGCGGACTTTCGGGAGGCGAATTGACAGAAATTCTCACCGCCGCAGAAAATTCAGGGGAAAGACCTGAAAGTGGGAATGGCAGTGTGACGGAAATCGACTATATTTCCGAGTATTCCGAGATTCTGCGTAATATGATAAAAAAAGAAGTTGGGGCTGAAAATTACGATAAACCCCTCGAAGGCTTTAAAATTGCCGTAGATGCAGGCAACGGCGTAGGCGGCTTTTATGCCGAAAAGGTGCTTTCTCCCTTGGGCGCAGATGTTTCCGCAAGTCAGTTTTTGGAGATTGACGGAATGTTCCCCAATCACATACCGAATCCCGAAAATAAAACGGCAATGGAGTTTATTCGTAAGGCGACTGTTGAGAATAATTGCGATTTAGGCGTAATTTTTGATACTGATGTTGACCGTGCCTCCTGTGTTGATGAAAAAGGCGACGAAATAAACCGTAATTCCATAGTTGCGCTGGCGTCAGTTATTGCCCTTGAAAACAATAAGGGCGGAACTGTTGTAACAGACTCCGTTACAAGCGACGGACTTCACGATTTTATTGAAAACACCTTGGGCGGACGCCATATCCGCTTTAAAAGAGGTTATAAAAATGTAATTGACGAGGCGGTGCACCGCACTGATTCAGGTGAAAACACGCCCCTTGCCATTGAAACCTCGGGACACGCCGCATTTAAAGAAAACTATTATCTGGATGACGGCGCGTATCTTATTACAAAGATTATTATTAAGGCGGCGGTGCTTCGGAAACATGGGAAAAAAATAGGGGACTGTATAAAAGACCTTAAAAAACCCGTTGAGGAAAAAGAACTTCGGTTTAATATCACTGCGCCGAATTTCAGAGAAATCGGTGAAGAACTTATTGAGAAAATAAAGGTAATCGCCGAAAACAGCGGCGAAATGCGCTTAGCACCCGATAATTACGAGGGCGTCAGAGTGTCTTTTGACGATGGAAAGCGGAAAGGCTGGTTTTTACTTCGTCTTTCGGTTCACGACCCTGTAATGCCTTTCAATGCGGAAAGCGATACGGCGGGCGGATGTGTCGAAATTTGCAGAACCTTTTATGAAATCGTTAAAAGTGTAAAGGATATTGACTTTACACCGCTGAAAGATTTTATAAAAATGCCGTAAAGGTGTTGACAAAACAGGGAAAAATAATTAGTATTATGAGTGGAAAACAATTTAGGGAGGTGTTACGATGGTTTTTGAGAAAATCCGTGATATAATCTGTGACCAGTTGGAGCTTGAAGAGGATGATGTAACAATGGATTCCGTGCTTCTTGAAGATTTGGGCGCAGACAGTATTGACCTTGCAGATCTTGTTATGACCTTTGAGGACGAGTTCGATATGGAAATTTCCGATGAGGATCTTGAAAATATTAAGACTGTTGCCGATATTGTTAAGTTTATTGAAGAACACTGATAAACCGTTTTCGGCGGATATGATTTTTATGGCAGGGACACATACGCTGTCCCTGTAATTTTTAAGTTAGAGGGATAAAAATGGCTGAACAAAAAAAGATGGTTGAGGAAATCACCTCAATGGATGAGGATTTTGCCAAATGGTACACCGATGTGGTGAAGAAAGCTGAGCTTGTTGAATACACAAGCGTAAAGGGCTGTATGGTAATACGGCCTTACGGCTATGCAATTTGGGAAAACATCCAAAAAACTCTTGACGGAATGTTTAAGGCAACGGGGCATGAAAATGTTTGTATGCCCATGTTCATTCCCGAAAGCCTTCTCAATAAGGAAAAGGACCATGTTGAGGGCTTTGCTCCCGAGGTTGCGTGGGTAACCCACGGCGGAAGCGAAAAGCTTGAGGAGCGTCTTTGCGTTCGACCTACCTCCGAGACTCTTTTCTGCGAGCACTATGCAAATATAGTTCATTCCTACCGTGACCTGCCCAAGCTTTATAATCAATGGGTTTCCGTTGTCCGTTGGGAAAAGACGACAAGACCTTTCCTGCGTACAAGAGAATTCCTTTGGCAGGAGGGGCACACAATCCACGCCACCGCAGAAGAGGCACAGGAAGAAACAATCAAAATGCTGAATGTGTATGCGGATTTCTGTGAAAATTATCTTGCAATGCCTGTTGTTAAGGGCGTTAAAACCGAAAAAGAGCGTTTTGCGGGTGCAGAGGATACATATACAATCGAAGCGCTTATGCACGACGGTAAAGCTTTGCAGTCCGGTACAAGCCATTATTTCGGCGACGGTTTTGCCAAGGCTTTCGGTATTCAGTTCCAGGATAAGGACAATAAGCTTAAATATCCGTTCCAGACCTCGTGGGGCTGTACAACACGCCTTATCGGTGCAATAATTATGACTCACGGTGACGATAACGGACTTGTTCTTCCTCCGAAAATCGCTCCCATACAGGTTGTTGTTATTCCCGTTGCCTCTCATAAAGAGGGCGTAAAGGAAAAAGCACAGGAGATTTATGAGAATATTTCAAAAATCGCCCGTGCAAAAATTGATTTGACCGATAATACCCCCGGTTGGAAATATGCCGAGTATGAAATGAAGGGCGTACCTCTTCGTTTGGAAATCGGACCCAAGGATATTGAGAAAAATCAGTGCGTAATTGTTCGCCGCGATACAAGAGAGAAGTATTTTGTATCTCTTGACGAGCTTGAAACTAAAATTCCCGAATTGCTGGAAGCAGTACATCAGGGACTTTACAATTCCGCAATCAAACGCCGTGAGAATATGACCTTTACGGCTCATAGTCTTGACGAGATGTGCGACATCGCCGATAATAAGCCCGGCTTTATTAAGGCTATGTGGTGCGGCGAACGTGAGTGTGAGGACGCACTTAAAGATAAGGCAGGCGTTTCCTCACGCTGTATTCCCTTTGAGCAGGAGCAAGTCGCGGATAAATGCGTTTGCTGCGGCAAGCCTGCAACAAAAATGCTCTATTGGGGCAAGGCATATTAAAATTTCAAATGATATAAAAACACGGCGAGGTTTTTCCTCGCCGTTATTTTTTACGGGATGATGCCTACATCCGCCCATTGAAATCACACCGCACCCATTGTCGCCCCTTTCAGGTGAGACAAGAGGTTCAGAATTTTTTTCGGGCGATTCACGAATCGCCCCTACTTTATGGATTGAGAGATACTATTATTTGCCTTATCCATGTTATAGATAGAACAAGAATTGCGCCAAACCAGTGAAAATATATTATGTATTTTATAATTTTGGGGAGAATTCCTGACCTTATAAAAAAGAATTCCGAGAGCAAAAGAATAATAACAATTCCCGTAAATTGTGCAAGCGTTTTGGTTTGATTTGTTATATCAAAATTTTTTATTCTTAAAAAAGGAGGAGTAGATATTACGGATAAAATGAAATATATTATCAGTAAAACAATTCCCACACAAATATATAATTTTTTCTTGTTCATATAATTCAGCAATTCTCCGCTTTATTTTAACGGTGCGCCGGGGTCGTCGCACCCTACAACCATACCGTTGGTTTTGCGTAATTTTACGGGCGATTCGCACCGCCCTACAAAATCACGGTAATTATTCGTTGTAATTGTTTTTATGTTTCTTTTCCTGTATCATCTTATACATTTCCTCTGTTGCAAAGGAAAGCTTTGTTATGCAGTTCTTTTGCGAGGGATAGCAGAAAAAGGAATCGTCCTTTGTGGAAATATCAATACAGTCGTCCTTTTCAATATGGCAGTAGTCATATTCCACATGGAGGCTGTACATACTTTGGGGTGTGCGGTGAATACGGTATTTTTCCCCGTTGTATTCACCTTCAAGCACAAAGCCGTTTTCCCCATCGTGGGTAAGGTGCGCGTCGCCAAGATAAACAAAGCTTCTTGTCCAGGGCAGGGAATAAACACGCACATCGTTTGAAAAGCTGTATGTGCCCTCCTCTAACTGACGGCGGACTTCGCTTCGCTCCCACTCAAACCAATCGGGAATATGGGAAAAATATGTTTCTCCGCTTTGCGCCTTTAATTCGCCCAGCTCAGTCATTTCCCAGCGTTTACCGCAATGCTCACAGAAAAGCTCAGTGCCCTTTGAGTTCATCTCATATTCCGTTTTACATTCGGGACACTGATAAAGTACCTTATGAAGCCCCTCGGCACGGAAATCCTCCGTAACCTTAATATCATGCTCCTTTTGCCAGCGGTATTCGTCATACTCCATAGCCTTGCGGACAACGGCATTTATCTCCTCGGCAGAAAGCTTTTCAACCTCCTCGGCGGTGAGAATCTGCTTCATTTCCGCATAAAGGGGGACTTTTCTTTTTCTGTAAAAATCCCAAAATGGAGTCATAAGGTAATTACCGTGGTAGAGAAGCGTGGCAACAGGCACCTTGCATTTTTTAATGAGCTTGCCCAATGAATCGGGCAAAATCGCCGTTGTCCCCACGGGGGCGTATTTTGCCTCGGGATACATACAAAGCACATCGCCGTATTCCTTTAATACCTTATAGCTTGCTCTCACAAGGCTTAAATCCGTGGTGAATTTACGCTTGCAGATGCACCCCAGCCACTCGATAAGTGCGGCACGCAGATAAAACGCCTCTACCGTTGCAATATTATTTACCCTGTGAGGATATGTGGCAATACAGTTTATCTGAAAATCCACAAAGGTATGGTGATTGCACAAAAGAATATAGGGCGGCTTTAAATTTTCCGTATTGATTTTGTCTATTTTATAGCCCTGCACCTGACGGGGCATTAAAGCCTTTGATAAAAGATACATTACGCCTGCCGCAAATTTTGTTTGCCGCTTTGGCATTTTAGATGTATCGTAATGCTTTATTTTTTTAGGGTAAGTTACATAATCCTTTATATTATCCATTCTTTCCTCCCATGGTATGTGTTACGATAATTGTAACATAATAAGCATTTTGAGGCAATAGTGTTGAGAAAATTTAATAATTTACCAAATTTGCCATATCCTGCGGCAAGGGTGAGTTAATTTCTATTTCTTCTCCCGTTACGGGGTGGGTAAAGCGGCAATAACAGCAATGAAGCGCCTGATGTGAAATTTCGCGGCATGGCGTGCCGTACATTGTATCTCCCGTAAGAGGTGTTCCGAGAGATGAAAAATGGACTCTTATCTGATGTGTTCTGCCTGTGACAAGATGTATTCTCAAGAGTGTTCTGCCGTTACTTTGCGCTATTGCTTTCCACTCCGTTACGGCTCTTTCCCCTCTTTCGTCAACGGTGCGCAGAGTGATTATGGGGTCGGGGCGGTATATGGGGCGGTCAATTATGCCTTCACCCTCGTAAAGCCCTTGGGCAACCGCCATATATTCCTTATAAATTTTCCCCGAAAGCCTTGCGGCGGTGTATTTATTAAGAGCGCACACAACTATTCCCGATGTGCCCTTATCAAGTCTGCCCACAGCACGGAAAACAGCGGATTTTCCCTGCTTTTGCAGGTGATAGGACACGGCGTTTGCAAGAGTGTCTCCCTGATGGTTATGGGAGGGGTGCAAGGGAAGCCCCGCAGGCTTATCAATAATGAGCAAATCATTATCCTCATACAGAATTTTCAAATCGAACTCCAGAGGCTCTGCGATATTTTCTTCGTCACCGTCCGAGGGTATATGCAACCGCAGAATATCCCCTTTTTTCATAAAATCCACGGTGCGGATATGCTCTCCGTTTAAGGTTATACCGTCGGGCACATTTTTAAGGTTCCGGATAAGCCTTGCGGAGGCTTTTATCTCCGTTTTTAAAAAGGCAAGTACCTTTTTGCCGTCGTAATTCTCTTCAATTTTGTATTCAAGATAACGCTCCATACAAAATATACCTTTTCATCTGTATTTCTATTGAATTATACCACAAAACGAGTATAATATATAGAGAATTTTTTAAAGGAGGCACTTTTATGCAGCTTTTAATATTGATATTACACAGTCAGCGCCATATGGCAAAGGTGACGGCAGGTATGCTCGCCTCGGGTATTCACGGCGGCTCGCTTCTTGACTGCGAGGGAGTTTTGCAGGCGGTGGGGCACGATTCCGTTGAGCCCCCTCCCATATTCGGCTCGCTGAGGCAGTATCTTAATCCCGATAAAGGGGATATGAACAAAATTCTGATTTCCGCTATTGAGGATTCGCAGGTTGAAACGGTTAAAAAAATCGTAAACGATGTAACAGGCGGTCTTGACAAGGCGAACACGGGCATTTTAATGACCGTTCCTCTCCTTAATGTTGAGGGCTTGGCAAAATAAAAAGCCGTTAAAAATCGGTGTGCATTTTTTGGGGTGAAAATAATTGAACACATTATTATCATTGTCCTTGGGAATGGTTTTGGGGCTCCTGATGACAAGAATAATGAAAAAAATAAATCTGCCCAATGTTACGGGCTATCTTATTGCGGGACTTATAGCAGGTCCTTACTGTCTGAAAATCTTTTCTGCCGGCGAGCTTGACAATATGACGGTTGTCACCAATGCGGCGCTGGGCTTTATTGCCTTTTCCATAGGCGGAGAATTTAAGCTTTCCGCATTAAAGCAGTTGGGTGCAAAAATATTTGTTATTACTCTTTTTGAGGCTGTGGGAGCGTCAGTGCTTGTTTCAGCGGTGCTTTTGGCAATGGGCTACAACGCACCTCTTGCCCTTGTGCTTGGTGCAATAGCCAGTGCTACGGCACCTGCCGCTACTCTTATGGTTGTTCGGCAATACAAGGCGTCGGGGCCTGTTACCTCCACGCTTTTGCCTGTTGTTGCCATAGACGACGCTGTTTGCCTTATGCTCTTTTCAATTCTTTCCTCTGTGGCAAAAACCATTGAGGCAGGAAACGGTTTTCAAGTTTACGCAACTATTGTAAAGCCTCTCATTGAAATTGCGCTTTCCCTTGTCATTGGCTTTGCGGTGGGAATTGCGCTTTCATTATGTTCAAAATTCTTCAAATCGAGAGCAAACAGAATTTCCCTTGTTGTGACTGCTGTGTTTTTAGGCGTTGGGCTTTCCGAGCTTATGGGACTTTCTTCTCTTTTGCTTTGTATGGCAATAGGAGCGGCGTTGGCGAATTTCAGCCCTGTCTCGGACGCTGTGCTTGAAGGTACAGACCGCTGGACACCTCCTCTGTTTATGCTGTTTTTCGTAATATCGGGCGCTCAGTTTAATTTTTCAATTCTGCCGCAGGTGGGGATTGTGGGAGTTGCTTACATCTTGCTCCGTTCCTTCGGTAAATATTTCGGTGCAATGGCAGGGTGTGCCATAGTAAAAACGGAGAAAACCGTTCGGAAATATCTTGGCATAACATTGCTTCCTCAGGCAGGCGTGGCAATAGGTATGGCGCAACTCTCACTAACTGTTGTTCCCGAATACGGCGAGCAGATAAGAGCCGTTGTTTTGTGCGCCACGCTTATATATGAGCTTGTAGGGCCCCTGCTTACAAAGGCGGCGCTTACAAAAGCGGGAGAAATCAAAAAATAAAAACGGTAAGGGAAAATGGAAATGATATCTTCATATGATTTTAAATATAAAGGTCTTATGAAAAGCTCAATGGATTCCATTCCTTTGGGAAACGGTGATTTGGGCGCAAATATTTGGGCAAGCGGGAATGAAATCAATATTCTGCTTTCAAAAACAGACGCGTTCAGCCGATTGCACAGGCTGTTGAAAACGGGTTATATCAAACTGCGTTTTCAAGACGGAGTGCTTAATGAGAATTTAGACTTTCATCTTGTCCTTGAAGAGGGAATTCTCAAAATAAGCAATGAAAACATCCGTGCAGAGATTTATGCCGACGCTTTTGAGCCTGTTTACATAACGGAAATTGAGGGCAAAGGCGTTTCGGGAATGGCTCTTGAAGTAATCAATTACCGAAGCCGCAGAGAAAAAATTGCCCATAACGACCGAAGCAACTATCAGCTAAACTGCGAAAGCAATGAGGATACGGGCTTTGACTGCACCGAGGACGCAGATATTCTGTTTTCGGAGGGCGACGGCACTTTGGGGCAAATGCACCAAAACAGCACCTCGCTTTATGAATTCAGTCTTTCCCATCAGCATCTTGAGAATTATCCCGAAAAAAATGATTTTCTGACAGGTCTTACCTTCGGCTTTCTCGCAAAGTCAGAGGAGATGACAACGAGGGGTAACACTCTCACGGTTAAAGACGGAGCAGAAAAGGTTACTGTTTCCATACATTCCCTTACCTTAACCGATGGGGACGAGTGGCGCGAAAAAATCAAGAGTTTCCCGAAAAGTGATAAGGAAAAACACAAAGCCTATTGGAAATCCGTGTGGGGAAAAAGCTATGTTTACATAAGCGGCGGCAAGGATGCCGACAAAATCACACAGGGCTACGCTTTGCAAAGGTATATGAATCTATGCGGCGGCAAGGGGCGTTTCCCTGTTAAATTCAACGGTTCGATTTTCACCTGTCAGCCCTCGCCCCACAGCGAAAGCGAAAACTACGATTACAGAAATTGGGGCGGATATTATTGGTTTCAGAATACACGGCTTATATATTGGAGTATGCTGTTTTCAGGCGATTATGATTTAATGATGCCTTTTTTCCGCCTATACACCGATAATCTTGATTTTGCCAAATACAGAACGCAAAAATATTTCGGTCACGGCGGCGCATTTTATCCCGAAACAATGAGTATTTTTGCCGCATATGCCGATTCAAACTACGGCTGGGACAGAAAAGACCTGCCCGACGGCACAACGCTGAATACATATATCCGTTACTATTACAGCGGCGGTCTTGAAGCGGCTATGATGATGCTTTTGTATTGCCGAAATACCGAGGATACCGACTTTTTGAAAAATCATTGCCTGCCCTTTGTAAAAGAAATTTTACTGTTTTTCCGTGAGCATTTCACGAAAGAGGACGGCTCAATCTGCTTTGAACCTACCTCATCATTGGAAACATGGCATAACTGCATTAACGATTCCCCCGATATAGCCGGCGTTACCGCAGTTTGCGAGTTTTTGCTAGCTATTGGTACAGACGATGAGGAATTAAAAGCCATGTGTGCCGAAATTCAAGCGGCGCTTCCTCCTCTGCCTATCGGGAAACGGCGCATAAAAAGAGTTGTTATGCCTTTTGAAAAGAATATTGAGCGTACAAAAATGAACTGTGAAAATCCCGAGCTTTACACGGTTTTCCCTTATGCAATTTATAAAATCGGAAATCCTGATTTAAAAATCGGCATAAACACCTTTAAAGCAAGGCGGGAAAAAGCCTCCTGCGGCTGGCAGCAGCACGGTGTTCAGGCGGCCTTCCTCGGTCTGCGCAAAGAAGCTTTCCGTGAAATTTTGAAGAATTGCAAAAACACAAATAAAGACTGTATTTTTCCTGTGTTTTACGGTCCCAATTACGACTGGCTCCCCGACCAGGACAACGGTGCCAATATGAATATGGCAATTGCAAAATCATTGGTGCAGGAAAACGATGAAAAAATCTTTTTGCTCCCCGCGTGGGATAAAAGCATGGATGTATCCTTCCGACTGCCTGTGGGCAAAAACAACTTTATTACAGTTGTTTATAAAAAGGGTGAAAGCCCCGAATATTCATTTGACAAGCCTGAAAAACGAGAGATAGTGCTGTGTTAAAGAACGCTCCCCTTACCGTACGGTAAGGGGAGCGTTTTTTATGCTTCGGTAATAATCATTTTTTCATTTTCGCAAAGCTTTAATTCAATTACCTTTTCGCTGTGTACGCTTTGTTTATCCGACATAATCACGCATTTTTCAAAGGGATTTTCAAGCACCAAGGTGCCGCCCTGTTCACTTAAAATCTCAATATTTGTGATTTCGCCTTTCTTCATTTCTGCCGACACCAAAAATGCACCGTCCGCACGCAAATTTTCAAAACGGCAATCCAAAGATTTGTCCCAGTTCGGGAAAATCCGCACAATGCCCTCATAGCTTTGCAAAACCATTTCGTTCAAGGTTGCGGCGGTCAAACTGCAATTTTCCAAGCACCCGCCGCCGTGGAGCATAAGCAAATTGGGCTGTTGGAATTTTTTATAGTTGAGTTTCAGTTTTTCCAAAATTAGTTTGGGCGAAATTCCAAGCCGCACCGCACAGGGGAATATGGAGTTGGTCGCGTTGTCGTCGCACCAGCGGTCATTGATGAAAAAGGTGTTGCGTGCAATTTGTAAAAGCCCCTCTTTGCCCTGCCGTCCCCATTGTCCCACAGGGTAAATGTGCTGTAAGCAAAGGAAATTGCCCTTGTTCCACGCCATACCCTTTTCCGTGTAGCGGAACACCTTTTTCAACCGTTTGCGGAAGGTGGGGTAATCGCTGATTTTTTCCAAAATATCCTGCCATTTTTCATATTTTTCTGCGTCTGCTTCCAATGCTTTTGCCATATCTAAAAGCGTTTTGAATACCATACGCACAAGCCCCAATGAGAGCAGACTGTTTTTGGCGTGGATTTCCTTTTGATGGGTGCGTGGATTGAAATTATCTACATAATAGGGAACCTCGTGTATGGCGTCATCGTGGATTACATATCTGCCGTTCTCGTACACCAAAAAGTCCTCCCAAAACGCGCCCACCTCTTTCAAAAACGGGTAGAGGTGTTCTGCGGCATACGATTTGTCACGGGTGGCGTTCCAACGCATGACCGCAATCACCGCCGCATAAGCGGCATTGCTTTTTTGCCCCAAAAACATCTTTTCATAGGGTGCAGGCGGCTCGGAATATTCCGAGAAAAGCCCTTTCGGCAACATTCCAACGGGATAATACACGCCGTTGCAGTTCAGATACTCTTTTGCACATTTTTTACCGCGGGGGATAAACTCCTCCAAAGGCGTAAAATAGCAGTCCGTAAGCTCTGGATGGTTTGAATTGCAAAGGGCGTAAAACGGCGCTTCATAGTTATAGTTCAAATGATAATCTCCGTGCCAGTTCACATTTTCCACCGTGATAAAGTTACCGTAAATACCGGGAGGGAATTTTATATTCCGTGCACAGATTGCAAGATGATATTGGCAGGCGTACCAATTTAACTCCAACTGCTCGTCGCTCACTTTGAATGAGGATTTAGCATAAAATTCTTTCCACCATTTTTCGTGCGCCTCTTTTTCTGATTTATATGTATTCCCGTCAAATTCCGCAAGATGCGAAAGTACATCTTCTGTGTATGTTTCGCTGTCAAAATTCGTTGCGGCGGAAAGTACAAACTGATTTTGTGAAAACGCACGCAGTCCTGCCGTTACGAAGCATCGAAATTGCAGTTTTTCATTGTCAAAGGCACGTGTAAAGCCGCAAATACCGTCCTTTGAAAATTCCTCTAATTTATCCGCACCGCAGGAAAAAGCGGAAAATCTCGGCGTGGGCAATAATCTATCATCACTTACGGAAATGGTGAAAAACGCGTCGTTTTGCGTTGCACAGACAAAGGCCGTGATTTCAACGAATCTTTCCCCGTCGGCAAAACGGCAGAACAGCTCACCCTCGTCCATACGCTGTTCAACATAATAGTTTTTATATAAATCCTCGGGGACATCAAAATCCACATAGCCCAAAGGCTTAATGCCGCCGTTATTGTCACGGTGCTCGTCTGCCATCCAAAGGTCGCATTTTGCGAGATATACGCGCAGTCCCGTGCCGCTGTTTCCGAGGATAGCGGACATATCTCCGTTGCCGCAAAGGGCGCCGTCGGGAATGGCGTATTTGCCGGAACGCTCCGGCGGAGTTGTAATAATTACTGTGTGTTTCATACTGTACTCCTTTTACTTTTTGTTTCTGTACGCTGAGGGGCTCATATCCTTGTATCTTGAAAACATTTTTGAAAAATAACTCATATCGTTAAAGCCGCAGGAAAGAGCAATTTCCGTAATTGAACTGTCAGTCATTAAAAGCTTTTCCCCTGCCGATTCAATGCGGTAATAGTTTAAGTATTCAATTGGCGTTTTGCCTGTCATAACAGAGAAGGCACGGCAAAAATACCTTGGGGACATTCCTGCCACCTTTGCCAGCTCGTCAAGGCTTATTGCCTCATAATAATTGCTTCTGATAAAGGTGAGAACATTTTTAAGCTTATTTATTTTCACCCTGTCACGGCTTATGTTTGCAGGGGGCTTTTTTAAAGAAATCATTTTTCCCATAAGCTGCCACATAAGACCTACCGTTGTCCACTCGTAGCCGTGCTGTTCCGTTTCCATACACTCAAAAATTTTATCCGCCAGCACGGAGCAATCACTGCCCTTTTTAAAAACAGAGGTATATCCGTTTCTGTCAGCCAAAAACTCCGCCGCAGAGCGTGAGCAGACAGGGGTATCGTGCAGAAGCGTACCCAAGTCAAAAACCACACATTCGTATATGCAGTTATCGGGAGTTCCGCCGTGAACAACTCCGTCGCCAATCCAAGCGCAGTCCCCCGCTTCCAAAACGGTAGTAACACCGTCCAGCGACAGAGAAAATGTACCCTGCTGAACAAGAATAAGCTCGTATTCAAGATGCCAATGCAGGGGCATATGGTACCGCGGAGAGGCTTTGTCAACATAATAAAGCTCAATGGGGAAATCAAAGGTTCCCCTTTTTTTGTTTTCGTAAAGCTCGCTGTAATCCAAAAAATCACCTTCAAGTGAATATTGTCATAGTTTTAGCGCATAATCCGCCAAGCAGATTGTTTGTAATTATAATATAATACAATTAAAGTATTGTCAATAATAGGAGGTAAAGCAATGCAGAACATTGATGTAATTAAAGAACAGATTTGCGATGTGTGCCATAAAATGTGGCAATTAGGCTGGGTTGCCGCCAACGACGGCAATGTGAGCGTCCGTCTTGAAGACGGCAGGATACTTGCCACTCCAACAGGTATGAGCAAATCGTTCATAACGCCTGAAAAACTTGTCCTTTTGGACAAAGAGGGCAATGTACTTGAAGCCGCCGACGGTCTTCGTCCGTCAAGCGAGATTAAAATGCATCTTCGCTGTTATGACAAGCGTGATGATGTAATGAGCGTTATCCACGCACATCCCCCCGGAGCAACAGGCTTTGCCGTGGCTCACAAGGCAATGGATATGTATAATATGATTGAGGATGTTGCCGTTATCGGTGCAGTTCCGCTGACGCCCTACGGTACACCCTCTACAATCGAGGTGCCCAACGCTATTGAGCCCTATCTTGATGAGCACGATGTAATGCTTCTTGAAAACCACGGCGCTTTGGCAGTCGGCAGCGATGTAATCACCGCTTTTTACAGAATGGAAAGCCTTGAACTCTGGGCAAAAATCACAATCAACGCAGTAATTTTAGGCGGCAGTCACGATATAAGCCGTGAGAATATTCAAAAGCTTATTGATTTGAGAGGATATTACAGAGTAACAGGCAGACATCCCGGCTACAAAGTTTATAATCCCGACGACGAAATCTTACATAAAAAGGACTGAATAGTTATGCTTAAAGGTGTTCCCCCCATAATTTCTCCCGAGCTTTTAAAGGCTCTTGCGCAGATGGGGCACGGCGACGAACTTGTTATTGCCGACGGTAATTTCCCCTGCCACAGCGTGGGTAAAAATTCCATAGTTATCCGTGCGGACGGTCACGGCGTACCCGAAATCCTCGATGCTGTTTTACAGCTCATTCCCTTGGATACATATACGGAGAAGCCCGTAGCTTTAATGGAGGTTGTCCCCGGTGACGATTGCCCCACACCGCCTATTTGGTCGGAGTATAAAAAAATACTCAACAAATATGAGCCCACCCATCACGATATTGATTTTACCGAGCGTTTTGCCTTTTATGAGCGTGCAAAGGACGCATATCTCATAATTGCAACGGGTGAAAAGGCAATTTATGCCAATATATTGCTTAAAAAAGGTGTGGTAAAATGAAAACCGTACTTGCGTTCGATTTCGGTGCGTCAAGCGGCAGAGCAATAAAGGCACATTTTGACGGCGAAAAAATCACTTATGAGGAAATTCACCGCTTTGATAATATTCCCGTAACTGTTGACGGCTTGGTTTGCCACGATATAGAAATGATTATGGGAGAAATCAAAAAAGCCATTGAAAAGGCAGGTAGAATTGATTCCCTCGCCTTTGACACATGGGGCGTTGATTACGGTCTGATTGACAAAAGCGGCGAACTTTTGCACCTGCCTGTCCATTACAGGGACCCGAGAACGGAAAACGCCGTGGAAAAGGCAAAAGAAAAAATCAGCCTTGACGCTCTTTACAAAGCAACGGGAAATCAGATAATGGGTATCAACACGCTTTTTCAGTTGACAGTTGATAATAATCTCGAAAAAGCGGATAAGCTTTTGTTTATGCCCGACCTTTTTGCGTGGATGCTTACAAAAAACAAGGTTTGCGAAATGACTATTGCCTCTACCTCGCAAATGCTCAATCCTGTCACAAAAGCTTGGGACGAAAGTGTTTTAAGCGCCTTCGGAATAAGCAAAAGCCTTTTCCCACAGATTACCGACAGCGCAACCGTTAACGGCGAATACGAGGGTATTAAGGTTATTTCCGTTGCAGGGCACGATACACAGTGTGCCGTTGCGGCAATGCCATGTGTCAGCGAAAACTCCGCTTTTCTCTCCTGCGGCACATGGTCCCTTATCGGCTGTGAGTTAGATGAGCCCGTGCTCACCGCAGAGAGCAATAAAAACGAGCTTTCCAATGAAATCGGCTCAAACGGCAAGGTGAATTATCTAAAAAACATCAGCGGCTTGTGGCTTATTCAGGAGACAAAGCGTGATTTGGCAAAGAAAGGTCAGAAATATTCATATAACGACCTGGAAATGCTGGCGAGAGACTCCAAGCCCTTTAAATGCTTTATCGACCCCGACGCTCCCATGCTTTCAGCACACGGAGATTTGCCTGCAAAAATTAAAGCCTACTGTGAAAAAACAGGTCAGGAAGTTCCCGAAACCGTTGGGGAAACGGTACGCTGTATTTATGAAAGTCTTGCTCTTAAATACCGTTATGCCCTGAACCAAATTTCAGAGTGCACAGGGAAGAAATTCGATTCTCTCAACATTCTTGGCGGCGGCACAAAGGACGGCTTCCTTTGCGAAATGACTGCAAACAGCATTGATATGCCTGTTACGGCAGGACCTATTGAGGCGACGGCGCTGGGCAATATTATTTTGCAGTTAAAGGCTCTCGGCGAAATAAAGTCTGTCAGTGAGGGCAGAGAAATCATTGCAAAGACCGAAAACACAAAAAAATATGCTCCCGTTCACACCCCCGAGTGGGACGAGGCATATGAAAGATATGTAAGAATTATAACAAAATAGGGAGGAAATAATATGTTATATCCTAAAATAGGTATAAGACCTGTAATCGACGGCCGCTGGGGAGGCGTCCGTGAAAGCCTTGAAAATCAGACTATGGGAATGGCACAGTCTGCGGCAAAGCTTATTGAAAGCACATTAAAATATCCCGACGGTACGCCTGTTCAGTGCGTAATCAGCAACACAACCATCGGCGGCGGCGCAGAGGCGGCAAAATGCGCAGAACAGTTTGCGGCTGAAAATGTTGTTGCAACTCTTACCGTTACACCCTGCTGGTGCTACGGCTCGGAGACCTTTGATATGGACCCCAATACAATTAAGGCTGTTTGGGGCTTTAACGGCACGGAGCGTCCCGGCGCTGTTTATCTTGCGGCTGTTATGGCGGCATACGCTCAAAAGGGACTTCCCGCATTCTCAATTTACGGCCATGATGTTCAGGATATGACCGATACAGAGATTCCCGACGATGTGGCTGAAAAAATTATCCGTTTTGCCCGTGGCGCTGTTTGCGTTGGCTGGATGAAGAATAAGTCATATGTAAACCTTGGCGCAATCGCCATGGGTATTGCAGGAAGCTACTGCAATGCTGAAATGTTCCAGAATTATTTCGGTGTCCGTGCAGAATGGGTGGATATGATTGAAATTGTCCGCCGAATTGAGCTTGGTATCTACGATAATGATGAATATGAAAAAGCATTAAAGTGGATTAAGGAAAACTGCAAGGAAGGCTTTGACTGCAACGCAGGCAAAAATCTTCCCGAGATTATCCGCAAGTCAAAGGTCGTTCCCGCCGATAAGGATTGGGAGTTCATTGCAAAAATGACAATCGTTGTCCGTGATATTCTTTACGGCAACAAAAAGCTTGACGATTTGGGCTGGCATGAGGAGGCTCTCGGCAAAAATGCTGTTGCAGGCGGCTTCCAGGGACAGCGTCAGTGGACAGACTGGCTTCCCAACGCCGACTTTACCGAGGCTATTATGGCTTCAACCTTTGACTGGAACGGCAAAAAGGCTCCCACTCCCTTTGCAACGGAGAACGATACACTCAACGGCGTTGCAATGATGCTGGGTACTCTCGTTACAGGTACAGCCCCCTGTTTCCACGATGTACGTACATATTGGAGCCCCGAGGCTTGCGAAAGAGTAACAGGCAAAAAGCCCGAGGGTGTTGCCGCAAACGGCTTTATCCATCTTATCAACTCAGGCGCAACCGCACTTGACGGAAGCGGCGCATCAAAGAACGATAAGGGCGAGGGCTGCATGAAGCCTTATTGGGAAATGACCGATGCAGATGTTAAGGCATGCCTTGATGCAACCGATTGGTGCAGAGCAAATTATGAGTATTTCAGAGGCGGCGGATTTTCAAGCCACTTCCGCTGCAAGGCGGAAATGCCCGTTACAATGCTCCGCGTAAATGTTGTTGACGGCATAGGCCCCGTGCTTCAAATAGCAGAGGGATACACGGCAAATCTTCCCGATGAAATCCACACAACCATTGATAAGCGCACAGACCCCACATGGCCCACAACATGGTTTGCACCCAAACTCACAGGCAAGGGCGCATTTAAAGATGTTTACAGCGTTATGGCAAATTGGGGCGCTAACCACGGCGTGACGGTTTACGGTCATGTAGGCGCAGACCTTATAACCCTTGCATCAATGCTTCGTATTCCCGTTAATATGCACAATGTTGACGAAAATAAGATTTTCCGTCCCCATGCATGGTCGGCGTTCGGAACAGAGGATTTGGAATCCGCCGATTACCGTGCCTGCGCAGAGTACGGCCCGCTTTATAAGTAATTTAAAAGAAATTCAACACATTAGGACGGGGGCGCGGGTGTCCGGTGGACACCTCTGCGAATGAAATGAGCAGAAGCGCTGTCTGAGCCGACAGGCGAGTAATGCTTGCCCCCACCCTAATGTTGGATATGATTTCACGGCACCATTGTAGGGGCGGTGCCTCTGTGCCCGCCCGCAAAATTGTATAAAGCCATAATAGATTAGGTAGGGCGGGCGGCTTGCCCCCGCCGTAAATTTATAAAAACACTATGGGCGGGCACGGAGACCCGCCCATACAACCCCTCTGTCACTTTGTGACATCCGCTGACGGCGGCCGTCCCCTTTGTCTGCTTCGCAGACATTTCCCCGCACTGCGGGGAATCACCCCTTTCAGGGGAGACGAGGCGCGCGTATGCTTTCAGTGCAGTTGTTATAAATACCCAAACAAAAAGGGCAGATACCGCTTTGGTATCTGCCCTGATTTCACTTTGTTTAATTTAAGAATTAAAGCTCTGCGAAATACTTGATTGTACGAACCATCTGGCTTGTGTAGCTGTTCTCGTTATCATACCAAGAAACGACCTGAACCTCATAAAGGTCGTCAGCAATCTTTGAAACCATTGTCTGTGTAGCGTCAAAGAGTGAGCCGTATCTCATACCGATAACATCGGAAGAAACAATGGGGTCTTCGTTGTAGCCGTAAGACTCAGAAGCAGCAGCCTTCATAGCAGCGTTGATGCCCTCTTTTGTTACATCGTTGCCCTTAACAACAGCTGTAAGGATTGTTGTTGAACCTGTGGGAACGGGAACACGCTGTGCAGAACCGATAAGCTTGCCGTTAAGCTCGGGGATAACAAGGCCGATTGCCTTTGCAGCGCCTGTTGAGTTGGGAACAATGTTAGCAGCGCCGGCTCTTGCTCTTCTCATATCGCCCTTTCTGTGAGGACCGTCAAGAATCATCTGGTCGCCTGTGTAAGCGTGGATTGTGCTCATGATACCGCTCTGAATGGGAGCATAATCGTTAAGAGCCTTAGCCATGGGAGCAAGGCAGTTTGTTGTGCAGGATGCAGCGGAGATAATCTGGTCATCAGCAGTAAGTGTATCCTCGTTAACTGAGAATACGATTGTTTTAAGGTCGTTGCCTGCGGGAGCAGAGATAACAACCTTCTTTGCGCCTGCATTGATGTGAGCCATGCTCTTCTCTTTTGAGCAGTAGAAGCCTGTGCACTCAAGAACTACGTCAACACCGATTTCGCCCCAGGGAAGCTCAGCAGCGTTTGCCATAGCATAGATTTTAAGAGTTTTACCGTCAACAGTGATTGTGCCTGCCTCGTCATCAGCGGAGATTGTGTGAAGATTCTCGCCGATTCTGCCGCAGTAACCGCCCTGTGCGGTGTCATACTTAAGAAGGTTTGCGAGCATTGAGGGTTTTGTAAGGTCGTTGATAGCAACTACATCATAGCCCTCTGCGCCGAACATCTGTCTGAAAGCAAGACGTCCGATACGGCCAAAGCCGTTGATTGCAACTTTAACTGACATTTTGAATTCCTCCAAATAAATTATTACTAATATTATTCGCATTAGTGCGATTATTATTTTATATCTTTTCAATGAAATATGCAAGAGTATTTTTCAAAAAAACGGCAATGTGTGAAAAATTTGTCAATCTGTTCAAAAAATGGCGAATATTTACTGCAAATGGGTATAATATTTATAGTATAAAAGGAGTGTTTGCGTATGGATTACGGCGTTTGCCGTCAGATTGCGGAAAGAGAACGAATGCAAAATCTCTTTGACAGCGCCTTTATTAAGAACGACAGCAATATGATGCGTGAGCAGTATAAGGCTTTAAGAAATTTTGAATTTGACTGTAATTTTGATTTTAAGCCGCAGTGCGTTAATATTTCAACTCTTGCCGAAAATATTTCCGCCGCCTGCGATACTATTGCCGCCCCCTTGGGCGTAAGCTTTATTTATTGCGGAAACCAATCGTCCCCTGTATGGGGAAACCGCCGCCTTCTCTCAAAGGCGCTTCTGAATCTGCTTTCAAACGCATATCTTTACGGCTCGGGAAGCCTTGTAACCGTCAAAACGGTTGACACGGCGGATTTTGTAAGGCTCGAGGTGCAAAGCGGCGGTATGTTTTTGTGCGAAAACGAAAAGGGGAGAGGACTTTCCTTTGTAAGACGGGTTTGCGCACACCACGGCGGGAAGTTCTTTATTGAAAGCGATGTTCTTTACTCCCGTGCGGTTATGATTTTGCCCAAATCGCAAAATATTAAGGAAACATCACAGTCAGCGGACTTTATAACTCTTATAACCGACCGCCTTTCCCCCGTGTATGTGGAATTTTTCGGAATGGAGTATCATTAAAAAGGAAGAACCCATCTGTCACTTCGTTGACATCCGCTGACGGCGGCCGTCCCCTTTGTCTGCTTTGCAGACATTTCCCCGCACTGTGGGGAATCACCCCTTTCAGGGGCGACGAGAATTACGGCGCGGTTGTAGGGACGATTCACGAATCGCCCGCAAAATCATATGCACACCAATGGCGGTATCGTATGGGCTGGCGACCTCGACAGCCCGCAAAAATCTCGTAAAATTAACGGTGCAACCAGGTCGTCGCACCCTACAAAACATCCGTTGATTTCATATGATTTAACAGGCAGATGTGTGTGCCCCTACAAGTACGCTGAAAATTACAGGTAGGGCGGGGGCTTGCCCCCGCCGCTTTTTTGATATATTTTATTGGTCGCCAATCCCTACAAGGCAAGCAAAAATTATATTATACTTTTCCTCTCTCTGATGAGTTAGGTGTCAAAACCGTAGGTTTTGACGGAGGGAGAGAAAACATTTTAGGTATTTGAAAATCTCTCCCCCAGTCATTTTTGCAAAAATGACAGCCCCCTCGTCAGAGGGGGCAATATATACGCTCAGCCTTGTAGGGAATAGCTCCATTTCGTCCCACAAAAAACTCCTAAAATTAACAGTGTAGAGGACGATGAATTATTCATCCGTTTTGCGAGGGTAAGGCTTTATTTCATCTGTTAAACCTGCAAGATAATCCATACTCGTATCCAATGCAACGGCGATTTTCCTGCATTGCTCAAAGGTATAATATCTTTTTCCGTTTTCGATTTTAGAGTAATCGCTTTGGTCAATACCGGTCAGCATTTGCATTTTAATTTGTGTGTAGCCTCTTTTTTTCCTTAATTCTTTTAATCTGTTCAGTTTTACCACCCGTTTTCTTTTATGTACCAAATTATGGCACAGCGACCTATTGACATTAGGGTGAAATTGACCTATAATGAAGAAAAACTGAAAAGGGGTAACATTATGTATTGCGGTCGTTGCGGAAACAGAGTAGATGAGAACGGATTTTGTGCGGTGTGCGCAAGGAAAGCAAGTGCGCCGCAGAAACCGGAAGAGCCGTTTGTTCAAAAACAGATACCTAAACAGAAAAAGCCGAAAACCCTTGCCTCATGCGCCTGGTTCGCACCGGTGGCTATTGTTTCTGCTTTTGTATTATCCGGACTTTTAAATTCAATACCCGATTTAATACCCGATTTATCATACGCCTACTGGGGTACAAGAGCCAGCTTAATAAGAACCTTATTGTATGTGCCGTTCTGGCTTATTCATTCATTTCTGATTTATTATGTATTCTATCGCATAGCATTATCCAAGCAGCCAAAAAGAATACGCAGACTAACTTGCGCATCTTTTCTGATTCCGATGGCGACTGAGAATGTGATTTCGGTTTTTTTCGGAACTATTCCCGGAATTGTTGCTTATATTAACGCCGTAAATAACAATGTTGATGTATATGATTTTAATGATGTATTATTTCATTCGGATATTATAAACAACGGTATCGGAACGGCTAGTGGGATTGCAAATATATTGACATGCGTTATAAGTGCTGTTCTTTCTTATATTTTGTTAAGACTGTATTTCCGAGGCATAGAAAAAAACATCGTGGACGAATAAATCAAGTAGGGCGGGGGCTTGCTCCCGCCGATTTTTTTAATTAAAAATTTAAAGTTGAAAATTGAAAGTTTTTGTTATAATTTATCAGGCGTGCGATTCGTGAATCGCACGTAAAATCCAAGTCAAAACAAAATCCAACATGGTAGGGCGGGGGCGCGGGTGTCCGGTGGACACCTCTGCGAAAGAAATGAGCAGAAGCGCTGCCTGAGCCGGCAGGCGAGAAAGGCTTGCTCCCGCCGATTTTTTAATTAAAAATTTAAAGTTGAAAATTAAAAGTTTTTGATATATTTTTTATTGTTATTACCGTTTGATTATGTTATACTTTTCGGTATCAACAAAACATAACGGAGGAATATTATGCTTTTCTTTTATCCTGAGGATTTCGGCGCTGTGGGCGACGGCGCGCATAACGACTGCGGCGCTATTCAGTCCGCTATTGACAAGGCTTGTGAAAACGGCGGAGGAACGGTTGTGCTCGCATCGGGGAAAACTTATTTTTCCGATTCAATAAGAATCAAGAAAAATGTTGAGCTTCATCTGCAAAAGGGCTCACGCCTTAAAGCTACGGATAACATTGACGGTTATTTTCGTCCCTGTAATTTTATAAACGATAAAACCAATACTCTCATAGGCAACCCAGTTACGGGAAAACCCTCTTTTTGCTTTATATACGGCTTTGAGGCGGACGGCTGTTCAATTACGGGCGAGGGGACAATTGACGCCAACGGTCACGCCTTTGTTGAGCGTAAGGATAAATATTATGTAACAGGCAATTTTTATCCCCGCCCCACCGTTATATATGTAGAAAAAAGCAATCATATTTCTTTTAAAGATATAACGATAGTTGACGCGCCTTTCTGGACGCTTCACCCCGCCGGCTGTGACGATGTGCTGATTTCCGAAATACGGATTTTAAACGACCTTGATGTGGCAAATTCCGACGGTATTGACCCCGACCATTGCTCCAATGTGCGTATTTTAGGCTGTCATGTGGAGTGTGCCGACGATTGCATATGCCTTAAAACCTCAAAGGGCAACGCAGAATACGGTCCCTGCGAAAACATCATCATATCAAACTGCACGCTTATTTCCACCTCGGCGGCAATTAAAATAGGCACCGAGGGTGTGGGGGATTTCCGCAATGTTATCGTTGATAATTGCATAATTGGGAAGAGCAACCGCGGACTTTCAATACAAATCCGCGACGGCGGAAGCGTTGAAAATGTTACATATTCAAACTGCATTATTGAAACGCGCCGTTTTTGCCCCGATTGGTGGGGAACGGCGGAGCCCATAGTTATAACCACCTTTAACCGTGACGAAAACACAAAATCGGGTAAGATTAAAAATATCCGTTTCAGAAATATCACCTGCAAGGGCGAAAACGGAGTGCTCATTCACGGCACAAAGGATAATATGATTGAAAATGTTACCTTTGAAAATGTGAGCGTAACTCTTTCAAAAACCTCAAAATGGGACTGTGGGCTGTACGATTTGCGCCCCTGCCTTGAATACGGCGTTGAAAAGGCGAAAAACTCAGGTTTTTATATCAGAAATGCGAAGAATGTCACAATCGAAAAATCCTGCGTGGAGTGGGGAAATGTTTGTGACGATTACGCCTTTGCAATAGACCAAGAAAACTGCCCCGATTTACAGCTTATCCGCTTTGAGGGCAAAGACGCACATTAAGAATAGATAAAATTAAACTCCGTGCTTCTCACAAGAGAAACACGGAGTTTTTGTTTTATACTATTTTTGCCGAATAAGATTGGCGATAACAAATGCAATATTCTTTTCCGTTTTCGTCAATAAGATAAGCACTTACATACACACTTACTGAAGTTGCATTATACTTGTGAGTTGTCATGCGTTTGCTATTTGAACTTTGTTCACCGGAAACTACTTTTGTATTTCCGTTGTAGAATGAATATTGGAATACATATTTAACATTATCATCGTCAGGTAAATCATTAAGGACAGACAACACGACTTCGCCTTTTTGATTCCTCTCAGCGGTAATACCGTTACAAGCAGGGGTAAGAGGAAGCTTGAAGCTCCATATCTTTTCTTCTTTTGTGCTTGGGTCTATATAGATATTGTACGGGTCAGAATACTTAATATACAAATACCATGTTGCAATAGTTGAATCTTGCTTAATGTAGTATTCATAGTCCGTAATTTCATAGGTTTGATTCATAGAGTCCGTATAAATTACCTTGAAATTTTCACTGTTGTATTCATGCCTTGGGTCATAGTAAGAGTCAAAAACCACATCCATTTTAGGGGTGTAATAATCAACCGTATAGTTAAATGTAGTTTTTATGTCACCTAAAACTTTGTGGTGCAGAGTGACTGTTGCGGTGTGATTACCCGGAACGGTTGTATCCCAACCCTCAACTGTATATTCCTCTGTTTGCAATTCTTTTATTGAAACGCTGTATTCGTCCCCGTCAGCCGAAATAAACCATATTTTATTATTTGTTTTTGAAATATCTGTATTTGGTTTATAGGTTTGATTGTTTTTGTCTGTTTTTATATACCATGAATCTTCATAACCGTCGGTATAAGCATAAACCTTAAAGCACTCTTTACTGTTATCAGGCAAATAAACACTAATATACAGTATATCGGATTGTATATTATGTGACGGCAAATATCTGTCAACTCTATAATCGCTGATTTCTTCCCGTCTGCCGTCTTTATAGACAGCGTAAACCTTAATATTATTATAAAACTCGGTGTAAATATCCTGAATATTTATTAAAATATCATTAGGTGCCTCAACCTCATAAGAAACGGGCTTTTCTTTTACTGTAATATCAAGTGAAAACTCTGTGTTTACACCGGTGCGTACATAAATACCGTTTTCGTTTTCAGCAACATCGTATATCTTAAAGTTTACTGTATATTCACCAAATTTCTTGATTCTCAATGCTTCTTCATAAGTGTTATACCAATCGCCGAACATAGCACCCTGTGTTTCGGGATTATAAGCGTTGAGAGTATAATAAACCATTGCTTGTGAGTGAACTGTGTATCCCAAACTGTAAATTCCCTCTGCACTTAAATACTTATCATAAGCCAAAGAAGCATCATCGTCTTTGGCAATGTCCCCATATATTTCCATAACATCACCAAGTGTACGATAATAATCCTTGTCGTAGTAATAAGCAAGTTTGATGTTTGGTATAAATTCAAATGAGTCATTTGTGCCGGTGAATTCTGTTTGTGGACGCTCAACAATAACGTAACTGTTGTCATCATAGATATATCCCGCTAATACATCGCAAAGATATTCGCCTTGGTAATAAGCTTGAAGTATAATAGGACCTGTTTTTGTAGGGTCATAGCCTTTGTATTCAACATCAAGATATACTTCGTTTGTTGTATCGCTTAATGTGCCGATTACAAGTTCATCAGAAGTAAATTCTTCAGGAGCTTCACTTACATGGTAAGTTAACCAGATATTTTCGTTAATTCTGTATGAAAGTAATTCTGTGCGAACGATTACATCATAAGTTAAAGTGAGCCTATAATCACCATAGGCAAATACAATTCTATAACCACCGTATGGAGACGGTCTGTCAGTTGTCATGGTACCGAAGATTTGAATCTTGCTGTCACCCAAAGTTACGACTTCGCTTGTGTTGTCATTATAAGTTATCTTAATTTGGAACCGGGAAAAATCAACGGACTCGCCAACATAAGCAAAATAATCTGTAAAACTTCCTGAATAAAGGTGCATACCTTGCGGTGCAGAGTCAATCGTTAGTGTTCTTACAGTTTTTTCGTTCGGGACAGTATTATCATAAAGAATTACCGTAACCGTAAAGGTCATACCGTTAGGCACTTGATATGTAAGCATTTGCGGAGTATCAATAAGCTGACTGTCATATTCGGAAATGAGTTTTACTTCATCTTTATTATAATTATAATATGGCGAGAAAGTGCCGTCCGAATAGACATATCGCCATTTTATATTGGCGATAGGGTTTCCTGTCCCTATTGCTATTATGAGAGTGTCGGTTGCATTACATTCAACATTTGTAATCGTTCTTGTTTCTTTGTTGTTCTGTTCGGTTCTTGAAACGATTACCTTGAATGAGGCGGTAAATCCGCTGTATTTTACTGTGACTGTCTGTTCGCCGATTTTCAGAGAATTAAAGCCTGAAATTTCACAATCATTTATGTTTATCTCTTTTCTGCTATTATCAGAATAAACTGCAATTACTTTAAGCCCTGTCAAATCAAGTTTTTCTTGCCAAAGATAAGATGTTTTAAACTTTTCATCGGTAATAAGTTCAATTGACATCATTGTAAGCTCACTCTTTTTAGCGGGTTCACTGTTGGCTTGCTCTATAATTTCTTCTGTTTTCGGTTCTTCCGATTCATTTTCTTTGTTTTCTTCTGCTTCGGGTGTGTTGACATCTTCATTTTTGGTAAGTGATTCAATTCCGAAAAATTTACCTACACTTTCAATAAGCTCATCAACTGCATAAGCCAATACGCTCTTGCCATCTGATGTAGTAATACTGTTTGCACCCGAAAGAATAACTGCAAATGCTGCCGCCACTGCGGTAATTCGCATAAGAGTTTTTTTACCGTTTACTTTGTTTCTGATTCGTTTTGAAAGGATTGTGCCGTCTGCGAAAACAAGGGGAAGAATAACTGCAGTATTTTCGTATTCGCATTGTTCTAATGCTTCAATGGCATTAACAAGCTCATCAATGAGTTCACAGTCCATTTCGGTATCTTTTTTAAGCTCTTCATCAATAAGAGCAAAAAGTTCATTTTTAAGAATGTTTATAAAATTGTCTTGATTAACAAGTTCTTTGAGTTTTGTGTTAGTCATTGAAAATCCCCCCTTTCTTTAAGTTCTTGCTTTACTTTTTCTTCTGCTTTTTGTCTGATTCTGTAAAGGCGTGTTGTGACAGTAGAAACCGAAATGTTATATTCTTTTGCTATGTCACGCACATTGCATTTGTCTATGTAACGCCTTCTGTAAATTACTTTTTCTTTGTCACTCATTTCCTTAAATACGGCTTTGATAATTTCATTTTCGGTTTGTTCATCAAGACTGTCAAAAACAGATAATTCAAAAAAACCGTTTTCAGGTGCGACAGCATCCTGAATTTTCTTTCGTTTTTCCATATCCTTAATGTGTTCCTTAACAAAATTATCAACCGTTCTGTATAGGAATGCCTTTGGCTGCGCAAATTCTTCCCCCTTGCACATCCGCTTGTATATAACCATAAAAGCTTCCTGAACACAGTCTTCTGCCGCATCTTTGTCGTGTCCCGTTCTCAAATACGCATATTTGTATAAGCTTGTCTTAAAATTTTGACAATATTCTTCCAATAACTTGTCAGCGTTCCTTTTTATATGAGTTCTTGACAAGACAAAACCTCCTTCCTCTCCGTATAAAAACCGGTCTTTGTAAGGTAGTGGCAAAAACATAAAAATGTCACAAAACTTTTTGACTTTGCCAAGACAGGGGGGATTGCGGCTAACCTATGCCCACCGATAAAATACATAAAAAAACGGCGGGGGCAAGCCCCCGCCCTACCCTGTTGGGGTTGGTTTTGTGGGAAATTTGCAGGCGATTCGTTTTGTATAGTGTAATAACATAGTAAACAGGAGTGTAAGGACATAGTATACAGTTTTA
>JBJEPW010000013.1:0-12483 GCA_051881435.1 Candidatus Fimenecus sp. | reverse complement strand
CATAGGGCTATGCCCGCATATGAAAAACCACCCGCTTGGCGGGTGGATGTTTATTTTGTTGCAATTTATCGGGCGGGCTCCGCCCTACCGTGCTGGATTTGGCGCTCTGCTTTGCACAAATATTTACATATACCGTCATTTGTGATAAAATTTCTAAAAAAGACTTGACTGTAAACAGGGTTTATACTGTATAAAGGGTACGGAGGTGGTCAAATGACAATAAAAGAAGTTGAAGATTTACTGTCTGTATCCCGTTCTAATATCCGTTTTTATGAAAAAGAAGGGTTGCTTAGTCCTGAAAGAAAGGGAAACAATTATCGTGATTACAGCGAACAAGACATAGCTGTATTAAAGAAAATTTTAGCATTAAGAAAACTTGGATTTACCGTAGAAGAAATTTCATTGATGCAAAAAGGAGAGCTTTCCCTTGCCGATGCGTCATACGAAAATATCAACCGATTGGAAAAAGAGCTTAACTCTTTAAAAGGCGCTCTGGAAATAACAAAATCTCTTTCAGCAGATAAATCCTCTTATGAAACACTCAATCAGGAACGATTATGGGACGAGATTTCTCAATCGGAGCGCAACGGTCAAGAGTTTGTCGATATTTGCAAAGACTATTTTATGTTTGAACAAAATATTTTCGAAAATATGTGGAAATATGTTTTCTTTCATGACTTTAAAAGGTCACGCAACAGGCACGGGACACTTATTGCATGCGGTATATTGCTCTTAATTTGTATAGTTCGGGGAATTGCGAGAGTGGTGATTTGGCATGAATCTTTTTGGGAGGGTTTCTTATATCCCATCATAATCTTCACTATTGCCTCAATTATTCTTTTGCCGATATACATATTAAGTAAAAAAGCACCGAGAGTTGCATCTGTCGCTTATACCGTACTTGCAACAGTTGGAATTATCTTCCTTGCCCTTTGTGTTTTAACAATTTTATACGGAGCCGTAAGAGCAATTTTTTCATAAAATTTTAACCGAAACGAAAAGGTAGGGCGGGTGGCTTGCCACCCGCCCTACCTTGTTTATAAAAAGGAGCAAATTTATGGATACCGATTTTGTATTTTTAACGGAAGGTCACGCTATGTGGACAGATATGCTTATGCAAATTTTGCAGGATAATGATATTCCCTGCATCGCCTGTCCTGTGCAAAGTACCCGTCCGGCAATATATTCAGGGCTTCCGAAAGGCGTAAACATTCTTGTTCCCGCCCACAAAAAATCTCAAGCAGAAGAAATATTAAAAAGCTTTTTCTCCAATGAGAAAAATCAATAATCGCAGTAAAAAGGGGACAGTCCCCTTTTTACCGATATTTCGTAAGGGGTGATTCGTGAATCGCCTCTACTTTTCATAATACCCACCCGCAAAAACAAAACTGCCGGGAAAGGATTACTCTCCCGACAGTTTATTATTATGAGAAATTATTATTTTGCCAATGCGCCGACTTCAAGCATATAAGCGCCGATTTGTCCGCCGAATTCGGGAGCGCCGTCCATTATAAGGTGACCTTTCTTAACGGCTTCAAGCATATCGTCTGTGCCGAGAAGAATTCCCAAAGCGCTGTCAAGGCTGTCAAAGCGGAGAGTGAAGAAGGGCATTGCGCGCTTATACTCGCCTCTGCCGGCTCTTGATTTACCCGCCTTAACACGGAGATAAGCCGAAATCTGCGGATAACCGTTAACAGCCCATGCATAAACACGGTCAGGGCTCTTTGATGCCCAATCGTGAATATCCGCGTGTCCCATTTTGTTAAGCTGGCTGATACCGCTTGAAAGAAGATAGAAGAAGCATTTTACCATAAGCTCTTTTGTATCTTCGTCCTTGGGAGGTTCTGTTGCGCCGAGCAGAGATGACATTTTAAGGAGAGTCATTAAAAATGCCTTAAATGCGCCGAAATGCTTTACAATGCCTTTCATTTTGGGCAATGTTGCAGGGCTCATTTTCCCTTTAAAAAATGCGTTCATTGCTTCAACGCTCTTAAATTCAAGCTCAACATGAGGATTGGGGTCAACAGCGTTCAGATGAACAAGCCATTCATCGCCGTTTACCACATAGTGCATGCCGATTTTGCCGCCCTCGGCCTCCTCGTCCAATGCACTTACCTGAATTATAGCATGAACCTTTTCAAACTGCTTTTTAAGCGACGGTACATCGTTTGCAATCACCTTAACAAGGGGCAAGGCCGCGTTAAAAAATATTTTATTTGAATAAAGCTCTTCCTGTGTATGCATAATTACACCTCATCATCCCAGTTATCGTCCAATTCGAAGTCCTTACCCATAACCTCACGAACAGCGTCGATAATACCGTTTGCATCAATACCTACGATGGACATAATGTCCTCGTGAAGTCCGATAGGAGCGAATTTGTCGGGGTGACCGAGCATCTTGAATGCACAGCCCTTGCCGGACTCAATCATAACCTCAGCAACTGCAGAGCCTAAGCCGCCGATAACGGAATGGTCCTCAACCGTGATGATACGGCGGGTTTCCTGAACAGCTTTGAGTATAGCTTCTTTGTCGATAGGCTTGATTGTGTGCATATTGAGAACTCTTACTTTAAGTCCGTCAGCGCTTTCAAGGAATTTCGCCGCTTCACGGGCCTGGAATGCGCAGGAGCCGCATGCGATAACAGTAATATCTGTACCGGGGTGAAGCTCAACTGCCTTACCAACCTCAAAGCCGTAATCCTCATTATCATAGAGAACACGGTCAAAGCCGCGGTTAATGCGGATATAGTAAGGTCCGAAATTCTCATAAGCCGCTCTGATAACGTTTGCAGTTTCGTAACCGTCGGCAGGGCAGATAACAGTAAGGTTAGGCATTGAGCGTGCTACTGCAAGGTCAACGATTGCATGGTGAGTTGAGCCTGCCTGACCGAATGATGTACCTGAATGTGTTGCAATAATCTTTGCGTTAACATTCTGATAGCAAATGTCGGTGTGAAGCTGGTCAGCGGCACGAAGCGAAGCGAAAACCGAGAAGGTTGAAGCAAAGGGAACAAGTCCTGCTCTTGCCATACCTGCCGCAACACCAAGCATATTCTGCTCTGCGATACCAACATTGAAAACTCTGTCGGGGCATGCGTTTGTGAAGTCCTGTAATTTTGTGGAGGTTGCAAGGTCGGCGGTAACCGCTACGATTTCCTTGTGCTCCTTTGCAAGCTCTGCAAGTGTTTTACCGTAAATTTCCGATGTGGAAAGCTCCGGTGTTTCAATAACATTATAAACAAATCCTCCGGCCATCAGTCAAACTCCTTTCCGCAGCGAGCAATACGCTCTGCGCTGTAATTGTCAAGATCCTGAGAGGCAACCTCGGCCATAGCGTCGTCAATAGCGCCGTAATGCCACTTGTAGTTGCCTGCCGTAAGTTTAATGCCTACGCCCTTAACAGTATCGGCAACGATAACTGAGGGCTTATCCTTGCACTCGTGTGCGGCGTCAATCGCCTTGCAAAGCTCAACGATGTTATTACCGTCGCAAACGATTGTGTTGAAGCCGAAAGCCACAAATTTATCGGCAAGGGGCTCCAATTTCATAACATCCTCTGTGTTACCGTCAATCATGCAATGGTTGCGGTCAACAATAGTGATGCAGTTTGTAAGATTGTAATGGCGGATAGTCATAAGACCTTCCCAGTTTGAACCTTCGTCCAGCTCACCGTCACCTGTTACTACATATGTATAGTAGTCCTTGCCCAGAACGCGTGCCGCAATTGCGGTACCTGCGGCGATGGGAATACCGTGACCGAGAGAGCCTGTTGAAGCGTCAACGCCCTCAACCTTATTTGAGTCAAGGTGGATACCCATCTTTGAGTTTGTAAGGTTAAAGGTTTTGAGCTGCTCCATATCGTTCCAGCCGAAATCACAAAGCACGGGTGCGTAAGCAATTCCTGCGTGGCCCTTACTGAGAATGAAGCGGTCTCTGTCCTCCCACTTGGGATCCTCTTTTTTGATGTTGAGGTATCTGTGATACATAACGGTAAGAATGTCCATAACACTCATACCGCCGCCGATATGGCCGCTGCCTGCCCAAACCGTTGTTTTAAGGCAAAGGTGGCGCAAATCGTTGGCTTTCTTTTCAAGAGCAAGCCATTCTTCCTTGGTTAAAGGTGCTTTTTGCATAATTTTCCTCCCTGATTTTATTTTTTATAAATCGGAGCTTTCCCTCTCCGTTAAATCAGCCTTTAAGCTCGGGGTGACGCTTTTCAACTACGGAGAATGCGTCCTCTGCAATCTCGATTGAAAGCTTGATGTCCTCCTCGGTAACAGCCGCGTTCATAAAGTGGTTGTGGTGAGAAGCCAAGAACAAGCCGCGGCTTACGCACTCCGCAATCCACTCCTGATGAAGCATAAGGCTGTCATCGTTGGCAATTCTCAAATAGAACAATGCCGGCTCACCGGAAACCACAAGGTCAAAGCCGTGTTCCTTGGCGGCGGCCTTAAAGCCGTCGGTCAGCTGTGTACCCATTCTGCGGAACATAGCGGGTGTATCAAGAGCCTTCATCTTGTTGATACAAGCTATGCAAGCCGCAAAGGGAACTGCGCTCATCCAATAAGAGCCTGTGTACGTCATACCCGAAACGGTAGCTTTCATATGCTCACCGCCGCAAAGAGCGGACATGTTGTAGCCGTTTGCCAAAGCCTTGCAGAAGCAGATAAGGTCTGCCTTAATGCCGTAATAGTGGTCGGAGCCTGCCAGGTCAAGACGGAAGCCTGCGCGAACATCGTCGAAAATAAGAACCACGCCGTTTTTATCGCACCAAGCTCTGACTGCCTGCCAATATTCCTTTGAGGCAACCTCATTATCCTTAAAGTTACCGTGGTCATAGGGCTGAGCGATAAGACCTGCTATATCGCCGTTGTTTTCATCATACGCTCTTTGAAGCGCGTCAAGGTCAAACCAGGGAACAACAACATTGTTTGCAACGTCCTCGGGAGTGATGCCGGGATAGTCGATTTTCTGTGCCCACTGGAAATCGCCGTGATAATAACCCTTTAAGAAAATAATCTTCTTCTTGTGGGTGTGCGCACGGGCGGACATAACTGCAAGAGTTGTTGTATCGGAACCGTTTTTGCAGAAAAATGCCCAATCAGCGGAAGCTACTGTATCAACAAGGTTTTCTGCGCACTCAACCATAACCTTTGAGGGTGAGGTTGTGCAGTTGCCAAGCTTCATCTGCTTTAATGCCGCCGCGTCAACATCGGGGTCATTGTAACCGAGAACATTGGGACCGTATGCGCACATAAAGTCTATATACTTGTTGCCGTCAACATCCCAGAAATATGTACCCTGTGCTTTTTCTGAATAGAAGGGCCATTTTGAAACGGGAACCCAAAGTCCCTCGGCAGGTCCTAAGTGACCGTATATACCCGACGGTATAACCTTTACGGCTCTGTCAAAATACTCGTGGCTTTTATCGTGTTTAAATTCGGGAAATTTACTCATATCAACTGCGCCTCCTTATGCCAAATACAGTGCAACTCTGTCAAGAATTCTGTTCAGATTGTCAACCATTGAAAGCATACCTCTGATTTCAACCGTTCCTCTGCCGATACATTCAAGAGAATTTATTCTGCCGTTGAAAAGGTCATTGGCAAGTTGAATGTTATCGAACTGCATAATCGCACGGGGATTTTCAGGCGGCTTTTTAATTGTTACAAGGTGATTGTTCTTTGTGCGGATTGTAGCGGCGGGGCCGTCTTTAATTGCAAAGCAAACATCACCGTCTGCAATATAAGATGCGCTTGCCTTACCGATTGCGTCCTGATTTCCTATCTGTGAAAGAGCAACGGAAATTGTGTAGAAAGTAAGTACTGTTGAAAGCTCAAAGAAAGCGGGGTCTTTCAAAGCCTCCTCCGTGGGGCGCATAAGCTCCGTCAATCTGTCGGTAAGAGCTGTAAAGGTTTTCAGAAGAAAACTTACCTTTGTAAGTCCCTTTGTGGGGATAGGCGTTGTCTCACCGTTGATTATCTTGTTGAATTTTTCGCAGGAAGATACGGGAATTTTAATGTCACATTTAGTAACACCGTCCTCCATACGGCAGCCCTTTGCCGTGAATGTCAAAGTAGCGGCAGGACCGTCCTTTACCTCGAAAGCAAGCGATACGGGCTTTTTAAGAGTTGAAAGAATTTCTTTTGCCTTATCGTCAAGCTCGCAAAGATTTTCAAGCGTTCCGAGCACAGCGTACATATTTATATACGCCATTGTTCTTGCATCAGTCATATATTTGCTCCTCCTTATAAGATATGATGTCACACTACAAGTAAAGGATAACAAATTTTTTGGGTAAAATCAAGAAATTTTCTTGTAAAAATTCACAATTTGTTAGTGATTTTTTCCTTTTCTTATGTTATAATGTCTTTATTATTATGGGTATGTACGCACATATGTACCGTAACTGAACAGAAAACACAAATGTGTCAATAATTGAATTTTATGCGAAAGGACTTTTCTTATGTCACTGCTTAAAAAAATATTCGGGGATTACTCCTCGCGGGAGGTTAAAAGAATACTCCCCATTCAAAAACAGGTTTTAGCTCTTGAAGAGGAATATAAGGCGCTTACCGACGCTCAGCTTCAAGCAAAAACGCCTGAATTTAAAGAAAGACTCCAAAAGGGCGAGACGCTGGACGATATTCTGCCCGAGGCTTTTGCGGTGTGCCGTGAGGCGAGCGCCCGTGTGCTTAATATGCGCCATTTCCCCGTGCAGATTATCGGCGGTATTGTTCTTCATCAAGGCAGAATTGCCGAGATGCGCACAGGTGAGGGTAAAACTCTTGTTGCAACGCTTCCCGCTTATCTTAACGCTCTTTCGGGAAAAGGCGTTCACATTGTTACCGTCAACGATTATCTTGCACGCCGTGACTCCGAATGGATGGGCAAGCTTTACAGATTTTTGGGACTTACGGTAGGTCTAATTGTTCACGACCTTGACGGTGAGGAAAGACGAAAGGCTTACAACTGCGATATAACATACGGCACAAACAACGAGATGGGCTTTGACTATCTTCGTGACAATATGGTTATCTATGCAGAGCAAAGAGTACAGAGAGGTCATAACTTCGCTATTGTCGATGAGGTTGACTCAATCCTTATTGACGAGGCGAGAACTCCCCTTATCATTTCAGGTATGGGGGATAAATCCACCGACCTTTACAAAATCACCAACGATTTTGCAAAACGCCTTAAAATGTTCAAGGTAAAGGAAATCGACTCCAAGCAAAACTACGAGGATATTGTGGGCGAGGACGATGATTTCATAGTTGACGAAAAGGCAAAGACAGCATCTCTTACCAAAAACGGTATTAAAAAGGCGGAGGCATTTTTCGGTATAGAAAACCTTGCCGATGTTGAAAACCTTACAATTCAGCATCATATCGACCTTGCTATAAAGGCAATCGGCGTTATGAAGCGGGATGTTGACTATGTTGTTAAAGACGGTCAGGTGCTTATAGTTGACGAATTTACGGGACGCATTATGAACGGCCGCCGTTATTCCGACGGTCTTCATCAGGCAATTGAGGCAAAGGAAAATGTTAAGGTTGAGCGCGAGTCAAAAACTCTTGCCACAATCACATTCCAGAACTATTTCCGCCTTTATTCCAAGCTTTCGGGTATGACAGGTACGGCTATGACGGAAAGTCAGGAGTTCCAGGAGATTTACAATCTTGATGTTATTGAAATCCCCACCAACAAGCCTATGATCAGAAATGACGAGGACGATGTTCTTTATAAGACCGAGGCGGCAAAGTTTAACGCCATAATCGAGCAGATACTCGAATGTAACAAAATCGGTCAGCCCGTGCTTGTGGGTACAACAAATATTGAAAAGAGTGAGCTTTTAAGCAAGGCTTTGAAAAAGCGCGGCATTAAGCATGAGGTGCTCAATGCCAAGTATCACGAAAAGGAAGCCGAGATTATCGCTCAGGCAGGCTCTTTGGGAGCAGTTACCATCGCTACCAATATGGCAGGACGCGGAACGGATATTATTTTAGGCGGCAACCCCGACTATATGGCTCGTTCCGAAATGAGAAGAATGGATTTTTCAGACGAGCTTATTGCAGAGGCAACAGGCTTTGCCGAGACTGATAACACAGATATTCTCGAAGCGAGAAAAACATATCAGGAGCTGGAGAAAGAATATAAAGACCAGCTCAAAGACGAAGCAGACAAGGTGCGTGAAGCAGGCGGTTTGTTTATAATCGGTACAGAGCGCCACGAGTCACGCCGAATTGACAATCAGTTGAGAGGCCGTGCAGGCCGTCAGGGCGATCCCGGACGCAGTAAGTTCTACCTTTCCGCCGAGGACGAGCTTTTAAGGCTTTTCGCAGGCGACAGATTTTATAATATTCTTGATACTTTCAAGAGTGTGGGCGATATGCCTATTGAGGCAAAATTGTTCACAAGCACCATTGAGGGCGCACAGAAAAAGGTTGAGGGCAATAACTTTGCCGCACGCCGCAATGTTCTCCGCTTTGACGATGTAATGAACAAGCAGAGAGAGGTTGTTTACGGCCAGCGTAACCGTGTTCTTGACGGTGCGGATATTCACGCAACAATCCTTAAAATGATTGACGACTATATCTCCGAAACCGTTGAATTTTACTGCCCTGCCTCAAACGCAGTTGAGGATTGGAATATAAACGGTCTTATCGGGAAGCTCCGTTACCTTGCAGAGCCCGATATTGAGAACAAATATACGGAAAGCGCCCAATTCAGAGAGTATTTCTATAACAAGGCTATGGATTTATACAATGCCAAGAGAGAGGAGTACGGAGAAGCAATAATGTCCGAGCTTGAACGCAAGGTATTGCTTCACAATGTTGATATGCGCTGGATGGATCATCTTGACGCTATGGAGGAGCTTAAAAGAGGTATTTATCTCCGCTCCTACGGCCAGCAGGACCCTGTTGTGGCATTCCGAATGGAAAGCTTCGATATGTTTGACGAGATGACCGCACTTATCCGTGAAGGCACCGTTACAACAATGCTTACCTTCCGTTTAAAGAGTGAGGAAGATGTTAAGCGCGAGCAGGCGGCTAAAATTACCGCCACAAGCGGCGCAGATGACGGCAGTGACAAAAAACAGCCTGTCAGAAAAGGGCAGAAAGTCGGCAGAAACGACCCCTGCCCCTGCGGAAGCGGCAAAAAGTATAAAAAGTGCTGCGGTATGAACGAGGAGTAATTACGAGGACTGATAATGAGAATAAAAGAAAACAGGGAAAAAGGGAAAAAGCTTAAAATGACGTTGGGAATTATAACGGCGGTAATTCTTGTAATTGCCGTTGCCGTTACGGCGACAGTGCTTGTAATCAAGGATAAAAACAAGTACAAGGTTGACGAAAGCTGGCGCGATGCTGGATATGATTTATCCCTGCCCGTTCTCGGTCAGGACGGCTGGTATATGGTTTTTGAGGACGATTTTGAGGGTACGGCTCTTAATCAGAACATCAAATTCGGAGAAAGATACAACGGAAGCCGTGAAATCTGGACCACCTCGCCTCATGCAATCCGTTGGGAAAGCAACGACGAAGCAAAGCCCGAGCAGGCGTGCTGGTGGTGTCCGAATATGGTGGAGGTTAGAAACGGCACGGTGATTATTCATTCAAGATATGAGGAAAATCACACCTGCGACGGTAACTGCCCCGCAGAGGGCCGTTTTACAAGCGGAATTGAAACGAGAAAAGTTGTCGGTGACAGTAACAACAATAAGGGCTCTGCCGACGAGCTTCTCTTTGCACAGGCTTTCGGTTATTTTGAGGCAAAGGTTAAATTCCCCGATACCGACGGACTTTGGTCGGCTTTCTGGCTCCAATCCTCAAATATGAGAAAGATTGCAAGTGAGGGTGTTGACGGTACCGAAATCGACATATACGAAAGCGCTTTTCGCAGAAATAAGATAAGCCGTATGGGCCACGCTCTTTTGTGGAACGGTTACGGGAAATACGGCAAGGTTGACGATCATATACTGAATTTGGAGCAAAACCTTTATGACGGTGAATTTCATACCTTTGCCCTTAAATGGACTCCCGAGTATTATGTTTTTTACATAGACGGCGAGCCTACCTGGGCTACAATGGGCGGCGGAGTTTCAAAGGTTAAGGAGTTTTTACGCCTCACCGTTGAGATTGACGCAGGCGACGGTTGGGGACCTCACGGTCAGAAAATCGGCCAATTCGACCATTCCTCCGACAGCGAGTTTGTAATTGACTATGTAAAGGTGTGGCAGAACGAGATTTATTCTCAATACGAAATTGAGGATGATAAATTCCCGGGTGCACTTGATTTTGATAACTGATATACATTCAAAAGGAGGTATATTCTTTGAGCAAGGATAAAACCAAAAACGGCGGTCAGCCTGAAAATAACGACTACCGCGACGAAATGGAGGAGCTTGCAAGGATTTTCAAGGAAGAACTTGATAAAGCCGTGCAGGATGCCGAGGACGCAGCAGATATAGAAGACCTTGATACCATTGAGGTTGAGGGCTACAATCCGAAAGAGCTTTCTCTTGACGAATCGAAAAAGCCGGCCGCGCCGCTTAGCGAGGATATGCTTTGTGAATGCTGCGGAGAACGCCCGAGGGGGACTAAGAAAAATCCCGACAGCGTTTTTTGCGAGGATTGCGAGGCAATTCTTGAAAAATACCCCTACGATTGGAAAGGCGTTCTGGCAATCGTAGTTGTTATGGGAATAGTAATTTCCGCATTTATACTCTTTGCTTCGAATGTTCCTCTCTTTTCAAAAATGAAGCTGGGCGATAAGGCACTGAACGAAAAAAAGCTTTACACCGCAATGACAAAGTATGACGAAGCCGTTTCCTGTATTAACGAAGAGGATTTGCCGGGGTATTACGGCTTGTTTGCCAAAAGGGTTAAGGCGGAATATTTGCTCCTTGATATGAGTGCCGCAATGTCGGAATGTGATGAGTATCTGCCCGATAGTGTTCTTAAACTTCCCTCTTTTAAAGAAGCAAAGAAGATAACGGCGGATATTGATGAAATGTATGCTTCTGCTTATTCCATACAAAATCACCTTGCCGATTTCGCCGCCTCTGATTACGAGGGCATAATAGAAAGACTTAATTCGTTATCGGGCAAAAAGATTTATGAGAAAAACGGTCAGTATCACGATGAAACTGAAGAGGATTACACCCCTGACGGAACGGAAACCGTTTATACCTATAACGAGGGCTGGCTGAATCTCTTTAAATATTCTGCGGCGAGAGTTGCTGAAAAAGACGAGGCAGAGCTTATTGCACATTTGGAGAAAACGGCGGAAAATTCGGATTACTTAAAGCGCCTTGTTTTACCTTTGCTTGCTTCAACCTGTGTGGGATCGGGCAACTATGAAAAAGCCGAAGCGTTTTTGGAAGAAATAAAGCTTCAAAACAGCGAAAGTCCCGATTGCTATATGATTCAGTCAATGCTTTACCGTTACCGCGATAAGGATTATGAAAACGGACTGAAAATCTGCGATGAGGGGCTCAATATGCTGTATTCCCTCACAAACGGCGAAGATATTTATGACCAGCTCGGATATATTTTGTTAATGCAAGCATCTCTTAATCTGGTTATGCAGGCAGAAGAACTCACCGGAAGCGAGCGAACCGACAAACTGGACGAAGCATTCCAGGCCGCGAATCAGGCGGCTTCCCTTTCTTCTTTGGCAGAGGCGAGAGATTTATATGTAATTCTCGGCTTGGCATTGAACAATACAGAGCCTTACGATACAATCTCCGAAGAAATAGAAATGTACGGTGACGATGCAATTCCTTTCTCGGAGGATGTTACAAATTACAAGGACGGAAAGATTACACTTTCGGAAATCGCCATGAGCGGGAGGTATGATTTACAGTGAGAATAGTATATATTATCGTTAAGTTTTTAACTCTCCCGGGAGCGATTACCCACGCATTTTTCGAGCATATGTGCTGCCGCGCCGCAAAAGTTCTTGTGGACGATGCAAGAGTAATTCAGACTAATGAGATGCTCTCCCATATTGACCACGAGCTTATAAAAAGAAAAGGCGCAAGCTTCGATATTTGCTTTATACCGTTTTTCCTTAATCTCTTGTTAGGGTTTTTAACTCTTATGTACGGTACCGTGACAATCTATTATTTTGCACGGTTCAGCGATGTTTTTGCGTGGGTATGCCTTTACCTGGGTATATCAATGCTCACAAACCTGTTTCCTCAGGTTGAAGATGTTATGATGCTTAAAGAGAATTTTTACGGTAAGAAAAAGGGCGTTGTAGCAAAGATATTGATAGCTCCCTTTTACGCAATCTTCGTTGCGGGGGCATACCTTGAAAAATTCGGCATTACACTTATTACATCAATTGCATTTTCCTTTGCGGTACCCTATATTTTGGGCACATTTATCCCGTCCCTTTATAAATTCATAGCGTAATACCGTAGGGGCGATTCACGTGTCAAGAGTAACATGGTATACACCTGTGTAAGGACATG
>JBJEPW010000012.1:0-12685 GCA_051881435.1 Candidatus Fimenecus sp. | reverse complement strand
CCTCTTCGCCGATTCTGTCCATATTGGGTGTATCGTAAATTGCGCCGTTCAATGAAGTGTCGCCCCAGCCCATATCGTCCATAAGGATGAAAAGCACATTGGGGCTTCCCTCTTTTGCTTTGTCAACACCGTCAAGGTAGTCGTCATGACCTTCCCAAAGACGGTCAACATTGGGCTGTGAGCGAAGGTTCATTGTAAGCACATAAAAGATTGTTGTTCCTGCAAGAACAAGGCTCAAAAGGCTTGTAACCGCAAAGTGAACACCTTTCTTTGCGAACTGCTTTTTACCCACAAAGAAAAGAGCGAGAATTGCGAGCACGCAGGGGAGAATGAGCAACAGGTTGCCGCCTAATCTTACAAAGAAGTTATAGTCGTTTGCGCCGGCAAAAAGAGCGTTTGCCGCCGAGCTCCAGCCTGCCTTGCCTGATGAAAATGCACCGAAGCCTGCGTCTGCGCCCCATATAGCATAATAGAGCACAATGGCAAGACCCGAAACGCCGTAGCCTATAAAGTTCCACAGATAAAGCTTTTTGAAAAAGAGTATTCCTAAAATCGTAAGGGCAACAACAATGCACATATATGCAACATTTACAACTGCCACAAGGTTAAGCCTCATGATAAACAGCGCAAGTGCAAGCACAATGCCGATTGCCATAACAATAATCGGGAATATCTTTTTGGATTTGTCAAAGATTATTCCTTTTTTCATTCATTTATCCTCCTTGAAAAATAATCAATTTATTATACAATTTTTTTATTTAAACTGCAATGTATTTATTACATAAAAAAAGGCAATCTTTTTTTACAGACTGCCTAAACTTTTTGCTTAATCGGGAAAATTGCGTGAATATTCGAGTATAAGGTTGAAAACCTCTTTGTTGAGTTCTTTTACCTCTGCCCGTGACATTTTATCCGTTTCAATGGGGTCGAGAATATTTACGGAAATATCGGCGGGAGCTATTTTTCGGCCGTTTCCCTCGTAAGTAAGGTGAATGTTGTGAATATATATGGGAACAACCGTAACACCTGTTTTCTGCGCCACCTTGAATGCACCGTTTTTAAATTCGTCGGGCGTATTTGAAAAACTGCGTCTGCCCTCGGGAAAAATAAGCAGGGATTTGCCGCTGTTTATGAAATCCGCCGCCTCGTTTATTGCCGCCGCCCCGCGGCGTATGTCGCTTTGGTCAACGGTTACGCAATACATATATTTCAAATAATTTTTGATGAAAGGTATGTTTTCCATGGTGCTTTTCAGCATAAATCCGAAATTAAAATCACGCAGTGCGTATATAAGCATGGGAATATCCGCATAGCTTTCGTGATTTGAGACGAACAGCACGGGACGGTCTGTGGGTATCTTTTCAAGACCGTTTACCGTCACTCTCGATTTGCCGATTTTTACTGTGTAATCCGCCCACTTCTGGACGGTTTTAAATGCTTTTTCCGTTCTTTCCCCGATTCTGCCTTTTTTCGTAAGATAATTGAAATACGGTATTTTCGGGATAAGTATAACGAAAATATAAAGGTAAAAACGAAGCAAAAACAGGTAGCTTTTAATTGTCTTTTTTAGATTTCTCATAGTCAGGATTCCAAATATGCAATGTATTCTTCAAGGCACATATCGAGTTCATTGATTTTCTTGGCGTGCTCTACTCCCACATACCGGAAATGCCAGGGCTCGTACATAATACCTGTCTGTGTTGTTTTATCCTTGCGGTATCTTAAAATGAAACCGTATTCCTCGGCATGCTCAGAGAGCCATTTGAACTGCGCCGTGTTCTCAAAGGACTCGCTCAAAGTGAAATTTCCCTGTTGAAGAATATCAAAGCCCAGACCCGTGTTGTGCTCGCTTGTACCCGAAAAGGTGCGTGCATAGTTTGCCTTTTTAATGGCTTCCTGCTTTGAATACCCTTGGCTTATATATGAATTAACGGAACGGGTAAACAGCCTATCCTGCAAATCGGGACTTCTGTATGCCGATACAAGCTGCAACGGAACACCTGCGTCGCTTGCCGCTTGAAAAAGATTTTTCAGCGGTGTGTATGCGGCTCTGTCAACAGCCTTAACCGAGTCGTACTTACTTGAATTAAGGCTTAAAGCGTCAACACTCTGCCCGTTGGACCAATAAACCAAATCCCATTTAAAATCTTCGGGAAGCTCATAGTCGTTGTTAAGAAGCATAAGCTCTCTGCCGTGCTTGAAAATGTCGGCGGGTTTTGCTGTGGGTGAACGGTATGTAATTCCGTCATAAAACGAGCCTGTCAGCGGCTTGGAAGTGGTAGTAACCGTAGGATTGACGGAATCAGCCTTTTCTGAAGTCGTGTCTTTATCGCTTCCCGAAACTGACGGCGTTGTGTTTTTTTCAGTCTGCTGAGATGACATTTCAGATGAAGAGGACGCAACCTCCGAGGGCGAATATTCAATTTGCTTGTTCCGCGATTTTTTTACGGCATAAGCACCGCATATAATCACGGCAAAAACAAAAATAACACTTAAAACCGTAAGAATTCTCCTGCGGCGGATAAGCTGCTTTTTCTTTTTTGCTCGCGCGCGCCTTGCGGCGGCTGCCCTTTGTGCGTCAGTTGACCTTTGCGGTGAAGAAGTGCGGCCTGTCCGGTTCTGTGATGTGCTGCGGTTGCTTCTGTTGTCAGGCATTTTTCTCAAATCCTTTCCTGAAACAATTATAGCAGAAAAAACCAAGTATGTACAATGCTTTTTTATTATTTTGCACTAAAACAGCGACATTAAATCCGCACGCATCAGAAATATTTTAGAATAATATTGACTTTTTAACGATTTTGTTGTAAATTTGTATGGTAAGTACGGAGTTGAAAGGGGTTACTTTCTATGGCAAAAAAAACATATACTCCAGATGAGTATGAGGCAAAAATAGAAAAAAAGGTTGGCAAAAGGACTAATTTCTTCGATACTTTATTTAAATCGACAGCTCTTTTCCTGGGCTGCGCGTTAGTTTTCAGCGCAACTGTTATTGCACAGAGAAGATTGGGCAATGTGTCGGCTTCCGGTGCGGAAACTACAACTGTTGATGTTGACGCAGACGCCAGCGAAGTTAATTGGGATGAGCCTGCAAGCGGTTCCTCAACAGATGAGCCTGCGAACGGAAACAATAGTGAAAATAACGAAAGCAATGAGAACAGCGGTTCGAACAGCGGGGAACAAACAGCTTCCCCGGTGGCTACTCCGGCCGCACAGTACAATTATTTTATGGCTTCGTTCACAAATGTTAAAAAGTCCGCAAAATCCGCTACCATCTATAAAAAAGAGGGTTCAAACTATAAGGGTATTGCCGAAGCCGGTACTCTTTCAGGCGTTCTTTCAGGTCTTATGAACACTTTACTTAAATCAGAAGAGCCCAACGAAACATATACAGGCTCAGATATTATGGCAAATTTTCCTCCTGCCGGTACCACCTGCAACCTTAAAAAGGAAGATATTAAGAGCATTTCCTGCAAAGAGGAAGGCGATTATTACATAATTACAATTACTTGCCTTAAAGAAACTAATCCCACAGCAGGTAACGGTGTGGGTTCTATTGGCTCAGTTATTACAAGGCAGCAGATTATGGATCCCATTTCAGGTATCCCCGGCCTTAAAAATCTCGACCCCACTTGTGCATATGAAAATGTAAGCTGCGAAGCGAAGATTGAAAAGGCAACAGGCAATATGGTTCATTACTATGTTGACCTTCCTCTGATTCTTTCTTTCGAGAAACAGAACTACAGAATCGGTCTTGAATTTAAAGAATGGTGGAATATCGAATATTAAGTTTATAAAAGTGAAAGGACTTGTTCAACTGAACAAGTCCTTTTTTCTTATTCCTCCGTCTGTTTTCCTAAAAATGACGCGGCAACCGAAACGAGCTTGATTTCTGTTTGCGTAGGCATAGAACCGTTCTGATTAAGCATCAGCACAACTGCGCCCGCCACATCGCCGCCGCCGATTATGGGGTATGCAATTCCCGCCTCACGGTCGCTGTCTGCCAAGGGATAAAGTGCCTTTGCGTCGGGGGAAGCAACATAGCTCTCCCTGCTTTCGATTAAATCTTCCAGTTCTGCGGAAATACGCTTGTCCATAGCGTCTTTTTTACCCATTCCCGAAACCGCAATCACATGGTCGCGGTCCGTTATGATTACGGGCAGATTTGTGGCGCGGTTGAGCACATCGGTATATTGACCGGCAAACTCCGAAAGCTCCCCAATAGGTGAATACTTTTTAAAAATCACTTCGCCGTCCGACGCCGTGTAAATTTCCAGCGGGTCGCCCTCACGGATACGCATGGTGCGGCGGATTTCTTTCGGGATAACCACCCTTCCCAAATCGTCAATTCTTCTGACTATTCCTGTGGCTTTCATATATAAATCTCCTTTTGCAAATACATCGTAGGGCGGGGGCTTGCTCCCGCCGTTAGTTTGTGCGGGTAATGTCGGCGGCACCAAGGCACCGCCCTACACAAAATTTCAAATCGTGTTGTTATTATCTGTTAAAAGCATATTTTTATACAGTTTTTAATAATAAAATTCAAATATATTTGACATTTACAAGATGTCATATGCAATAAGATTTTAACATATAATTTCCTTATTGACAAGCACTAAATGTCAATAAGGAGAGATTTTATGTTTATAAATAAAGCCGACAGCGGGCGTAATAATATTTGCGGAAAGAATATAGCGGCTTTTCGCGCAGATTTGAAAATTTCACAAAGAGAGCTTGCCGACAGAATGCAGCTTGTAGGGTTGGATATTGATAAAAACGCAATTCAGCGGATTGAGTGCGGCAAACGCTTTGTAACCGATATTGAAATAGTCGCTTTTGCGAAAGTGTTTGATGTCACGCTTGAAAAGCTTTTAGAGATTTAGGTTGTTTGCAATAAACCTTGAAAGGATAGAGTATGCCGTTAAAAATTATTCGTCAGGATATTACGAAAATGGAATGTGACGCAATCGTCAACCCCACAAATCGCTTTTTAAAAGCGGGAGGCGGGGCAGATCTTGCCGTCCATGAAGCGGCAGGGAGTGAGTTGGACGATTATTGTAAGAAAATCGGCGGCTGTCATGTGGGCACGGCGGTTTTGACGCCTGCGTTTAAACTCCCCTGCAAGTATATTATTCACACCGCGGGGCCGGATTGGTATAGGGAGAAAAATGCGCAGGAGCTTTTAATTTCCTGCTATCGGTCCTGTTTGCAAATTGCGGCGGAAAACGGATTTGAAAGCCTGGCAATGCCGCTGATTTCCGCCGGTACATACGGTTATCCTAAGGATAAGGTGCTTCAAATCGCCACCGCAGTTATCAGCGAATTTTTAACGCAGAATGAAATGATGATATGGCTTATAGTGTACGATAAAGAGTCTTACAGCATAAGTCAAAGGTTGTTTTGCGATATTGCTGCGTATATTGACGATAATTACGCGGACGAACACGAATATTTCGGCACCTCTGTGCCTTTGCATATGCCCTCGGCAGCGTTCAGGACAAATCGCCGAGCAGAATGTGAGGACACGGCGTGCCGTGAAGAAAAAACTGCCCTTCCGACTGCCGCCGTACCGAATTTTGACGATTTGTTCCGAAACATGGACAAAGGCTTTGCAGAAACGCTGTTTGCGTATATTGACAGCAAGGGTATAACCGATGTGGAGTGTTACAAAAAATCCAATGTGGATAAGAAAACCTTTTCTAAAATTAAATGCAACAAGGAGTACCGCCCGAGCAAGTTAACCGCAATATCCTTTGCAATCGGATTGCGGTTGAATTTAGAAGAAACGAATCATCTGCTTAGTACCGTGGGTATGTGCTTGTCCCACGCAAACAAATTTGATGTCATAATTGAGTATTTCGTGAAAACAGGGAATTATAAGGATATTTTTGAAATAAACGAGGTACTCTATAAATTCGACCAACCGCTTTTGGGTGTGTAAATGTCGCCCGTCAAGCGACCTTTTAACAGAATAACTAGATATAATGTGACTGTAAGGTTAAAAGACCAAACAGTCACATTATTTTTTGGAGGTATTCATTATGAAAAACAACTTAACTGAATTGGTATTTATTTTGGACAGAAGCGGTTCCATGTCAGGGCTTGAAAGCGACACCGTGGGAGGATTTAATGCTATGATTGAAAAACAGCGCAGGCAGGACGGTGAGTGCCTTGTTTCCACCGTGCTGTTCGACAATGTTTCTGAGGTTTTGCACGATAGAGTAAAGCTTTCCGAGATACAGCCCATGACGGCAAACGATTACACGGTAAGAGGTTGTACGGCGCTGATTGACGCCTTGGGCGGCGCAATTCACCATATCGGGAATGTGCATAAATACGCCCGCGCGGAGGATGTGCCCGCCCATACTATGTTTGTTATTACAACAGACGGCATGGAAAACGCCAGCCATATTTATTCAAGCGATAAAGTTAAGGCTATGATAAAGCGGCAGAAAGAAAAATACGGCTGGGAGTTTCTGTTTATCGGCGCAAATATTGATGCGGTAGAAACAGCCGCGAGGTACGGCATTGACGAGGACAGAGCGGTAAATTACAACGCCGACGGTATGGGTACGCAAATCGTATATGAAACGGTGGCACAGGCGGTATGCAATGTTCGTGCGAACAGGCGACTTAACAAAAGTTGGTCGGCGGATATTAACGCAGATTTTCAGAACAGAAAGAAATAAAATGTTATAGAAAAGCTCCAACCTCCCTCGCCAAAGGGAGGTTTTTTGAGCAAAGCTTTGTTTAAAAATCATAATTATTAAAACAAGTTACAAATTATCTCACTTTTTTAATAATTGTTGAAACACTTTTGCATTTTTGGTACTCTTATATTATGAAAGGGATTTCAAGGTGCTTTTTCACCTGAACGAGGTATGAAAATGAAAACAGATTTGAGAAGTTTTGTTATATCCGCAATAAACGGTGACAAAGACGCATACGGCGCTCTGTACGAGGCGTATGCTGCGGATATGTACCGCTTTGCATTAAGCATTTGTAAAAATTCATATGACGCGCAGGACGCCGTACAGGAAACAGCTCTGTCTGTTTACAAAAGTATTGCCTCGGTTAAAAATCCCGAAAAATTCAAATCATATCTCTTTTTATCTCTTTCAAACACTTGTAAAAAGCATCTTTCCCAAAGAAACGATTATTCGGAATTTGAGGATACGGGCTATACCGACAGCGAAATTGAATTTTCTCTGCCCGTGCGTGAGGCACTCGGTAAGCTCGATGAGGTCTCACGGGAAATACTTATGCTGTCTGTCGCAGGCGGATTTAAGTCGCGGGAAATCGGCAAAATGTTGAAAATTCCTGCCGCAACAGTGCGAACAAAGCAAAAACGGGCTTTGGAAAAAATGAGAGAGGAGCTGGAATTATGAATAAAAAGATAAAAAAATCTCTTGACGAAAAAATGCAGGTGAAACTGCCTGAAAGTCTTGAAAAAGAAGCAATAATTGAGCAGTTGGATTCAACCGTAAAGGCTGTTACTCCCAAAAAGGCAAAGCGTTCATATGCCAAAATAATTGTACCCCTTGCCGCATCTCTGGCCGTTGTGGTGGGGATTGCGGGAATGTTCCCCGGTATGAGGGCAAAGCTTAAAAACACCGCCGAGAAGCCTGACAGTACGAAAACAGTACAAAATCAGGTTGTGGGCTTTTCCGATTATGAGGAAATATACAAGCAATTCAGCAAAATGAAAAAAAGCATGTATGTTGACGAAACTATGGAGGGCGTAAAGCTCTTCGGAAACGAAGAAACCGGATTACCCGAAAGTGCGGATACCGGGGCTTCCGGGACAAACGGATCGGCAACAGGCACAGGAACAGATGATACAGCAGACTCCATAAGGGGACACGGCACAACAAATACCCAGGAAAACGGCGTTGACGAGGGCGATATAATCAAAACCGACGGCAGATATCTTTATGTGATCAGTCAAAACTATGAAAGCAAGAACAGCCTTTCTGTTGTGGACTGTGCTGACGGTAAAATGACAAAAACAGCCTGTGTAAATATCAAAGACGGCGTATCTCCGTCGGAGCTTTATATCTGCGGCGACTATGCAGTTGTTTTGGGTGTGGAATATAACGATAATTACGGACAAGGCGCGGCTGAAAACGGAGAAATATTTGCCGTTTACGACTGCATAGCAATGAGCGGCGATACCTTTGTGGGCGTTTATGATATCAGCGATAAAGCATCACCTGAAACGGTAAAAGAGTTTACACAGCAGGGTTCATACAATTCTTCAAGAATGATAGGCTCAAAGCTTTATTGCGTAAGCACCTACGATGTTAATTTGTACGCGAAGGATTTAAAAGACGAGTGTATTCCCGAAATTACGGTTAACGGAGCAGACAAAAAGCTCCCCGCAGATTGTATTTCAATGATAAGCGAAACAAATTCACCCTCATATGCAATTATATCCTCACTTGATGTCACCACGGGCACAGAGCCGCAGACAAATGCGGTACTCGGCAGAGTGAGCGAGCTTTATGTAACAGCCGACAACTTCTTTTTAAGCGAGCTTTCCTATGAAAATTCATCGGAAATCACAAAAATATATAAGTTCGGATATACCGATAACGGAGTGGAATTTGAGGTATGCGGTCAGGTGCCCGGATACTTGAATAATCAGTTCTCGCTCAGTTTTGACGGCACATATCTGCGGGTTGCAGCTACAAGGACCGTTGTTGAAGAAAGTCAGGACGGCGATACGGTATCGGCGAGCATGGGCAATACGATAAACGCTTTGTATGTGCTTGACAGCAATTTAAAGCAGGTGAGCAAGGTGGATAATCTTGCTCCCGGTGAGAGAATAAAATCCGCAAGATATATAGGCGATATGGCATATGTGGTAACTTTCCGGCAGACAGACCCGTTGTTTGCCGTGGATTTGAGCGACCCTACAAATCCGAAGGTTATGGGACAGCTTAAAATAACGGGATTTTCAGAGTATCTTCACCCCTTTGCGGATAATTTGCTCATAGGCGTCGGTCAGGACGGCACTGAAAGCGGAATAAACGGCGACTGCAAGGTATCTCTTTTCGATGTGAGCGACCCTGCAAATCCGACGGAAGCATCTAAGCTCACGGTTATGAAAGGCAAAGGTTATTGCTGGACAGAAATGGGATACAACCATAAAGTATACATTAAACTTTCGGATACTGATTTTGCAGTGCCCTTCGGTCTGGAAAATTTTGTTTTGCCAAACGGCTATGCCGTTCAGGACGGCGTTTATATCCGTTACAGAGTAGAAAACGGTCAGCTTAAAGAGATTGCAAGGTATTCTGTTAGTTCATATTCCCCCCCAATGGGTGGAACATTTATAGGCAACACCTTTTATGCCGTGACGATGGCTTCATACAATAATATGCAGATAGTATCCTTTAATCTTGATACAAATGAAGAAACAGGCAGAATTTCAATTTAAAAACAGGAGGATATGAATATGGCGGAAAAAACGGTAAAAACTGTATTGGCGGCTGTATCTGCAATTGTTTGCTGGTTGCTTTTAAGTTATTTGTTCTTTCCCATAAAGCTTTCGGCACCGCCTGAGGTATATTTTGCAGAAACCATGTCCCATATGGTTCCCCTTAAAGCGGTTATCACTTCTGTTTTTGTTCTTCTGGCCGTGTTCGTTTATGAGCAGAGAGCAAAAAAGAAGAAAAAGCAAAAATAGACACCGTGTTAAAAACAGTTGACAAGCGACTCGTTAAGTGGTAAAATATTAAATAATCCTTAGGGGAGTAGCTAAATTTCGGTAATCAACAATTTCACGCCTTAAAAGGGCTGGTTACCGTTCCTGTTTTAACGGGCAGCAAGACCTTCGGCAGTAATCCGCTGCTGAAGGTCTTTTTAAATTACAGATAAGGCTCACAGCCTTAAAAATAAAGAGGTGTCTTTTATGAAACATTATCTTCAAACGGTTGAGGAGGTTTTCAGCGAGGTTAACAGCACTGAAAACGGACTGTCAGCCGCCGAGGCGGAAAAAAGACTTGAAGCCAACGGTAAAAACAAGCTGGCAGAGGGGAAAAAGGTTTCAACACTGGCGCGGTTTTTCGACCAGATGAAGGACCCCATGATAATTATTCTTCTCGTTGCGGCGGTTATTTCAGCCGTAACTGAAGTAATTGAAGCAGGGCACTTTGTTGCTCCTACCGATTCAATAATTATCCTGGTGGTTGTTCTTATCAACGCGGTGCTGGGCGTTATTCAGGAGAACAAGGCGGAAAAAGCGGTTGAGGCGCTCCAGAAAATGTCAGCGGCTACAACAAAAACTTTGCGTGACGGCAAGGTGGAAACCGTCAAGAGCGAGGATCTTGTTGTGGGCGATGTGATTTTGCTTGACGCAGGCGACGCCATTCCCGCGGACTGCCGTATTTTTGAGTGTGCAAGTATGAAAATCGAGGAGGCGGCCCTTACAGGTGAGTCTGTTCCCGTAACGAAGCTTGTTAACGCTCTTATGGGCACCAAGGACGGCGACGATATACCCTTGGGCGACCGTAAAAATATGGCTTATATGGGTTCAACGCTGGTTTACGGCAGAGGTAAGGCTGTTGTTACGGCAACGGGTATGGATACGGAAATGGGTAAAATCGCCAACGCCATAACTCTCGCCGAGGACGGCAAAACTCCTCTTGAAATCAAGCTTGAACAGCTTTCAAAGGTGCTCACAAAGCTGGTTTTGGGCGTGTGCGTATTCATTTTCGCATTTGATATTTTAACAAAGGTAGTTTTAGGCGACAGCGCATTCTTTGATATTGCTCTTGATTCATTTATAACCGCTATTGCTCTTGCGGTTGCGGCAATTCCCGAGGGACTTGTTGCGGTTATGACCATTGTGCTTTCAATAGGCGTTACCAATATGTCCAAAAAAAATGCAATTATCCGTAAAATGACGGCAGTTGAAACTCTCGGCTGTACGCAGATTATCTGCTCGGATAAAACGGGAACTCTTACACAGAATGTAATGACTGTTGTTGACCACTATGCCGAGGACGAGAAAAAACTTGCCGTTGCCATGGCTCTTTGCACAAACGCCAATGTGGAGGAGGACGGCAAAAGCACAGGCGAGCCTGATGAGGTTGCCCTTATAAACTATGCAAAATCTTTGGAGCTTCCCAAAGATATGCTCTGCGAAAAATATCCCAGAATAGGCGAGGTTCCCTTTGATTCGGGCAGAAAGATGATGTCCACCGTTCATAAGGCGGGGGATGAAGTTGTTCAGTTTACAAAGGGCGCTCCCGACGAAATTCTGAAAAAATGCACTCACGCTGTTGTGGGCGGTCAGGTTGTACCCATGACCGATGAAATAAGAGAGAAAATTGCGGCTGAAAACACGCGCATGGGCAACAAGGCTCTCCGTGTTTTTGCGGCGGCATATAAAGAATATGACAGCGCTCCCTCTGAATACACCTCCGAGGCATTGGAATTTGATATGACCTTCATAGGCCTTACGGGTATGATTGACCCCATTCGTCCCGAGGTTAAGGACGCTATCACAGAGTGCCGCGAAGCGGGGATTAAACCCATTATGATTACAGGCGATCATATCAACACTGCAAAGGCTATTGCCCGCGAACTCGGTATTCTTACCGACGACAGTCAGGCTATGATGGGCGCCGATATTGATAAGTATTCAGATGAAGAATTTGAACAAATCGTTGAGAACATCTGCGTTTATGCCCGTGTTCAGCCCGAGCACAAAACAAGAATTGTCAACGCGTGGAGAAATAAAGGCTATGTTACGGCAATGACAGGCGACGGCGTTAACGACGCACCGTCAATAAAGAGCGCCGATATAGGCGTAGGTATGGGCATTACAGGCACCGATGTTACAAAGAATGTTGCCGATATGGTTCTTGCCGACGATAACTTTGCAACTATTGTTTCGGCAGTAGGCGAGGGCAGAAGAATTTACGACAACATCCGCAAGGCTATTCAGTTCCTGTTAGGCTCAAACCTTTCGGAAGTTCTTTCGATTTTCTTTGCGTCCATTATGAACTTCACAATTCTTATGCCGAAGCATTTGTTATTCATTAACCTTGTAACAGACTGCTTCCCCGCACTTGCCCTCGGTCTTGAAAAGCCCGAAGAGAATATTATGAGAAGAAAGCCCAGAAACAAGAACGACGGTATTTTTGCGGGCGGTCTCGGAATTGACGCCGCATATCAGGGCATTCTTACAACAATTCTCACAGTTCTTGCTTTCTATATCGGTGAATACCTTGAAACAGGCGCATTTGTGCTTCGCAATATTACAGATTCTTCCGAGGGTATGACAATGGCATTCTTCACCATGTCCATGGCAGAAATCTTCCATTCCTTTAATATGCGTTCACAACGCGGTTCGGCGGTGTCGCTTGTGTTCAAGGGCAGACACAATGTTGCACTTTACGGTGCTATGGCGGCTTCTCTTGCTCTTACAACCGCACTTGTTGAAGTGCCGTTCCTTGCAAATCTTTTCAGCTTTGCACAGCTTGACGGCGTTGCCTATGCAATTTCATTAGCTCTCGCATTCTCAATAATTCCCATTGTTGAAATCGTTAAGGCTGTTCAGCGCGCCATTGCAAAGAAAAAGGCATAAAATTATTCACAATATGAACAACGGCAGAGACCATATTGATATGCACCCCAAAAGTTGGACACTTTTGGAGGTGCATATTTTTATGGGTAA
>JBJEPW010000011.1:0-13173 GCA_051881435.1 Candidatus Fimenecus sp. | reverse complement strand
GAATTTTATTTCACATTCGGCGTTAGCCGAATATTTCATAATCCGTAAGGATTATTTCATATCGCGTCAGCGATATTTCATTAGCTATATGCTCCTTTCGGTTCGAGCCCACATCAGAACTCTGCGGTGACATCTTTTTGTATAGTGAAACCGCCGCTACGGCATACACCGTAACGGCGGTTTGCAAATTTATAACCGTTTATTATTCAGAATACTTTTTCTTTCTGCTGTAAACTGTTGTTCCCAGTGCGCCTGCACCGGAAATGAACAGCAACGCAATCCAAAGCGTAATACTGCTGTTATTGCTTGTATTGGGGATGTCGGGCATACCTGTGTTTTGGCTTGCCTGAATTACAAAATTCGTACTGCACTCGCCGTCGGTATATACAACAGTAAGTGTATGTGCGCCGGCAGGAAGCGTTTTGAGGTAATCTGTCTTTAATGTAATGACAGTAGAGCCGGAAACCGCCGTATAATTCTTCGCGTCAATAAGCGTACCGTCAACCTTAACGCCGGTGAAGTTGTTTAAGTCGCCGTTTGCACGGAAAGTAAGTGTTCCGTCGCTGCTCTGTGTCCAAACTCCGTTTGCGCCTGCGATAATATCATAGGATGGTGTGTCACCGACAGCCTGAACCTCAACTGTCATGGTGACGGAATAGATGCCTGTTTTACCGTAATCGCCGTCAATCTGCATATATCGTGAGCTGGTTTGGTTTCCACCCGTTGTACCGCCGGGAACTTCGTCACCTATGATTATATCATCATCGCCGTAATTTTTCATGGTATAGGTCCGATTGTCAAAAGGTACAGCATCGCCCTCCACGTCCATATCACCGACAACCGTTAATTTTACATCAGGATTTTCCTTGCGGGTCATTTCCAGATATTCGTTCAGCTTCGCTTTTGCATCTTCAATTGCATTTGTCTTAACCGTTTCAAAGGTGCCGACGTTTACATTCTCCGGAGTAATCGTGTCGATACCCTCAAGAAGTTCCTCTTCTCCGGTCTCCTTGTCACGGAACAGCATGTTAAGACTTACGCATATTGAGGAAGCGTCAACAGAGTTATCTAAGGTGGTGACTTTGACAGGTGCGCCGCCGTTTTCAACCTCGGTAGCATAGGCGACCGTCGGTACCAGTGACAACACCATACACATTGTCAGGATTAGTGATGAAAGTCTTCTCTTTTTCATTTTTGCTCTCCTTCGTGCTTTTTAAAACTTTCCATAAAAATGTGTTGATAATATGTCCATAGCAAATGTGGATATACCGTCCTCAACAAGAATACCCCGATTAGTTCGGCAAGTACACATCCGCTGACAAAACAATATTTATGCAAACACTTTTTTCTTAATTTTATGATGTCTCATAATTTTTTTCTATTACCCTCAGGGATAGAGATGTGAAAAATGTCAAAAACGGAGGGGTAGTTTTAGGGTAGGTAGTCCTACACCGTTTCCAATGCGATTGAAAATCTGCAGAAAATGATATAAAATATGATTAGACTTAAAAAACATTAGGCAGGAGTCGGACATGTTGAAAAGCAAAGAAGTAATCGAAGAAATGAATGGATATCCAAAACCATATGCTACCCTGAAAACTAACCTGCAGTGTAGTATGATTATTGCGCTGTGTTTTCTTTGGACCGCAACCGGATATCTATCCTGGATGTATCATTTATTGGATTTTGCTGAATCATCTTCCGTGGATTGGCTCACAGAGGTCATTGGATATTTGTTTCAAGCAATCGGGTTATTTTTATTCAGCATTGTCATGAAGCGAAACAGTAATTTGTTATTGAAAAAGTCTGCCTTTATTACTTGCATAGCAGCGGACTTTGCTTTTATAATCCTATCTGTATTAACAAGCCGGTTACCGTACATCCTCATTTTCGGCTATCTGATGAATCTGTTTCACGGAGTCATTGCGGGCTTTTATCTCACTTTGCTGGCAACGCAGGTAGAGCATAAATATCGTTCCATTGTCTTTGGCGGTGCATATGCTGTGTCCAGTATAGCCTCTTGGTTGCTTTCTTTACCGAATCATGCGAGCTTCCTTCACTCCGAATTTGCCCTTATCATATATGGTATATTTGTCTGTATTACCATCGGAATGATCATCGTCGGAAAAGAACTTATGCCATCAAAAAAGACTACTGATACAGGGGAAAAAACTTCAACCGGTACAATTGCTTTGGCCGGGCTAACCGTCGTATTGGTAAGTCTGACCCGCGGAATCGGATTTTATTTTCCCATGGCGGATATTTCCAAAGGAATAAACCTGGAATTTTCAAGAGCCTTCTATGCTGTTGGTTTGATACTTGCCGGAATTGTGGGAGATAAAAGCAGAAAGTACGGAGCCGTCAGCTGTCTTGCCGCTTTGGTTTTCCCATTTGCCATGATTGCTTTATCCGGTGAGGTTGGTATCAGTATCGTTCTGTGGATTCTCGGATATTGCTTGTTTGGATTTCTTGCTGTATTTCGCGTGGTATTATTCTCAGATATCGCCCGAACGAAGGAAAATTTGTTGTATGTCGCAGGATTCGGATTGATGTTTGGGAGAATCGGCGATGCGGCAGGTAATCTGACCGGAATCATACTGAATGACAAACTCATTCCCATTGTAATCGTATCCAGCATCTGCTTCGTTATAACTTTTGTTGTTTTCTTCCTGCTTTACAACAAGCTTTATATGCCTGTCCCACAGCCATTACCAAGTCAGGAAGAACGCCTGAATGCTTTTATTCAAAAGTATGAACTTTCTTTACGAGAAACGGAAGTTCTTAATTTGATAATAGAAGGGGCTTCCAACGGAGAAATATCTGCTAAACTGTTTATTTCTGAAAACACGGTAAAGTTTCATGTCCGTAACATTTTAAAAAAGACCGATTGTTCAAACCGTACAGAACTGATTACCGCAATGAATAGGTCGTAGGCGATGACATCTTTTTTTGTTACCTATTTACAAAAAAAGACGGTTGCTTCGGCAATCGTCTTTTTCTATGACATTCGTTTTTTTACGGAACGGAAAAAAATCCGATTCCGTTATACAGTATTTAATCGTGCTCCGCTTTATCGGCGTCAGCCTTTGTTCTGTGCACCGTTCCGAATGGGTGCTGGGGAGGCGCATATATTGAATAAATTTTAAGCGGCTGATTGCCGATGTTAACGATGTTGTGCCAGGTTCCCGAGGGAACAATTACGGCATAATCATCGTTAACTCTTTTCCTGTAATTCAATGAATTTCTGTTTCTACCCATCATTACAAGGGCGTAACCTGACTCAATGCGTAAAAATTGGTCAAGATTCTGATGAATTTCCAAACCGATTTCACCGCCGACAGGTATGCTCATAAGCGTCACTTGAAGGTACTCGCCTGTCCAAAGAGCCGTTCTGAAATTTTCATTCAGTTTAGTTGCACGGTCAATATTTACAATCAACGGTTTGTTGCCGTAATCGGTGATTCTCGGCAAACCGTTACTTTGTCTGTTCACACTAATCACCTCCGATACAGTGTTCTGTATCATACTATGCCGTAAAAAAGGTGTTGTGCAAATCATTAACCGTATTTTTATATTATTGTACCGGTCTTATTTTTTACGGTATCTTAATGCGCAGATGTCGTCACCCTTGGCAATGCATTTAGGCAAATCGAGCACAGCGTCATATTGCTCTCCGATACCGTGGTCGCCGCACATGGCAATGTCGCACAAAACTGCAATTTCCTCATCGGAACAGCCCATTTTCTGCCAGCCCTTTACAAGGGGACAATAATGGAAATCCAATGAAAGCTTATCGTCGGTGGACTCCTTTACATCCATTTCAAATATCCACTGTGCAGGCTTTGTGAAAAGCGTCTTTTTAAGGCCTTTAAGGCTTTTTGTTCCGCCTTTTGCAACAAGGTCTGCGCCCTGTGCAAGTCCGCATCTGCGAATAGCGGCTGAACCGAAATCCCATTTATCAAGGCCTCTTTTTGTGCCCTCGTCGGTAAGAAGATAAAGCCAGATAGCTCTCTGCTCTAACTGCCCGCGTACTGCCTGAATAATCGGATTTTTTATTTTAGGTTCATTGTGGATTTTACTCATTTTAATTACCCCCGTTTTACAATGATATGCAAGACAGCGAGTTGATAAACTGTCTTTATATCTATTTTAGCCGTAAAAGGGTAAACAGTCAAGATATCCATTACAAGTAATAACCCCGAAAGCGGCGTGTGCATAATTTGGTAGCGGAGGTGATTTTCATGAATCCGTGTGAACTGACAGCCTTGGTTACCGCACTGGCAAACGCCTTATCGTGCAATTTAACTGTTGATGAAATAAACATTTTAAGCGCTGTGTTTACTCAGCTCGGTGATACTTTGGCTACTATTTCTGCACAAAAGAGCATTTGTAAGTGTAATAAAACCGATTCGGACGCCTGATTTCGTTCGGTATTTGTAAACAGCAGGGAAATTTTTATCCTTTTACAGCCGTTATTATTCCGCAGGCTGTTTTTTCTCCTGCGTTGCCGGAGGGCTGGGTGTGAAAGTCATCTGCGGAGCCGTGGATGATAATCGTTTTGCCTAAAACTTCGCGCACCGTGAATCTGTCGGTAAGAAAAGCGGAAAATGCTCTGCCCCGTGCTCCGAACAGAGGCGGCAGGTCGCCTGCGTGGTGGGGATGGGGACAAGCCTCGGGATTGTAGTGAACGCCCGCATCTGCAAATGGGTCGGAGTCTGTTCCTTCGCAACGGTTTCCGCTGTGTATATGAAATGCAAAAACAGGACTGCTGCAAGGCTCATCACTTTGCGGCAATCCCATTATTTCTGCAACGACTATTACGCCGCTTCGCATTTGATAAAACAGCACTCTGCCGTGGATATGGGGATATTTTTCACTGCCGTTGATAAGGGCAAAGGCGTTAGGTCTTCTTTGGGATAAAGCACCCAAATTCACAAAATGTACATTGTTTTTCATATATAACACTCCTCAAAGCATTATATGCGAAAGCCGAAAAATAGATTATAATAAGTAAACAGTTTCGTTTTTTGAGCATATAAATCAAAATCCCCTTGACGCTTTGCATCAAGAGGACTGATTTTTTTGTATGCGTATTACTCACATATTTTACCGTCGGTTGTAATTGTCACAACACGCCACGGCAGGAATTTTCCGCTTGCTTGAATTGCCCGTTTAACAGCGTTTTCAATGCCGCCGCAGCAGGGCACCTCCATACGCACAACTGTTACGCTTTTCAGATTGTTGCTTGCAATAATCTGCGCAAGCTTTTCGGTATAGTCCCCCTCATCCAGCTTGGGACAGCCGATAAGCGTAATATGATTGCGAATAAAATCACGGTGAAAATTGCCGTATGCATATGCCGAACAGTCAGCGGCAACCAAAAGATTTGCGTTTTCAAAATAGGGCGCGTTTACGGGCACCAATTTAATTTGTACGGGCCATTGCAAAAGCTCGCTTTCAGCCGATACGGCAGATATATCAGGGCAATTTTGCTTTGAGTGACGAATCGCCTTTGAATGTGTGCCGGGGCAACCGCAGGGCAGAGGAGCCGCCGCATTTTTTGCTTTTTCGGCTTTGGCGGCAAGAACTGCCGCTTCATTGTATGCGGGGGCTTCCCTTTCTTCAAATGAAATCGCATTTGCAGGGCAGGCGGGCAAACAGTCGCCCAATCCGTCGCAGTAATCTTCACGGGTAAGCTTTGCCTTGCCGTTAATCATCTGAATTGCGCCCTCGTGGCAGGCTTCGGCGCAAGCACCGCAGCCGTTGCACTTTTCTTCATCTATTTTTATGATTTTTCTAATCATTTTGAATTCCTCCTTGTTGATTTGTGTATAGGGTAACGGTAATAATCCGAACCACGGTTTCTCGTGGCGGATTTGCCCTTACTCTTCGTTAAAATACTCGTTAATCCGAAAGGATTAACTGCGTTTTATGCCTCGATTAAGACCAAATCTGCACACGATAAACTGCAAAGCATCAAAAATGCTTGGAGTAAAGATGAGATTTGTCGCTTTAATACTGCATTTTTGACGAGTTCGGATTATTTCCGTTACCCTATGGTACTATAATAAGGACACAATGTATGTTGAATTTTCAACAAAAGAGAGGATTTTATGCAGGAATATTATGGAGTTTTAGAAAAATGCCCATTATTTGAGGGCGCATCAGAAAAAGAAATATCCGAAATTCTTGTATGCTTAAAGGGAAAAACAGTAACATACCGCAAAAACGAAATCATTTTTGCAGAGGGCGAAAAAGCAGGATATATCGGCATTGTGCTTTCGGGTGCGGTGCAGATTTCACGGACCGATTACTACGGTACACGCAGTATCGTGGCAACCGTTCAGCCGTCGGAGATGTTCGGAGAGGCTTTCGCATGCGCCGATGTTCCTTATGTGCCCATTGATGCATATGCGCAGACGGATACAACCGTTCTAATGCTTAATTTTAAATCATTTGTTGATTCGAGCGCCCCTGTTTGTGCATTCAAAAGTAAATTGATTACTAATATGATAAAAATAATTGCGTCAAAGAATTTGTTGCTTCATCAAAAAATGGAAATTATGTCAAAGCGCACCACCAAAGAAAAACTGATGGCATATCTGTTTTTGCAGGCGAAAAAAGAGGGTAGCAACTGTTTTTCAATTCCCTTTGACAGGCAGGAACTTGCGGATTACCTGGGCGTTGACCGCAGCGGACTTTCAGCGGAAATCGGAAAACTGCGCCGAGCTGGAGTGCTTAAATGCAATAAAAATCAGTTTGAAATTGTTAAAAAGTGAGGAGAAATACCTTGTTAAACCGTATAACACTTTTATTGACATGAAACAGAAAAAAGTGCATAATATATATAGTTTTGATGTTGTTTTGACGGACGAATGAGGTGTTTGATTTGCAAAAAACAAATTATATAACAATCATTTCAAAGAGAAAAAAGGTAATCATTGAAGTTGGTTCGATTCTTTATGTTCTTGCAGACGGAAAAACTACCGAAATTCATATTTCAGGCGATACGGTGTATAAAACGAGAACAGCAATTTCAAAGCTTGAAGAACAACTCGGCGACTGCTTTATAAAGGTGCATCGCGGATGTATCGTTTCCGCTAAGGCAATACATAATATTACCGACAGAATTAACCTTGTAAACGGTGAGTCGCTGGAATACGCTCTGCGAAAGAAAAAACAAATCATTGAGCAGTTCCGTGCAATTCAGAAAAACATTATCAGCGGTTTTTCCGAGAAAGGTATTCCTGTCACGGCACAGGAATACCGCGCATATTACAAAAGCTTTGATATGCTGCCCTTTGCGTTTACGGATATTGAAATGATATTCAATGAAGAAAGCCGTGCGGTGGATTGGATTTTCCGATACGGCAATGAAGCGCTTTCAAAGCTTGAAGGACTGCCCCTTGAAACACTAATCGGCAGTTCTTTCGGCAGCTTATTTGCGAATATGGATTCCAAGTGGCTGCGAGTTTACGGCCGTTCCACACTTTACGGAGAAACGTTGGAAATCATTGATTACAGCCCTGAAATCGATAAGTATATAAAAGTTATTTGTTTCCCCACATTTAAGGGACATTGCGGCTGTATTATCTTTGATATTTCTGAAATAGAATTCACTAAAAACAGCATTTTTGCCGATAAAGCGCTTTTGTATTATTTGGGTAACTTTTCAAAAACCGAAAATATATAAAAAACGGATTTTCCCCCTCGTAAGAGGGGGATTTTTTCGATTTAATGTCATTTCACGCCGTTTTAATGTCATTTCACGCCAAGTCTATTGCAAAAATGTATCAAAATGCAATATAATGTCATAAATATTACCTTGCAAAAGTATAATAATGCAACTTAAATAAACTAAAAGGAAGAACGAGGTGCGTTAAATGAAAAAACGAATTTTAAGCATACTTCTTGCAGTATGCCTCGTGATAACGATGTTCCCCTTAACAGCGTTATCCTTGGGAGAAGACGGTGCGGATTCGACGGTACAATATACCGTACTTGAAGGTTCCGGCGGCTTTGACGGCGAAGGTCACGAAAATCTGTTCGATGGGGACACCGAAACAAAATGGTGCGTGACCATGAGCGGTACGCTCTATGTAATTTTCAAAACGGACTCTCCTGTATTTGTCAGCGGTTATGATATTACAACCGCGAACGATAATGAGGATGAGAACGGAAGAAACCCCAAAAGCTGGACACTGTACGGTTGCAATGATTATACGGCAGACGGCGACCCGTCATGGGAAACAATTCACAGCGTTACCGACGATACGGTTTTGCAGGATGTAAACTACACAAAATACAGTTATGTGTTTGAAAAAGAAACGACGGCGTATCAGTACTATAAATTGGAAATCACTGCAAACCAAGGTGCAGATGTTATGCAGATGAGCGAGTTTGCCCTTACTTTCTGCGACCATGTTTGGGGTGAAGAAATCCAAAGTCCTGCAACATGCACAGAAGACGGCTATACAGAAAAAACCTGTACCGTTTGCAACAACTCGATTCTAACTACGGTTCCAAAATTAGGCCATAATCTTTCTGCCGAAACCGGTATATGTGAGCATTGCGGCGTGCAGTTTGATTATATATTTGATATAAGCCAGGGCGGAATCATTATCACATCGGATGCAGACAATCCCGGTAAAATAAAGATTTCTTACGGCAGTCAGGTTATAGTAAATGTTGACCCTGCAAAGGTCTTAACGGTGACCGGTTCCACAAAAACAAACGAGCTTCATATTAACACGGATATTCCGGTTACAATCAAGGCGAAGGACTTAACCATTGACCGTACTTCTGATAATTACACCTATGCATTGTCGGTGGGCGGTGTCGATAGCCGCGGTCAGGTTACGCTGATTCTGGAAGGCACAAATACACTCAAAGCAGGCTATGAAAAAGCCGGCGTTAACGTCGGTGAGGGCAGAACGCTGATTATTGAGGGCGACGGTACGCTGAATGCGGTGGGCGGAAGTGGCGGCGCCGGTATAGGCTCGGAATTATTGGATAACTGCGGAACAATTATTATTAACAGCGGTACAATCAATGCTTCCGCCATAGATAACAGCGGCGGTTCCGGTATCGGCGGCGGCAAAAATCTTTACGGATCTTCCGGCAACGGCGGTGTAGTCATTATCAACGGCGGTACTGTTACGGCGAACGGCAACAACGGCGGTTCGGACATCGGCGGCGGTCTAAACAATACGGACGGTGTTTGCATCCTGTTGGGCGGCACCGTAACCGCAACCAACGGAAACTTTGGCACAAGCTCCGGAATTAAAGTGAATGAAGACGGAACGCTTGAAGTTTACGGTGATTTAACCCTTCCTGCCGATATTACAATCCCCGAAGGAAAAACATTGGTTATTCCGGCAGGAGTAACCCTTACGGTCCCTGACGGTGTAACCCTTACCAATAACGGCACGATTATTAACAACAATGGGTTTACCAATAACGGCACAGTTATTAACAACGGCACATTCATCAATAACGGTAATTTAGAAGAAATAAATCATAACTATACGAACGGATTTTGCATTTGCGGCGAATATGAGCCTGCCGAACTTACAGACGGCGTATATCAAATTAAGAACGCAGGTAACCTTTGCTGGTTTGCGAACTATGTAAACGATAACAGAGAAAACACCTATGCAAATGCAGTTCTCACAAACGATATTGATTTTGGCAGCCGTAATTTTATTGCAATAGGCACAAGCAGCTATGCGTACCAAGGCACCTTTGACGGTTGCGGTTATAAAATCACAGTAAATCAGAGCGGAAGCAAAGATGTTGCAATCTTTGGTTATGTTAAAAACGGTACAATTAAAAACCTTACGGTTACAGGTACCATTGAAGCTGCGGATAAGTATGCCGCCGGTTTTATAATGCATGTTCCGGCCGGAGGGGAGGTTCCCACGACACTTGAAAACTGCGTATCTGATGTAACCATCAACTCAACCGTATCGGGCGACGGAACGCACGGCGGTTTTGTCGGTATTGCAGACGGAAAAGTAATAATAAACAACTGCGCATTTACAGGCGCAATAAACGGCTCGGAAACCTTCAACTGTGCAGGTGTAGTCGGTTGGACGCAAAGCGCTACAACTGTAAGCAATTGTTATATTTCGGCAACCTTCGGCGTCAATACTGCCGGCGGAAATATTGTCAGCAGAAAGTCATCCGGTACGATAACGGTTACGAACTTCTATTATTTGAATCCTCTCGGTTCTGCGCCTTCATCAGGTGTAACACAAGCAACAGAAGCGCAGTTTACATCAGGTGAGGTTGCTTACCTTTTGAACAGCGGTGTAACCGATGGCACACAAAGGTGGTATCAAACACTTGGTACAGATAGCGTACCTACCCTGAATAACACCCACGGTACAGTGTATCACAAATTGAGATATCCCGGTTGTGTGAACAATCCCGGTGAGCCTTCTGATGTGTATGCAAACACATCGGAAACGATCTATGCCGACCATAACTATGAAAACGGATTCTGCACGATGTGCGATGGCTATGAACCTGCAGAACTTACAGACGGCATATATCAAATCAAGAACGCAGGTAACCTTTATTGGTTCTCTGCCCTTGTTAACGGTACGCTGAAGGACGGCACAGAGCAAAACACCTCTGCTGATGCGGTGCTTGTAAACGATATTATTGTAAACACAAGCATTATGAATGAAGACGGTGTTTTCGGCGGTAAAGTCTGGATGCCTATCGGAGAGTATCCCACTCGGTACACAGGTAATTTTGACGGACAAAACCATACGGTAAGCGGTTTGTTTTTCAATGATACAAGCGCAAATAACATAGGCTTATTCGGAAGCATAGGTACAAACGGTAAGGTTTCCAATGTCGGTGTTGTTGATTCCTTCTTTGTCGGTGGTGCGCGCGTCGGCGGTATCTGCGGTGCGAAATACGGCACAGTGGAAAACTGCTACAACACAAGCACAATCAACGGTACTGACTTTGTCGGCGGTATCTGCGGAAACAATTACGGCGGCGCCATAAGTAACTGTTATAATACAGGCGCAGTCTTCGCCACGGGCAATTATATCGGCGGTATCTGCGGCATTCTGAATAAAGGCGCAATAGAAAACTGTTATAATATCGGTTTGTTGAGCGCTTCCGAAGCTTCTTATGTCGGTAATATTTGCGGATTTGTCGGCAGCAACGGTACAATTTCCAACTGCTATTTCGACACCGATAAATGCGATGAAAACGCTGTGGGCTTAAACAGCGGCAAAGTTACAAAAACCGAGAGCAAAACCGCAGAGGAGTTTGCAAGCGGTGAGATTGCTTACATTTTGAACAACAGCGTCAGTGACGGTACACAAAGCTGGTATCAAACCCTCGGTACAGACGATTACCCGACCCTTGATAATACCCACGGCACGGTGTATTGTAATGTAACATATTCCGGTTGTATCGGTAATCCCGGCGAGCCGGTATCTTCTGTGTATGAAAACACAGAAAAATCGTATTATGCCGACCATGCTTATGAAAACGGATTCTGCACTGTGTGCGGCGGTTATGCACCTGCCGAATTAAAAGACGGCGTATATCAAATCAAGAACGCGGGTAACCTTTATTGGTTTGCCGCTCTCGTAAACGGTACGCTGACCGACGGCACAGCGCGAAACTCTTCTGCCAATGCAGTTCTTGTAAACGATATCACCGTAAATACAGGCGTTTTGAAAGCGGACGGTGCCCTGGCAGATGATACAAGCGGTTTCAAAGCCTGGACTCCCATAGGAAATTCTTCTTCAACAGGATACGCAGGCACCTTTGACGGACAAAACCATACGGTAAGCGGCTTGTATTTCAATGATTCAAGAGGAGATTTTGTAGGCTTATTCGGATATATAGACACAAGCGGTAAGATTTCCAATGTGGGTGTTGTTGATTCTTATTTCCGCGGTTCTCTCCGTATCGGCGGAATATGCGGCAGAAAAGACGGCACAGTTGAAAACTGTTACAGCGCAAGCACGGTCAGCGGTTCTAACCTTGTCGGCGGTGTGTGCGGAGACAATTCCGGCTCTTCAAATCTTATAAATTGTTACAACAAAGGCGCAGTTATCGGTACGAGCTATTATATCGGCGGCGTGTGTGGAATTTTGAATAACGGTAAAATGGAGAATTGTTACAGCACCGGTACAGTCAGCGGTTCTTCCAATTCTACTGTCGGCGGCGTGTGTGGAGTGAATCACGACACAATCTCCAACTGCTACTTTGACAGCAGTAAATGCGACAAAAATGCTGTGGGCACAAACAACAAGACAGCAGAAAAAACCGAGGGCAAAACCACAGAGCAATTTGCAAGCGGCGAGGTGGCTTACCTCTTGGCAGGCGGAGCAACAGACGGCACACAAAAATGGTATCAGACCATCGGTACTGACGCTTCTCCTGTCCTTGATAATACCCACGGCACCGTGTATTGTAATGCAACATATCCCGGTTGTATCGGTAATCCCGGCGAGCCTGAAAATGCGGAGTATTCAAACACGGAAAAAGAGAATGTTTATGCCGACCATGTTTATGAAAATGACGGATTCTGCACGATATGCGGTAGCTTCGAGCCTGCCGAATTGATTGACGGCGTGTATCAGATAAAGAACGCAGGCAACCTTTATTGGTTTGCCGCCCTCGTCAACGGTAAGCTGACCGACGGCACAGAGCAAAACCTTTCTGCCAATGCAGTTCTTGTAAACGATATCACCGTAAATACAGGCGTTTTGAAAGCGGACGGTGCCCTGGCAGATGATACAAGCGGTTTCAAAGCCTGGACTCCCATAGGAAATTCTTCTTCAACAGGATACGCAGGCACCTTTGACGGACAAAACCATACGGTAAGCGGCTTGTATTTCAATGATTCAAGCGCAAATAATGTAGGTTTAATCGGATATATGGGCACAAGCGGTAAGATTTCCAATGTGGGTGTTGTTGATTCTTATTTCTGCGGTTCTAACCGTGTCGGCGGCGTGTGCGGCGCAAAATACGGCACAATGGAAAACTGTTATAGCGCAAGCACGGTCAGCGGTACGACCGCTGTCGGCGGCGTGTGCGGAAACAATTACAACGGTAATTTGCTTAACTGTTATAATACAGGCGCAGTCATCGGCACGGGCAATTATATCGGCGGTATCTGCGGCATTCTGAATA